>JBBQQH010000019.1:0-53036 GCA_038216155.1 Lysobacterales bacterium
AAGGCATCGCCTTGATCGCGCGTCTTCTTCTCTTGATTAGGGGCGATCAGGCAGAAAATTTCGGGTGGGTCTGCGAACCTCGGCCCTAGATCCGACAATTTCGCTGGCGCAACGATTAGTTTCCCGCCGGCATCCAAGTGCAAGACATTGTGCTGCACAAGATCGTCAACCAGTGTCCCTTTGTCAACGTAAGCGAGCACAGCTTTTGCCTTGATGTGCGAATTTTCTGATTGACACCAAGTCGCCAACTGGTTTCGATACGCATCAAAGAAACTCGGCTTGGCACCGCCATGCGACGGATAGTCCTTCGCGCCGTACTGGACCTTATCGCAGAGTGGATGCGGCAGCGCGCCCGTACCGGTTCTGCCGGCGGACTTCTCCGTAGCCGGAATCACCGTTTCTTCTTTTTGTACAACGCGCACGCCTTTGAAGGTGCCCGTGCCATCTATCGTGATTTCGATATGTGCCTGCTGCACCGCATGGCTCACCGGCATCAACGGTTCCTTGCCTGACGGTTCCCGTCCTTTGCAAGCTTCGTAGGTAGCGAGCAGCTTTTCAATCCACGCCATCGCGTACCTCCAGTTGCAACTCGGCAGCTTCCGCTTCAACGCTGCGCAGGTTCTTGTCTTTTGCGAATCGCTTGGCGGTCATGTCGCGTACGAATTTGCGGATGCTGCAGTTTTCGGGGCGCGGGAACTGGACGAAGCCATCGATCATGGTTGGCCGCCAGAATCGAGCCTGCAGTTTGCCTTCGTAGCTTTCGTTCATGCCGGTTTCGTCCGGGTAGTCGAAGCCGTGAAAGGTGAGGCCATAGCCGACTTCGCCCGAATCATCGTAGTCGCCTTTCCCTTCACCAAACTTGCAGGGCTCGACATAACCCTGGCAATCCCGCGTACCAAGAAAAATATCCTGTCGGCCGCCGCGCTCCAGCATGCGTCTAGCCATGTCCGCGTGCTTGCCGGAATTGCGGTCGTCGGCCAGTTCCTGGCGATGTTCGTTCCACTCAAAATGCGCGCGCACCTGGTATTCAACGTCGGCGAGAAAGGTGTAGATCGCCAGGTCGTTGCCACCGCTGAAGACCAGCGGCTTCGTCCCCTTGGTCTGTGTTCGAATGCGTTTCATGATGCGGACTTCATCCATGATCCAGATAAAGGTTGGCTTCCAGTAGATTGACTTGGCGATGCCTTTCAGCGCCTCGTAGGTTGGCAGGTGATAGGAACACTTTTCGCCGCCGATGCGCGTGAGTGGGTCGGTAAAGAGCGCGTGCCGCGCCCAAACCTTGAATTCGATTCCTATTTGTCGAGAAGGATTCATTCGATCAAGTTCTCCATGGGATTGACGGGTTCGATCATCAGCCCGAACTCGGCGCTGTAGTAACGCGGATCGAGATGAAGAATCCGCGTGCCTTCCTGCACCGTATGAACGGCGTGAGCGTCTTGCAACTTCTCCAACTCGTGCGAAAAAACATTGACGGTGAATTGCTGGGCGCGGCGCAACAAAGCGTATTGCTTTTCGACTTCGAAGGCGGCGCATAGGTCGGCGATGAGGTTCTTGCCTTCCTTGCCGAATGGCACAATCACGCCTTGTGTGGGCGCGTCGATAGCCTTGAATGCCTTGGCTGCCGTCATGAAGGATTGGCGCAGATGAAGCGGCGGTGCGTGGCTTTTCACCTTCTTGTACTCATCGCTCGCCAAAGCATTAGCTGACAGTAAATTGAGTAGGCTGTCATCGTGCCCTAGTGCTTGCGCGGATACAGGACAACTCATGTCGTTTCGACGGTCGAAAAAGTAGTACTGGTAGTAACGGGCAATGGCTTTTGGGCCGATCAGGTTGCGGTCGAACTGAGCTGGATTGGCATGGTACTCGTCAAAGACACGCTCGGCCTTCTGGATGCCGATGGCTATGTCCGGTAGTCGAGACAAATTCTCCTGTGCCGGATTGACGATATGCACGTAGCCTTTCCGGCGAGCATTATGGCGATTGCAGCGACCAGCCGCTTGCGCGATGGAATCCAGTCCCGCCATGTACCGAACCACGCTGCCAAAATCGACATCCACACCCGCTTCGATCAACTGAGTGCTGATGCAAAGCACTTGCTGCCGTGAAGCAAGGCGACCGACGATCTCGGCCAAGGCCTGCTTTCGATGCGCCGGGCACATGCTCGTGCTCAAGTGGATGACGAAATCGTTCGCCTTCTCATTGCATCGCCGGTATAGCTCACGCGCGGCTTTCTTGGTGTTCACGATTACAAGGCAGCTTTCCGCTTTTTCTGATTCGGTCACCGCCAGATCAGCCACCTCATCCTCGCACCAGCCGCCAGGCTTGCGCCTGTCCAGCACGTCCACACGCTTCAAGTCGTCGAACAACTTCTCGACGTTCGGCATCAGCTCGTTTTCCTTTATCAGCCGCAGCGCGCCCTTTTGCGAATCGACCTCACCGAGCAGCGGTTGCGTGGCTGTGCATAGCACGGCAGTGCTGTCGCAGCAATCCACCAGAAATTGCAGCGCATTGTTGAAGAGATGCACGCACTTCACCGGCAATGACTGTATCTCGTCGAATACGATGACTGCGTTGGCCAACTGGTGCATTCGCCGCGCGCCGCGCGTGCCCGCGCCGAACAGGGTTTCGAGGAACTGCACCATCGTCGTGTAGATGACGGGCGCATCCCAGTTTTCGGTCAACATCTTTTCCCGCCATCCCTGCACTTCCGGCGTCAGGTTGGAATGATGTTCGAGTACGATGCGGCCTTGACTGGTCTTGTCGTCGTTAGGCTCCAGAATTCCCCGTACCACCTTCGCGTTCTGGTCGATGATGGAAGTGAACGGAATGACGTAGATGATCCTGTCCATCTTCCACCGAACCGCATGATTCAACGCAAAACGCAGGCTTGCCAGAGTCTTGCCGCCTCCTGTCGGCACGCTCAAGGTATAAATGCCTCGTTGGCGCTGAGCAGCATCCAGACAATGCTGTGCAATGTCGCGACGCGTTCCATCAATGGGATGCTTTGGTGTCAGTCCAGCCAAATGAAGTTCAAGTCGCTCAATAAGTGTTTTCCAATCGACATATTCGCCATGCGGGCGATGGCGGTTGGCTTTCGGCTTCTCGAACGTTGCCGTATCCAGGCGATCCGCATCGATCAGGCAGCTGAAAAGGAAGCGCACTAGCAAGCCGATCTGCTGCTGGGCGACGACGCCCTTGCTGTTTTTCCCGATGCAAAGGAGTTTTCCATGGATGCTTGAAAGCAAGTCTTGATGAACCAGCAGCGTACAAACTTTATCCCGCAACGTTGCGTCGAACTTGCTCCACGATTCGTCCAGATGGCTGCGCTCATCTACCTTGCGCATGCGCCGCGAAAATTTGTCTTCGCCGAAGTGATTGAGATCGGCGCTCAGACAGTCGATTAAACCCGAATGATGAGATGCAATGCACAGCGCGAGCATCTGTCCAACCATCGACCCCAATGACCCCTGCTTGGAGAGTTCACGCCAGACAATCTGCGCGCCAGCGGTCGAATGGTCGATCTTGCCTCTGAGCCCAGCGGCATCGACGTAGTCTGCGTCTTCGTCCTGATTCAATAAACCCGCAGCAGATTTTAAGTACGCTTGGAACTCCACGCTGTATTTGCCAAGATCGTGCAGAAGGCCGAGCAACTCGCCGGCAAGCGACAAATTGAGCTTTGCAGCGGAGTCGGCGGCGATCTTTCCAACGCCCAGCAGATGATCCTCTAACGACTGTTGCTCCCCACTAATTCGCACATGTGCGATGAACTTGTTTTGATGCTTGCTCACGAAGGAACCTCAATTGGCAAGTTCAAGGTGGCGAGCGCATCCCACTTGGGCTACGGACACTGAAGAATGCCGGGCGCGGCGCACGGTTCTTTCCCGATTGAAATACGCCTCGGTATCCAAAAAATCGGCATCGACAAGGCATGAGAACAACACGCGGATCCACAGTGCGAACCCTTCCGCACCGCCGAGAAAATTCGCTTCCGGCTTGTCGCTGTCGAGAATGTCCGCAGGAATACGCTGCTGAGTCGCCTCGGCGTACTCGCGCTTGCTGTCATCGCTGGCGAGTCTCGCTTTGAGAGATGCGCCTGCCCCATCCGACGGATCATGGTCAGGAAGGCCGGCGTGATGTCCCGCAATCAAAAATGCCAGAAGCGATCCGTGTCCCGGGCCGAGGGTCTTGATCGCATGGAGTGCACCGGCGGCCGAATGGGTCTTGTCGCGCCCGACCACGCGGCCTTCGATGTGCGCGTCGGGATCGCGTGACTGTCGGATGTAGCGCTGGAAGCCTGGGCGGTATTTGCCGAGGTCGTGCCAAAGCCCGGCAAGGCGCCCCCACTCGCGGCTGCCAAAACTGCGGGCGAATCCAGCCGAAAGCTCGGCCACTGCGCGCAGATGATCTTCAAGCAAATGGCCGGCAATCTCTGCCGGCGCATCCGGTTTGGTGTGCGCAAGATACGGAGCATTGCTGTTGGGCGGCTCGCCGCCTACCGAAGCCATTCGATTTTCCCTTTGCATGGCATCATGCACTTCATTCGTCTCACGGAGCGAGACTGATTTGTTTGGCTGTCTCGCCCGAGAACACAGACAATATTCTGACTTTCATGCAGCCACCGGAGTCCGCCATGAGTGCAGCACAACCGAGTCCGCCGTCCGGCGGCGAGCGCATTACCAAATCGCCGCACGGTTTGAACGTGCCGAGCCATGCAATCATTCCGTTCATCGAAGGCGACGGCACCGGGCCGGACATCTGGCGCGCATCGGTGCGGGTGCTGGATGCGGCAGTGGCGAAGGCCTATGGCGGCGATCGCCAGTTGATGTGGATGGAAGTGCTGGCCGGCGAGAAGGCGTTCGAGGCCACCGGTAATTGGCTTCCCGACGAAACCGTCGAGGCCTGCCGCGAATATCTGGTTTCGATCAAGGGACCGTTGACGACGCCCGTCGGCGGCGGCATCCGTTCCCTCAACGTCGCGCTTCGGCAAATGCTTGATCTCTACGTTTGCCTGCGGCCGGTGCGCTGGTTTGAGGGCGTGCCTTCGCCGGTGAAGGATCCGGGCAAGGTCAACATGACGATCTTCCGCGAGAACACCGAGGACATCTATGCCGGCATCGAGTTCGAGCCGGGCTCGGCGGATGCGCAGAAAGTGCTCGACTTCCTGGAGCGCGAATTTCCGAAATCGTTCGACAAGATCCGTTTCGGCACGCAGGAAAAAACCGATGCGTGGAACGCTGCGCTGGAAGGCATCGGCATGCCGCACCGACACAGCGACGTTCAGGTCGGAATTGGCATCAAGCCCGTTTCGTACCTGGGCACCGAACGTCTCGTGCATAGCGCGATCGGCTATGCGATTGCCGAGAAGCGCAAGTCGGTGACGCTGGTGCACAAGGGCAACATCATGAAGTTCACCGAGGGCGCGTTCCGCGACTTCGGCTATCAGGTGGCGCGCGATTTCTTTGGTGCCGTGGAACTCGATGGCGGCCCGTGGCACGTGATTCCGAAAGGCAACCCGGGGGCGGGCCTGATTATCAAGGACTCGATCGCCGATGCTTTTTTGCAGCAGATCCTGCTCCGGCCGGCCGAATACGATGTAGTCGCGACACTGAACCTCAACGGTGACTACCTCAGCGATGCGCTCGCTGCGGAAGTCGGTGGCATCGGCATCGCGCCGGGCGCGAACATCAACTACGTCACCGGCCATGCGGTGTTCGAGGCGACCCACGGCACCGCACCGAAATACGCCGGGCTCGACAAGGTCAACCCGGGTTCGGTGATCCTGTCGGGCGAGATGATGCTGCGCTACATGGGCTGGGTCGAGGCCGCCGACGTGATCGTCGCGGCGATGAACAAGGCGATCGCCGGCAAGCGCGTCACCTACGATTTCGCAAGGCTCATGCCGGGCGCGACCGAGGTGAAGTGTTCGGAGTTTGGTGACGCGTTGATTGCGGCGATGTAGCTGGCAAGGGCTGAATGCGATCCGTCGCGATTCGCTGCGCAGAAATGAAAAGCCCGCCGGAAGGCGGGCTTTTTACAGACACTGGACCCCCGCTTGACTCACGCCATCCTGGCATTCGCCCTTCGGGCCGACTTCGTCGTTCGCGCGCAATCCGGTCGCGCGCAGTCGCGGGGGTGACGCAATGGCAGAGGCATTCGCGTCAAGCGCGAATGCGCCATTACGTCACTTGATCTTGGCTTCCTTGTACATCACGTGCTTGCGGACGACGGGGTCGTACTTGCTGACCTCCATCTTGCCCGGCGTGGTCTTCTTGTTCTTGTCGGTGGTGTAGAAATGACCGGTACCGGCCGACGAGGTGAGGCGGATCTTGTCGCGCTTGGATGTCATGGTCTGGTCCTCAGATCTTCACGCCGCGGGCGCGCATTTCGACCAGCACCGAATCGATGCCGTTCTTGTCGATGGTGCGCATCGCGTGGGCGGACAAGCGCAACTTGATCCAGCGATTTTCACTGGCGACCCAGAAGCGACGCTCGTGCAGGTTGGGAAGGAAACGGCGGCGGGTGGCATTGTTGGCATGCGAGACGTTGTTGCCGCTCTGCACGCCCTTGCCGGTCACCTGGCAAACTCGGGACATGGTGCACCTCTGTGGTCTGGCATCGGCCAGTGTTGGCTTTCCTTGGCCAGGAAGGCGTCGGCCCCGCGGCATGGCCGCACACGTGAAGGGTGAAGAATCGCTACGCGGGGCGCCGGGCACGTGCTGCCGCAACGACCGCGGACGGCGGGGCCGTCGGCAAGCGAGCCGCGTATTCTAACGGCTGCGATCTTCTCGCGCAATCGGCAGCGCGGTCAGGAGGGTTCCGGCATGTTGCGCTGCCGATGCCACCCGTGGTGGCGGATATCAAGGTACAGGCTGTAGCTGGCGGTGAACGCGGGGAACAGGTTTTGCAGCACGCCGACTGAATCGCCCTTCGGCGAAAACACGAAGTAGGCCAGTGTCATCAGGCTGCCGACGATGCTCATGTACCAGAACATGCGCGGCATTTCCGGCTTTCCGGCCCGACGCGACGCGTGCATCTGCACAAACCAGCGTGCCGAGAACATCAGCGCGCCGGTGTAGCCGATCAGCTTCCACAGCGTGACGTGGACACCGGTCCAGGTGAGCCAAAGGAGTTCGTCGTTCATTGCGTGCTCCGGTCGTTCAATGCTTCAAGGGTTTCAACTCCTCCCCTTGCGCAAAGCGCAGGGGGTGGTTGGGAGGGGTGGGAATTCATGCGAGGGGAGTGACTGAAAGACCGTCCTTGCTCAATCCGGCCTACTCAGGCGCTCGTCGCCACACAATCTGCCACTGGAAAGAAAAGAGCGCCCCTCCTCAATCCTCCCCTGCGCCCTGCGCAAGGGAGGAGGTGTCGGCGATCACCTCGCTAACCTCGGTGCGTTTCGCGCGGCGGATCAGCCACGACACACCGCGCAGGTCGCTGATGCCGACCAGCGCGCGATTGAGATTGTTGTACTTGGATATGCCCGCTGTGCGATGGCGGTGGTTGACTGGCACGCTGACGGTTTTCCAGCCGCTGCGTTGCATCAACGCCGGCAGGTAGCGATGCATGTGATCGAAATACGGCAAATCCAGAAAGGCTTCGCGCTCGAACAATTTGATGCCGCAGCCGGTGTCTGGCGTGTCGTCGCGCAACATGCGCGAGCGGATCGCGTTGGCCCACTTCGATGCCCAGCGCTTGCTGCCCGAATCCTGCCGATTGACGCGCCAGCCGGCGAACAACTTGATGTCCGGCGCGGCAATCGCGCGTGAGTCGAGCAGCTTGGGAATATCGGCTGGATCGTTCTGGCCGTCACCGTCCAGCGTCGCGATCCACGGACCGCGCGCGGCCTTGATCCCGTTCCGAATCGCGGTGCTTTGTCCGGATTGCTGCAGGTGGCGCAGTACACGTAGCTCGGGCGTGTCGCGCTGCAACCCTTGCAGCACGGCCACGCTGTTGTCGCGACTGAGGTCATCGACGTACACGATTTCGAACGGCAGGCGCCCGCGCAGTGCGGCCACGATCTCCCCAACCAGCGGCGCGATGTTGTCCTGCTCGTTGTGCACCGGCACCACGACGGAAAGTTCGAGCGTGCTCATGGACAGGCCCGTCCGAATGCGACGACGCCCAGCTTGAACGCTGCAACGCGGGGATTAACGAGCGCGATTATCGTTGCATCATCGGCGATGAAACAAGCGTTTTGCCGGATTGCATTGGGTCTCGGCATCATCGATCACTGCTTGCCGCGCAGGCGTTCGAGCACGCCTTCAAGGGTGTCGAGGTCGTGGTAATGGATCACAAGCCGACCATGCCCGCCGCGCGCGTGCTGGACCACGACCTTGGTACCCAGCGATTCGGCAAGCTGGCGTTCGAGCTGCAGGATGTCGGCATCGACCGTGCGGGGCTTGGCCTTGCTCCGACCCGGCGGCAGTTTTCCCTGCGCGAACAATTGCGCGCGACGCTCGACTTCGCGCACCGACCAGCCCTGCTCGGCGGCGTCCGACGCCAGCCTGCTGGCCGCTTCTGGCGTCAGCGTCAGCAGCGCGCGCGCGTGGCCCATTTCCAGCCGGCCCGCTTCCAGCAACGCGCGAATCGCGGGCGGCAGGTCAAGCAGGCGCAACAGGTTGGACACCGATGCGCGCGACCGGCCGACCGCGTCGGCCGCCTGCTGGTGAGTAAGCTCGAACTCGGCAATCAGCCGCGCCAACGCCTGCGCTTCCTCGAGCGGATTGAGGTCTTCGCGCTGGATGTTCTCGATCAGCGACATCGCGATGACCGCGCGATCATCGACCGCGCGCAGCACAATTGGCACTGAATCAAGTCCCGCCAGTTTCGCTGCGCGCCAACGACGTTCGCCGGCGATGATTTCGTGGCTGACGCCGCCCTTGCCGGATGCATCCAACGCACGCACCACGATTGGCTGGATCACGCCTTGCACGCGGATCGAGTCGGCCAACTCGTCCAGCCGCGCCGGATCCATCCCGGTGCGCGGCTGATAGCGTCCTGGTTGCAGCGCGTCAACCGGCAACGTACGCAGGCTGGGTTCGGAGGGCTGCGGCGCAGGCGTGGCGGCGCGACCGGCATTGCCGAGCAGCGCGTCCAGTCCGCGGCCGAGGCCGCGCTTCTTGCCTAACGTCGCCACGGGTTTTGCGACGGTTTTCGCCGGCAAGGATTTGGGTTTGGGCTTGCTCACCATCTCAGCGAATCTCCGGATTGCGCGCGGTGCTGCCGCGTTCGCGCTGACGACGCAGCACTTCACCGGCCAGGCCGAGATAGGCGATGCCGCCGCGCGAGGATTTGTCGTAGCCGATGATACTCATGCCGTGGCTGGGTGCCTCGGCCAGGCGCACATTGCGCGGGATGATGGTGCGGAACACGACGCTGCCAAAGTGCTGCAGCAACTCACCCGAGACTGCGTTGGCAAGGTTGTTGCGCACGTCGAACATCGTGCGCAGGATGCCCTCGACTTCCAGCGCCGGATTCAGCCGCGCCTTGAGTGCATCGATCGTCTGCAGCAGCGAACTCAAGCCTTCCAGCGCGAAGTATTCGCACTGCATCGGCACCAGCACGCTGTCGGCGCAGGAGAGCGCGTTGAGAGTAAGCAGCGACAAGGACGGCGGGCAATCGATCAGCACAAAATCGTAATTGCCAAGCTCGGGCTGCAACGCGGTTTTCAGCCGTTGCTCGCGTTGCGACTCGTCCATCAGGCGGATTTCCGCTGCGGTGAGGTCGCTGTTGCCGGGCAGCAGGTCGAAGCCTTCCGGACTGCGCCTAAGCGTTTGCGCAAACGTGGCTTCCCCCAACAGCAATTCGCAGGTGGACGCCTCGACTTCGCGTTTGTCGATGCCCGCGCCCATCGTCGCGTTGCCCTGCGGATCGAGATCGACCAGCAGCACGCGCTTGCCCGTCTGCGCCAGCGCCGCAGCCAGGTTGACCGCGGTCGTGGTTTTGCCGACGCCGCCTTTCTGGTTGGCAACCGCTATCACGCGTGCCATGAAATGTCCTTGAGAGTTCTGCACCACCGGATTTGGAATTCGGGGCACGCACTACGAGTGTGAACGCGCATTGTCACGCGGCAACCGGTTCCAGCACCAGCAGATGACGTTCGGCATCCAAACCAGGGACCTGCAGTCGATGGCTCGCGACCACCGACCAACCTGGCGGCATTGCGGCGATCTCATCGGCCGGCAATATGCCCTTCATCGCCAGCAACTGGCCTCCGGGCTTGAGCAGATGCGCACTTGCGAGGACGAAATCGGCCAGCGAACTGAAGGCACGCGAGACGACCTGATCGAAGTGGTTTGACGCATGCGCCTGCGCGCGCAGATGCGCGACCTGCACATTGGGCAGCTGCAACACGCGCACCGCTTCGCGCAGGAAGCGAGCCTTCTTGCCGTTGGATTCGATCAGCGTGAGTTTCAGATCGGGCCGCGCCAATGCCAGAGGAATTCCTGGCAGCCCAGCACCGGAGCCGACATCGGCCAATGCCCCGTGCGCATGCGGTGCGATCGCCAGCGAATCGAGCAGGTGACGCGAGACCATTTGCAGCGGATCGCGCACTGCGGTCAGGTTGTAGGCGCCGTTCCAGCGCACTAGCAAGATCAGATAATAGAGCAGTTGGTTTGCCAGCGGTTCCCGCGCATCGCGCGACCAGCCGAGCGCGGCAAGCCCGGCGAGCAGGTCGGCGCGAATCGAATCGGCAACGTCGGTCGGGATAGCGTCGGGACTGGGCATGGGCAATGCCAGTATCCCATTGATGCTGCTGGTAGCCGGGCGTTTGCCAAGGAGATTGGGGTTCTAAACGAACTCGTCAGTCCCGCGAAGGTGGAAGCGCGTAACAACAGCCGCAGGCTGTCAATCCAGCGCCTTCACAACTCAGGCGGTGTGCAATGCGCAGCGGATCACGCGCAGGCCGATGCCGGACACGCGGCGATTGATTTCTTGTTTCAGCGCGTCGGCCGCGGCAACGGTCCAGGTGGACTGGCGCGGCATCTGCGCGGCGACCACGTCGATCGCGTCGCCCGCTTCGCGCAGGATGGTTTCGTCTGCCGATTCCAGAGCGTTGCCGGCCTGCACCGGATCAAGAATCTGGTAATACAGGTCGGCACAACCATCGGCCGCGCCGAGCGCGTGCACCGGCACCTCGACATGATGGCCAATCAGACTGACATGGCGCTTCACGCGCTCCAGCCCTGGCCAGACGAAATGCCGCCCCGGCAACAACGTACGTGCGTGGCGACCTAGGCGGTACACGGTCCATGCCTCGCCATCCGGCACACGCTTGACCGCGACCGTTAGGATCGCCAGCACAAGCAGCATCGGAATCAGCAACAGCGG
Organism: Lysobacterales bacterium; assembly: GCA_038216155.1. Lineage (GTDB taxonomy): Bacteria > Pseudomonadota > Gammaproteobacteria > Xanthomonadales > Xanthomonadaceae > SZAS-103. Next base: position 11,332 of record JBBQQH010000019.1, read on the forward strand.
CAACATGTCGTTTCCAGGCAATGGGTTGGATCAGACTTCTGATCACGATTCTACGGACTAACGAAAACTTTGCAAGTACCTAACGAAAATTTTATACGCGTCCTCGTGACCATTCAGTGACCTGCCCGTCAGAACACAGATTCCGGCTGCGCCCGTTCATCTTCAACAACGCATTGAGATTGCCGATAGCAAAACCCATGTTGTGCAGGTCGCGCCATCGCGACGTGACCTGGACACACTGCAATGGGACTGATCGGAATGTTGTGGGGCATCGTCTCGATGCTGTGGATGATGCTGGCCTTTATTCCGCTGTTGGGCTGGGGCAACTGGTTCATGATCCCGTTTGCCGGGGTCGGACTGATCATCAGCGGTCTCGGATATGCGCTGACGGCGCTCCCGCACCGTGGTCGAGCGCGCGCCGGATTGTGGTTGAACGGGCTCGCAATCGTGATCGGGGTGCTGCGGCTGCAACTGGGCGGCGGAATTATCTGAGGCAGGCGAACGCCCGGGATGGCGTGATTGCAGGCGTTGCTGGACGCCCCTCTCCCGCGGGGAGAGGGGCTCAAAAGGCGACCACCGAAAAGGTGGAATCCTTCACACTCCCGGCTGGGCCGCAGGTTTCGCCCCTATGAATCTAACAACGCGGCGCTGCCTCCCGCTCCAGGCGATGCAGCCGATGGCTTGATTCGCCGCAAATTCATGCAATTCCCAGCCAGCGATGGAGCTCGCGCTGTCGTTTGCGGCGTCGATAGTCTGCGCTGCCGACTCGCTTCGCGCAGCAGCGGACGGCACGTCCAGCGACGCCAGCCGTAATCGGACATCGGCCTGGCGCGGATCGCCCAGATCGCCCTCAAACGCGAACGCCGCCTTGTCCAGCCCATGCGCTAACCCGCGGCCCAGCGCCTTGAGCACGGCTTCCTTCGCGACCCAGAATCGGTAGAACGCGAGTTCCTGCTGACCGACCGGCAACGCGGCCAAGGCGTCAGCTTCTCCCCTCGTGAAAAAGCGCCGTGCCAGTTCCAGCGTGCGTGGTCGCGGCTTGGTGATTTCCAGATCAACGCCGATCAGATCGTGATCGGCCGCGCCGCGCAGGAACGCGAGCACTAGTTGCGCACCGCTGTGGCTGGCAGAAAAGCGCAGGTCGCACTGCGGCGCCCGCAACCACGGCTTGCCGGCGGGGTCGCGATCCAAGTCCACTTGCCCGGATTCGATTTCGCAATAGCGCGCGATACAGTCACGCAACGCGACGAGGCTGGAGTCGCCACGCTGGTAAGGCAGTAGCCACAGATGGATGCTGGCCGCATCCAGCACCGGCCACGGCTCAATCTGCGGATCGAATGCGGCGGCGGGTAGATCGGAATCGGCTGACATCCACGGATGCTCGGCAGCCAGCAGCAGTCCGTCAAGCGTCGCCCGTCGGATAAAGCCACATGCGATGCAGCGCTTGAGTGCCGGCCCGCAATCCGCGACTCTATGCCAAGGATGCAACGGGGAAACAGATGGTCGCCGTGCTGACACCGGCCGCTGGCATGCAAGATCGGCTGCCATTGTTGTTTGCACAGCTCCCGCATCGGGCGCTGGCGTTTGGCGGTGGGCGGATGATCAATGCCGGGCAATTCATCGCCGACGTGCGCGCAGCGGCAACGTCGCTGCCGTTGGGTCGTTACGCGGTCAACCTGTGCGAGGATCGTTACTGGTTCATGGTGGCATTTTGCGCCGTTGCGCTGCGTGGGCAGACCAATCTTTTGCCGCCATCGCGCGCGCCGGCAGTGGTTGTAGAGACGCTTGGCAGATATGCAGACAGCTATTGCGTTGCCGATGCCAAAACCTGCGCAATGTGCGAAGAGCCGCCGCACTGCCACCATCTGAGCCAGGACGTGAACGTGTCAGTCGATGAAACCGACTGGCCGTCCTTGCCGGTGGCGCAAGTGGTCGCGATCGGTTTTACCTCCGGCAGCACCGGTCAGCCGACCGCCACCAGCAAGTCCTGGCGCAGCTTTTGCGCCAGCACGCGGCACAACGAGGCGTTGCTGCGCAGTTGCCTCGGAACGCAGGTCAGCCCTGCCTCGATCATCGCCACGGTGCCCCCGCAGCATATGTACGGCATGGAGCTGTCGGTTTTGCTACCGCTGCTGGGCGATTTCGCGGTGCACGCCGGACGTCCGTTCTTTCCCGGCGAAATCGTGCACATGTTGTCAGAGTCCGCCGCGCCGCGAATGCTGGTCACCACGCCGGTGCACTTGCGCACACTGATCGCGTCCGGGCTGGAGTTGCCAGCGCTGGCGGCGATCGTGTCGGCCACCGCGCCGCTGCCGGCCGAGCTGGCGCAGGCGGCAGAAGCACACTGCCGCGCACCGGTGCTGGAAATGTTCGGCTCGACCGAAACCTGCGTGATCGCGCACCGCCGCACCGCAAGCGAAGTCGAATGGAACCTGTTCGAGGGCGTCCAGCTGCAGCCGCAGCCCGACGGCACCCTGGTGGATGCCGACTGGTTCGATGCGCCGGTATTGTTGCAGGACATCGTCGAGCTGCTGCCGGGCCATCGCTTCGTGCTGCGCGGTCGTAATGCCGACTTGCTGGAGATCGCCGGCAAGCGCGCCTCGCTGGGGGATCTCAGCCGGCGGCTGCTGGCCATTCCCGGAGTCGAGGATGGCATGGTGTTTCAATCCGACGAGACCGATGCGTCCGGCGTACGCCGGATCGCGGCACTGGCGGTGGCGCCAGATCTCACTGAAGCGCAGTTGCTGGCTGCGCTGCGACGGGTGATCGATCCGGTATTCCTGCCACGTCCGTTGCGACGCGTGGCCAGCCTGCCGCGCAACGAAACTGGCAAGTTGCCGCGCGCGACGCTGCTGGAGTTACTGAGCCAGTGCTGAGCCAGAATCGAAAAACACTCAAGTTACCCGCGCCAGCATCCGTTGATGCCGGATCAGCCGCGCCCAGCCGGTTCCCGCCTGCAACCAGCACAACATCACCGCCTCGCCCTGCAACACGCGCCACATCGGCCGATCGCTGGTGAGGCGATCCTCCGCCGCGCACACAGTGAAATCCAGCCCCAACTGCCGCGCCAGTGCGCTGCACCGCGCCAGGTGACTGCGGCTGGAAAGCAAGATCACGCGTCGTCGCGGTCCGAGCAAATCGCGCGCATTGCGCAAGTTGTCGAGCGTGTGCAGCGATCGATCTTCCAGATGCAGGCGAATCGATTGCGGCATGCCCATTTGCCGCAGCACCCGCGCACCAGCCGGCGCTTCGCCTGCGCCCAGCAACACCAGTTCGCGTTGGTGACCGGATGCGGCGACCAGCACGTGATGCGCGCGACTCAAGCGCTGGATGAACTCCGCATCCGGATTGCCATCGGCCGCAAGCCGCTTGCCGAATACCAGCAACGCGCGCTCGGGGTCGGCATCGATCGGCGCATCGCGCGCCGTGCGCCAGACCCGCCACAATGCCCACAGGTACAAAAGCCCGCCGCTGAGCAATACCGCCAGCGCCGCGATTGTCATGCTGGCGCGGATATCGCGTCGCAGCAATCGATCGTCGCTGGGTGGCTCGGTGGCGTGGGACATGCTGGGTATCATCGGGCGCGGATGCTAGCAGCCGCGGGGCCCAAGCGCGAGTCGATGTGACCGTTGCATGACCGCGCTCGCTATACTTTGAGCCCATTCATCCGCTGATCGACTCCGTGCCTGATTCCATCTCCGCCATGCGGCCTTTGGTCGTGTCCGCATACACCGCGACCAGCGCGGTCGGCGCGGGTCGCGATGCGTTGCGCGAAGCGCTGCGAACGCGTCGCAGTGGCCTGCGATCGAACGACTTTCCGGTTGTGCAACGCGGCTCGAATACGCAATCGCAGCTGGATTGCTGGATCGGCCGCGTCGATGGCGTCGAAGATGTCGCCCTGCCCGCCGCGCTTGCGCATTGGGATTGCCGCAACAACCATCTGGCGTGGCTGGCATTGCAGCAGGACGGATTTCTGCAATCAGTCGCGCGCGCGATCCGCAGTTACGGGCCGGATCGGGTGGCGCTGGTGATCGGCACCTCCACCTCCAGCATCGGCGCGACCGAAGAAGCCTACGCGCGACTCGATGACGACGGCCGGTTTCCGCTTGATCTTGCGCGCTCCAATATCCACACTCCCCATTCTCTGGGCGGATTCGTGCAGGCCGCGCTGGAGCTTGCCGGCCCCAGTATCACTGTCGCCACGGCGTGTTCGTCCAGCGCCAAGGTGTTCGGCCAGGCGGCGCGGTTGATCGACGCTGGCCTGGTCGATGCGGCCGTGGTCGGTGGCGTCGACAGCCTGTGCGGCAGCGTGCTGTACGGCTTCAATGCGCTTCAACTGGTTTCCAGGGAACCGTGCAAGCCCTTCGCCGCCGATCGCGATGGCTTGTCGATTGGTGAAGCAGCTGGTTACGCATTGCTCGAGCGCGAAGGCGAAGGCCCGCGCCTGCGCGGCTATGGCGAATCCAGCGACGCTCACCATATGTCGGCGCCGCATCCGCAAGGCCTGGGCGCGCGAATGGCGATGCGCGATGCGCTGGCGCGCGCGGGCGTGACAGCGCATCAGATCGGCTACATCAACCTGCACGGCACCGCGACACCGGCGAATGACAGCGTCGAGGCCGCCGCGATTGCCGCCGAGTTTCCCGCAACCGTGCACGCCAGTTCGACCAAGGGCTGGACCGGCCACACCTTGGGCGCGGCCGGTATTTTGGAGACGGTGATCGCGCTGCAGGCGCTGGAGCATGGCGAGCTGCCCGGCCTGCTCAACTGCACTGAGCTCGATGCCGTATGCGGTCCGCAAATCCGGATTGACAACGCGCAGCGCACGATCGATTACGCGATGAGCAATTCATTCGGCTTCGGCGGCAACAACGCCTCGCTGGTGTTCTCGCGCGCATGAGTGATCCGACCGCCATCAACTTTGCGATCGAAGGCATTGGTTTCTGGGGCAATGGCCTGCCCGACTGGAACGCCGCGCGCAGGTTTCTCGCCGACGGCACATTGCCCGACAACCCGCCGGCCAAACCGTCGCCGCAACTGTTGGCGCCCAACGAGCGCCGTCGCGCGCCAGACAGCGTGGCGCTGGCACTGGAAGTGGCGCAGGCGGCGTGCGCGATGGCCGGGTGCGATCCGGCCACACTCGCGTCCGTGTTTGCCTCGATGCACGGCGATCTCGCGATCACCGATTACATCTGCGAAACACTGGCCACCGCGCCGGAATCGGCATCGCCGACGAAATTCCACAACTCGGTGCACAACGCCGCCGCCGGCTACTGGACCATTGGCACCGGCTGCATGGCCGCGACCACCGCTATCTCGGCCTACGACTGCACGTTTGCCCAAGGTTTGCTGGAAGCCGTGGTTCAATCGCAGGCTAGCAACGCACCGGTGTTGCTGGTTGCCTACGACGCGCAATCCAGCGGCCCGGTCGACGCGATCTCGCACAGCGAAGGTCTGCTCGCCGCGGCACTTGTGGTGAATGCGCGCGAGGATGCGCGCGGCCCGCGCATGACGCTCTCGCTGCGGCCCGGCGCCGCCACCGAAACCGGAGGCGCGTTGCACGCACGCTTTGCGCGCAATGCGATGGCGCCGATGCTGCCGGTGCTGGAGTTTCTCGCCAGCCAAGCGCGCGGCCAACTTGAACTGCGTGCGTCGCCATTGCAGACGCTGGTGTTGCATTTGTTGCCGCGGCAGTCAGTGGAGGCGAGCGCATGAATAGCGCGCCGCCACTCGCGACTGTGGACACAATCGATCCGTCGCGCATCGCCGTCCTGATCCCGGCGCTCAACGAGGAACTGCGCATCCGCGATGTGGTGCAGGCCGCCTTGGCGCAGTGCCCGAACGTGATCGTGGTTGATGATGGCTCCGCCGATGCCACCTGCGACTGCATCGCTGATCTGCCGGTCACGTTGATCCGGCACGCGCAGTGCAAGGGCAAGGGCGAGAGCCTGCGTGACGGCTTCCGGCTCGCCGTCGAACGCGGATTCGATGGCGTGCTGACAATGGACGGCGACGGCCAGCACAGTGCACGCGATATTCCGCGTTTGCTGCGAGCGGCTGCCCGCTACCCGCAGCGGATCGTGATCGGCGCGCGACTGCGCAAGCGTGCGCAGCAACCGACCCATCGGCGCTTGGCCAACGAATTGGGCGATTGGGGGATCGCTTGGGCCTGCGGCTATCCGATTGCCGACAGTCAGAGCGGGCAGCGCTATTACCCGATCGCGGTCGCGGCGTTGGCTGATGTCGCAGGCGAAGGATTTGTGTTTGAGGCCGACATCCTGATTCAGGCCAGTCGCCAGCTTGGCACGCGCGTGGTCGCCGTGCCGATCGAGTCGCGTTACCAAGGTCCGGACCTGGTGCAGAAATTCCGTCGCAGCCATTTCCTGCCATTGCGCGACCTGTACCGGATCACCTCGCACACGACTGGTCGCGTGCTCGAATACGGCCACCTCGGCCGTCAATATCGACTCTCGCGTAGCGGCAAGCCGGAGATCTTCGATGACGCACCGGTGGCAGAGACGGATGCGCCAGCAACCGCGGACAATGCGAATTTCAGCAGGTAACGAAATGACCGAGTTGCAAACATACGACGCCATCATCATGGGCGGAGGACTGGCCGGACTGACGCTGGCGATCCAGTTGCGTCGACGGTTCCCCGACATCGACATCCTGGTGCTGGAGCGCAGGCCGCATCCAGCGCCGGCAGCGGCATTCAAGATCGGCGAATCCACGGTCGAGATCGGCGCGCACTATTTCGCCGACACGCTCGGCCTGCGCGAGCATCTTGATACCGAACATATCCGCAAATTCGGATTTCGTTTTTTCTTCTCCGAGGGCCGCCGCGATTTGCACAACGTGACCGAACTCGGTGTGCGCGAAGTATTGCCAACGCCGACCTGGCAAATTGATCGCGGCATTTTCGAGAACTTTCTTGGCGAACGTGCGCGCGAGCTCGGCGTGCGCTTTCTCGATGGCGCGATCGTGCGCACTTTCGAGATCGCCGATGGCAAAGGCGATGCCTTGCACCGCGTCAGCTATGAGCACGAGGGAAACACCGTCGACGCGCGGGCGCGCTGGTTGCTGGACGCGTCGGGGCGCATCGGGCTGATCAAGCGAAAACTCGATCTGAGTGAGGCCAATGCGCACGATGCCAACGCGGTCTGGTTCCGGATCGATGCGCGCTTGCCGATCGATGCCTGCAGCGACAACAGCGAATGGGCCTCTCAGTGCACGCCGCCGGAACGCTGGCGGTCGACCAATCATCTCAACGGACCGGGTTACTGGGCGTGGCTGATTCCGCTGTCCTCTGGCGCGCATTCGGTCGGCATCGTCTGTGACGCGGCCATGCATCCGCTGGCGACGATGAATACGTTTGAAAAGTCGATGGATTGGTTGCGTGCGCACCAGCCGCTGATTGCCGACATGGTGGATGACGCGATGGCGACGAAGGGGCGCGAGGCGTTGCTTGATTTTGCGTTCTTCCGCAATTTCTCCTACAGCTGCAAGCAGGTATTCTCCTCAGACCGGTGGGCGCTGACTGGCGAGGCCGGCTTGTTTCTCGATCCGTTCTATTCGCCGGGCAGCGACTTCATCGCGATCGCCAACACTTACATCTGCGATCTGATCGCGCACGATCGCAAGGGCGATTCGCTGGCGCCGTATGCGCGCATCTATCAGGATCTGTATTTCTCGTTTTATCGCAATACGCTGGCGCTGTACCAGGATCAATATCCGCTGTTCGGCAACGCCGAGGTCATGCCGATCAAGGTGCTGTGGGATTACACCTATTACTGGGGCGTGCTATGCCAACTGGTGTTCCAGCAGCGGCTGACCGACATCGCACTACTGGGTGAACTGCGGGACGTGCTGGCAGAGGCGCAGGAGTTGAATCGGCTCATGCAGGCGTTTTTTCTGCACTGGCACGCGCATACCGCCGACACGCACGAGAATCCGGCAGTGATGCTTGATCAGGGCCGGCTGCCTTGGTTTTTCGATATCAATCGCACCTTGCACGACACCCTCGATGACGCGCAGCTGCGGATGCGCCTGCGCGAAAACGTGGTGCAGTTGCGCGCGCTGGGCGAAACAATATTGCAGCGCGCGGCCGAATCCGGCGTGTTGGTGGATGCGGCGACGCTGGCGTCGTTTGCGCCGTGCGATTCGGATCAACTTGCAGAAGACAAACGGCCCACGCTATTCGCGCAGGCCGCTTGATCGGTCAACGTTTCAACAATTGATAGCTTGCCGCAGATCGAATTGGTTCAAAGATCGCCCAACTCAGCGCCATCTTTCGGGTTCTTCAACCATGCGCCAATGTCTTCACCGAGCTTTTGGACGGTGCGGCCCAAGACCGAGCACGACCCTTTGTATCCCGCAAACGCGCCGCCCATCGATTGGCGCATCGCCTTGAAGCTCGCAACCTTTTGTCCATTCTCCATCAGCGTGCCGCGCACCCTGGTGGATTTGTGATGACCAATGAATGGATTGCCTTCGCTGATTGCGTCGAATATTTCGAGCTGCAGCACCTTGCCGCTGGCCTTGGAAGGTTCATCGCTGAGTTCCACGGTAACGCCTTGCTTGGCGGCAAACTCCTTGGTGTAGCTTGCCAAGCCGCTTTGCAGATCTTTGCATTCGACTTTGATCTTGCTGGAAATGTCGGCGGTGTCGGCATACGGCACCACGCGCGCCATGGTGATGGTTTCAGCCTGGGTGATGCCGGTGGCAAATACCAGGCAACAGCCGACAGCGATACGAGCGATTGTGTTCATTGATTTCCCCTAATGACGTTGATGCTGTGGATGGCAACCAATCGGAAACGACTATCCCATTCCGCCATTCACCCCGATCACCTGGCCGTTAATGTAACCCGCCACATCCGAACATAGGAAGCGCACCAGCGCGGCGACTTCAGCCGGCGTCCCTGCGCGGCCGGCCGGGACGGTTTGCTTGATGCGCTCGGCATCGAATGCGGCATCGGCCAGTTTGCCGGCGATCACGCCGGGCGCGACCACATTCACCGTGATTCCGCGCGATCCCATCTCGCGTGCCAACGAGCGCGACGCACCATGCAGCGCCGCTTTCGCCGCCGCGTAGTTGACCTGGCCGCGATTGCCCAGCACCGCCGCGACCGACGACACGCTGACGATGCGACCCCAGCGCGTGCGCGCCATCGGCAGCAGCAACGGCTGGGTCGCGTGGAAGAATCCGTGCAACGACACGTCGATCACGCCATGCCATTGCGCATCGGTCATTCCGGCCAGCGGTGCGTCATCATGCGTCCCGGCATTGTTTATTAAAATCTGGATCGGTGACTGCGCGAGCAATATTTCAATCGCGCCACGCGTTGCCGCGCCATCGACCAAATCGAACGCGACCGCTTCGGCGCTGCCGCCTTCGCCATGGATGGCTGCGACCACCGCCTGCGCACGTTCAATGCCTCGATGGGCATGGACGATCACATGCGCGCCTGCTGCAGCGAGATCGCGACAAATCGCCGCGCCGAGGTCGCCGCTGCCGCCAGTCACCAGCGCGCGACGCTGTGTGCTCTCGGCGTTTGATCGGACTGATGGCGTCGCGCTGGTGATTGGATCAGATGACTGCATCTTTGTGCTCATTATTGCGAAGGCTCATTGGTGCATTGTGATGCTTCGCACAGCCGCTTATGGTTCGACGGGCTCACCACGAACGGAACCGAGGTCGAAGTAGCCCTAACGTTAGTCAGCGTCCGCGCGGTGACCCGCACCCATCATCATCACCGCAGCGCGTCCGGTTGCCAGCACATCGCCACGATGGCTGACGGAGAACTGATACTGCCAGCTGTCGCCAGCATCCAGCAGTTTTTCCGCCGTGACCTGCAACGCATCTGGCAGATCGTCAATGCGGGCGCGATGCAATTCGACCGCGCGCAGCGAGACCAGCAGACCGGGCTTGGCGATGCCGCCGACCTCGCGCGCCAACAGCCCGCCGTGCACCGCCATCGCCTGCGCACCGTATTCGCACAGATGCAGTGCGCGCAATCGATCGTCGCTACGCAGCGGATTATCTGCGCGCTGGTGCGAGCGCGTGCAGCACACGATGCGATGCGCGTCCCAGCTGTCCACCGTATCCAGCAGGCACATCAAGCCTTGATGCGGAATCAGTGCCTGGATGGCGTCGCGCTCAAGTCGCTGCATTCTCGGACTCCATCACTTGCAGCGGCCTTGCAGAAGCGTCGCCGGCGACTCCCTTCTCACGCGAGATCAACAATGCCAGCACGAAATTGAACACCACACCCAGCGCGACGGTCACCCCGATTGCGCGCAATACCGGGATGCTGGAGGTACCGAGCAGGCTGAACACCATGAAGGTCGATGCGCTGCTGATCAGCACCGCGTGCAGAGTGCGCAACTGATCGCGGCGATTGCTCCCGGCGTGTTCGAAAAATAGGGCGTAGTCCAGACCAAGGCCCGCAGCGAGGATCAACGCCACCAGATGGAACAGCGTCAAAGCCACGCCCAGCGCATGCAGCAGCGCGAGAATCAGCAAGGTGCTGATCAGCAGCGGAGCCAGCGCCTTGACCACCCGGTGCGGCTTGCGCAACGCAAACCAGACCGCACCGATCAGCAGCAGCAGCGCCACACCGAGCATCACCAGCATGCGTTGGCGGTAGGCGTTGACCAATGATTCGGACGCCTGCTTGAGATCGAGTAGATGCAGCCCGGTCTGTTGCGCCGCCAGTTGCGCCAGCGCGGCGACATCGTTCACCCCAGTCAGGCTGATTAAGCCGCGCGCGCGGCCGTCACTGGTGGTCTGCAGCAGGCTTTGCAGGCGCAGCGCGAGTGGTGTGTCGGCCAGGTCCTTTGCTCGGAGCAGCGGCGCATGTCGCGCGATGTCGACATCGCGCACGAATGGCGCGAACACATCCGGTTTGAAATCAAGATCGGCGGTCGCTGCTGCCAAAGATGCATTCAGCGTGGCCGCGTCTGGCAGTTGTTGCTGACGCGCGCGCTGCACGGCGAGGCTCGGCAGGTAACGCGCGGCCAGATCGTAACCATCGATCGCCTGCTTGCCGACGAGCACATCCAGATCGTCAGCCAGTTGCTGCTCGCGCGCAAGCACGGCATCGCTGCTGGCCGCTTCGACCGTCAGCAGGTAGCGCACGTCCGGCGCGCCCAGTTCCGCGCGCAGCACCTGATCCTGATCGAGCAGCGGCTTTGGCACCGGCGTCAGCGCTGCGAGGTTGTTTTCCCACAGCGGCGCCGGCGCGAGCGCGAACACGATCACGGCGATCACGCATACCACCGCCAACACAGACCAATGCGGTCTCGGGAGCGCGTCGATGCGATTCCACAACCGACCCAACAGAGGCGAGTCGGCAACATCGCGTGGCGCAGGATCAATCAGCGCCGGCAGCATCCAGCGCGTGCACGCCGCAGCAGCGGCAAGCCCGGTGACGGTAAATACCGACAGTTGCTGCAAACCAGTGACACCGGAGACCAGAAACGTGAAATAGGCGATGCAAGTCGAAACCACGCCAATGAACAAAGTTGGCCACAGCATGCGCACGTTCGCCTGCGGCGAGAGACCAGCGTGCTGATGACTGAACAGGTGCACTGGATAATCCTGGACGACGCCGATCAAGGTGAAGCCAAACGCCAGCGTGATGCCATGCACGCTGCCAAACGCAAGACTCACTGCGGCAAGGCCGGCGACGCCGGCAGTCGCCAGTGGCAACGGCGCCAGCAGCAGGATGCGCGGGCTGCGATAGGCGATCAGCAGCAACACCAGCAAACCGATTGTGTCGACGATGCCGATGCGGGTGGCTTCGGCCTGGGTGCGGTTGCCAATCAATACCGAAAACGCACCCGGCCCGCTGATCAGCAGGTTGCCCGATGCCGCGCCCTTGATTCGCGCGAACGCAGTCTGAAGATGTTGCACGGCGATCTGCTGCGACTGCGGATCGAATCCGGCAGCGCGGGTTTCCGCCACCAGCAAGGCGCGCTTGCCCTTGGGCGAAAACCACAGACCGTCGATTTTTTCAGGCTCGCGCGGCGGTTGCCAGCGTTCGGCGAGGGCCAGTGTTTCCAGCGTGGGGTCGGACGGAATCAGCGGCTCGATGAAACTGCCGGCAGGCGAGCCGAGATCCTCGATGCGTTGCTGCAATTGCGCATGCAGGAATTTACTGTCGAGCGCGTGCGCATCCAGCGTTGGCGACAGCAAATAGCGGTAAGGTTTCAGATGCTCAGGAATCGCATCCAGCGATTCCTCGCCGTTGCCGATAAAACGAAACGCGGAGTCCTTTGCGATCTCTGCATGCAAGCCGCGCGAGAGCTCGGCCAAACGCTCGGGCGGCGCGCCGTCGATCGCCAGCAGCAGGATGCGTGAACCTGGGCCTTCACCGAGTTCCTCGATCAGGAATTTCTGATCGGCGGTGGTCGGATTCGGCATGAACAGCCGCAAATCTCCACTGACTTGCAGGCGCGACTGGATCAGCCATGCGAGCACAAACACGGCGACCAGCCACATCAGGCCGAGGCCCAATCGCGTTGCGGGTTTCACTGGCTGGCGGCACCCGTCGAACCAGCGCACAACGCGACCAGCTTCGTCGCGTCGTCCACGCCTTCCGCCGCATTGGCGCTAGCACCCAGCAAGGTCGTCGTGCGCTGGCCGTCGGTGCCTTGCAACTGCATGCAGTCGAGCGCACCACTGGCGCCTCGCAGCGTCACCGCGCTCACCCGCTTGAGCAGTCGAGAATCGAGCGGCGTGAGTTGCAGGCTCCAGTGATTGCCCGGCTGCAGTCGCGCGGCATAGTTGCTCTCCAGCAAGGCGCGATTGCCGCGCAGCAATGCGGTGAAGCTGGCCAGCAGACCGCCAAGCTCGGGCGCGCGCTTGAGCGAGAATGTGCGCACGCGCGGCTTTTCCTTGCCCGCTTCGAAGCGTTCGATCACCACGCGCTCGGCGCGGATGGTGGTGCGCTCGTGGAATGGCGTCAGCACCTCGCGCACCAGCGTTTGCGCATCGGGTTGCTGCAGGCGGCCGCGCAAAATCTGCGGCGACTTGAGCAAGGCCGACCCGCGCAGTTCGACAAAGGGCGTCTCCGTCGGCGGCGGACGCGACAGCCGCGACAGCAATACATCGAGGTTTTGCGCCGGCGGCAGTGCCGTCGCATCGCTGCGTGCGCTAGGTGGCGCCGGCTCAGCCTTGACGTTGTTCTGCGCCAACGCTGGTGCCAGCGCGAGTGACGTCGCCAGCACAGTCAGGCACGCCGGCGCCAGCAGACGTCGTTGCAGCCGCTGTCGAAACCACAGTTGCAGCAGGTCCGGGTTGTGCATTGCCGCTCCAGAAATCGTAGAAGTTGAACCAGTTGTAGGGTGCCAGCCGTACGTAATGTTCCAGCCGCGCAGCGTAGCGCGCCAGCAGCTCGGCCAGTACCGCCTGACGGTTATGCCGCGGGATGACCAACGCGGGGCTGAACGTCTCGAAATGCACGTCGTAAGTGGTACCGCCGCGATACAGGCCGAAGCACAACACCACCGGCACCTGCAGCGCGGCTGCAATCAGCATTGGTGCGCTGGGGAACATCGCCAGGTCCCCAAAAAACGGGCACGGCACCGCGTGCTCGCCGGTGCGCGCGCGATCCACCAGCAATCCGATCGCAGCCTGTGCGTCGGCCGCTTCCTTCAGCGCCAGCACGATTGCGGTGCCGGGCTGCGCTGCGTCGATTACAGTACCGGCGATGTTGGGATTGAGCGCATCAAGCATGTCCGTGAGCGCAGGATTCTGGCCCTTGTCCAGCACCACTCGCACGCTGATGTCCGGGCGCTTGAGGGAAAGCACGCGCAACGCCTCGAAACTGCCGAAGTGCGCACCGAACAGCAACACGCCGCGACCTTTGTCGAGCTCGTCGTGCAGCGCCTCAAGCCCTGTCACGCGCAGGTCGTAGCGGCGGAACTGTTCCGAAAGCAGGAATACGCGATCCAGAATGGTCGCGGCAAAGGTGTGGATATGCCGCGCCACCTGCCACAGCGAGGCCGGTCGGCCCAGCACGCGAGTGAGGAAGGCGCGTGAGGCACGCCGCTCGGGGCCGCGCACGATCAGAAAATACAGCGTGATCGGATACAGCAGCAGTCGACCGGGAAGTCGCCCAAGTCGCAGCGCAATGCTGCGGATCAGCCAGATCGCAAACGGGCCGCCGCCTTCCGGGCGCTGCTTCCACTGCGCGTCGCGTGCGGAAGGGCTGGCCGATGCCTGAGCCTCCGGCGTGCTCATGGCAACCGTTCCATCTGGGTACTATTACCCGTTTGCACCGTCACCACCTCACCGCTAGCCAGCACTGCGTCATCCCGCTGGATGCGAAAGCGGATCCGGTATTGGCGCTCGTCGACGGCATTGCTGCCGCTGATCGGCACCGGGGCTGGGGCATCCAGCACGATCCGTGCTTGCTCGCCCGGGAGCAGCGGCCTTAGAAACTTGATTTGTGGCAAGCGGATCGCGCAGCCAGCGCCGTGCTTGGCTTCAATCGCAGCGATCACCCGATCAAGCAGCAGCACGCCCGGCACCACCGGGCTGCCCGGAAAGTGACCGGCCAGCGACGGATGCGCAGCATCAATGCAGATCGCCTCGTGCCGGGTCGGCTGGTCATTCATGGTGTTGCCGCTCGTATGCCGCCGCCTGCGCTGCGATCACGTGGTGCGGTGCTGCTCGATGTGCGCCGAGAGCGCGCGCAGGCTGGCGAAGATGCGCTTGTTTTCCTCGCTGTCCGAGCGCAGCTGGAAGCCGTACGCTTTCGAGATCGCCAAGGAGAGTTCCAGCGCATCGATTGAATCCAGGCCGAGCCCGCCACCGAATAACTGCATCTCCGGATCGATCTGCTCAGCAGTGGTGCCTTCGATGTTCAACGAGGACACCAGCAGTTCGGCCAGGGCCATTTCGGCGGGAGTTTGCGCGGGGGTCGAGGTCATGTTGGTTCGCAGTGAATGGGGCGTCGAGGGTTTGGAACGGCGCTTCGCGCGCGACGCCGGATCAAGCAGCCGGCAGGTAGGCAGGGCTTCGCCCGGACTGAGCAGCGGACGCGCCGGGTGCAGGCTGCGAAAGGGCGCGGAGTGTATCATGCGCATGCCGCGCGCCGCCCGGGGAGGCTGCGCCAACAGCTGCCCTTCGAGCCGGTGGCGACCGAACGGCGTCCTGTTTGCGAACAAAAATCCATGCCGAGCCAAACCCTAGACCAGCACCCCCCGAGACGAGCGACTGCACCGATGCCATTGCAGCAAACCTGCTGTGGCGCGGAACCCGTCGTTGAGACGCCGGATGTGCTGGTGATGGGCGGCGGCCCTGCCGGCACGACGGCGGCTACTTTGCTGGCGCGCAAAGGCTGGCGGGTGACGCTGCTGGAAAAGGCAGCGCATCCGCGTTTCCACATCGGCGAATCGCTGCTGCCAATGAACCTGCCAATCCTGGAGCGGCTGGGCGTGCTGGAACAGGTTCGCGCAATCGGTACGCACAAACCAGGCGCGGATTTTCCGCTGGATTCGCAAACCTACAACAGCTTTCATTTTCGTCGCGCGCTCGATCCGAAGTTCGAATACGCATTTCAGGTAAAACGCGAGCAGTTCGACCAGCTGCTGTTCGAGCACGCGCGCAGCAACGGTGTGGATGCACGCGAAAACATCAAGGTGGAATCGATCAACTGGGACGCGGAAGGCCAAGCCAGCGTGCGCGCCAGCAGCAGCGATGGCGTGTTCACCTTGCAGCCGCGCTACGTCGTCGATGCCAGCGGTCGCGACACCTTGATCGGCAACGCGCTCAAGCTCAAACGCAAAAATGACCAGCACCAGTCGGCGGCGATCTTCAGTCATTTCAGCGGCGTGCTGCGACAACCTGATGAGGATGGCGGCAACATCACCGTGCAACGCTTCGATCACGGTTGGATGTGGTTGATCCCGTTGCCGGGCGAGATCATGAGCGTGGGTGCTGTGTGTTTTCCAGAGTATCTGCGCACACGGCGCGGCGAGACCGAATCCTTCTTGATGCGCACGCTGCATTCCGAACCGATGATCGCCGAGCGCATGAAACACGCCGAGCGCGTCGGGCCGGTGCACGTCACCGGCAATTATTCCTACACCTGCTCGCGCATGACCGGCAAGGGCTGGGTGATGGTCGGCGATGCGTATGCATTCATCGATCCCGTGTTTTCCTCCGGCGTGTATCTGGGCATGAACAGCGCCGAGCAGGCCGCCGAGGTGGTCGACAGCACCTTGCGTGATCCGTCCCGAGAGCACGAGCTGCAGCAGGCGATGGAACTGCGCTTGCGTCGCGGCCTCAAGCATTTTTCGTGGTTCATCTATCGCTTCAACACGCCAGTGATGAAGCGTCTGTTCGCCAATCCACGCAATGTCTGGCAGGTGGAACAAGCAGTGATCTCGATGCTGGCTGGCGACGTGTTCGATTCGCCCAAGGTGCTCAAGCGCCTGCGCGTCTTTCGGCTGATTTATCTGATCACTGCATTTCAGATGGCACCACAAGCGCTGCGCGGATGGCTGAGCCGGCGCCGCCAGGTGCGGGTGGAGGTCGCCAACGAGGACACGCTGCAGCCAGGCAACAGACAGGGCACCGCATGACTTTGACGTTGCTGCAATCGCATAGCGAAATACGCACGGCTCCGCCTGTCGGCGCGTTGCGGGTTGGCTACGAGGACACCTCGCTGGAGGTGCTGCTGCGCGACAACAACGTGCTGGCAGTGATCGGCTTCGGTAGCGCTGCGCCCGCAGGCGGAAGCGATTCGCGCTATCTGCGCGTGGCGCTGGAGCCACTGGACGGCACCGCACCATTTGAAGTCTGGCGCGTCGATCAACCGGTGAGCACCGGCCAATTTGGGCGCATCCGTTTTGCGCACGCCGGCGGGCTGCTGTTTGGCGCGATTGAGGTCGACGAAGACCAGATCCAACACAACTCGCCGGATCGCTGTGCGACGGATGCTGTGCGCGAGAACCCCGGCAGCACAGTGGCAGGCATCGCCGCCAGTGCGTATGCCGAGCTGTGCGCGTTCCTGGATGCCTCATCGCACCGCCATCCGCTGCGCATCTGGAATTATCTAGCGGCAATTACCGAAGGCTGCGACGACGCCGAACGCTATCGGCAGTTTTGCATCGGTCGCGCACAAGGCATGCCACCGCAGTGGCGCTATCCAGCGGCAACCGCGATCGGCATTCCCGCATGCGCATCGCCACCAGCTGGGGACAAGCGTGTGCTGCAGGTGTATTTTCTCGCCGCCAGCGAGGCCGGTACGCCGCTGGAAAACCCGCGCCAGCTCAGTGCCTATCGCTACCCGCGCCAATACGGCCCGCAGCCGCCGACATTTGCGCGCGGGATGCTGGGTCCTGCATCGACAATTCCGTTACCACTGATGATTTCCGGCACCGCCAGCGTGCGTGGGCATGCCTCCATGCATGACGGCGACATTGCAGCGCAGCTGGATGAAACGCTACTCAACCTTGATGCGGTGCTGCATGTCGCCCGCGATCACGAACCCGCTCGCAGCAAGCCGCTCGGCACGCACAGCGTGTTGAAGGTATACCTGCGTGATGCGCACCTGGCAGCCGAGGTCGAGGCTGAACTGCGTCGACGATTGCCGGCGGCGACGCCGCTGTTACTGCTGCATGCCGACATCTGTCGCGCCGAACTGATGATCGAAATCGACGGCTTTCACGGCGACGGTGCCTCGTTCTAGCCCAAACGGGCTGCAAGCAACTCGCGCGTATAGGCATGCGTTGGGCTTGCCAGGATGTCGGCGGCATCGCCGGTTTCCACGATCGTGCCGTACTGCATGACTGCAATCCGGTCGGCCAGCGCGCGAGCCGCGGCCAAATCGTGGGTAATGAACAGCAACGCCAGGCCACGTTCGGCCTTGAGCGATGCCAGCAGCTTGAGCACACCTGCGCGATGTTGTGCATCCAGCGCCGACACGGCCTCGTCGCAAACCAGCAGATCGGGATCGGTAGCAAGTGCGCGTGCGATTGCGATGCGTTGGCGTTGCCCGCCGGAAAACGCGTACGGCAAGCGATCGAGCATCGATGCCTCCAGCCCAACCGCACTCAGCAATTCGACCACACGCACGCGCCGCGATGCCCCATCGCCAATCCCGTGGATACGCAAGGGTTCGGCCACCAATTGCGCGACAGTCATGCGTGGATCGAGCGAGGCGAAGGGATCTTGGAAGACCACACCGATGCGTTTTCGCAATGGGCGCAAGCCGCGCGCGGACAACGTCGCGATGTCGATGCCATCCAGCAGAATGCGGCCTGTCTGCGGGACACGCAGCAGACGCAGCAGCGCACGCGCCAGCGACGACTTGCCCGAACCTGACTCCCCAACCAGCGCCAGACATTCGCTGCGATGCAGATGTAGCGTGCTCGGCTGCACCGCGTCGCGCGGCGCACGCGGATAGCGCACCGACACCTGGTAGGCCTGCAACAGCAGTGCACCGGGACGCGCATTGGGTGCCGGCGGTAGTCGATCGGCCGCCAGCAATTCACGTGTGTAGTCAGCAACAGGAGCGTTGAACACTTGAGCGGTGTCGCCAGTTTCCACACAACGGCCATGCCGCAACACCAACACGCGCTGGGCGATATGCGCCACCAGCGGCAGATCGTGACTGACCAGCAGCAGCCCGACCTGCAAGTCGCGCCGCAACGTGTCGAGCAACTCCAGCACGCCGCGCGCAATGCGCGGATCAAGCGCCGACGTGGGCTCATCCGCAATCAGCACGCGCGGCCGGCTCGCCAGTGCCAGCGCGATGCAGATGCGTTGGCGCTGACCGCCTGAAAGCTGATGCGGATAACTGGCAAGAATGGTAGACGCATCCGGTAACTGCACGCGCTGCAGCAAGGCGCGCATTTCGGCTTGCGCAGCGGCGCGATCATGTCCGTGTTGGCGCAGCGTTTCCACCAGTTGCGCGCCAATACGCCGCAGCGGGTGCAAGGCGGCAAGCGCATCCTGCGGAATCCATGCAAGCACGCGTCCGCGCAGCGCTGCGTGCGCCGGCGATCCCAGCGCAACATCCGCGTTATCGACACGCAAAAAGCCATGCGCGTGCAAGGCAGGCGGCAACAATCCGAGCAGCGCCTGCGTCGCCAGGCTTTTGCCGGCGCCGGATTCGCCGACGATCGCCAGACACTCTCCCGCATGCAACGCAAATTCCAGTGGGCCGAGCAACGTGGTCGACGCACTAGAAGAGGACCCGCCCAGCGTCACCTGCAACTCGGCTACCGACAGCAACGCAGTCATGCGCGCGGCACGCCGCGATCTTCTTCAGCCGCCGCAACCCGCATCGGATGTTGAGCGCCGGGCATCACCGCGAGCGGCATGCCTCTCCGACGCAATCGCTTCAGCAACGAAGGTTTGCGCGATACCAAAGGCGCGCGATCGGTGGCGCTACTCCAGTCGCGCAACGCATCGCCCAGTTGCTGAAAGCAGGCAAGCGTCGCCACCAGCAAAATTGCAGGAACCAGCAACGTCCATGGCGCGCTGTCGAGCTCCTGCGTGCCTTCTTGCAACAACGTGCCAAGGCCGGCGGACGGCTCGTCGATGCTCAGGCCAAGAAATCCGAGAAAACTCTCGACCAGGATTGCCTGCGCTGCGATCAAGCTCGCAAACACCAATGCCAGTCCAAGCAGATTTGGAATGATGTGCCAGCGCAGGATCTGTATTCCGCTGGCGCCCGCGACGCGCGCGGCCAGCACAAACGGCAACTCGCGCAGTCGCGCGGCTTCGGCCCGAACCACGCGCGCAAGATCGATCCACACATAGCCACCGACCGCCGCCAGCAACAGGCCGAGCGAGCGCTCGAACAAGGTCAGCAGCAAAATCACGATCAACAAAAACGGCAGCGCCGACAGCACGTCCAGCCCACGCATCATCAACCGCTCGCTACGCCCGCCCAGATAGCCCGCGCTAGCCCCGTATGCTAGACCCACCAGCAACGCCAGCAACGTCGCGCCCACGCCAAGAGCGAGCGACAGTCGCAGCCCGTAGCACGCGCGCACAAACACATCGCGCCCGATCGCATCGGTGCCCAGCCAGTGCGCAGGAATCGCAAATGGCGATTGCGAGAGTGCATTCCAATCCGGATGCTCGGGCGCAAATGGCGATAGCCATGGCCCCACGATTGCCAGCAGCGCCAGCGAACACAGCACAGCAAGACAGATCAATGCAGAACGCGGCAGTTGTCGCATGCGTTGATGATACGACGATGCTCGGATCTGGAATCCAATCCTCCAACGACGCTCGCCGTTGCGGTGTCGCGGTCATCGCAGAAGCTGGCGTCTTATCACGCGAACGCAGCTGGCATCAACGCGAAACCAGTGAAGAAATGGCGCGCCCGACAGGAGTCGAACCTGTGACCCCTACCTTCGGAGGGTAGTACTCTATCCAGCTGAGCTACGGGCGCGTTGTGATGGTGCTTTCAGCGGCGGGAGTATACCGCGGGGCAATGCGGGGTGCGCGAGCGTCCGCGGTGTTCTAACAATTGCCCGGCTGGTTCAAAGTAGCTCGCAGTTCGCGTTGGGGCGGCAAGCCTCATCGCGCAACACATTATGAATTTGTCACGGGCGCACGCGGCTCGCTCGTGTTGGCCACGCTCAGGCTGGAATTGAATCGACAAGGAGAGATTGCATGCGTCGTGTCCTCGTTACAGGGGCGAATCGGGGGTTGGGGCTGGAATTCACGCGACAGTTGCTGGCGCGTGGTGATCGAGTATTGGCAGGGTGTCGAGATCCGAATGAGGCTGATGACCTGAATGCGCTGGCTGGCGATAGCGACAGGCGGTTGCACGTGCATGCGGTGGATCTGGCCGATCCTGATTCGGTATCCGCGTTGGCGGATTTTGCCACACAGCATTTCGACGGCCTCGATTTGCTGATCAACAACGCTGGCAAGCTGGTGCCGGGCGAACGCTTTGGCAGCGTGAGTGCGGACGCGTTGGAGTCGAGTCTTGCGATCAACGCGATCGCGCCGTTCCTGCTGGCTCAAGCATTGGCGCCGCTCTTGGGCAAGGGTGAGCGCGCAGTCGTCGCAAATGTCTCGTCGCAACTGGGATCGATTGCGCGCACGAAAGACTTCTACACGCCCAGCTACGCGATCAGCAAGGCGGCACAGAACATGGGCAGCGTATTGCTGGCGCACGGGTTCGCGAAATCGGATGTACGCGTAGTTTGCCTGCATCCAGGCTGGGTGCACACCGACATGGGTGGCAAGCAGGCGCCGGTGTCGCCGACCGATTCGGTACGCGGCCTGCTGTCGGTGATCGACAACTTGGGCAAGGACGATACCGGCTTGTTCCTCGACTACCAAGGCAAGCCGTTGCCGTGGTGAGCTTGATCGCGTGGTCGCTCACAGCGGCTTGACCATCCGTGCACATCATCCTCTTCCAGCCGGAGATCCCGCCCAACACCGGCAACATTATTCGGCTGTGCGCCAACGTCGGCGCTCACTTGCATCTGATCGAGCCACTCGGTTTCGCGTTGGATGACGCGCGTCTGCGTCGCGCCGGGCTGGACTATCACGAGTTTGCACAAGTCCAAACGCATGCAAGCCTCACCGCGTGCCTTGCGAGTATCCAAACACCACGCGTGTTCGCACTATCCACGCGCGGTCGAACGCGTTATGACACGCCACAATTCGCGGCAGACGATGCGTTCTTGTTCGGCCCGGAAACCCGCGGCTTGCCGGACGAACTCCTCGATCAGCTTCCCGCTACTCAGCGTCTGTATCTGCCGATGCAGCCCGACAACCGCAGTCTGAACTTGTCCAACGCGGTCGCTGTCATTGCGTTCGAAGCGTGGCGACAACTCGCGTTTGCCGGCAGCACCGAACTCCTCAAGTCATGACTAGACTAAACGTTGCGTGCCGGAGCGCCTTTCTTCTCTCTTCGACACGCAAAAAGATGCGGTCACCTTGCTGCGGGCACAGTCACCTGATCGGCGTATTCCGGCTTCTGGTCGCGTGCCAGCAATTGCTGGAGGCATTCGCGCGGCGTGATCTGATCGTGCAGCACTTGCTGCACCAACGCCGAGATCGGCAACTCGATGCCGTGCCGATTGGCTAGCCGCATCACTTCATCGGCGGTGTCCACCGATTCGATCACTTGCCCGATTTCGGCAATCGCCTGCTGGATCGATTGGCCACGCCCCAGCGCCAGGCCAAAGCGACGGTTGCGCGACAGATCGCCGGTGCAGGTCAGTACCAGATCGCCCAAGCCGGACAATCCCATCAGCGTGTCGGCTCTCCCACCGAGCGCGGCGTTCAAGCGCAGCATTTCATTCAAGCCGCGCGTGATCAAACCAGCGCGCGCGTTCAATCCGAGATTCATGCCATCGGCGACGCCGGTCGCGACAGCCAGCACGTTTTTCATTGCACCGCCGAGTTCGGCGCCCACCACGTCATTGCCGGTGTAGGCGCGAAAACTCGCGCCGTGCAGGACGTTGGCAACGGTACGGGCGAACGCGTCGTCATCGGAATGCACGGTGACCGCGGTCGGCAACCCTTGCGCCACTTCGCGCGCAAACGACGGGCCGGTGACGATCGCGAGCGGCACGTTCGCACCGAGCA
The DNA here is from genome assembly GCA_038216155.1 of Lysobacterales bacterium. GTDB lineage: Bacteria > Pseudomonadota > Gammaproteobacteria > Xanthomonadales > Xanthomonadaceae > SZAS-103. The sequence goes on from JBBQQH010000019.1 coordinate 33,913, forward strand.
CGTCTTCCGCCACTTCATGCAGAAAACGGCCGGTGCCCGGCTCGAATCCCTTGGTCGCCCACGCCACGCCGCAACCGCTCGGCAGCAACGGGGCCAGTGCCTGCAACGTGTCGGTAAATGCGTGGCTGGGGACCACCACAAGCACCAGATTCGCCTCGCTGACCGCTGCTGCTAGATCGGCTGTTGCATGCAACGCAGACGGAAGCTCAACACCCGGCAGGTAGCGCGGGTTTTCGTGGCGCGAATCGATGGTCGCCGCCTGGTCGGCGTCGCGCCCCCACAGGATCGTCTCGACGCCATTGCGAGCGGCGAGCGAAGCCAGCGCCGTGCCCCACGAACCCGCACCGAGCACAGCCAGTCGCACCCGAGGCGCGAGTGTATCGGCAGGCGGTTGCTTGGCTGATTCGGACGTCATCGGCCGCGACTCCGCTGATTCAACGCGCTACCGCGCAATGCTGACAGCCACTGCGCGGATGACGATTCGCCGCCGCCATGAGCTGCGACTCAGGCGTTGCCGACCGGCGGTTGCTGCAGCGCGCCCTGCGCCTGTTCTGCACGCTGGCGCTGCTGCTCGGCGTAGATCGCCTCGAAGTTGATCGGCTGCAGCAGGAATGGCGGAAAACCACCGTGGTGGATCAGATCGCCCACTGCCTGTCGCGCATACGGAAACAGCACGTTCGGGCAATAGCTGGCCAGCATCATGTCCAGACCCTGCTCGTCGAACCCGGTCAGGCCAAAGATACCCGCCTGTTCCACTTCGGCCAGATACGCGGTCTTCTCGCTGATGGTGCAGGTCAGGGTGATGGTGAGGACCACCTCGTATAGGCCTTCATCAAAACGCGCGACTTTCTGGTTGAGGTTGAGCTGCAACTGCGGGGCTTCGGATTCCTGAAAGATCGCCGGCGCGTTCGGCGCCTCGAACGAGACATTCTTCAGGTAAATCTTCTGCACATTGAACTGGGCACCAGTGACTTCGGCGGCACCGTTGGCGGCTTCATCGGCCATGTAAACACTCCAGAGGAAAAGACGGCGCAAGCAGGCCGCGGATGCAGCGCTGCCATCGGCAACGCAATGATGCAGCGATTATCCCACGCGCGGGGGTTGCGGCAAAATTGGCAGGTTGGTCAACGCCGGATCTGCCTGCTGCGAGCGCTGATAACGGAAGCTGCACGTTGACCCCTCACCTTGCTCGCCTGCGAGCAGGGGGAGGTTGGGAGGGGGTGCTTTCGCTCGATGCAAGTCTCTCAGTTACGCAGATCCGGGCGCTTCGTGGGGCGGAGCGGGATTTCGTGTTGTTATCTGCGCAAGCAACCGTCCGTGGGGTGGAACGCCGGCCCGCACATTCGTGTGCGGGCGCTCGCCGGGCCGAACCAGGACTTGGCGATCTCTTGTCATCTGCGCAAGCAACCATCCTTGGTGTTGAAAGCCGGCCCGCACATCCGTGTGCGGGCGCTCAGCGGGCCGAACCAGTGGTTCGGGTTTACCCGCTTCGCCCTTTCTCCAATGGAAAGTTGGCTTGTTGCCAGGCGTTGATGCCGCCGTCTAGCCAGTGCACGTGCTTGAAGCCGGCCTTGACCAAGCGCTTGGCCGCGTCGGCCGAGGTGTTGCCGGTGCGGCAGATGATTGCGACCGGCAAATCCTTCACTTTCGCGAGTTGCTTGTTCTCGGGATCGAACTGGCTCATCGCCACATGCTTTGATCCAACCACGTGGCCCTTCTCGTATTCAGCGGGCGCGCTGACGTCGACCACCAGCGCGTTTTCGCGGTTGATCAGCGCAGTCAACTGGGCCGGACTGATGGTGTGATAACCACGCGCAAAGCGCGACATTTCGTTGACGATGAAGGCGATGGTAACGCCGACGATCCCCAGCACGAGCAGCAGATGGTCGCCGGCGAACAGAGTGAGTTGCGGGATGGTGAAAGGCACAAAAACTCCGGAAGGAAAGAAAGAGGCTCAGCGCCAGAGTCGCCTCAGCAGACAGCAGGGAGGCAGCATGTTTGGCAGCGAAGTGGCAGGCCTAGTGCAATTGTCCCTGAGGTGGGCGTCGGGCGCCAGCATGCAGTCCGCGTTCCCGGAAAGGCCGCCCTCTAAGACTCGCGCCGACGCGCATTTGAAAGTTGCGGGATCGCGGCTAGCAAATTTAAGTAAAACATTTACCCCGTAATTACAGCCCGTAGATCGGGTAGAACTGATGTCCTAATTTGCACTCGCCGCTTGCTCAATTTCTTTACAGAGTTGAGTGACTGATCTGGGGCATCGATGCTTTGCTATATCTACGATGCGATGACCCTCATCATCAACTGCGGTGGCAGTAATGTGGCGAATAACGAACGGTTCAAAAGCTGAATCTTTCGCCATCAACCTCCGTGCCTGGTTAAGAGACGACCAATTTGTAGCCAATATATGGACGACAGCGTCGTCAAAGCTTTCGGCAACGACACCGCTGTCGCAATTCGTGTAGCGCTTGTACGCCAGAAAAATATCCTGCCAAGACCCAAGGTTGTCCGTCGCAGCTTCTGCTGCCTGCTCCGTTGTTGGCTCACACACTTGGGCTGTTGCCCTAGGCATCAGCATCAAAAACAGCATCAGCAGAACAAATACGCGCATCTCTATCGCCAACCGCGTCAATTAGCCGCGGCTGTCTCCATCTCCATGCCGGACGTGATATCCGGCAACCCGGTCGTCAGCCACCACATCTTGCTCTTGGCGTCGTAGCGCCAATGTTCGTGGTAGGTGAGGCTGCGGGCTTCCTGGGTGTGGCGGTTGATCAGGTCGATCTGTACTTCGCGATCGATGCCATCCGCGCTCGGCGACTGCGCCCTGACATCGTAGCGGGTGACTTCAACTTGCTTGTAGCGCGCCTTATCCAGATCGGTCAGCGGGAATTTCGAACGCAATTCCGGATCCATGTGGTCGTACGCTTTTTCGAACTCGCTCCAGCGAATCGAGCCGGAATAGTCGTACAGCGCTTCATCGAGCTGGCGGGCGCCCTTTTGCATCTTGGCCAGCGCCGGAGCGCTGGCGATGGTGAATGCCAGCGCCAACAGCAGGCCGGCAACGAAGCCCTTGCGCAGGGTCAAATGAGGGATGGTGGTAGTGGCCATGATGCGAATCCGTCGACGCAGCGGGAGTGCCAGCGCCGAGGATACCGCCGAATCAGGCCTGACGGCGCTTGACCACGAAACGCCCGCTGAATGTTGCTGCGCTCTCGCCATCAGGGGTCAAGGCCCGCGCCTGCATGCTGATGCGCATTTTTCCGCGTTGGCGGTAGACCGCGAGTAACTCATTCCACGTCTCGCCATCGGCTGGCGTGGCAGTCGCGACCAGATCGGCGAACAGCGGCAGCAGATAGCGCACCTCACTATCGGCCACGTAGATGTCGGCGTCATCAAGGCCTGCGAGGCGCAAATTGACGCTGATCCAGCCCCACGCGGCCAGCGTCATCAATCCGCCCAGGCTGCCGCCGAACGCGCAGCCCTTGTCGTTGACGTTGGCCGGTAGCGGCGCTCCCATCGTCAGCGCGATGCCGTCGTAAGCCAGTGGCCGAACACCCATTGCGCGAACCGGCGGCATCGCGTCGCAATAGGCAGCCAAGTCGGTCAGCGCGCGTTCGATCTGGTCGATCTGCGCCGCGTCAACTGGCGTGGCCTGATCTTGGGGAGGTGTGCGAAGCTGTTCGGATGCCAAGTGCGTGCCTGCCTTTGTCGGATTGGTTCGTGGTGTCGTTGCGACCAGTAGGTGGCCACGCAACGGTACAGCGCGCGGCGCGTTCGCTCGGTGCCAGCGTGATCACCTTGCCGGGATTGCGGTTGCGGGTGCGTGAGGACCCCGCGACACAAGTTGCTCTGCGCGCCGCGCTCGATTGCGATCGAGTCGTCTTCAGCAGCCCTGCGGCGGTGCGCAGCGTCCCAGCTTCGCAGGCGAAAGCGGCCCTGCGCAAGCGCTTGGTGCTGGCGATCGGCAGCGGCACCGCGGCTGCATTGCGCCGCGTCGGTATCGAGTCAGTGATCGCGCCAAAGGTTGAAACCAGCGAAGGCTTGCTGGCATTGCCGGAGTTGCAACATGTGGAAGGCGAGTCGATCGGCCTGGTCACCGCGCCCGGCGGTCGCGGCTTGATCGCATCGACATTGACTGCGCGTGGCGCTGAGCTGCTCATCGCACAAGTCTATGCACGCGAGCCGGCGCGCTTGACCAGTCGCCATCTGCAATCGATGGTGCAGGCCGAAGGCCACGGCGCGGTGCTGATCACCAGCGCCGAGGCGCTTGGCAATGCGATGCAGCGGCTGAGCGGAGCCGGGTTGCCCGATCAGGCTCGCGCGCGATTGCTCGAGTGCGTCGCAATCGTCGCCAGCGCGCGGCTGGAATCTGCGGCACGCGCCGCCGGTTTCGTCCGCATCCTGCCGGCCGCGTCCACCCGGCCGCTGGCCATGCTCGATGCACTGCGCGCGTATGCCAACCCGGCACGCTTCCGGTAGCATCACGCACACAATCCCGCGCGCCGCCATCCCGTGACCGATTACGACAACTCCAGCGATACGCGCCCGGTTCGCCGGGGATCGGGGGCGAATGTGATCCTGTTGCTGATCGTGTTGCTCGGCTTGGCGCTGGGCGGCTGGAAGCTGCGCGCGTGGTGGATGTCGCACCAGCAGTCAATCGCCGCCGGCAATATCGCCACGCTGGTGCCCGAGCCAGACGACCTGCGAACCAGCCTCGCCAGCCTGCGTCGCGAACAGCATGCGCTGGCGCAGCGCTTCAGTGATCTCGCTAGCACCGACAGAGTGCTGCGCGACGAAGTCCTGGGCGTGGGCGAACGCGCCGTGCTGCTGGAACAATCGGTGGCGCGCATCGCCGGCCCGCGTGCGCAGGGCGAGCAAGCGCTGCGACTGGACGAAGCTGATCTGTTGCTCACCATCGGCCAGCAGCAACTGCAATTGCTCGGCGATGTGCCCAGCGCGCTGCATGCATACGCCCTAGCCGACGCCACTCTGGCCGCTTCGCCGGATGCCAATCTCCTCGATTTGCGGCAGACGCTGGTGCAGGAAATCGCCGCGTTGCGGGCGTTGCCAGCCGATCCGCGTGCAACCTTGTCGGGGCAACTGGATGCCATGCAAGCCGCGCTGGATGTCGCGCCGTCGCTGACCGCCACGCCTGTCGGGACCGGCGCGCGCAAACCATTGCTCGATCGCATGTTGGGCAACATGGTCAGCGTGCAGCATCGCGATACCGGCGACCTGCTCGGGCCGTCCGCGCGCGAGGCAGGCATGACTGGCTTGCGACTGGAGTTCACCATCGCGCGGCTGGCATTGGAACGTCGCGATGCACGCGCGTTCGAGGTCTCGCTCACGCGCATCGATGCATGGCTGCCGCGGCTATTCGCCAAGGGCGGCGCACGTCAGCAGGCGCAATCACAACTGACCAGGATGCGCGCGCAGCCGTTGCGGATTGATCTGCCGGTGTTGGGTTCGTCGCTGGATGCGTTGCGGCGCCTTCGTGCCAGCCAACCGTCGGAAGCGATGCCGATACAACCAACGCCCGCACCCTCTTCGACTACACCAGCGTCGCCAACATCCCGCTCGGCGGGCACGCAATGAAGTTGTTCCGCTTCCTGCTGTTGCTACTCGCGCTCGCAGCGCTGGGTGCATTTGCGTGGCAATGGTTTGCCACTGACGACAGCCAGGTGATCGTCAGCCTGCACCAGAATACCTATCAAACAACGGTGCCGTATGCGCTGTTGATGCTGGCACTGGCATTGTTCGCGCTGTGGATTCTGCTATGGCTGATCCGGCTGCCGTTCCGGCTGTGGCATGGACATCGACACCGCCAACAACGTGCGCGCCTGGCAGGCGGATTGCTCGCCTTGCACGAAGGCCGTTGGTTGCGCGCGGAAAAATCGCTCGAACATGCCGCGTCCGATCCCGCGATGCGTTTGCCAGCCCGACTTGGCGCAGCCCGCGCCGCACGTGAACGCGGCGACCGCGATGCCTTTGATCGTCATCTTGCTGCCGCCAGCGTGGATGCGAGCGATGCCGACGTCGCACTCGCGCGTGCCGATGATTTGTTGCAACGCGGTCGTGCCACAGAAGCTGTTGGCGCGCTGGATGCCGCAACCGGCAATGGCGCGCTGCCGCCGCGTGGACTGGTATTGCGCGCGCAGGCACTGGCGGCAAGTGGCCGCGCGAATGATGCGTACGGCATGCTCGGTTCGCTACGCGCGGCGCAGGCGTTGTCGGATTCTGACTACACCGCATTTGAATCGCGACTGGCGAGGCAATCACTATTCGAAGCGCCCGACGCGAACGCACTGTCCGATCGCTGGGATCGCCTGCTCGCGCCGTTGCGCGCGCAGCCGTTGGTGGTTGCCGCCTACGCCGAACGCGCCAGCGCGCTGCAGCTCGAAGACGCCGCAGCGTCCGCTGTCGAAAGCGCTCTCGCCTCACGCTGGAATGAGGACCTCGCGCTGTTGTTTGGGCGTCTACCGTTCGGCCGCCTCACCAGCAACACGCCCACCTCGCGACTGGCCACCGCCGAAGGCTGGCAGCGTGCGCATTCCGACAGCCCTGCGCTGGGCATCACATTGGGTCGGCTCAGCTTGCAACAACAACAAGTGAGCAAGGCCGAAGGCTACCTGCACCGCGCCATCGCGCAAGGCGGCGGCAGCGTCGCGTGGGAAGAACTGGGCAACGTTCACGCCGCGCAGGGCGACGACGCCCGCGCCCGCCAGTGCTACGCCAACGCCCTGCACGCGGCGCGCGGCGAACTGGCCGAGGAACTCCCCGGTCGCGGCATCAAGGACCGCATCTTCGATGAGTCGGTAATCGAGGAGCGCAGTGAATTGGGGGTGCCGCGATTGCCGGCGGGTTGAGTCAAAAAATTTGGCCGTGCTAACAAAACACCGTTGTAGCAACCGATGTCCCAGCTAGCTCCCGACGAAATCATTCGGAACTCTCAAGGCAACACGCGCACAACTGACTGCAAGCGATCGCAACGCTTGATGCAACCGAATGTGAACCATCACGCAGACTCGTGTAAACCGCGTCGCGGTCGTGCGCCCATGAGCAACAGCCACAGCATAAATGCAATTTCCCCGAGCTGAAGCGGGAACGCGATCATGGAGACGGTACCAACAGCATTCGGCAACAAAACACTACACAGGCTCAACGCGATGTATGCCAGACCATTGAGCACGAGCCAGAGCGCCAGCACACGTGGCAGAAATCCTGAGCGAAAGACCAGCACCGCAAGTGGCAGCAGCCATAGCCCCCAAAATATTTCCGCAAACCCGATTATCTGACCGTGCAGGCGCAGAAACATCATTGCCAAAGCGCCGCGCTGGGGCGCATCGAACACCAACAGGTAGTCGGGCCCCTTAGCCAGGATTAGTGCCGCCGCATCGTTAATCAGGTTGAAGAAATACAGCGGCGTATCCATGAATCCCAGCAAGAGCATCAATAGTGCCCACTGTCTATTCACGCCCTTCAGCAGCTGGTAGAGAGCAAAGGTTAGGACGAGGCTGACAACGCCAGTCATCAAATCGGTTGCAATTCCGAGGCGAAACAGCGTTTCGTGGGCAACCAGATTGCCGACAGTGGCGGCTGCATTTCCATCGACGAACAGCTTGCCGGGAATATAGATCAGGCGAAACGGGGCAAGAATCGTCCACAGTAAGTAGACCAATCCGGTGCGTCTTACGTGCGTGCTCAGCGATGCCTTGGCGAGGGCTGTGTACGGGAGGATCGCATAGCTGGGCACGATGGCGATGTGCCAGAAGACAGACTTGCTTTCGTCCGGTTCCCGCGTGCAGTTTTCGCCTGCGGCTAACGCGGCACCGATCGCGATTGGCCAGCGCTCAACGCTCTACGATTGCCACAACTCCCATGCCACCCGCCGTGCAGATCGAGATCAGTGCGCGGCCTTGGCCTTTTTCCTTCAGCAACTTCGCGGCCGTGGCGACGATGCGGGCGCCGGTGGCGGCGAACGGGTGGCCCACGGCGAGTGAGGAACCGACGACGTTGATCTTTGCCGGATCGATGCTGCCCAGCGCGCTGCGACCGAGTTTAGCCTGACAGTATTCGTCTGATTCCCACGCGCGCAGCGTGCACAACACCTGCGCGGCGAAGGCTTCGTGGATTTCGTAGAAGTCGAAATCCTGCAAGGTCAGGCCGTTGCGTTCGAGCAGGCGCGGCACCGCGATCGTCGGCGCCATCAGCAAGCCATCGCCGTGCACGAAATCCACCGCCGCAACTTCCGCATCGCGCAGGTACGCAAGGGGTTCGTGCCCGTGCGCCTTTGCCCAGTCGTCCGATGCCAGCAGGCAGGCCGCCGCGCCATCGGTCAGCGGCGTGGAATTGCCGGCGGTGAGGGTGCCGTTGCCAGAGATCTTGTCGAACGCTGGCTTGAGCGCCGCGAGTTTTTCCAGCGAGGTATCCGGGCGCAGGTTGTTGTCGCGCTCGACACCGCGAAAACTCGCGACCAGATCATCAAAAAAACCGCGTTCGTAAGCCGCTGCCGCATGCTTGTGCGAGGCCAGCGCAACTTCATCCTGCGACTCGCGCGGGATGTGCCATTCCTTGGCCATCATTTCGCAGTGCTCGCCCATGCTCTTGCCGGTGCGCGGTTCGGCGACGCCGGGAAATTCGGGTTTCAACTCACCAAACCGGAAGCCCTTGAATGCACGCAGTTTGTCGCCGAAGGATTTTCCGCGCGCGGCTTCCAACAGCCGCGCGCGCAGGCGCTTTCCGTACACGATCGGCACATCGGACGTGGTATCAGAGCCGCCTCCGATGCCAACGTCGATCTGGCCAAGGGCGATCTTGTTCGCGACCACGATCACCGAATCCAGGCTGGTGCCGCAGGCGCGTTGCAGGGTCAGCCCGGGCGTGAGCGGCGAGAGTCCAGACGACAGTGTCGCTTCGCGCGCCAGGTTCCAGTCGGAGGAATGCTTGATCACCGCGCCCATCGCCACTTCGCCCAGCACCTGGCCTTGCAGGCCGTAGCGTTCGACCAACGCACCCAGCGTGCGGATCGACATGCCGAGGTTGCCGACATCGGCGTAGGCGGTGTTGTTGCGGCAGAATGGAATGCGAACGCCGCCGAGAATGGCGACCGGGCGTGCGGGCTGCATGTGATGCGTCCTTGTGCTGTGTTGCGAAACCTTGCGTGTGCATCGGCCTGGGACAATCCGGTCGATCCGCACTGCTGCCCATAGCTTACTTCAGGCCGCATAGATGACCGACGGTATCGACTTGAACGATTCATCCTTCTGCTTTGGCGTGTTCGCGCTGGAACTGGTGCCCGGTACGCACGCGGCGCACGCCGCGCTAACCACGGCGGCTGCAGAAACACTCGCTACGCACATGGCGCACGATCTGTCGGCGCTGGCCGCAGACGCGGCGTTGCTGGATTTCGCCATGCTCGGCGTGCATTTTGATCCGGTCGAGTTGCTGCGCCCGGGCTGGCCGATCCATGCCGCGCTGGACGGGCTGGTAGCCCGCGCGCCGCAGCGCCTCGGGGCGAACGGTGCTGACGATCCGGCACGCATGATTGCGTTCGGCAGCTTCGAGGATCGCCTGCCGGATCCCGCGCTCGAGGCAGATGCGGAGTTTGCTGGCGGCCCGATGCGACTACTGCCGTGGCTGTTGCGCGGCGACGCGCAAACACTTGCACGCGTCTCCAAAGTGTTGGAAGAAACGCTGGAAGATCGCGGTATGGCCGGCGCGCAGACCGCGCTGTTCGCGCAATCGGCATTTGGTGCGCAGATTGAACATGCGCGCTACTTCAGCATTCTTGATCTGTGCGCGATGATGGCCTTGCAGTACGAACACGCCGGACTCGCGCCGTTGTGGCCACTGCTGGAATGCGCCCTGCTTTCACCTTGCGCCGAAGCGTGGCTGGATGCGCCGCCGGAACCGCTGGCGCGCTTCAGCGATGGCGGGGTGCGTATCGCATTGCTGGATTCGGAAACTTGGCGCAACAGCGGCTTCGCGCCAACATCGGCAGGCGAAGACGCGGACAAACTCGAACGCGCGTTCGAACACTTCGAGGTGAGGCAGCGGCAGATTGCAGCAGTACTCAGCGCGCATGGGATTGCGGTGACGTTCGACTATTGCCCGGCGCGTCGCGACCCGCGAACTGTTTTAGAGAGCAATGGATGACAAAGACTGGTGCCGCCGCGATTGAAAGGCCTATGAAGAAGTGGACAGCCTATGTTCCAACAGTTGCCGCGTGTGGCGTCGTGCTTCTCGTTGCAGGCTGGCCATATCAAGGGTTTTTCATTGCCGCTCCATTCCTGATCCTGCTCGTTTGGGTGCCTTGGAGCATCGTTCGTGCACTTCTCAAACCCGAGCAATTTATTCCGACAGCGATCAAGATCTGTCTGTGGATTGCAACATTTTCCATCGTCTTTGACTTGAATCGAATCTATGTGGCGGACGCACGACATACCGCCGACCGTTACGCGCACGCGATCGAACAATACAAGGAAGCGCATGGCGTTTACCCACGAAATCTGAAGGCCGCTGACCTCCAAGATCCTGGCGCCAGAATTCTTGGCTACTACTACGACTCTAAGGATGCGAACAGTCCGATGTTGATGTACCGAGACACCTTTGACCCATTCGACAGGTCTTACTACAACTTCACGCAGCGCACTTGGGAATTCCAGCCTGACTGATCTGCGCTGAAGCAGTGGTAGCGTGCGCTGTGCTCACGGCTTCGACCGACGCACATGCTCCGTATGATTGGATAGCCGGTCGATCCGTGCGCGAAAAAACGATTGAAACGCCCTCGTCTTATTTACCGCCGCGCAAACTCAGCTTCGTAAATTTGGTACTTCGCATCGGTCATGCCTAGCGACTCATACGTGCGTTGGGCGTTGGCGTTCTCGCGCTCGACATACAGGCGCAGGCCGCAGACACCTGCCGTGGCAAGTGCCAGCGCGTGCACGTGATCGTACAGAGCGCGATAGACGCCGCGGCGGCGATGAGCGAATTCGACATAGACGCTCTGGATCCACCACCAGTCGCCGTTGCGCCAGTCGCTCCACTCGTGGGTGAGCATCAAGGTGCCGATGCATTCGTCCGGCTCGGCGCGCGTCGAACCAGCGACGCCGTTCGCATCTGCAACGGATTCTGTAGTGAAAGGCGTATTGGATGAAACTGCGTCAGCCTCGCATTCGGCGATGAAATATCGGCCGCGCGCCGGCTCGGCCAACACGGCGCTCACACCATTGCGCACGGTGTCCGGATCGAGCTGCTTGTGTTCGGTTTCCAGCGCCATGGCGATCGCCCAATTCGCCAAGCGTTCGACGTCCGCCGTGGTCGCCGCCCGCACCCGAATCGCCGGCGCAGTCACAAGCGGGCCTCGCCGACTGCATCTGCCGTGCACCAGGCACGCGCACTGCGCTTCGAACTGACAAGCCACATGTTCAATGGCTGACGCCGCCCTTTTCGATCACGCCACAGGCGACGCGCGGGCCGGAGTTGCCGGACGGCTGCGACGTGTAATCGTCGGCGTCGCCGTGGATCACGATCGCGCGGCCGATGATGTCGTTGGCCGCACCAGTGCCGAGGCTGACATCCTTTACGACCACGTCGACGTTGACCAGGCCCTGGCTGTTGCCGGTGATGTTGGGTATGTCGCCGGCGTGGTGGGCCTTGCCTGCCGGATTGCCATGCGCAACGCCAGTCGGATTGAAATGGCCGCCGGCGCTGCTGCCATCGGGCGCGCTGCAATCGCCTTTTTCGTGCACGTGGAAGCCGTGCACGCTAGCGGGCTCGACGCCGGTAAGGTAGCCGCTGACGTGAACGCCATGGCGCACCGGCTCCAGTTCGAGATTCCCGCTGATATTGTTGCCTGCGGTCGGCGCGAGCGCGACATGCGCGGTGGTCGAATGCAGATCCATGCCGTTGGCCGAATACGTCTCTACGCCGCCGGCACTGGCAACGACGCCCGTGCCGAGTGCAATCGCAGCAGCCACAGCGACCCGCATCTTGTTCAATTCATGCCGTTTCACGGTGTTCTCCAGTAGCTCGGAATATCCATCGTAGCGCCATCAGGATGACCGCGGTTTGCGCTTGCTGCCGAGCTTGCGGGTCAGCGTGTTGCGACCGACTCCGAGCACCTCGGCTGCGCGTTGGCGATGGCCTTTGGTGTGCGCAAGCGCGGAATCAAGCATCACTGTATCGAAGCGTGATTTTGCGCGCGCATGCAGATCGCTTTCGCCTCGCGCCAAAGCAGCGCGCGTTGCTTCCGCCAATGCGCGTTCCCATGCATCGTCCGCGACATCGCGACTGGCGACGGCCTGCGTGCTTCGCGTGGCCTCGCGCACTTCCGCAGCATGGATGATCGTGGACGGTGCAAGCGCTGCCAATCGCCAGCAAATGTTCTCCAGTTCGCGCACGTTGCCCGGCCACGGCTGCGTTTCCAGCACGCGCAACGCATCCAGGGTCAGCCGCTTGGGCGTGGCATCAAGACGCGCGCCTGCGCGATCGAGAAAATGCACTGCAAGAGCGGGAATATCGCTGCTGCGTTCGCGCAGCGGTGGCACCCGCAAGCGAACCACATCGAGGCGATGCAGCAGGTCGGCACGGAAACGTCCTTCCGCAACCAAGATTTCCAGCGGCTGATGGCTGGCGGCGATCACGCGCACGTCGACGCGGATCAGTTCCCGGCCACCGACGCGAAAGAATTCGCCTTCAGCCAGCACCCGTAGCAAGCGTGTTTGCAATGCTGCCGGCATGTCGCCGATCTCATCGAGGAACAGGCTGCCGCCGTCGGCCTGCTCGAAGCGACCAATGCGGCGCCGAGTGGCGCCAGTGAACGATCCCGCTTCGTGGCCAAACAATTCTGACTCAAGTAATTCTGCCGGAATCGCCGCGGTGTTGAGAGCGATAAATGGATTCAGCCGGCGCGGTGATTCGCGATGCAGCGCGCGCGCAACCAGCTCCTTCCCGGTGCCGGTTTCGCCGCTGATCAACACCGACAACGGCACCTGAGCCAGCCGGCCGATGGCGCGAAACAAGTCGTGCATCGCCGGTGACTCGCCGATCAGTCGGTCATCTTCATCACGGCTGTTTGTATCGACTTGCGCAGTGACGTCGACCGCACCTGTGTCGCCTTCGACGTCGGACAAGCCCAAGGCCTGCCACGCAAGTTGCACCGCATGATCGAGGTCGAATGGCTTGGACAAAAACTCGTGCGCGCCGCCACGGAAGGCCTTGGCGGTGGAGCTGACATCGGTCCATGCCGACATCACGATTACCGGCAATTCCGGCGCGCGCGTCTTCAACGCTTCGAGGAATTGCAATCCGTCGACATCGGGCATGCGCACGTCGGTGAACACCAGTTGCGGCAGCGGTTCTGCGTCCAGCGCCGCCAGTGCTGCACGCGCGCCATCGAATGCCTGCACCGCAAAATCGGCATCGCGCAGTGCTGCGGTCAACACGAAACGTACGCTGCGATCGTCGTCGACGACCCAGACCCGCATGCCAATGCGGCTCACGTCGACTCTCCGTCAGCGCCTGCATCTTCCGCATCTCGCACCGGCAGCAGCAGCGTGAACACGGTATGCCCGGGGCGCGAGCGGTAGCTCATGGAGCCGCCGTGTTCGCGGGCGATCTGCTGTGCCAGCGGCAGGCCGAGGCCCGAGCCTTCGGCGCGCCCGGAAACCAGCGGCAGGAAGATGCGTTCGGTGAGGTCTTCAGGCACGCCGCGGCCGTCGTCGCTGATCTCGACCCGCAACGCCAATCGATGTGCGATCTCGCCAATCAGCACAGCGTGTTCGGCCCGCGTGCGCAGCGTCACAGTGTTGGCGCCCGACTCCAGCGCATTGCGCAGCAGGTTCCATAGCGCCTGGGTGAGGCGATCAGCGTCGCCCTCGATCAACGGCAGACTGGGATCGTAGTCGCGCTCGAGCTTGATCGCCCAGCCAGCGTCGGCGTCGGCTAGCTGGCGCACGTGTTCAAGCACGGAATGGATGTTGACGGGCTCAAACGGACGGGGCGAGGACGGGTTCATCAGCCGCTCAAGCAGGGCAGTGAGACGATCGACCTCCTCGCCGATCAACCCGATCAGGTCGCGTTCGTCGTCGTTGTCGAGCCGCATTGACGCGCGTCGCGCCAGCAGTTGCGCCGCGCCCTTCATCCCGGCCAGCGGATTGCGAATCTCGTGCGCCAGTCCTTTCAACGCGGCATGCAACGCGGCCGGCAACGCGCTGGCGGGATCGGCGCCCGGAAACTCGTCAGCCGGATGCGCCTCGATTCGCAGACCGTTTGCGTCGCGCACCACAATCAGGTCGGCGAAGCGCTCAACCGCGCCGGTCGCCCGCAGTCGTGCGCGTCGCATCCGCAGTGGCGAACCGTCTACAGTCGCCCGCTGCAGCAAGTCGGCCAGCCGGCCGTCTTCGGTATCTAGGCGTGCCAGATTCGTGCCTTCCAACCTGCGTGCGCTGATCGCGAGCCAATGGGCGAACGCCGGATTGCAGCCTTGGACGACCCCCGACGAATCGGCCCACAGCACCGGCGTGGTTAGTTCGGAAACCTCGGGGTCGCTTGGACCAGGTTTGCTCATCGCACCATCATAGGGCAAATCAGCGATCCACCAGCCAGCGCGCTACCAGAACACCAGCAAGGCGAGGATCCCCAGAATCATCAGCGCCTGGAGAAGTTTGTACAGCGTGCGATTGGCCTGCTTGGCCCGCTTGGCCACTTGCTTGAGCGCGTGGATGCCGCCATACGCCCGGTTGATTGCGCCGACCCGGTCCGATGGCAGATTCTGCGTCGCGGTCGCGCGACCGAGGAAGCCGCCGACCCCGCGATTGATCGCGCGCACCAAACCGGTGCGGAGTGGCCGCTCGATATCGCAGAACAAAATGATGCGGGTGATGTCGGTGCGGTTTTCGGCCGAATGGATGTAGGTTTCATCGAACACGATGTCCTCGCCATCGCGCCAGGCATACGGTTGGCCGTCGATGAAGATGCGACAGGCGTCCGAATTGGGCGTCACCAGCCCAAGGTGATAACGCAGCGAGCCGGCAAATGGATCGCGATGCGGATTGAGCTTCCCGCCCGGCGGCAGCAGCGCGAACAGCGCGGCTTTGACGCTGGGGATGGAGTTGACCAGTTCGACCGTACGCGGACACAGTTGCTGCGCCGACGGCAACGGTTCGCCGTACCACTTCAGGTAAAAGCGTTTCCAACCCTGCTTGAAGAACGAATTGAAACTGGCATCGTTGTTTTTCTCCGCAGCGCGGATGTGACCAGCATCGAACAGCGACAGCGCTTCGTCACGAATGATTTTCCAATTCGTGTGCAGGGGCTCAAGCGCAGTGAACTCGCGCACCGGCAGAATTGGCGTGCGCGGCACCGCAGAAAACAAGTAGGCCAGCACGTTGTACGGCGCCAGCAGGGTCGAGTGATTGAACACCTGCCGATGAAACGGCAATCGCACTCGCCCGCGCAGGTGCACGATCAGTGCCGAGAGCACAAACATCGAAAGAATGCCGAGCTTGATTGCAAGTGCAGTGGAAATCACGCGATGCCGATCAGCAAGGCCGCATGCGCGGCGGGTTAGTCATTATGGAAGCCGTGGCGGGTGCGAGCAATGACGCGCAATGACCTCCTCCCTTTCGGATCGCGAAGGGCGAGAAGCCGCGTGTCACAATTTACCAGTCGCAGATTGTGCATCAGCAACCGCACTGAATAGCCTCCTCCCATTCGCAAAGCGCAGGGGAGGATTGAGGTGCGGTGCTCTGGCTCTGGCTGTATCTCCTGCGCCGTAAAACGAGCCGAGTACCGGAAGCAGGAACGGGAACAAGGCGCGCATGTTTGAGCACAGGGATGTGCGAGTTCGGGCCGGCCCGTTCCTGTTGAGGAGCGCAGGGTACCGATGCGGCTTCATCGCATCGGCGAGTGTCCGGTGCAAATGGTTTGACTTCGGGCGTCCTGCCCTTCGCCCTTCGGATCAGCTTCGCTGTTCGCGCTGCTCCTGCAGCGCAGTGGTTCCTTTTGCCGACAAATCGTCTGGAACGATTTGAGCCGCGTCCGCGCCTCGGGTAGCGAGGTGAGCCCCATGGTCGGGGCGAAGGTCAACAAAAGGGACACGCACGCGCAGCGGGCGGAAGCTTTTGACCTTGCTCTTATCCTGAACAAACAAGCGAGTGGTTCGAGACGCGGCCTCAGTGCATTGCGCTTCGAGACGCTCCTCACCATGAACGGGGCCGTGGTCCGCGCCCTTATCGTTGATGCACGAACGCTCGAGGGTGTTGTGGTTCGACAGGCTCACCACGAACGGTTGAGAGTGCGGTGGTTCGACAGATCTGTCCTGAGCCTGACGAAGGGCTCACCACGAACGGTTAAGAATGCGGCGGTTCGTCAGACCCTTCCTGAGCCTGACGAAGATCTCACAACGAACGTGTGCAGGGAGTTGTGGTTCGGCAGGCCCGTTGCGGACCTGCCAAATTGTTTTCTTCGCAAACAACCTCAAACAATCCAACAAATCAGAGCGCGTAATACATCTGATATTCCAGCGGATGCGTCGCCGCGCGGAATTTGGTGACCTCTCCCATCTTCAACGCGATATAGCCGTCGATGAAATCATCCGAGAACACGCCGCCGGCTTTTAGGAAGTCGCGATCGGCGTCGAGTGCATCCAGCGCCTGGTCCAGCGAATGGCAGACGGTCGGGATGTTTTTGCTTTCTTCCGGCGGCAAGTCGTACAGATCCTTGTCCATCGGCTCGCCCGGGGCGATCTTGTTCTTGATTCCGTCCAGTCCGGCCATCAGCAATGCAGCGAAGATGAGGTAACCCGAATTCATCGGATCCGGGAAGCGCACTTCGATCCGGCGCGCCTTCGGATTGCTGACAAACGGAATCCGGCAGCTCGCCGAGCGATTCCGCGCCGAATACGCCAGCATTACCGGCGCCTCGAAGCCCGGCACCAGCCGCTTGTAGCTGTTGGTGGTGGAATTGGTGAACGCGTTGATGGCGCGCGCATGCTTGAAGATGCCGCCGATGTACCACAACGCCATCTGCGACAGGCCGCCGTAACCATCGCCGGTGAATAGATTAACCCCGCCCTTGGCCAGCGACTGGTGCACATGCATGCCGCTGCCGTTGTCGCCGACCAGCGGCTTGGGCATGAAGGTCGCGGTCTTGCCATAACGGTGGGCGACGTTGCGGATGATGTATTTCATCATCATCAGTTCGTCGGCCTTCTTCACCAATGAGTTGAACTTGGTGCCGATCTCACACTGTCCCGCGTTGGCGACTTCGTGGTGGTGTACTTCCACTTCCTGCCCGGCCGCCATCAACTCCTTGCACATCTCGGCGCGGATGTCGTGGAGCGAATCGGTGGGCGCAACAGGAAAATAGCCGCCTTTCAGCCCGGGCCGGTAACCGGAATTGGCGCCGTCGTATTTCTTCGCCGAATTCCAGTGCGCTTCTTCCGAATCAATCTCGAAGAAGGTGTGGCCCATCTCGTTGGCCCAACGCACCGAATCGAAAATGAAGAATTCTGGTTCGGGTCCGAAGAACGCCTGCTCGGCGATGCCGCTGGATTTCAGGAACGCCTCGGCCCGCTTGGCCACGCCGCGCGGATCGCGGCCGTACGGCTGCATCGTCGCCGGATCCAGGATGTCGCAGATCAGGATCAAGGTCGGATGCGCGGTGAACGGATCAAGCACCGCCGAATCCGGATCGGGCAACAACACCATGTCGGATTCGTTAATGCCCTTCCAGCCGGAGATCGACGAGCCGTCGAACATCTTGCCGTCCTCGAACAGCCCCGGTTCGACGATGCTGGCCGGATAGGTCACGTGATGCTGCACACCGCGCAAGTCGGCAAAACGCAGGTCGACAAACTCGATGTTGTTGTCCTTGATCAGTTTCTCGACGTTCTTGTGTGGCATGGAAGGCACTCCGGCGGTTTGGGATGCCGTTGTTATTGCAAAGGCTATGCCAGCTCACTGACCCAGTTAAATCAAGGGGTTGCCGCAAGCAAGATAATTTATGCGCACTATTTTGGTGCGTTATGTGGTGCGTTATGTGGTGCGTTATCCCTATAAAAGATCATCGCCAAAATGCCGCCTTAGTAATCAGGAATCCCAAATCGTCATCGAACTTCAGCACGCTCGCTCACTGGCAGCACGCGCAGATACAGATAATGCGGCTTGCCATCTGCCCCAAGTGTCGACAGTCCGTAGATGCGCACCTGCCCAGCGCCGGATCCCGGTGGTGGCTGCCGGTTGCCGCACCAACCCACCTTGTGGTGAACGATTTTCGCAGCCCGCTTGTCCTGCTTGATCCAGCGATCAGCGCTGAAGGTGAAACCGGCGAAATCGGTTTTCAGGGGCGGCCCTTCGCGCTCGTGAGCCACCGCGGAAATCGTGCCGTCTGCAATCCAGTCGGCGGCGACTCGACAGGCGGCCTCGTCAAACTTGCCCGAAGCGCCTTCGCACACGGGTTCTACCCCGTTAACGCGGTAGAACCCCTCAAGCATCCGATGGTGCAGCGGCCAGCGCGTCGACGCGCGATCGCGACTGCCTGATCAAGCGAAACCCACCCGTTCTTCACAACGCAACGCAACGTTCAACCAATACACCACTTCCAATGCCGGAGCGAGCAAGGTAGCACTGGGTTCAGACCCACCTGGAGAGAGCCTGACTAACAAGTAGGTTGCCATCACGTGCTTCGGTTGATCGCCGGGCACGGGCAAGACCGATGAATGAGAGAGGCCTCCGGGCGCGGTTTTTACCAGGGTCCGGATCAGCAGCATCGATCCAACAAGACCGATTACGGAAATGCAGTCTGGCACCTTTGCACCGCATCGCACCGACGCAAGAAGTGGGCAGCACCAAAGAAAACCGCAAAACGAGCAACGGCCAAAAGCTCAAGGCCAGAGCGTCATGCACCCGGTGTTGACGGGAAGCTCCTTACGGAATTGTTAGGCCTCAACTGCTAGCCTTGTCTGATGCGGGCTTGGCGTGCTTATCAACTGCAACAATTAAACCGCCACCTGGACGAGCTTGAACAGCGTTGTACTCGTTGCACTTCGGGCAAATGAATGTGGCCACTGGGACATTGTGGCCAATGGCCGAAGTGTCAACAGAGAAGGTGGCATCACCGCACGA
>JBBQQH010000020.1:0-52157 GCA_038216155.1 Lysobacterales bacterium
TGCCGTGATGCAATCGTCTCGTTCAGTCGTGCGCTTACTGGTGTTGGCCCTGTCCCTGGCGCTCAGCGCGTGTGGTGGGGGCGGCGGTTCCGGACCGGTCAATGGGCCCATACCCCCTCCGCCTCCGCCTCCGCCTCCGCCGCCTCCGCCGCCGGTCGATGCGTTGTACAAGGCGTCCGCCACATCGCCGTTCGCGGCCAACTGCGACGGCGTGCCCGCATCGGGCACCGTGTTCACCAATGCCGAAGTTGAACCGTTCCTCGGCATCAATCCGATGAACCCGCACAACTACGTCGGCGTCTGGCAACAGGATCGCTGGAGCAATGGCGGCGCGCGCGGCATCCTGGTTGGCGTGTCAGTCGATGACGGCCATACTTGGACGCGGCAGTCGATGCCGTTCAGTCGCTGCGGCGGCGGCAACGCCGGCAACAACGGCGACTATCCACGCACCAGCGATCCATGGATCAGCTTCGGTCCGAGTGGTATCGCCTACCAGAGTACGATCTCCTTCAACGGCGACACCTTCGCCGCCGGCTCGGTCAGCGCGATCCTCGCCAGCCGTTCGACTGACGGCGGCAACACCTGGAGCATTCCGGCGCAGTTGATTCGCGACGGCCAGAACTTCTTCAACGACAAGGACGCCATCACCGCCGACCCGACCGATGCGCGCTACGTGTATGTAGTCTGGGATCGACTGGCTACCGCAGGGCTCGGGCCGACCATGCTCGCCCGCAGCAGCAACAGCGGAGTGAGCTGGGAGCCGGCGCGCGCGATCTACACGCCGGCAGGCAACGACCAGACGCTGGGCAACGTGATGGTCGTACTGCCCAACGGCACCTTGGTCAATTTGATGACCGAAATCAACAATGTCAGCGGCGGGTTTACCTCGAAGCTTGAAGTGATCCGTTCCACCGACAAGGGCAGCAACTGGTCGGCGCCGATCAAGATCGCCGACAACATGTCGGTCGGCACCAAGGATCCGCAGACTGGCGCCCGCGTACGCGACAGTTCCGACATCCCGCAGATCGCAGTGGCGCCTAACGGCAATCTTTACGTGGTCTGGCAGGACGCGCGATTCAGCAGCGGCGTACGCGATGGCATCGCATTCTCGCGCTCTATCGACGGTGGCATGAGCTGGTCGGCGCCGGTTCGCATGAACGGCAACACCGCCGTGCCGGCGTTCACGCCCAGCATCAAGGTGCGCTCCGACAACATCATTGGCGTGACCTATTACGATTTCACCAGCAACACCGCCGATGCATCGACTCTGCTCACCGACCTGTGGCTGGCGCGGTCGCCCGATGGTGGCACCTGGCAGGAGGCGCGGGTGTCAGGCCCATTCAGTCTCAACATCGCACCGCAGACCACCACCGGCGGTGGCGGCTATTTCATCGGCGATTATCAAGGGTTGTGGAGCATCGGCAACCTGTTCGTTCCGTTTTTCGCGCAGACCAATGGCAACGACCTGAGCAACCGCACCGACATCTATGCCGCGCCGGCGGTCTCCTTTACCGCCTTGGCGGCGATCGCGAAGACCACGCTGCGGATCAATGAATTCAATCCTGCGAATTCCTCTACGTTGGATGCAGCGCCGGCGCCAGTCAGTGCGCAATTCCGTCAGCGCGTGTCCGCCAACATCGTGCGCACGCTGCGTCAGCGCATTCCGCATATGCAGGCGAATCCGCAGCGCACGCAGCAGCCGGACTGGATGTCGACCCACTTGCACGATTGAGTGGATGCTGCGTCGGCGCTGCGGGTAGCCGACGGAGGGTTTGAAGCTCCGCTGCTACCGAGCGGAGCTGCCGCGGTGAAGGCGTTGAAGAACGAACAGCGGTGCGCGACTCAATCGCGAAAATTCTCGAATTGCAGCGGCAATTCAAAATCGCCACCGCGCAGTAGCGCCATGGCCTGCTGCAGGTCATCGCGCTTTTTGCCGGTCACGCGCAGCTTGTCCGCATTGATCTGCGCCTCGACTTTCAGTTTGGCGGACTTGATCGCGGCGATAATCTTCTTCGCCAGCGCCTGCTCGATGCCTTGCTGCACGGTGACCTTCTGCCGCGCACCGGCCAGGTTGATCTCGGGCTCATCGACCTGCAGACATCGGATGTCGATCTTGCGCGCGATCAGTTTCGCTTCAAGAATGTCGAGCATCTGCTTGAGCTGAAAGTCGCTCGGCGCGAATTGGGTGATCACCGGCGCCCCCAGTTCGAAGCGCGCATCACTGCCCTTGAAATCGAAGCGATTTCCCAGCTCGCGATTGGCCTGGTCGACCGCATTGGTCAATTCGTGTTTGTCGACTTCCGAGACGATATCGAAGGAAGGCATCGCGGACTCCATGTATGACTGGCGTGCAGCCTAGCGCACAACGCCGGGATGCGGCGGTCTGAGCACTGCGGGTTGCACGATTCGACAATCACGACGGCGTCAGCAAGGCCGTACCCGGGATCACTACATCGAACACACGCTGGATCAGCCACAGCGTGGAAATCGCGACGATCAGCCAGGAACCCCAGCGCACCACGCCGACCTGGTAAAGCCGCGTCTTGCGCAACAAGAAAGCCAACGGCAGAAATGGCAAAACGATTGATTCCTGGCCCAGCTCCACGCCCAGACTGAAGCCGCCCAATGAGGCCGCCATCGCCCCGGCCGGTAGCGAAAGTCCTGCCAGAGCGCTGGCGAACCCAAGGCCGTGAATGAATCCGAATGCAAACGCGACCAGCCATGCGCGTTTGGTGACCACTGGCCAGATGTTGTTCATCGCCGCCACGATAATCGACAGCGCGATGCCTGATTCGACTAGCCTGCTGGGCAGGTTGACGTAACCGAGCACGGACAGCGTCAACGTCACTGAATGAGACACGGTGAATCCGGAGATCACCTTTATCAATTCGATCATTGCCCGCGACAGCCGAGGCGTGGGTAGCCAACCGGTGTCGGCGGGCGCATCCGGCGGGATCTGCACATCGCGATTGGCCAGCGTCCGCCGAATCAACACCGCTGGCAGCAGCAGCGAGAGGATGAACAGCAAATGGTCCGGTCCGGTCCAGATATGCCAGATGCCATCGATCATGAAGCTCTTGAACTGGCTCCAACGGTCAGGCTCACGCAGATCGAGCACCGCCGTTGGCGTCTTCGGTCCCAGCACCGCGCCGGCCACGCGATCGCCTGCATGGATGGTGACGATGCCGCGGTGATATGGATCGACGTCCTTGAACAAGTCGTAGACCACGGTCAGCCGGTTCGGGATTTCCTTGTCGCACAGCGCGTCGAAAAAGATGACGTTGTAAGCGCCATCGTTGTGCGCATCGATCTTCTGCTCGGTGGCGGTCAGCGCGCAGGTCAGGCCGTCGCCCTTGATCGTCAATTCATCCAGTGCATAGCGTTCGATCGCATCGCGATGCGCACGCACCTCGCCCCATGTCACTTCGCTGTCGTGGTTGCTGTCGATATCAATCACGAACGCAAGATCGCGCAAGGCAATATCGAACTGTCCGCGCAACACATTCGGCGCTGCGGCATCGGTGCGCAGGGTCAGATAGGCGTCGCTTTCCTTGTGCGCTAGCGCGATGTCAGGCAAAAGCAGTAGCGCGAATAACCACATGCAGGCGTGGCGCAGGATGTTGCGCTGCGCGCTCATTGCCTCGACTCCGGTTGGCGTCTACTTGCGGCCGGCTTCGAGATATCAAACGCGTTTGCAGCAGGCGTTTGTGCTGTAGATGCAGAGCGCGGCACTGCGGTCGCGGTCGCACCTAGCGCTGCCAGCTTCACAACAAGCGCACGCACGATGGGATCTTCGAGTTTCGTGCGCGCAACGAAGTCCAGCGGGTCCTGAGCAGCCTGTGGCTGTCCTGACGCCAGCGCGGCTTCCAGGTAAATGCGGACGTCTTCAGGTGCGCGTTGCAGGGTCCAGTTGTTGCGCGCCACTTGCAACGCGCGCGCCGGATCGTGCAAACCGTACAGCACAAAGCGCGCTTGTTCGCGCGCGTACAGCACGTTGTCACCGCGTGTTTCCAGATCGCGAAAGCGCGATTGCATTTGCGCGATGTCGGTTGCCGCGACCGGCATCTTCAATGCAGCTTCAGCCAGCGCCTGGCGCAGGAACGACGTATCGGACTGTGCGTAACCGCGAGTCAGTTCGAGCGCTTCTTGCGCGCGATCATGGTCGAGCAGAAAGTCGGCGTAGGTTGCAATCAGGAAGTTGTCACCGGGCGCGTAGTGCAAAGCGAGCTTATATTCGGCATCGGCGCGTTTGTCATCGCCCAGAGACTTGGCTGCATCCGCCAGCAGCCCGTGCGCCCACGACTGCAATGCCGGAGGCTCGGATTGCGCCTGTTGCACAAACGCATCCATCACCCGTAGCCCCGCCGCAGCCTTGCCGTTGACCGCCGACCACGAAGCCAGGCAGCCAGCTGTTACCAGCCCATCGACATTTCCGAACAAGTGGGCGCAATCGCTGTGCGCCTCGTCCATCCGGCCCTGCACCAGATCCACAGAAGCCAGCGTCAGCCAGGCCTGCACGTTCTCGCGGTCGCGTTGCAACAGTGCCTTCAGCATCTGCCGCGAATCCTCGAACTGATGCCGGCTTTGCAGGATCGTCGCCTGCACCATCATGGCTGAATCCAATGGCGGCTTGTGCTGCGTCCACGGCGCGATCACCGCTTGTGCGCGGCCAAGATAGCGCGCATCGCCAGTATCGCGTCCGTAGTCCAGATAGGCCGTTGCCAGCGCGACTGCGCCGGCGGCGTCGCCCGGCTTGGCAGTCATTTGTTGGCGCAGCACAGCGAACGCGCGTACGCGCGGATCGCTGGTCGAAGGCAAATGTTCAAGCACCACGTTGTCATTGGCCGGCACATACGGCTGGGCCGATCCCGCAATGGCTACGCCACCGCATACAAGCCAGAGCATCGCTGCGGCCAGCAGGGAAAGGAATTCTTGGAACGCGCGTGCAGGTGTCATGGGGATTGGTGTCAGAAAAGCCGACTGCAGTCGGGCAACAGCGCTGCAGCATACGGCGTCGCATCCATTCGGAATGGCTTGCGCAAAGATGGGGTGGCCAAAAGACCGACGGCGCCATCAGGCGCCGTCGGGTTATACATTTGCTCAGTCAACATTTACTGCGGCGAACGAACGAGTTCGCATTTACCCGAGTGGCGCCTCAATTATCTGTGGCACCCGGAATCGGCGTATTGAGGTAAGGAAACACATTCTGGAACTCGGTCGCATTGACTTCAGCGCCATCGGTGTATGGCAACTGGCCGGACGGAGCATCCGAAGCCGGAAGCAGTGCACCCATCGCAACACGCAGCTCGATATCGACCACGTCATCGCCTGGACGACGACCGTTCGGGAAGCCCGAGGTATCGCCACCGAGCGCGCCCAGATTGCTTTGCGCGCTCGCGGCCTTGGCCGGCAGTGTGGTGTTCAAACGCATCATTTCCGCTGGCGTCACATTGGCGGGCTTGTTCAAGCCATCCAGGCCGGTCAGGAACGCCGCTATCAGATCGGTGCGCGGGAACTTGGTCGGGGCCTTCACGCCCGGAAACAGGATCTCGATCAGCGCCGGCAACGTCGGGTTGGTGACGTACGTAGCGAACTGGCCGTCATTGGAAGGCTGCGAGGCGTTGAACGCGTCCTTGTCCTTCAATCCAATAATGACTTCGTTGATCAAAGGGGCAGACAAGCGCGAGACCTGCTTGAAGTTGCTCGCGAGAAACGGCGAGCCTTCGGTCAAGTTGTATTTCGACGTGCTGGCTGTCGTCCATGCACCGATGATCGGGCTGCCGCCGCCGGTCAGACAAGCGATCGGAACTTCCAGCGCGATGGTGGTGACATTCTTGTCGGCCAAGGTGTTCTTCTCGGCATTGGGCGCGCCCACAGGATTGGTGTGGATGAGATCGAAAATCTCGCCCAGGTTGACCGCGAATCCTTCCTTGCGTTGGCCGACAAACACCCGCCCCTCGCCACAACCGGGCAAGCTGATGCGATCAATGTGGCTATTGGCATAGGCTGCATAGTTGGGGATCGACTTCGTACCAATATTGTCGAACGGCTTGCGGAAGCTGGTGCCCCCTGCAGTGAGGTTGGTCGCCTTCACGCCGCTTGCCGTGCCTGCAATGCTGGTGACGGTGTAGGTTTCGATCACATTTTTGACGCCGTCATTGGCGCTCGGCGTGGTGCCGAACTGGCCGATGTTGCTCAACGGCACCGCAACCTGCTGGCCGCCAACCGGCACGGTGAGGTTCTGGTAGGTGTTCTGGAACTGAAACTGGTAGGTGATGTCGGGAAGCGCATCGCCGTTGTTGTCGATCTTGATCTCGTACACCGCGTTCGGGTCGAGCGCGAAGTAGTTCGGGCCGCCGTACGCATCCTGCAACGGTTCGTAGTTGGCCAGGAACGTGACGTAGCCGGAACGGCCCGACTCGTAACTGCGGAACATGTACAAATCGGTGCCGTCGACCTTCGGCGTCTTGGAGATGCCGGGTGCTTCACGGTGGCTTGAGGCCAGCGCACTGCCGCCAAACACAAGACTCGCGGTGGCGATGGCGATGGCAAGCTTGCTGCGATTGATATTCATCGAAATCCTTTCGGTGGTGGTGAGGGGTGGATCGGTGCGCGGGTCTTGCTGCGTCAACGCTGGATGGTCGCGGTGCAAGAAGACAACGTGCTGGATCGATCAACATGCTGGATCAACACACGCATCGATGGATGCGCTGGGGCGACTATTTGCGCCGACGCGCGACAGTGCCGTGAAAAACGCGACGCGCAATGTAAACGCCAGATGAAGGAGCGGCGGCGTTCGCACGATCTGCTGCACACAGTCGTTGTCTGTCTGCCGCTGCCACGGTTCTTCGCAATCTGAATCAGCCCTGACGTTGTCCGCAAAGATTCAGCCGAGATTGCTGCCGTGCTCGCCACAGTGCGCCAGCAGCATTCGAGCAGCATCACCGAAAGAAGGAACTAATCATGCGTAAGACATTGATCAGCTTGGCGATCGCAGCACTGTTTTCAGCACCTGCATTCGCCGACACCATGCCCGCCAGTCAACCCAGCAATACCACTGCGCGACCAGCGACCGCGTTGACTCAGGAGCAAGTGGAAAGCCGCATTGCTGCTGCCGGCTTCAAGCAAGTCAAGGATTTGAAATTCGAGCACGGCATCTGGCAGGCCGATGCACGCGGTGGCGACGAGACCTGGGTGGAGGTTGCGGTGCATCCGGTGACCGGCAAGATCTTCAAGGAAGGCAAGCCCTCGACGCTCAATCAGCAGGAGATCGAAGCCAAGGTGACCGCGGCGGGTTATCAGAAAGTGCACGACGTCGAATTCCACGATGGCCTGTGGAAAGGCAAGGCGACCAAAGGCAAGGACGCGGACGTCGAACTGCTGGTTGATCCGGATGATGGCTCGGTGATCGGCGAAGAACAAGATTGATCGAGCGGTTCAACCGCTGTGAGTACGAACGATTGCAACAGAAAGGGCGAACCACGCGGTTCGCCCTTTCTGCCTTGAATCCTGCGAACGCATCACGAACGCATCACGTATCGGCTGAGGCGAATAATTCCGGCTGAATCGAGGCATCGACAGAATCGAAGTTCGCCACGCCTACGCCCACCAGTCGAAAGCGCGCTGACGACGGCAATCGCACCCGATTGCACAATGACACCGCCGTCGTTGCAAGCTCGTCGAGCGACTGCACTGGCGCCGATAAAGTGACGCTGCGGGTGAGGATGCGAAATTCGGCGGTCTTGAGTTTGAGCACCACCGTGCGCCCGCCGCGACCTTGTTTGGCGATTGCTTCCCAGGTTTTTTCCGCCAGCCGCCGAATGTGCGGCTCAAGCTGCGTGACCGGCGCGTCGTGTTCAAGCGTGTCTTCCGTGGAGATCGACAGCGTCGGCCGATCCGGTTGCACCGCGCGCTGGTCGATGCCGCGCGCGAGTTCATGCAAGCGCACGCCGTAGCGACCGAAGCGCGCTTCCAGTTCGGCCTGGGCCAACGTTTCGAGATCGCCAACATATTGCACGCCAAGCTGCGCCAGTTTGCGCTGCATCACCGCGCCCACGCCCGGAATTTTGCCAACCGGCAATGGCCGCAGGAAATCGGCGACCTCATCCGGCCGAATGACGAACAAGCCGTCGGGCTTGCGCCAGTCCGAGGCGATCTTGGCGAGAAACTTGTTGCAGGCGACGCCTGCGGAGGCGGTCAGTCCGGTCTCGTTGCGGATCGCGGCGCGAATGTGCTCGGCAATCGCGGTTGCCGACGGCAGGCCGGATTTGCTGCTGGTCACATCGAGATAGGCTTCGTCCAGAGACAGTGGTTCGACCAGATCGGTATACCGCAGGAAAATCTCACGCACCTGCCTGGATGCCTCGCGATAGCGGCTGAAATCCGGCGCCACGAATATTGCATCCGGACACAGGCGTTCGGCGCGCATCGCTGGCATCGCCGAATGAATGCCGAACGCGCGCGCCTCGTAGCTCGCTGCGCACACCACCGAACGCGCGCCGAGCCAGGCAACCACCAGCGGCCGCCCGCGCAACGCGGGATCAGCGCGTTGTTCGACCGAGGCATAGAACGCATCCATGTCGATGTGGAGGATTTTGCGCATGCGCCTATCGTAGCGGCGCGATGGCTGGCCGCACGCACAATGCCGGCGATGTGCGCAGCAATCGACGGCGCGCAATACTGGATCGCCATACCCATGTGATGGATACGCAGCCGTGCGATAGGTGCCAAGCGGCCGATACCAATGGCACACGTTTTAATACTGCGTGGCTGGCAAGCTGCGGGCATGGGTCAAGCCGGTACCGCAACGGTACCGACGGTGCTCCGGGGAGCAATAAAATGATGCGACAACTGATCGCAGCTGTGCTGTGCATGTGGCTGTTGTGCGTATGCGGAGCGGTGTCCGCCGCCCCGGAGACGGCATCGGCAACGCAAGCAACGTCCACCGTGCCGATCAGTGCGCGCGATTTTCCGCCCGGATTGCAGATTCCTGATGCGGCGCGGCCCGGCCAGGGTTTTGATGCCGACAAGGCGACCCAGGCGTATCTCGACCTGTTGTCGCCGCAGCAACGCGCGCAATCCGATGCCTACTTCGAAGGCGGCTACTGGCTGCAGCTGTGGGGATTTCTGTTTGGTGTTGCGGTCTCTGTGTTCCTGCTGATCAGCGGCATCTCGGTGCGATTGCGCGATTTCTCGCAGCGCGCGGTCAGCCAACCGTGGCTGGCGACTGCGCTGTACGCGTTGTTGTGGTTGCTGGTCACCTTCGTCATCGGCCTGCCGCTGAGCTACTACACCGACTTCCTGCGCGAGCATCAGTACGGGCTGTCGAACCTGACCACCGGCGGCTGGTTGCTCGAATCGTCCAAGGGTCTGATGGTCGCTGTGATCTTGATGCCCTTGATCATCAGCGGGCTGTACGCGCTGGTGCGGCGTCTGGGATCGCACTGGTGGGTCTGGGCCACCTTGGCTGCGGGCGTGTTCAGCTTGGTGCTGTCGATGCTGTTTCCGGTCTTCATCTCGCCGCTGTTCAACGATTTCAAACCGTTGCCGGAAGGACCGGTGCGCGAAGCGGTGCTGTCACTGGCGCGCGCCAACCGCGTTCCTACTGAACACGTCGAATGGTTTGATGCGTCGAAGCAGACCACGCGAGTCAGTGCAAACGTGTCGGGATTCCTCGGCACCACCCGCGTCAACCTCAACGACAATCTGCTGCAGAAGACCTCGCTGCCCGAGATCAAGGCGGTACTCGGGCACGAGATGGGCCACTACGTGCTCAACCACAGCCTGCGCCTGTCGATCTACTTCACGTTGATGATTGGGCTGGGCTTTTACTTTACCCATTGCGCGCTGGACTGGTCGTTGGCTCGTTGGGGGCCGCGATTGGGTCTGCGCGGGCGCGACGATCCTGCTGCCCTGCCAATGGCCCTGATCTGGCTTTCGGTGTTTTTCCTGGTGGCAACGCCGATCAGTAATTCGATCACGCGCCAGGCCGAAGCGGAGGCTGATGCGTTTGGACTGGATGCGGCACGCGAGCCGAATGGGTTTGCGATGTCGGCGATGCGATTGTCCACCTATCGCAAATTGCGCCCCGGCCCCTTGGAGGAAATCGTGTTCTACGATCATCCCAGCGGCTACACCCGCGTGCACAACTCGATGCTGTGGCTTGCGGAAAACCAGGACAATCCGACCGCGAATGCGCCATTGGCTCCGGTGCCAGCAGCGCCGTCACTGCCCACTGCGGCGCAGTGAGCCGAACTTTCCGCAAAGCGCGCGGTCAATCCTGACGTGGTGGTTGCGGCGCGTCGAAGGCGAAATGCGAGAAAGATAACAGCGCATTAAACCTTCGGCGCGATCCGTGCATCCATCTGATTTGAAGACCGGTGCGAGCGCCGGGCTTTGAATGGGCTTCCGTGCTTCGGGCTTGAATGAGCCTTCCCGGTGGATTGCACGTCCAACCGGTGATTTGCGCAACCCAAACCCTTCCCTAGCCGGGAAGGGTTTTTTTTGCCTAGAAAAAGGCTTCAGCTAGTTTCCATTCGCCAGCGTGTTCTTTACCACCTCGCCGCCCTTCATCACGAAGTCGACCTGCTGCAGCGCATGCACGTCGGCCAGTGGGTCGCCCTTGACTGCGATGATGTCGGCGAAAAACCCGGGTCTTACTGCGCCCACGCTGTCACTGCGGCCAAGCAGGTCGGCGGCGATGGTGGTCGCGGACTGGATCGCCTGCATCGAAGTCATGCCCCATTCGACTTCCTTGCCGAACTGGCGCGCGTTCCAGCCGTGCGGATAGACGCCGGCGTCGGTGCCGAACGCCATCTTCTCGCCGGCCTGCACGGCCTTGCGGAAATTCTCGCGCTGCTCGCGACCCACCAGTTTTTCCTTGGCGATCATCTGCGCTGGATAGCCCAGCCGCGTGTATTCGGACAGGATGTAGTCGTCGTTGTAGATATCCATCACCAGATACGTGCCGTGTGCCTTGGCCAGCTTCAGGCCTTCGGCGTCGATCAGGCTGGAATGCTCGACCGAGTCGACCCCGGCGCGAATCGCCATCTTGATCGCCTCGGCGCCATGCGCATGCGCGGCCACCTTCTTGCCCCAGCGATGCGCTTCGTCGACCACTGCGTTCATTTCTTCCTGCGAATACTGTGGCGCGCCGACCGAGGCCTCGGCGCTGAGCACGCCGGCGCTGGCCATGAACTTGATCAAGTCGGCGCCGTGCTTCACTTCCTCGCGGATCTGGTGGCGGATCGCGTCCACGCCATCGACCACGGCGCCGGGTTGGCGATCCTCCAGCCATGGCGAGAATCCGGTCGAACCGTCGGCATGGCCGCCAGTAGCCCCGAGCGGAATGGTCGCGGCCAGAAT
Source organism: Lysobacterales bacterium (assembly GCA_038216155.1). Classification (GTDB taxonomy): domain Bacteria; phylum Pseudomonadota; class Gammaproteobacteria; order Xanthomonadales; family Xanthomonadaceae; genus SZAS-103. Next base: position 11,365 of record JBBQQH010000020.1, read on the forward strand.
GCGCGGGCCTTGCAGGTCGCCGCGGTCGATCGCGTTGCGCAGCGCGACGTCGATGTAGCTGCCGGAACCGACATTGCGCACGGTGGTGAACCCGGCCATCAAGGTGTCGCGCGCGTGCTTGCCGGCAACCACAGCACTGTCGATGTCGCTGCGCTTGAGCGCGTCTTCATAATAATTTCCCGAGCTGTCGGTCGGGTCGCCACCCAGATGTACATGGCAATCGATCAAACCCGGCAGCAAGGTCGCATTGCCAAGATCGATTTTGCGATAGCCATCGGGAATCGTGCCGCCACTGCGGACATCGACGATCTTCTCGCCATCGATCAACACCACCGGATGTTCCAGCGCCTTGCCCGATTCGGGTTGGATCAAACGCGCGGCGGTGACGGCCACATGTGTAGTGGGAGTGACCGGTGCATCGGCGCAAAGCGCCACGGGCGCGGCGAAGGAAAGCAGGCAGGCGATTGCGAGCGGCGAATGGGACATGCGTGGACTCCGGCTGGAAAAGCGCAGCCTACAACGCGGCGAAGGCATCGTGTTGCGCACGGATTCACATGTCGGCAAGCGCCGATTTGGTCTGCTGGCCTATCGCGGCCACAATAGGTCATCACATAGACGACGGCGTCCGGAGACAGTCATGGCCCAGATCAAGGAAGCGCGTGTCCCCGATATCGGCGGTTATGACGACGTGCCGGTCATCGAGGTGCTGGTCGCGGTTGGCGATACCGTCGGCAAGGATCAAGGTCTGATCACGCTGGAATCGGACAAGGCGACGATGGAGGTGCCTGCCCCGTTCGCCGGCATCGTCAAGGAGCTCAAGGTCAAGGTTGGCGATACGTTGTCGGAGAACGATGTGGTTGCGGTGATCGAGATGGCCGACGCTGCGGGCGCCGATGCGCCGAAGCAATCCGCAGTTGGCGCAGCCTCGCCCAGCGAAAAACCACCAGCTTCCGACGCCGACAAGCCCAACGCTGCACCGGTGAAACCCGAAGTGCCTAAACCTGAGGTGCCAAAGGCCGACGCAGCGAAGCCCGAATCGAAGTCGCAGGCGGCGGCGGGCGCGCCTGGCGAGGAGACATCCGAAAGCGCCTCAACCCATAACGATGCGCGCGTCGAGCATTCTCCCGTATCCGAGGATGCGCTGGTCGATCCCGAAATTGCCGGCCCGCGCACGCCGCCGGTCGCATTTGATGCAAGTGCGGTGGCGCCGGACAAGGTGCCGCACGCCTCGCCGGCGGTGCGGCTATTTGCGCGCGAGCTTGGCGTGGATCTGTCGCGTGTGCAGGGCTCGGCGCAAGGCGGGCGGATTGCAAAGGAGGATGTGCAGGCGTTTGTGAAGTCGGCGATGGAGGGTGGGGGTTCGAAATCTTTGGCTTTGGGTAGCGGTGGGGGCGGCGAAAATTTGGGGCTGCGGCTTATCCCATGGCCCAAAGTCAACTTTGCGAAATTTGGTGAAATCGAAAGCCAGCCGCTGTCGCGCATCAAGAAACTCGCCGGCGCCAACCTTGCGCGCAACTGGGCGATGATCCCGCACGTCACCCAGTTCGACGAGGCCGATATCACCGAAATGGAGGCGTTCCGCAAGCGTCTCGGCGAGGAGCAGAAGGAGGTCAAGGTCACGCCGTTGGTGTTCCTGATCAAGGCCGTGGTTGCCGCGCTGAAGAAATATCCCGCGTTCAACTCCTCCCTTGATGGCGAGAATCTGATACTGAAAAAATACTTCCATATCGGCATTGCGGTCGACACGCCAGATGGCCTGATGGTGCCGGTGATCCGCAACGCAGATCAGAAAGGACTGATCGATCTGTCGCACGAGCTGGCGGAACTGTCCGGCAAGGCGCGCGACAAGAAGCTGGGGCCGGCCGAGATGGCGGGCGGATGCTTTTCGATTTCGTCGCTCGGTGGCATCGGCGGCAGCGCATTCACGCCGATCATCAATGCGCCTGAAGTCGCCATCCTCGGTGTCTCGCGGAGCGCGATGAAGCCAGTCTGGAACGGCACGGAGTTCGAGCCGCGGCTGTTGCTGCCATTGTCATTGAGCTACGACCACCGGGTGATCGACGGCGCCGCGGCGGCGCGCTTCACCAGCTATCTGGCCAGCGTGCTGGGTGATCTGCGCAGGATTCTCCTGTGATCGATCTGGCGATGCTGGCCATGGCTGCCGGCAAAAGCGGTCTGGAGCAACATGCGGACGCTGCTGCGGCCTCGGTGTCGAACGGTATCGACGATTTTCTCGACTACGAGATCAAGTTCGGCGGCTTTTCGATCGTGGTTGGCGGTGTGATCGCCGCGATTTTTGTGCTGTTGGGCGTGTGGTTGTTGACGCGGCTGCTGCAGCGCGGATTCGTGCGTTATGCCCGACAGCGCGAGGTCAATACCCGCGCTGCGATCTACACCGTTTCGCGCATCGTCAAGTACATCGTCATTGCCATCGGCCTGATGGTGGCACTGAGCGTGATCGGTATTCCGATCAGCAAGTTTGCAGTGGTCGCCGGTGCGATCGGTGTCGGCCTGGGCTTTGGCTTGCAGGCGATCTTCAGCAACTTCATTTCGGGCTTGATCCTGCTGTTCGATCGCTCGTTGAAGGTCGGCGATTTCGTCGAACTGGCCTCGGGCGTGCATGGTGAGGTCAGCGATATCAACATGCGCGCGACCCGCATCACCACCAACGACAACATCGAGATCCTGGTTCCCAACTCGGAGTTCGTCACCGGGCGCGTGGTCAACTGGACCCACAACGAAGCCTTGCGGCGCACACATATTCCGTTCGGCGTGGCCTACGGCACCGACAAGGAGCTAGTGAAAAAGGCCGCGCTGGAAGCTGCGGCCGAAGTGCCATTTACCCTCAGCAACGACGGTCCGCGCGGGGCCAAAGTGTGGCTGGTCGAATTTGGTGACAGCAGCCTGAATTTCGAACTGGTGGTGTGGCTGACCGCCGAAGCTACCAAGCGACCGGCGTCGGTCAAGGCCGCCTATAACTGGGCGCTGGAGACGGCGCTGAAGAAGCATGGCATCGAGATTCCATTCCCGCAGCGCGATCTCCATGTCCGCAGCCTGTTCGGGGTGGAGAGCGAAGCGGCGCAGGATCTGCTGCATGATCGTCAGCCGCGCAGGGAAGCCAAAGTTGAAGCGGCGCAGCCTTCGGATAAATCACTTGCCAGCAACGATGCAGCCGACGATGTGATCAGCCCTGTCAAAGAGACCCCGCCGCGGGTACCCGAGGACGAGTTCGCGCCCAAGGCATGAACGCCGCCCGAAGCACTGAACGCAACTTTCACCCCTGATCCGCGGTCACAGGTTAGGATGCGCGTCCACAAAGCCCGCCCTTCCTTCTGGAGACACGAATGCGTCTGTTGAAATATTCCGCGCTGGCACTGCTGCTGGCATCCCCGGTCAGCATGGCGCAGAACGCGTCGCCGGCCCATATGCAGTTAGCTGCCAAGATGTACGACCTCAGCGAGCCTGCGACTGTGTTCAAGTCGATGCAGGGCGGCATCATGGCCAATGTAATGGGTAGCATCGGCGAAGGCCTTGGTGCCAAGTCTTCGTGCCCGGCGCTAGAGCCGGAAGCGAAGTCTTTCCAGGCCAAGATGAACGGTATCTTCGCCGGTATGGCCGATGCCAAGTTCCGGACCGACGCGATCAAGGTCTATGCGGACATGTTCACCGATGACGAAATGAAGCAAGTCATCGCGTTCATGCAATCGCCGGCCGCGCAGAAGCTCACCCGACTTCAGCCGGAAATCGGCAAGCGCATTGGCGCCTTGGCGCAGGATCGCGTGAAGGCTCGTGAGACGGACATCCGCGCTGCCGCTGATGCGTTGAACACCAATGTTCAGCGTATCGCCGCGACCTGTCCCGCAGTCCCGGCGCAGTCTCCGCCGTCGAAGAAGTAAACCGTCTGCGCTAGTCGATGCGCGCGTGATTGAAACGAATCCGGTGCCGGGCTTGCTGCCCGGCATCGTCGTTTCTGGCGGTTGAAAAGCAGCGCAGCAGCTTGCCAATGCATCGGCCTGGATCCGGCGTGCGTGGATAGGCGGCGTGCACGGATACGCTATCCTTTGAATTCCCGTTCCGGCAGCTCTCGACCATGCAGCGTCGCGCGCGCCGCCCACGTCATCGGAGCGCCCATGCCCACGCAAACCCAGATCAAGGTGCCGGATATCGGCGGTTACAGCGACGTGCCGGTGATCGAGGTGCTAGTGGCGGTCGGCGAGCGTATCGCCAAGGATCAGGGCATCGTCACTCTGGAGTCGGACAAGGCGACCATGGAAGTGCCAAGCAGCGTCGCCGGCATCGTGCGCGAGATCAAGGTCAGGTTGGGCGATGCGGTGGCGGAAGGCAGTGTGGTGGCGGTGGTTGAGGTCGAAGATTCGTCTGCGTCTGCAACGCGCGCGGACTCTGGCCAAAAAAGTGAGAGTCAGAAACGTGCGGCGGCTCCCACGAGCGAGAATGGCGCTCCTTCAAAGCAACCTGCTACTGATGGTGGCGGCGGGGACGAGCGTGGCGCGGCTGCTGCAGCTTCCTCGTCCGCCGCCACTCAAGCCGCTGCAGATAGCGGCCGCAAACCAGATATCACCTGCGCTCTGGTTGTGCTTGGCGCTGGTCCCGGCGGTTACACGGCCGCCTTCCGTGCCGCCGATCTGGGCTTGGATACTGTTCTGATTGAACGGCATCCCACGTTGGGAGGTGTCTGCCTCAATGTGGGCTGTATTCCATCCAAGGCGTTGCTGCATGCCGCTGCGGTAATCGCGGAGGCGGCGCATGCGAAAACCTTCGGCATCACCTTCGGCGCGCCGCATATCAGCCTGGATGCGTTGCGCAGCTACAAGGACAAAGTGGTCGGCCAGCTCACGCGCGGATTGAGCGGCATGGCCAAGCAGCGCACGGTGCGTGTGGTGCATGGCGTCGGTCGGTTTGTCTCACCGCACGAAATCGAAATCGCTGGCGATGCTGGCACACAACTTCTGCAGTTCGAGCACTGCATCATCGCCGCTGGCTCGCAAGCGCTGAAATTGCCGGGGTTCCCGTGGGACGACCCGCGCATGATGGATTCCACCGATGCGTTGGCGCTCGCGGATATTCCGAAAAAATTGTTGGTGGTCGGCGGCGGCATCATCGGACTGGAAATGGCGACCGTGTACCACGGCCTCGGCAGCGAGGTCACCGTGGTCGAGTTGCTGGACCAACTGATGCCAGGCACCGATACCGATCTCGTAAAACCATTGGCGGATCGATTGAAGAAGCAGGGCGTCGCGATCCATCTCAACACCAAAGTCACAAAGGTCGAGGCATCCAAAAAAGGATTGACCGCGACCTTTGAGGGCGAGAAGGCGCCCGAGTCAACGGTGTTTGATCGCGTGCTTGTAGCGGTTGGTCGCGTGCCCAATGGCGGCAAGCTCGATGCCGACAAGGCCGGCGTCACCGTTGCCGAGCGCGGTTTCATCGCGGTCGATCGGCAGATGCGCAGCAACGTTCCGCATATCTTCGCGATCGGCGATCTAGTCGGCAATCCGATGTTGGCGCACAAGGCCACGCACGAAGGCAAGCTGGCTGCTGAAGTCGCGGCGGGTGAGAAGCGTGAATGGACGGCGCGGGTGATTCCATCTGTTGCCTACACCGATCCCGAAATCGCTTGGGTTGGTGTGACCGAGACCGAGGCCAAGGCCAAGAATTTAAAGATCGGCGTCGGCAAATTTCCGTGGGCGGCGTCTGGGCGGGCGATCGGCATCGGTCGCACTGAGGGTTTCACCAAGCTCCTCTTCGATTCGGATTCCGAGCGCATCATTGGCGCGGGCATTGTTGGCGTGCATGCCGGCGAGCTGATCGCCGAACTCGCGCTGGCCATCGAAATGGGTTGTGAGGCGGCCGATATCGGCCACACCATTCATCCGCATCCGACCTTGAGCGAGTCGGTGGCGATGGCGGCCGAGGTCTACGAGGGCACGATCACCGACCTGTATTTGCCAAAGAAATCGAGTTGATCTCAACTTGACGCTGTACGTTCTGGTTCTGCGCTAGGACCCTTCCGCTAAGCCGCATGGATCAATAGTCTTAGCGAACGCTTGCCGTCGATTTTCCCTGCCTGCTATACTTTTGGGGCTTGGCGGGGCCGTTTTTGCTCGCTCCATCCATTCCAACAGGCGCTCGCGTGCTGAATTCCCTGGTTACGGGGCGGCGTTTAGCGCTCCGCATCGTTCTGGTCCAGCTGCTGGTTGCCTGCTCGGTTGCGCTGGCGTTCCTGGTGCAGGGCACGCACTCGGCGATAGCGGCGGGCATGGGCGGTGGGGCGGTGGTGTTGGGGAGTGGGGCGCTGGCATTGCGCGCGTTCACCGCGCGACCGATGCCGCCAACTGTCGTATTGCTGCGCATGCTGACCGGGATGGCGCTGAAGTGGGTGTTGATTCTCGGCACGCTGTATATCGCGCTGGTGCGGCTCGCACTGCCGCCGCTGCCGCTGCTGGTTGGTGCAGTGGTCGCGACCATGGCTTTCCTGTTTGCTGCGAAATTGAACGCGTGACTTCCATTCCATGAGTACAAAACAGTGAGCACAGAGCAGGGCGCCGCCGGCGGTTTGTCGGAATACATCACCCATCACTTGACCCACAACTCGGGAATGGTGCTGGGCGGCAATTTCCATTGGGATTCGTGGCTGGTTTCGATCGGCCTGGGCCTGGTGTTCTGCCTGTGGTTCGGCTTGTATGCGCGCCGCGCGACGTCGGGCGTGCCGAGCAAGGGCCAGGCGTTCGTCGAGATGGTGATCGAGTTCGTCGACGGCCAAGTCAAGGATGTCTTCCACGGCGATCCTCGTTTCATCGCGCCGCTCGCACTCTCGATCTTCATGTGGGTGCTCTTCATGAACACGATGGACCTGCTGCCGCTGGATATCGGCAGCGGCCTGGTCACCTTGTTCCGCGGCCAGGAAGTCGCGCATCACACCTTCTTCCGCATGGTGCCCACGGCAGACCTCAACACCACGGTCGCGATGGCGCTCGCGGTGTTCCTGCTCACGTTGTTCTACTCGGTCAAAGCCAAGGGCTTCGGCGGCTTTGGCAAGGAACTACTGACCGCGCCGTTCCATAGCGAAGGTACGTTCGGAAAGATCGCCATGGTGATCCCGAACGTGATCCTCAACCTGGTTGAATACCTGTCCAAACCGGTGTCGTTGTCGATGCGACTGTTCGGCAACATGTATGCGGGCGAATTGGTCTTCATGTTGATCGCGGGCCTGTTTGCATCATGGATCACCTTTGTGCCCGGCGTACTTTTTGGTCTTGGATGGGGAATTTTCCACATTTTGATCATCGTGCTGCAGGCCTTCATCTTCATGGTGCTGTCGGTGGTTTACATCTCGATGGCGCACGACCACCACTGATCTTCTCGCTGTCTCCCTCGCATCTCCCCTTAACCGTTCCCACTACTGCTCGAAGAAAGGAAAATCATGGACATGCATCAATTCATCGCTCTCATCCAGGCCAGCACTGCGGTTGGCATCGGCCTGATGATCGGCCTCGGCGCACTCGGCGCGTGCATCGGTATCGGCATCATGGGCTCCAAGTTCCTCGAAGCCGCCGCGCGCCAGCCTGAGCTCGTGCCGATGTTGCAGGGCCGCATGTTCCTGCTGGTCGGCCTGATCGATGCCTCGTTCATTATCGGCTTGGCGATGGCGCTGTTCTTCGCATTCGCCAACCCGCTGCTGTCCAAGCTCGGCTGATTCTCACGTAATCGCGCCCGCCTCGGCGGGCGTCACCATGGATACGCATCCGCGTGTCCTGCGCAATAGGAAGGTGTCATGGAAATTGGCATGACGTTGCTGGGTCAGGCACTGTCGTTCGTGCTGCTGATCTGGTTCACGATGAAATTCATCTGGCCGCCGTTGATGGCGGCGATCGAGGAACGGCAAAAGAAGATTGCCGAAGGTCTCGCTGCTGCCGACCGCAGTCAGCGTGATCTCGCGCAGGCGCAGGATCAGGTCAATGAAGTGGTCCGCGAGGCGCGGGTCAAGGCCACCGAGATCATTGATCAGGCGCATGTGCGCGCCAGCCAGATGATCGAGACGGCGAAGTCCGAGGCGATTGCCGAAGGCGGTCGTCAGAAGACGCTGGCCGAAGCAGAAATCGCGGCCGCCGCCAACCGTGCCCGCGAGGAACTGCGCAAGCAGGTCTCCTCGCTGGCAGTTGCCGGCGCCTCGCGCCTGATCAAGCGAGAAATCGACCCGAGCGCGCATCAGGCGTTGCTGGACGAGCTGGCCGCGGAAATCGGATGAGCAGCGCGCTGACCCTCGCCCGTCCGTATGCGCGCGCGGCCTTTGCGTTGGCGCAGCAGCACGCGCAATTGCCGCAATGGTCGGCGCAACTCGGCTTTGCCGCGCAGCTGGCCGCTGATTCACGCATGCGTGCGGTGCTGAGCAATCCCGGCCTGACCGCCGACGATGCCGTGACCTTACTGCTACCGCCGGATGCGCAGGCGCAATCAGAGTTCGGTCGCTTCCTCGCAGTGTTGGCCGACAACACGCGGCTGCAGCAATTGCCGGAAATTGCCGCGCTGTACGAGCAATCGCGCGCCGATGCCGAGCGTGTGGTCAAGGCAACCATTACCTCGGCCACGCCGATGGATGCAGCCGAAGTCAGCAAGTTGCAGGCCGCGCTCAAGCGGCGTTTTGGCCGCGAAGTGGAAGTGCAGACAAAAGTGGATGCAGACCTCATCGGCGGCGCGATCATCGACGCCGGCGAAGTAGTGATTGACGGCTCGTTGCGCAGCAAGTTGGCGCGGCTGGAGACGGCGCTGGCGCAGTGAATTAAAGCAGGGATTAGACAGCGGCGAACAGGGAACCAACACGCAGATTGAAGCGCGTTTGCTTAAACCGTCACCCGTTCCCAGTCCCCGTTACCGAATAGAAACTCCGCGCGCCGCACACCGCGACGCTCGACCAAGGAAATGACAATGACAACCACTACGCTCAACCCGTCCGAAATCAGCGAGCTCATCCGCAACCGGATCGAGAAGGTCAAGCTCGCCTCGGATGCGCGCAACGAAGGCACCATTACCTCGGTGTCCGACGGCATCGTGCGCATCTACGGCCTGGCCGATGCGATGCAGGGCGAGATGATCGAACTGCCGGCGACTGCCGATGGCACGCCAACCTTCGCCCTGGCATTGAACCTGGAGCGCGACTCGGTCGGCGCCGTGGTGTTGGGCGACTACCAGCATCTGCGCGAAGGCGAGACCGCCAAGACCACCGGCCGCATCCTCGAAGTGCCGATCGGCCCCGAGCTGCTGGGGCGCGTGGTCAACGCACTGGGCGAGCCGATCGATGACAAGGGTGCGATCGATAGCAAGCTCACCGCGCCGGTGGAAAAAGTCGCGCCAGGCGTGATCTGGCGCAAGTCGGTATCGCAGCCGGTGCAGACCGGTTACAAGTCGGTCGATGCGATGATCCCGGTCGGCCGTGGCCAACGCGAGCTGATCATTGGCGATCGCCAGACCGGCAAGACCGCGATGGCGATCGACGCGATCATCAACCAGAAGGGCACGGGCGTGAAGTGCGTGTACGTCGCCATCGGGCAGAAGAACAGCTCGATTGCCAACGTCGTGCGCAAGCTTGAGGAACACGATGCGATGGCGCACACCATCGTGGTCGCGGCCGGTGCATCCGAGTCGGCCGCAATGCAGTACGTCGCGCCCTACTCGGGTTGCACGATGGGCGAGTACTGGCGCGATCGCGGTGAAGACGCGCTGATCATCTACGACGATCTGTCCAAGCAGGCCGTCGCCTATCGCCAGATCTCGCTGCTGCTGCGCCGCCCGCCGGGCCGCGAAGCGTATCCGGGTGACGTGTTCTATTTGCACTCCCGTTTGCTCGAACGCGCTGCGCGCGTCAACGAGGAATACGTCGAGAAGTTCACCAACGGCGAAATCAAGGGCAAGACCGGGTCGCTGACCGCGGTGCCGATCATCGAAACCCAGGCCGGCGACGTGTCCGCGTTCGTGCCGACCAACGTGATCTCGATCACCGATGGCCAGATCTTCCTGGAAACCGACTTGTTCAACGCCGGCATTCGCCCGGCCGTAAACGCCGGCATCTCGGTCTCGCGCGTCGGTGGCGCGGCGCAGACCAAGATCATGAAGAAGCTCTCGGGCGGCATCCGCATTGCGCTGGCGCAGTATCGCGAACTCGCGGCATTCGCGCAGTTCGCGTCCGACCTCGACGAGGCGACCCGCAAGCAGCTCGAGCGCGGTCAGCGCGTCACCGAGCTGATGAAGCAGAAGCAGTACGCGCCGATGTCGATCGCGCAGATGTCGCTGTCGATCTACGCGGTCAACGAAGGCTATCTCGACGATGTTCCGATGCCGAAGATCCTGCCGTTCGAATCCGGCCTGCACGCGCATTTTGCCAACACGCAATCCGCGCTGATGGACAAGATCGTCGGCAGCGGCGACTGGAACGACGAGATCGAGGCTACGTTCAAGAAGGGCATCGCCGAGTTCAAGGCGACCGGCAGCTACTGATCTCCACGCATTACTGAAACCGGGAAGACGCAATGGCTGGCGGCCGCGAAATCAAAACCAAGATCAAGAGCGTGCAGAACACCCGCAAGGTCACGCGCGCGCTCGAAATGGTCTCGGCATCGAAGATCCGCAAGGCTCAGGAGCGCATGAAATCTTCGCGTCCGTATGCGCGGCTGATGCGGCAGATGATCGGCCACATCGCGCAGGCCAACACCGAATACACGCATCCGTTCATGGTCGAGCGTGAGCAGGTCAAGCGCGTCGGTTACATCGTGATTTCCACCGATCGCGGTCTCGCTGGCGGCCTGAACTCCAGCTTGTTCCGCAAGATGCTGGCAGACATCCGCCAATGGCAGGATCAGGGCGTCGAAGTCGATCTGGTCTGCATCGGGCAGAAAGCGATCGCGTACTTCCGGCGGCTCAAGGTCAACGTGCTGGCAACCGTCAGCCACCTCGGCGAGCGGCCGCACAGCGATCAGTTGATCGGCGTGATCAAGGTGATGTTGGACGGTTACAGCGAAGGCCGCATCGATCGCGTACTGCTGTGCTACAACGATTTCGTCAACACCATGACGCAGAAGAGCACGCTCGACCAGCTGCTGCCGCTGCCGTCGTCGGATGCGCTGGAATCGCGTTATGAGTGGGACTACCTCTACGAACCCGACGCCGAATCCATCCTCAAGGACGTGATGACGCGTTACGTCGAATCGCTGGTGTACCAGGCGTTGCTGGAAAACATCGCGTCAGAACACGCAGCGCGCATGGTGGCAATGAAGGCCGCGTCCGACAACGCCAACAAGCTGATCGACACGCTCAACCTGATCTACAACAAGGCTCGCCAGGCCGCGATCACGCAGGAAATTAGCGAGATTGTCGGCGGCGCGGCGGCCGTTTAAACGCGGAACAGGACACCGGTTACATGGAACGGAAATCATAGCGCACTGCCGCTTTTTCCTTCCAAGTACCCGATCCCCGTTCCCTCCCCAAGAAATTCGAGATCCACTGGAGTGACACAAATGAACCAGGGCAAAGTCGTACAAATCATCGGCGCGGTCGTCGACGTAGAATTCCCGCGCGAGAACGTGCCGAAGATCTACGACGCACTCAAGATCGATGGCACCGCGATCACGCTTGAAGTGCAGCAGCAATTGGGCGACGGCATCGTGCGCACGATTGCGCTGGGTTCCACCGACGGCCTCAAGCGCAACCTGATTGCCAACAACACTGGCAAGGCCGTGTCGGTACCGGTCGGCGCCGGAACGCTGGGCCGCATCATGAATGTGCTCGGCGAGCCGATTGACGAGGTCGGTCCGATCGAGGCCACCGACCATTGGGAAATCCATCGTGAAGCCCCCGCCTATGCCGAACAAGCGGCCGCCGAGGAGCTGCTGGAAACCGGTATCAAGGTCATCGACCTGATGTGCCCGTTTGCCAAGGGCGGCAAGGTTGGTCTGTTCGGCGGCGCCGGCGTGGGCAAGACGGTGAACATGCTGGAGCTGATCAACAACATTGCGACCCAGCACGCCGGCCTGTCGGTGTTCGCCGGCGTCGGCGAGCGCACCCGCGAAGGCAACGATTTCTATCACGAGATGGCCGAGGCTGGCGTCATCAAGCTCGACAACCTTAGCGAGTCGAAAGTGGCGATGGTGTACGGCCAGATGAACGAGCCGCCGGGCAACCGTCTGCGCGTCGCGTTGACAGGGCTGACCATGGCCGAATATTTCCGCGACGAAAAGGACGAGAACGGCAAGGGCCGCGACGTGCTGTTCTTCGTCGACAACATCTATCGCTACACGCTGGCCGGCACCGAGGTGTCCGCACTGCTGGGCCGCATGCCGTCGGCAGTCGGATATCAGCCGACGCTGGCCGAAGAAATGGGCGTGCTGCAGGAGCGCATCACCTCGACCAAGACCGGCTCGATCACCTCGATCCAGGCCGTGTACGTGCCCGCGGATGACTACACCGATCCGTCGCCTGCGACCACCTTCGCGCATCTGGATTCGACCGTGGCGCTGTCGCGCTCGATCGCATCGCTCGGTATTTATCCGGCAGTCGATCCGCTGGATTCGACCTCGCGCATGATGGATCCGAACGTGATCGGCAACGAGCACTACGACACCGCGCGCCGCGCACAGCAGACCTTGCAGAAGTACAAGGAACTCAAGGACATCATCGCGATCCTGGGCATGGACGAGTTGTCCGAAGAAGACAAGCAGGCGGTGTCGCGCGCGCGCAAGATCGAGCGCTTCTTCTCGCAGCCCTTCCACGTGGCCGAAGTGTTCACCGGCTCGCCGGGCAAGTACGTGTCGCTGAAAGACACCATCCGCGGCTTCAAGATGATCGTCGACGGCGAATGCGACCACCTGCCTGAGCAGGCGTTCTATATGGTAGGCGGCATCGAGGAAGCGCAGGAAAAAGCCAAGAAAATGGCTGAGAAGGGCTGAATAAGCAGGGAGCGGGGAACAGGGAACGGAAAAGCCAAGAGAGTCACGACTTTCGGCGCCCTCGAACTCTAGTTTCGTATCCTGCTTCTGACGTACCCCGTTCCCATCGAACGAGCAAAGCGAGAGAGATTAATGGCTACCATCCAATGCGACATTGTCAGTGCCGAGGAAGAAATCTTCCATGGCGTGGCAACGATGGTCATCGCCACCGGCGAGATGGGTGAGCTCGGAATTGCGCCGCGGCACGCACCGCTGATCACTCGGCTCAAGCCGGGTCAGGTGCGAGTGATCCTTGAAGGTGGCGAAGAACAATTCTTCTACGTCTCCGGCGGCATCCTCGAAGTGCAGCCGCAGGTGGTGACGATCCTGGCCGACACCGCGATTCGCGCCAAGGATCTGGACGAGAATTCCGCGCGCCTGGCTAAGGAAGAAGCCGAGCGCGAACTGGCCAATCGCGGCGAAGGCATGGAAATCGCAGAAGCGCAGCAGCGGCTGATGGAAGCCACCGCGCAGCTGCAGGCGCTGGAGCGTCTGCGCAAGAACATGAAGCACTGATCGAAGTCAGTTCGGCCCGATCAGTTCGCGCGAGTCGTCTACTTTCGGCACCACTTCGGCCGCCGGCAACAACCACAGCTCGACCTCACCTTCCGACGCCATCCTGCGCGCGCCTGCGCGTTGCAACCCAGCCCGCAGACTGACGCTCGCGCTGTTGGCGTCGAGCATCACTGCTGAAATCGCATTGCGCCGAAACAGCGCCAACCACTGCGCCCCGCTGCCATCGAATTCGGCCGCGCGACCTTGACTCGCCAATGCCTGGTGGTACCACGAAATCGTGCGGCCATTGCCGGCGAGTTCGGCGACGAACGGATGCTCGATATCGCTCGCCAGGATGCGCGCGCCGGCCGGCAATCTCGTGCGCGCCGCAGCCGCGATCAACCGCTCCGGCGCCCACACCGCCAGCACGCGCTTCTCATCTCCATGCGCGCGCAATACGTCGAATACCGCGCCGCTGCGCAGCGTCCAGTGTGCATTGCCTTGGTATGCGAAATTCAGCGCGGCTAGCGCAAGGCAGAGCGCCGCGACCCGCGATGCCGGCACCGCCACACGTGCGCCAGCGACCATCACCGGAATCATTAGTGCCATCGCCGGATGTGCGTAGCGCAGGTATTGCAACGGCGTGAGTGCTGCAGCAAACACCAGCACGGCAACCAGCGCCAACGCGCGTGTGCGTCGTCGCCACAACGCCAGCAACAGTGCGCCCGCGAGTGCAACCAGGTTGAAGCCGGCTGCGCCATCCCAGCCTTCGGCATAGCGTGACGTATGCAAGCTGAGGTTCCACGGCAGCGCCGGGTTCCAGCCTGCGTGCCAGCGCGGATCGGTGAAATTCACCAGATCGAAGTACGCTGAGTGGAAAATTCCGTTGAACAACGGCAACACTGGATTGCCGGTGATGATGGCGGCATAGACGTAACTCGATCCGCCAACCAGCACAGCCAGCAACAGTGAACGCGGCAACACCCGCCAAGGCAATTCGCGTCGCCACTGCCACGCCAGCCACAGCAACAACGGAAGTACGAACACGATGCCGCTGGCCTTGAGCGCAAGCAGAAACGCACTCGCAACTGCAATCGGAAGCATCATGTGCGCGCGATCTGCGACCCCCGCGCGCTGCACCATCCACGCCAACGCGAGCACCGCAGCAGTGCCCGCGTTCTCGGTCTGCATGCCGCCCAGCAATGCCGCTGTCATCGGCAGGCTGGCGTAGAGCGTGACCGCCACCCAGCGCAGACGCACAGAAGCGCCGGACGTCCGCGCCAATTGCCAAATGAAACTTGCCGACAACGCAAGCCACAGCGTGTTCATCGCACCGCGCGATTCGCGACCGGCCAGCAGTTGCACGAGCCCGTGCAGCACATCGCTCGACCAAGGCGCCAGCGCCCACACCTGCGTCGATGGGTCGAGCTGGTAGCGCGCGTGCAATTGCAATTGCCAAGGCAGACCGACGTGATAAGCAAGATCGTCGAACTGCATGGTCGGCAACCACGTCGCCAGCGACGCCAGCCCAAGAGCAAGCAAGGCGATCGACGACATGCACGGCGCACGCGCTGTAGCGGACTTCCAGCCATTTTGCAGTGAGCGAAGTAGATCACCCAGCGCACGCCATCGCAGCGCGACCGGCAGCAGCACGCCGATCCATAGCGGCCGCAGGAAGATCGGGAGCGGCAGCAGCCAGCCGGCCACGCCAGCGATCAATGCCAAACCGATCAATATCTCCAACGACAAGTCTGAAGCGCCGTCGCCGCCGTGGGTTCGGCGTGTAGCAAGGAACCATCCACCGATCGCAATCGCGGCCAGCGCCAAAAGCAGCGTGGCCAGCACGGGAACAATGCCGACTAAGCAAACCAGCGCCAGCAGCCAGACCAGAAGTAACGCAGTCGCGAGCGACATCCGCGTCAGTCGGGCCAAAGCCCAGGCGATAACGGACAGCACGCTGCCAATTCCGAACAGTTCGGCGCAGTGATACACCGGCAGCACCTGCCACATCCGCGCATGCACGAGCCCGATCACGCAGGCGATCAGGCCCGCTGCCAGCAACCAACGCGGCAGCATGCGGCGCTGGATCAGCGACCGGCTCAATGGCGTGTCACGTCATCAAGAGAGTGCCCATCAACGTCGCGGCAAGCGTAGCGGCCTCCGCGCTTCGCAATGGAGGCGGGCGCAACGTCGGCATGCTGGACCCGACTGACAGGTAGCGAGTCGCGTCGATCGGGGGTGCTCACGGTCATCGATGATTGCCGCGTGGGCTTGCTGGATTGTCGCAGATGCCAACGACTACCGCGCCGGGCAGCGCAACTTGGCATCGCGCATGGCAAGATTGGTCGAGCGCAGCGACTGAAGCATGCTGCCTCCTGCGCCGGATGTGTCGCGCACGTCGCCACGCTGGATGTGGTCGAACAGGTACACATCGCGCACGGCGAGATCGCCTGACCCCAGTCGCAACCGCAGTGTCACTGCCGCATCCGATGGCGGCACCATTCCCACCGCAGCGCACACCTCCTGGCTTCCGCGATGGAAGAAATGCAACAGCGTTTCGCCTGCGCCGATGTCCACGTGCAGGGTTGACGGCGCTTTGGCGATAGCAGTGACGCAGGTGTGGTACGGCAACCCATTGCGACCACGGCCGATGGGAATGATCTGCGTCAGCAAATCGCCTGCATGCATGTGCAATTCATTGTCACCGCCTGGCACTGCTTGCAGCCCCGCAGCGCCTGCACTTGATGCGTGGGCAAAGGTCCAGTCTTCCATGCCATAGGCGAAGGATGGGTTGTAGATCGAACTCTCGCGATAGTCGCGCTCGGTCCAGATGCCGTAGCCAATTACGTGGTTTCGCTTTAGCGTGCATGGAAGCTGCGCAAGAAAGCGACCAATCTGCTGCGGATCAATCCGCGCGTTGTGATCGAACCCGGCCGTGTTATCGACCACGTTGAGTTGATCGATGAATAGCGGCTGGCCGTGCACCTGTGCGGCAACCACGTCCAGCAATTGTTGCAGCAGTTGCAGCGCACGATCGGCCTGCACCAATTCGCCGCGATTGTCCGCGCCCCAGAACGGCGCCCAGTAAAATACTGCCGCGCGCGCGCCAGAAATGAAGTACGTGCTCTTGTGGTTGATCCAACGCGTCGACGGCTTGCCGCCGGCGCCGGTTTCGGTGACTGCATCGCTGTCGATCCGCGACTCGAATGAAACACCGGGCAAGATGCGACTTGCCGGCACCACAATGCGATTGACCAGCAACCAGTCCCAATAACCAAGAAAGCGCTCCATGCCGGCGTTCTCGCGCTTGGGCAGACGTTTTTTGGCAGCCAGCGGCGGCAATTGCCGCGCCTGCAGATACGTGTTGTAGAGGCTGCGCGCAGATGGATCGATCAACTGCAGCGGCAGGTCTTCCCAACTCATGAAACTCATTACCACTGCCGGGCGCGACGCCAGCTTGGTCTGCACCTCGCGCAGAAAGGCGATCCAAGTCGGTCTCAGCGACGAATCGTTGAGTAGCCGCTGGTAGCGCACATCAAGTCCGTCGGCGGCAAAACTCCAGTAGTAACCCACGCGCAGGATGACCCGCAGCCCTGCTACGTCGGCTTGATCGATCAGGTAGCGCAGCCGCGCAAACGCGCGTGCATCGAAACGACAACAGGTGGAGATATCCGGCTGCAGCTCCGCCCACGGCACCAGCAGGATGACGGTGTTAAACCCTTCCTCGCGTAATTGTCGAAAATCACCTGCAGCCTCATTGCGTCGATAACCGTTGAGGAAGTTTTTCGGCCAATGACGACCAAAGTAGTGAGCTGCGATCCAGGGCGGTGATGCTTCTGCGGTAGTTGCCGTTGTCGTTGCCGTTGCCATCGGCGCTGCTGCATGCGCCGGCACCATTGATTGAGTTGTGTGCGTTTGACGCGCGGTGAGCAGTCCGCTTGCCAACAACAGCAAGCCAACCAAGGACAGCAACACAACACGAATGCGCATGCGCGAATCGACTCCTGATCTCAAACAACCACAACCGGCAACACGCCCGCCCGCAACCGATGCACCCGGTACCGACCCAGCGGTCGCTTCGCCGTAGAATACCCGGCACAACAAAGATCGCGGATAGTCCATGTCGAACACGTCGCCGCTGCACGTCATCATCCTCGCTGCCGGACAGGGCAAACGCATGCGTTCGGCCCTGCCCAAGGTGCTGCATCCGATCGCCGGGCGACCGATGCTCGATCACGTGATCGCCACCGCGCGTGCGTTGCAGCCAAAGGGCATCCATATCGTGTACGGACACGGCGGAGAGCGAGTGCTTGCAGCGTTTGCGGAGCAATCCGATCTGAAATGGGTCGCACAGACGCAACAGTTCGGCACCGGGCACGCCGTGTTGCAGGCATTGCCGGCGATTCCCGATGCAAGCCATGTGCTGGTGTTGTATGGCGACGTGCCATTGCTGCAGGCCGACACCTTGCGCGCATTGCTGGCTGACGACGGACTGGCGGTACTAACCACGCAGCTTGCCGATCCATCCGGTTACGGTCGTGTGCTGACCGACAACGAGGGTCGCGTCGCCGCGATCATCGAGCACAAGGACGCCGACGCAACGCAGCGCGCGATCGGCACTGTCAACAGCGGCATCATCGCCGCGCCTGCATCGGCATTGAAACAGTGGCTGGCACGAGTTGGTAACTCCAATGCTCAGGGCGAGTATTACCTCACCGATGTGTTTGCGCTGGCTGCCGCAGATGGTGCCCCGGCACGCGCAGTGGATTGTGCTGATCCGCTGGAAGTCGAAGGCGTCAACGATCCCTGGCAACTCGCGCGGCTGGAACGCGCGTTCCAGTTGCGCGCCGCGCGCAGCCTGTGCGAGCAGGGCGTGCGCTTGGCCGATCCAGCGCGCATCGACCAACGCGGCAGCGTGCAGGCCGGACGCGATGTCTCGATCGACGTCGATGTGATTTTCGAGGGCACTGTTTTGATGGGCGATGACGTGAGCATCGGGCCGTTCTGCCGGCTCAAGGACGTGCACATCGCAGCCGGTAGCATCGTGCACGCGCATTGCGACATCGACGGCGCCAGCATCGGCGCGGGCTGCGTGATCGGCCCGTTTGCGCGCCTGCGTCCAGGTACGCAACTGGCCGACCGCGCGCGCATCGGCAATTTCGTCGAGACCAAGAACACGCAGCTGGGCGTGGACTCCAAGGCCAATCACCTGAGCTATCTTGGCGATGCCGCAGTCGGCGATCAGGTCAACATTGGCGCCGGCACCATCACCTGCAACTTTGATGGCGTGAACAAGCACGCCACGCGAATTGGCGATGGCGCGTTCATCGGTTCGAATTCCTCGCTGGTGGCGCCGGTTACGATTGGCGAGAACGCGACCATCGCAGCAGGATCGGTGATCGTTGTCGATGCGCCGGCAGGCAAGCTCAGCGTGGCGCGTGCGCGCCAGAATATGATCGACGGGTGGAAGCGACCGAAGAAGAACTAGGTAGCGAGAGTTCTGGTGTCCGCAGTCCCATTCTCAATTTTCAAGTATCAAACCGCCGCGCGAGTGCCAGTTGCCCGCGTGCGGCAATAGAGAGGCGTAACGCTGGAACCAGCTAAACTAGCGGCCCGCGCGCGACTTCAAGTGCGCGTCCGTCCACGCCGCCCCGCGGCCGCAACAGGTTGGCAAATCATGTGTGGAATTGTTGGAATCAGCGCCCGGCGCGACGTCGTCGACCACCTCATCACCGGCCTGAAAGCGCTGGAGTACCGCGGCTACGATTCGGCCGGCATCGCCGTGCTCACCGATACTGGCGTGCAGCGCCTGCGCGCCAAGGGCAAGGTGCGTGACCTGGAAGCGTTGCAGGCTGAGCAACCCATCAGCGGCTATTCCGGCATCGCGCACACGCGCTGGGCGACGCACGGCGTGCCCAACACCGGCAATGCGCATCCGCATGTGTCCGGCGATGTGTCGGTGGTGCATAACGGCATCATCGAGAACCACGCCGCGCTTCGCGCCGAACTGCTGTCGCAGGGCTACGAATTCAGTTCGCAGACCGATACCGAAGTGGTCGCACACCTGATCGAGCACCAGCAGCGCCAAGGACTCGACCTGCTCGGCGCCCTGCGCGTGGTGTTGCCTCGCCTGCATGGTGCGTACGCGTTGGCGGTGCTGTCGGCGCGCGAGCCTGGCCGCCTGCTCGGCGCGCGCCTTGGGTCGCCGTTGGTGGCCGGTATTGGCGAAGGCGAGCATTACCTCGCCTCGGATATTCACGCGCTGCTGCCGCTGACGCGTCAGTTCGTGTATCTGGAGGAAGGCGATATCGCCGAGATCACCGAAGACGGGTTGCGCGTATTCGATCTGGACGGCAATCCGTTGCAGCGCGAGATCAAGCAATCGCACTTCATTTCCGGCGCCATCGAGAAAGGCGAGTATCGCCACTTCATGCTCAAGGAAATTCACGAGCAACCACAAGCGCTGGCCGACACCCTGGAAGGCCGTATCGCCGAAGGCCGCGTACTGACCCAGGTTTTCGGTGTCGATGCGGCCGAATTGCTCGACAAGACCCAGGCCGTGCACATCATCGCCTGCGGCACGAGTTATCACGCCGGTCTGGTCGCGCGTTACTGGATCGAATCCCTCGCCGGCATTCCCTGCACCGCCGAAATCGCCAGCGAGTATCGCTATCGCAATCCGGTGGTGCAGGACGGCACGCTGTTCCTCACCATTTCGCAATCGGGCGAAACCGCCGATACCCTCGCCGCCTTGAAGATGGCCCGCCAACGCAATTACCTCACGCGCATGGCGGTGTGCAACGTGCCCGAATCATCCATCGTGCGCGAGTCCGAACTGGTGCTGATGACGCGCGCCGGCCCGGAAATCGGCGTGGCCTCGACCAAGGCATTCACCACCCAGCTCGCCGCACTTGCCTTGTTTGTATTGGAGCTGGCGAGGGTGAAGGGATTGGACGATGCGCGCTATCTCGACGGCGTGCGCCAGCTCGAACAACTGCCCGGCCTGGTCGCCGAAACGCTGAAGCTCGACGAACAAATCCGCGCGATCGCCGATCGCTTCGTCGGCAAGCAGCACGCGTTGTTTCTCGGTCGCGGCACGCACTGGCCGGTGGCGATGGAAGGCGCACTCAAGCTCAAGGAAATTTCCTACATCCACGCCGAAGCCTATGCCGCCGGCGAACTAAAGCACGGCCCGCTGGCATTGGTTGATGCCGACATGCCGGTGATCGCAATCGCACCGCGTGATCATCTGGTCGACAAGTTGATGTCGAACATGGAGGAAGTGCGCGCACGCGGCGGCGAATTGTATTTGTTCGTGGACGCCGGCGTGCACGTGCACGCCGAACTCGGGCACGTCGTGGTGATGCCAGAATGCGGCGAAATCGCCGCCCCGATCGTGTCCACAATCCCGCTGCAACTGCTGGCCTATCACGTGGCTGTTCAACGTGGCACCGATGTGGACCAGCCGCGCAATCTGGCGAAGTCGGTGACGGTAGAGTAGGGCTGCTGCATTCCATGCGCATCTGCGTTTACGCCGCGTCCAGCGCGCATTGCGATCCGGCCTATCACGCCGACGCGCGTGCGCTGGGTCGATTGATCGCGGACGCGGGCCACACGCTTGTCTATGGCGGTGGTGCGATCGGTTCGATGGGTGCGGTTGCAGATGGCGCACTGGAAGCGGGCGGCGAAGTGATCGGGATCATTCCGCGCTTCATGGTCGAGTTGGAATGGTCGCATCAGCATCTGTCGGCGCTGCAACTGGTCGACGACATGCGCGAGCGCAAGCACCAGTTGTTGTCCGGCAGTGACGCGGTCGTGGCGCTGCCCGGCGGTTGCGGCACCCTGGAGGAATTGTTCGAGGCGATTACGCTCAAGCGCCTTGGCATCTATCACAAGCCAATCGTGTTGCTGAATACGCGTGGTTATTGGACGCCATGGGCGGAGTTCATGCGACGACAAGTGGTGGAAGAAGGATTCATGAATCCCGGCCATGGCGGCATGTGGAGCGTCGCCGAATCGGTGGTCGACGTGTTGCCGGCGATCGCGAACGCGCCGGAGTGGAACGAATCCGCGCGCGATTACGCGATGGTGCGGCCGCGGTAGGGCTTTCGCTCTCTCCCTTGCGCGACGCGAGGGGCACGCGTTATAGAGGGGTGCTTTTGCCCGGTTTGATAGGCGCACGAACGGAACTGGTGCTGTGGTTCGACGGGCTCACCACGAACGGTTGAGGGTCGGATAGTGCAACTCAGCACGAACGACTCGGGGTGATGTGGTTCGAGACGCGCTCTCGTTCGACGATGAAACCATCGCCTCAATCGCTGCTCACCACGATCGACTACGCATGCTCTCGTTGTCGATCAGGCATTGCTGTCGACTTCGCCATCGGCACTCACCGGCGTTTCCGAATAGCCCTCCATCACCGTCGTGCGCACTGGGGATGCTGGCGGCGGGGCCTTGCCGCGTGCGGGTGGCAGGCCGACGCTGGCTGCTTCGGCTTGCTCGATCAACTCTGCGCGGCGTGCGTCGGTGACATCGCGCCAGTGGCAATCGCGAATCGCGCCTTCCAGCGCGTACAAAAGATTCAACCCAGGACGAAAGCCGGCGCGCTTGATCTTGATGAAGGTGGCGACGGTGCCTGCTTCGATCAACTGATCGCGGCTGCGGATACCGACCTGGCGCAACCACGCGGCGGATTTGGGTCCGATGTTGGGCAGCTTGATGGTTTCGCTCATGGCAACGTATCCAGGAAGATGCGGGCAATCGCCTCCAGGCCGGATTGGTCGTCGGCATCGAAGCGATCGCGCTCGGGGCTGTCCAAGTCGAACACGCCAATCAGCACATCGCCCTTGAACAACGGCACCACCAGTTCCGAACGCGAGGCCGAATCGCACGGAATGTGGCCGTCGAAATCCTCAACATCGGCGACACGTTGCGTTTGCCGCGTCACCGCCGCGGTGCCGCACACGCCGCGACCCAGCGCGATCCGAATGCACGCCGGCTGGCCCTGGAACGGACCAACGACGAGTTCGGTGCCGTCGAAGAAATAAAAGCCGACCCAGTTCAACGAAGGCAACGCATGGAAGACGAGCGCAGACAGGTTGGCGGCGTTGGCGATGCGGTCGGATTCGCCGTGCACCAGCCCGCGCGCCTGCTGCTGCAATTGCGCGTATTGCTCGGGCTTGCTTCCGGTAAGCTGATTGGCGGCGAACATGTTCTCTCCGTGGCGCGGACAGTCTAGCAGCGGTCAGCAAACGATCATGCCGAAACAGATTTCATTGCAGCGCGCTCGGCGCGATGTCGAGCTCACCCGATTGCGCAACAACACTGCGCTGGCACATACAATCCACAGCATGAATCGCGGCGTCTTCATCACCGGAACCGACACCGGTATTGGCAAGACCACGGTGTCGTGCGCGTTGTTGCATGCATTGCGCGAGATCGGCGTCGATGCAGTCGGCATGAAGCCAGTTGCAAGTGGTTGCGAATCGACGACTGCCGGTTGGCGCAATGATGATGCGCTGCGCCTGATTGCGGCCAGTGCGCCGCGCGGCGATGCAATCGACTACGCGATGGTGAATCCGTACGCATTGCCTGCGCCGACTGCGCCGGAACTCGCCGCAAGCGACGTCGGCGTCGCGATCGAACTGCCGGTCTTGCAAACCGCATTCGCGGGGTTGTCCGCGGCATCGGGGTTCGTGTTGGTGGAAGGCGTTGGCGGCTGGGCAGCGCCGATCAGCGCGACGCTGGATCAGGCGGAGCTTGTGCGCGCCTTGGGGCTGCCGGTGATTCTGGTCGTCGGACTGCGGCTGGGCTGCATCAACCACTCACGACTGAGCGCGCAAGCGATTCATGCCGATGGCTTGCGCTTGCTGGGTTGGATCGGCAACGCGGTCGATCCGGACTTCGAGCGCTGCGCCGAGACTGTCGCAATTCTGGATCGCTGCATCCCGGCACCGCGACTCGGGCGGTTGCCACATGCGCCAGACATGGCAGCGGCTGGCGGAGCCGCTGCATTGAGCGCTGCAGCGGCCGTGCTCGCTGACTTCCGGCAGGGTGCCGCGCAGCTTGCTTAAGCTAGACTTGGACAAGCACTACGCAAGCCCCGCTTATCATTCGCGGCACCGGTTTCGATCACGCGATTTGCAAGTCGGCGCCTGCCTGTAGGCGCCCGACGCGAGTGTCACGATTGACAATCCCAGGAATCTCACATGCGTCGCATTGATTCTATTGCCCTGATGGTTTTTGTCACCGCGATCGGACTGGTCGCATGCAAGGGCAGCGGTGGGCCGCCATCCGGCCCCGGCGACCCGAGCAAGATGCCGCCGCCCGAATTGGGTGTGGTCACGGCCACGGCCGGCACTGTCTCGCTGCAACAGGAACTGGTCGGTCGACTCGCGCCGTTCCGCAGCGCCGACGTGCGCGCGCGGGTGCCTGGCATTTTGCAAAAGCGTGTCTACACCGAAGGCAGCGATGTGAAGGAAGGCCAAGTGCTGTTTCAGATTGATGCGGCACCAATGCAGGCCGCATTGGCGCAGGCCGAGGGTGCGCAGGCGCAGGTGCAGGCGACCTACGCGAACGCGCACTCGGCGGCTGATCGCGCGCGACAGCTTGCCGCCGGCCAGTACATTTCCAGATCCGATGTCGACAATGCGCTGGCCGCCGAACGTAGCGGCGCCGCCGCGGCGCAGGCGGGAAAGGCGGCGGTGAATGCCGCGCGCATCAACCTGGGATACGCCACCGTGCGTTCGCCAATTGCCGGTCGCGCCGGCAAGCAGCAGGTCACCGAAGGCGCGCTGGTCGGACAGGGCGAGGCGACCTTGTTGGCTACGGTCGATCAGGTCGATCCGTTGTACGTCAACTTCACCATGAGCGTGTCCGAGCTGCAGCAATTGCACGGCCTGAAGCATGGCGTGGGCACCCAGTCGCAAGTGCAGGTGCTGCTGCCGGATGGCAGCGTTTACGGCCATCCGGGCAGTGTCGATTTTTCCGGCGACGTGGTTGATCCTGCAACCGGCGCGGTCGCATTGCGCGCTCTGGTGCCCAATCCCGACAAGCAATTGCTGCCGGGAACGTACGTCAGCCTGAAGGCGACCATGGGGCAGATTTCCAATGCGTATCTGATTTCGAAACAGGCGGTGCAACGTGATGCGACCAGCGCCTACGTGCTGGTGATCGGCAGCGATGGCAAGGTTGCGCGCAAGGACGTTGACGCCGACCATGCGCACGGCAGCGATTGGATCGTGACCCGCGGCTTGTCCGGCGGTGAGCAGGTTGTGGTCTCGGGATTGCAGCGCGCACAACCCGGGCAACCCGCCAAGGCGGTTCCGTGGCTACCGGATGCGGCGCCGGGCGCAGCCGCGAATGCACCCGCGGCGGGCAAATCGACACCTGCGGCCACGTCCGGCAAGCCGGCCAGCTGATCTCGCATGTCGAAGTTTTTCATCGATCATCCGATTTTCGCCTGGGTCATTGCGATCCTGATCGCGCTCTCGGGCGTGATCGCGATTACGCGACTGGGCGTTGAGTCGTACCCGAACATCGCGCCGGTGCAGGTATCGGTGAGCGCCAATTATCCCGGCGCCAATGCCGAGACCACCGAGCGCGCCGTCACCCAGATCATCGAGCAGCAGATGACTGGCATCGACAACCTGGACTATTTCAACTCGTCATCCAGCGCGAGCGGTGGCTCGTCGGTCACGCTCACCTTCAAACCCGGCACCGATCCCGACATCGCCCAGGTGCAGGTACAAAACAAGGTCGCACTGGCCACGCCGCGATTGCCGACCGAGGTCAATCAACAGGGCGTGGTGGTGGCCAAGGCCAACTCCGACTTCCTGATGGTGGTCGCGTTACGTTCGAGCAATCCGGCGATCGACAAGGATGCACTGGGCGATCTGATCGCGTCGCGCGTGCAGGACCAGGTCTCGCGCGTCCCCGGCGTTGGCAGCACCCAGCTGTTCGGCGGCGAGTACGCGATGAACATCTGGTTGAACCCGGACAAGCTGCACGGATATGGCATGTCGGCCGGCGAAGTGCTTGCCGCGGTGCGCGGTCAAAACGTGCAGTTTGCGGCCGGCAAGATCGGTGCGGCGCCGTCGCCAGAAGGTCAGGCGTTCACCGCCACGGTGTCGGCGGAAGGCCGTTACAGCACCGCCGAACAATTTGCCGGAATCATCCTGCGTGCAAATGCCGACGGCACCACGGTGCGACTCAGCGACGTCGCCCGGGTCGAGAAGGGCGCGTCCAATCATGCCTTCGAGTTGCGCTGGAAAGGGACGCCTGCGGCTGGGTTCGCCATCCAGCTAGCGCCGGGGGCGAATGCGCTGGGCGTAGCCGATCAAGTGCACAAGCGCATGGACGAAATCCAGGGAAGCTTCCCGCCTGGCGTGATCTGGTTTGCGCCTTACGACAGCTCGACCTTCGTCAAGATCTCGATCGAAGAAGTGGCCAAGACCTTG
Organism: Lysobacterales bacterium; assembly: GCA_038216155.1. Taxonomy (GTDB): domain Bacteria; phylum Pseudomonadota; class Gammaproteobacteria; order Xanthomonadales; family Xanthomonadaceae; genus SZAS-103. The sequence goes on from JBBQQH010000020.1 coordinate 37,310, forward strand.
GCCGAGGCGATTGTGCTGGTGTTTCTGGTCATGCTGATCTTTTTGCAGAACCTGCGCGCAACGCTGATCCCGACCCTGGTCATCCCAATTGCCTTGCTCGGCACCTTTCTCGGCATGTACTTGATCGGATTCTCGATCAACCAGCTCAGCCTGTTCGGTATGGTGCTGGCGATTGGCATCGTGGTCGACGACGCAATCGTGGTCATCGAAAACGTCGAACGCATCATGAGCGAGGAAGGACTCTCGCCGCGCGACGCCACGATCAAGGCGATGCAGCAGATCACCGGCGCGGTGGTGGCGATCACAGTGGTGCTGGCGGCGGTGTTTGTCCCCAGCGCATTGCAGGCCGGCAGCGCAGGCGAGATCTACAAGCAGTTCGCGATCACCATCGCCATGGCGATGGGATTTTCGGCATTCCTCGCGTTGGGTTTCACTCCGGCGCTGTGCGCTAGCCTGCTCAAGCCGACCGGACACCACGACACACGCAATCCGGTGTTTCGCGGTTTCAATCGTGCTTACGTTCGCATCAGCGAAACCTATGTGCGCCACATCACCGGTGCCGTGCGGCATGCGCCACTCTGGATGATCGTGTTCGCGGTGCTGGTGTTGATTCTGGGCGTGCTGTTTTGGCGCATGCCAAGCAGCTTCCTGCCCGAGGAAGACCAGGGCTATGCGTTGGCAATCGTCACCCTGCCGTCCGGTGCGACGCTGGAACGCACCCGACGCGTGTTTGATCAGGTCCGTGGCAAGGTCGAGAAGATCGACGGCTACGAAGGGATGATGCAGGTGGCCGGTTTCAGTTTCGTCGGCGGCGGCGAAAACACCGGCATGGCCTTCATCAAGCTCAAGCCATGGGGCGATCGCAAGATCAAGGCAACCGAGTTCATCCAGCAGGCAAACATGGCGCTGTTTGGCATCCGGGACGCGAAAATTTTCGTGATCAATCTGCCGACCGTGCGCGGGTTGGGGCAGTTCGGTGGCTTCGATCTGTGGCTGCAGGATCGCAGCGGCAAGGGCCGCGCCGCGCTCGGTCAGGCGCTTGGACAATTGTTGGGTGAGGCGGGCAAGTCGAAGGCGCTGACCGGTGTTCGACCGAATTCGTTGCCCGAGGCGCCGCAGCTCAAACTAGATGTTGATCGCGTGCAAGCGCAGGCGCTGGGTCTGTCGGTTGGCGATATCTACAGCGCGATCCAGTTGATGCTGGCACCCGTCTATGTTAACGATTTCGTCGACGACGGCCGAGTCAAGCGTGTCACCATGCAGGCTGATACCGCGTTTCGTACTGGGCCGGAATCGCTCGGTCATTTCTACACGCCCAGCACGCGCGGCAATCCCGATGCCGACGGTCTGCGCCCGATGATTCCGTTGTCCAACCTGGTCAAGACCAGCTGGACTGCCGCAGCGCCTTCCCTGACCCGCTACAACGGCTATGCAGCCGCCGAAGTGGTCGGCTCGCAAGCGTCCGGACACAGCTCGGGTGAGGCGATGGATGCGATCCGCAACATGATCGAGAAGGACTTGCCCAAGGGCTTCGGCTTCGATTGGGCCGGACAGTCCTATCAGGAAGTGCTGGCCGGCAATCAGGCCACCGCACTGATGGTGCTGTCGATCTTGTTTGTGTTCCTGTGCCTGGCCGCGTTGTACGAAAGCTGGTCGGTACCGGTCGCGGTGCTGCTGGTAGTGCCGCTAGGCATGCTCGGCGCAGTTGCGCTGTCAATGTTGGTTGGATTGCCCAACGACATCTACTTCAAGATCGGGCTGATCACCGTGATCGGGCTGGCTGCGAAAAACGCGATCCTGATCATCGAGTTCGCGATCGAACAACGCCAGGTTGGCAAGCCGCTGGGCGAGGCGATCGTGGAGGCGGCCAAGCTGCGCTTCCGACCGATCCTGATGACCTCGTTCGCCTTCATCATGGGCGTGACGCCGCTGGTGCTGTCGTCTGGCGCCGGTGCCAATGCGCGCCATGCGATCGGTACCGGCGTGATCGGCGGCATGCTGTTCGCCACCTTCATCGGGTTGCTGCTGATCCCGGTGTTCTACGTCGTGGTGCGCACGCTGTTGGGTGACAAGCTTGAGTCGCCGCCTGTTGAGACTCGGCAGGCCTGAACTCTGCCGCACGCTAAGCGCGATTTTGCGGGGAAGAAGTCGACGGAGAAGAGGTTCAGCCCATCGCCATTTTGGCGATGAAGGACGAGCGATCCTTTTCGCCCGACTCGCGCACCTTGGCGTCCAGGCGACTGAGCACGCGCACCGGCAATGAGACATTGATGCGCGTGGTCGCGTCATCGAATGTGGCGGGGTCGATCGTCACCACGCCGAGCGCCCAGCCGGCGTATTCGCCGCGTGCACGAATGTTTTCAATTGCAGAGGGTTCGGGAATCGCGCCGCCCGCATCCAGCGTGGCATCGATCCACGCCGCTGCCGCTGCTTCCACATTCGTCATCGCCTCATCCAGCGTATCGCCCGCCGAAAAACAGCCGGGCAAATCGGGTACGATCACACCATAAGCGGTGTTTGCCGAGCCTTCTTCGATCACGATCGGATAGCGCATGTCATTCGTCCTTCAAAAACGCGGCCTTTCGGATTGCTGCTACCAGTCCCTTACCTAGGTCTTGGCGTGGGTGCGGAACGACGAGCAAACCGGGTTTGATTGCATGCTTGTACACATGGTGCAAACCGCGGGTTCGATCAAGCGCCCATCCGTTCCTGACTAGCTCCCGGATCAGGTCCCGACTCTTCATGACTTGATGTTATACACATCGTGTGTATCGGCCAAACAAGGTCGAACGGTTGCAGCACTGTGGTGAATCGCCGAACGACAGCCAAAAAAAAAGCCGGCTTGCGCCGGCTTGAAGTGATGCGCCGATTTGCACCGGCGCATCATCCGCGTCAAACGCGGCTGTAAATCAATTGCTTGTCTCGCAGGTCGGCTTACTTGCCCGACTTCGCGACCTTGGCAGCAGTCTTCTGGAAGCCATCATTGGCCGCAGCGACGTTGCCCTTCACCAGCTCAGCGATCTGCTCACCGATCTTGACGTTGGCCGCAACGATTTCCTGGCTCGTCTGGTACACGCGCTCGGCGTTGTCACGGGCCAGTTGCACACCCTTCGGGAAGATCGCCTGGACGCCTTCGGCATCGCGGACTTCGGCAGCGGCACCCCAGAATGCGAGGTTCGCATTGGCACGCTCTTCGAAAGTCTTCATCTGCAGCGCGAAAGTCTGCTCGGCGTTGGCGAGGAACAACTCATTCGCCTTCAGCATATTCTGCGCGAACTGCTGGCTGATGGTGTTCATCTGGTTTTGGATTTGCTCGTACATGGACCTGCTCCTCAAACGTTGGGCGGGATGCCCACTACATGGAGCTAGTCTACGCACTTCGATGCTGCATTGCAACATAAATCCGCATGATGTTGTCTTTGATTCAGGTAACTCACTGAATAAAAACGATTATAGGCCAATAATTCGGATTGTGGCGGCGCGTCATTCAAGGCCGGTGTAGCGACACCCCGAAGTACAGGTTTCCTGCACCTCGACTTGCGAAAGCTGCTGCAGCGTCGGCTTGAGCCGGTTCCAGATCCAGATTGCAAGTTGCTCGCTGGTCGGATTGGCAAGCCCGTCGATCTCGTTCAAGCAATTGTGATCGAGCACGTCGTACAAAGGTTGGAATGCGGCTTTTATCTGCGAAAAATCCATCACCCAGCCGCTGTGCGCGTCGGGTTCGCCCGTCACTTGCAACTCGATCACAAACGAGTGCCCATGCAACCGAGCGCACTTGTGGCCGGCCGGCACGTTGGGCAACCGATGTGCCGCCTCGATCCGAAATTGCTTGTAGATCTGCATGCGTATCGACTCAGGAGTGCGCGCGGAAAGAAAAAAGCCGCGCAAACAATGCCACGATCAAACCTTGCGAAAGTATCGACAGCACGTTGAGCAAGACGGTCAGCTCAGTCACGCAAAGGCACTGCCGTGTCGCCAGGATCGTGGAGATAGTGTGGTGTATGGGTGCTATCGCCCTGCTCGTACGTCCCGCCACCGCCATTATGATCGTGGAGATAGTGTGGTGTATGGGTGCTATCGCATCGACTCTCTAAGCCATTGCAAATGCTGCTGTTTGCGCCATATCGACTAACACGATACCGCCAAAGTTACCGGCGCATTGACTCGCTGCTCGTCGATTCCAGGGACTTTGCGCATTCCAGTGTAGTTGTGTTTGATGTCAATGATCATTGCAGACTGCACGCCGCTTGTGAACGGCCGCTATCGGCCAGAAGCGGACGGTCGTGCTAGTTGGTTTGCCTTCCGGAAAGCGGACGTTCGAGTGAACCGAAGGGAGTGCAAGGCTTGAGTGAGGACCAAGCCTACTGCGGCAACGTCAGCTTGAACTCGATCTTGGCCAGTTGCTCCGGCGCTTTGCCGAGTTTGCGCAGCAGCGGCAGCCAGCGTGGATCGCTATGCAACTTGGCCAGCATCGGTTCGATGGTGATCGTGGACAGGTAGGGGTCGTGATTGGCGCAGCCTCTCGAAACCGTTGCCGAGAAGCGGGACGCCATGCAGCCCTAAACGCGGCCGGTTCCCAAACCATGAACACCCGGATTCAAAGCCCCCGGCTGCGAGCCCGTGGATCGAGCAACAACTGCACGGCATCCACCACGACATTGGCGGCGACGATCAGGGCCGAGGAAAGAATCGTCACGCCGATAATCACGGGTAGATCCTGCTTGAGGATCGCCTGCACCACCTCGCGCCCGAGTCCCGGCAGGCCGAACACCACTTCGGTGACGATCGCGCCGCCCATCAGGGTGCCCAGATCAATGCCGAATTGGGTCACGACGGGAGTCAGTGAGCTGCGCAGGGCGTGACGGAAGATTACCCGTCGCTCGCTGATGCCTTTGGCGCGCGCGGTGCGGATGTAGTCCTCGCCCAGGGCATCAAGCATCGCAGCACGCGTGAGTCGCGCGTATACCGCGCCCGTCACAAGGGCGATGGAAAACCACGGCAGGATCAGGAAGCGTGCCCACTGCAGCGGACTGTCAGTGAACGCCACATAGGATCCTGGAGGGAACAATTCCACGCCCGCCAGATAGAGCTGGAAAAACAGGAAGAACAAAAGCAGCTGCCCGATCAGGAACGAGGGCATTGAGTAGAAGAACAGGGATAGCGCGGTGATCGTGCGGTCCGTGCGCGACCGCGGCCGGGTTGCCGCCAGCACGCCGGCACCCACGCCCATCAGCAACCACAACGTGCCACCACCGAGCGCCAGTGAAGCGCTGACCGGCAGGTCGCGTGCGACGATGTCGGCCACTTTTTCCTGGGTGACGAAGGACTCGCCCAGATCACCGTGCGCAAGCCTTCCGAGGAAGCGTCCGTACTGCACGAGGATCGGCTGGTCGAGCCCCAGGCGGGCGCGCACCACGGTCAGTGTTTCCTCGCTGGCCTGGCGGCCGGCGATCAGGCGCGCGACATCGCGCGGGACCGCGAAATACACCACGAACACCAACGTCGCCACCAGCCACACCACCAGTGCGCCCCAGGCGATGCGGCGCAGCAGGAAGCCGATCATGGGCCGCCTCCGCCGCTGCCAACCGTTTGGTCATGACGCGGGTCAAGCGCATCGCGCACGCTGTCGCCGAATACGTTGAAGGCGTAGGTCACGCTGAGCAAGGCAGCGCCCGGGAATAGCAGCAGCCACCACGCGACTTTGTAGTAGGCCATCGCGTCGGCCAGCATGTTGCCCCAGGTCGGTGTGGGCGGTGGAACGCCGAGGCCTAGGAAGGACAGCGTCGCCTCGAACGCGATCGAGGCCGGAATCAGCAGGGTCGCGTACACCAAGATGGTTGCGCTGACCATCGGCAGCAGTTCGACCACCATGATGCGCAAGTCGCCGGCGCCGAGCGCGCGTGCTGCCTGCACATACTCACGATCACGGATGGCGCGCGCTTCGGCGCGCACGACCCGACCGACCGATGCCCAGCTGAAAAAGGCAATCAGGAAGATGCTCACGCCCAGCCCCGGGCCGACCAGCGCGGCCAGCGCCAGCGCCAGCACCAGGAAGGGCAGCGACAACACCGCGTCCATGAAGCGCGACAGGAAATTGTCCACCCAGCCACCGAACCAGCCGGCCGCAATGCCCACGGCCGCACCAATCAATACCGCGAGCGTACTGGCGACCACGCCCACCAGCAGCGAGATGCGCGTGCCATAGGCGATGCGCACCAGCACATCGCGGCCGAGGCCATCGGTGCCCATCCAGAACGCCCGCCCCGGCCCGACCGGAATGCCTGTCGGCGACAAGCCGGTGGCGCTGAATTGCTCGGTCGGTAAATGGCCGGTGAGATGCGAGAGCAGCGGCGCGGCGATGGCGACCACGAGCGCAATCAGAATCGTTACCGCACAGGCAATCGCCGCGCGATCACGGCGCAGGCGCTCGTACGCCAGTTGCCAGGGGCCGCGGCCGCGGATGGGCGATGTCGCGCTCACAGGGTCTCTCCGTCGGCGAGAGGGAAGTGGCAGGCCACCTGGTGGTCGGGCGCATCGCCGGGCAGAGTCGCCAGCGCAGGCACCTCGGTGCTGCAGCGCGCTTGTGCACGCGGACAACGCGGGTGGAACCGACAGCCGGTCGGCGGATCCAGTGGCGAGGGCGGATCACCACTGAGAATCACCTCCGCTTGGCCGCGGCGCGCCTCGGGATCGGTCGCCGGAATCGCTGACAGCAGGGCGCGCGTGTATGGATGCCGCGCGTGCTCGTACAGCGACTCCGACGGAGCGACCTCGACGATCCTGCCCAGGTACATCACAGCGACATGGTCGCTGACATGCCGGACCACCGACAGGTCGTGCGAGATAAACAGATAGCTCAGGCCGAATTCCGACTGCAGGTCGTCGAGCAGGTTCAGCACCTGCGCCTGGATCGAGACATCCAGCGCCGAGACCGGCTCATCGCACACGATCAACTCGGGCCGCAGCGCGATCGCGCGCGCGATGCCGATGCGTTGGCGCTGGCCGCCGGAGAATTCGCCGGGAAAGCGGTTGTAGTGCTCCGGGTTCAGACCCACCCGCGCCATCAGCTCCTGCACCTGGCGCTTGCGTTCGCCGCTGCTGCCAATGCCGTGGATGGCAAACGGATCGCCAATGATCGAACCCACCCGCCGCCGCGGATTGAGCGAGCCATACGGGTCCTGGAACACCATCTGCATGCGCCGCCTCAGTGGCAGCATCGCCTCGGGCGCGATGTGCGCGATGTCCTGGCCGTCGAACAGCACCTGGCCCGCATCGATGTCATGCAGGCGCACCACGCAACGTGCCAGCGTGGATTTGCCGCAGCCCGACTCGCCGACCAGACCCAGCGTTTGGCCGCGGCGCAACTCCAGGCTGACACCGGCAACGGCCTGCAGCGTCTGCTTGCCGTGGCTGCCTCCGGTCGTGACCGAAAACGATTTGTGCACATCCACCAGGCGCAGCAGCGGATCGGCGCTCATGCCAACGCCTCCGCCTGGGTCAGCCAGCAGGCCGAACAATGATTCAGTGCACCGGCGGGCAACGGAGCCAGGCGCGGTGCGCGTTCCGCGCAAACGGCAATGGCCTGCGCGCAGCGTGGCTGGAACGGGCAGCCGGGCGGTGGTGCGATCAAGCTCGGCGGCTGGCCGGAAATCGGCGTGAGCCGGCCGTCGAGCGCGTCCAGGCGCGGTCGTGATTGCAACAGCCCGCGCGTGTAGGGATGGCTCGGCGCCCGGAACAGATCCGCCTGCGCGGCCTGTTCCATCGCGCGGCCGGCGTACATCACCAACACCTCGTGCGCCAGGTCGGCGATCACGCCCAGATCGTGGGTGATCATGATGATGGCGGTGCCGAACTCGTCCTGCAGTTGCCGCAGCAAGCGCAGGATCTGCGCCTGCACCGTGACATCCAGCGCGGTAGTGGGCTCGTCGGCGACCAGGATGCGCGGATTGAGCGCGATCGCCATGGCGATCATGGCCCGCTGCAGCATGCCGCCGGAATATTGGTGCGGGTAATCGTCGATCCGGCGCTCCGGGCGCGGGATGCCCACGCGACCCAACAGCTCGATCGCCCGGGTTCGCGCCTGCGCGGCCGATACCTTTTCGTGCGCACGGATCATTTCCACGATCTGCCAGCCGATCGGATACAGCGGATGCAGGCTCGACATCGGATTCTGGAAAATCATTGCGATGCCCGGCCCGCGTACCGAGCGCAGTTGCTGTTCGGGCAAGCCAAGCAGTTCGCGGCCTTCAAAGCGCGCCTGCCCGCGAATGCGCGCGCCGCGCACCAGGCCGATGATGGATTGGGTGGACACACTCTTTCCCGAACCGGATTCGCCGACGATGCCCAGGGTCCGGCCGCGCAGCACATCGAAGGACAGGCCGCGCACCGCCTCTACCACGCCATCGGGCGTGTCGAAGGATACGAACAGGTCGCGTACTTCCAGCAGGGCCGGAGCGGCCACGGTCGTGTTCATCGCTTCGCGCTCGCGGTCGTGGCGCCGTTGCCGTCGAGCCACAGCGCGGTCATGTCGCACTGCATGCCGAACACCGACCACCGGCAATTCCTGATCCGGCTAGAGCTCATGGAGGCGCTACGCTTTTCGATCAGCGGCACGGTGGCGACATCGTCCATGACCTGGCTGACGGCGTCGAACCAGCCGGCATTGGCAGCCTCGACCGTCAGCGCCGAGAGCGCGCGGTCGATGGCGGCATCGGTCTTCGGGTTGGCATACATGCCAAAGTTCTGCGTCATGTGGCCCAGCTGGCGGCCGTCGAACAGGGGGCTGATCACCGAGCGGCCATTGCTGGCCCCAAACCAGTCCGGCACCCAGCCGGTCAGCGCCAGGTCCCACTCGCCGCGCCGCGCATTCTGGCTGTTGGGCAGCAGCCGGCCCCACAGGTCGGAGGCCGGGTAAGACGTCAGAGTGACGTTGATGCCGGCACGCGCCAGGCTGGCCTGCAGGGCCTGGGCTTCGATCGGATAGGTGGAGCTGCGCGCGTAGGCCATCCGTAGCGACAGGCCATCCGGATAGCCGGCATCGGTCAGCAGTTTGCGCGCGCCTTGCGGATCACCGGCGTCGTCCTTGGCCAGTCGATGATCGGCGCCGGCACGAAATCCAGAGACCGAACTGAGCACCGCCTGGTGCAGGGACCGGCTGACACCGGGCCCGCCACTGAGCTGCACCAGGGCGCGTTTGTCCACCGCCATCGCAATGGCCTGGCGCACCTTGAGTATGGCCATCGCACGCGCCTGGTTCGGGCTGGCGGTATTGAGCACCAGGTAATGCATGCTTCCGTAGTGCTGGCCCGGCGGAAGGAGGTTGACGCGGCGATCGCCGATCGCCATCAGCGAGGCCAGGTTGGCGGTCAGCATGCTTTCGTCGTACACCAGGTCGGCGGTGCCGGCTTCGACCTGCAGTTGCGCCAACTCCGCGTCAATGCCGATCTTGATGTGGATGCGGTCGACATAGGCGTGGCGGATGTTGTCGCTGCGCGAATCCCAGGCGGGATTACGCTCGAACTCGATGGCGCGGTTCTGGATGTAGCGCGCGATGTAATAAGGCCCGTCGGACAGCGTGTGCTGGCGGAATTCCGGACTGTCCGGCAAGTAGTCCAGGTACTCGACCGGCACCGCCGAACCGAATGGCATCGACACCAGGTTGAGGAAGTCCGCCGCAGGCGCCACCAGCTCGAATACCACGGTGGCATCGTCTGGCGCGTGCACGCCGGCAAGCTCGGTGCGGTTGATGAAGTCGCGGATATCGGCCACGGTGCCGGGCACTTTCACGAAGGCCGAGCAGTAGTCCGCCATGCCCCGGATGGTCGTGGTGTAGTACGTGGGCGCGCCGACCGGATTGACCGGATTGCAGAACAGCTTGAAGGCGCGCACGAAGTCACCGGCCACCACCGGACGCATTGGCGTGCTGTTCCAGCGCACGCCGGGCTTGAGGTGGAAGGTATAGGTCAGGCCGTCGGCGCTGATGCCGCCGTTATCGCGCGTCGGTACCTCGCGTGCAACATCGGGCGCCAGGGTGATCGCCGCATCGAAATTCGTGGCCGGTGGATAGGCCAGCAGTTGGCGGGCGAACGTCTGGTTGGTCCAGAGGCTGCCGGTGACATAGGCGCTGGTGGTGGCCAGGTGGTCCACGTCGGAAGGACCGACGACGATGAGCGTTCCGCCGGGGACCGGGGTGGCCGAGGCATCCACCGGCGCGAGTGGCGCCGGGTGGCGGCTGCTGCAGCCGGCAGCAACTGCGGCACACAGCAGGGTTGCAAGGACCCGAGCGGCGTACTCGCAATGCTGTGCCATGCCAAGGATCGACCAGAGTCTGATACAGGCTGGCACACTAGCATGGCGCACGGCGATGCCGCGGGCCTTTGGCTACGCCATCAGTGGACCCAACGGTTGCCAGCTGGTGACCCTGGCAATTGATTGCCAAACGAGTGGCCACTGTTTGGTCCCGTCATCGTGGCCACACGGACTATTCGGTGTGTCACAGGCTCAGCGACAAGGTCACTCAATGTCCACTTCGGGTCGGAATGCAACTTAGGCGCTTACCGGCCAGGAGCGGTCATTCGCATCCAAAAGCCGCACGCTAGTCCGGCGTGATCTTAGAGCTTCTTGTTCCGGCTTCGCGTACCTCGGATTCTCCCTGCAATGCAGCGATCAGCGGGCAGTAGACGGTTGCGTTGCTCGCATGACATGCGAGCACTATCTCCGACAGCGCCGTCTGCATACGCGTCAGGTTCGCCAGCTTTTCACTCACATCGACGAGTTTGTGCTCGGCCAGGCGGCTGGCTTCCTCGCAATGGGTGCCATCCTGGAGGCGCAGCAATTCGGCGACCTCGTCCAGATTGAATCCCAGTCGCTGGGCCGATTTCACGAAGCGCACCCGCGCCACGTCGGTCTGTCCGTAACGGCGAATGCCGCCGTAGGGCTTGCTCGGTTCCAGCAACAAGCCCTTGCGTTGATAAAAACGGATGGTCTCGACACCGACACCAGCCGCCTTGGCGAAGGCACCGATTGTCACGTTGTTCTCAAGATGCCCCATACCACTTGACTCCGTACACAGCTACGGAAGTAAGGTTACGGCAAGCAGATCCGGAAAGTAAAAATCCATGTCGGAATTAAAGGTCGAGCGCAGCGCCCTGTTCGCCGGAGGGCTTGCCGCCATCTTGGCCTCAGCCTGTTGTTTAGGGCCTCTCGTCCTGTTGATGCTGGGTTTCAGCGGCGCCTGGATCGGCAACTTGACTGTGCTTGAGCCCTACCGGCCAATCTTCATCGGCGCGGCTTTGGTGGCGCTGTTTTTCGCCGGGCGGCGCATTTTCCGTCCGGCGCAAGCCTGCAAACCTGGCGAGGCCTGTGCAGTACCCCAAGTCAGGGCGGTCTACAAATTCATCTTCTGGGTCGTGGCTGCGCTGGTGGTCATCGCGCTCGGATTTCCCTACGTACTTCCCCTGTTCTACTAATCATTCAGGAGTTCGTCATGAAGAAGTTGTTTGCCTCTCTCCCTCTCGCAGTTGTTCTAGCTGTCGTTGTTGCGCCCGTGTGGGCCGCCACCCGGACCGTCACGCTGTCGGTGCCGGGCATGACCTGCGCAGCCTGTCCGATCACAGTCAAGAAAGCACTGTCCAAAGTCGACGGCGTGAGCCAGGCCTTGGTCAGCTACGACACACGCGAAGCCATCGTCACCTTCGACGACGCCAAGACCAACGTACAGAAGCTGACCGCAGCAACGAAGGACGCCGGCTATCCGTCGGGCGTCAAGAAATAGAACCGGCAAGACTCGGATGAATGCCGCTTTGGCACATACCGAACGACCTTCGTCTTCGACTGCTTCGTCGCGGCTCGCGGTCGAGGGCCAGCTCCAGATCGCTGTCATCGGCAGCGGCGGGGCCGCCATGGCCGCGGCACTGAAAGCGGTTGAGCAAGGTGCTCGCGTCACGCTGATCGAACGCGGCGCGATCGGTGGCACCTGCGTCAATGTTGGATGCGTGCCTTCCAAAATCATGATCCGCGCCGCTCACATCGCCCATCTGCGCAGAGAAAGTCCGTTCGACGCCGGCATCGCGGCAACCGCGCCGACGATAGATCGCGTAAAGCTGCTGGCGCAGCAGCAGTCACGCGTCGATGAACTGCGGCACGCGAAGTACGAAGGCATCCTGGACGGCAATCCGGCGATCACCGTACTGCGCGGCGCGGCGCGCTTCATCGACAGCCACAGCTTGAGTGTGAGCTTGAACGAGGGCGGCGAGCGCGCGGTCGCATTTGACCGCTGCTTGATCGCCACGGGCGCCAGCGCGGCCGTGCCACCGATCCCCGGCTTGCACGACACGCCGTACTGGACCTCGACCGAAGCGCTTGTGAGTGAGGCCATTCCCCGCCGGCTCGGGGTCATCGGCTCGTCGGTGGTAGCCGTGGAACTGGCACAGGCGTTCGCACGCCTCGGCAGCAAGGTCACGATCCTGGCGCGCAGCACGCTTTTCTTGCGCGATGACCCTGCCGTTGGCGAAGCCATTACGGCCGCGTTTCGCGGCGAGGGCATCGAGGTGCTGGAATACACCCAGGCCAGTCATGTCGGCCATTCAGGCGACGAGTTCGTGCTCGCCACACAACACGGTGAACTGCGCGCCGACAAACTGCTGGTCGCCACGGGCCGCGCGCCCAATACGCAGGAATTAGGGCTGGACGTCGCTGGCGTAGCGACGACTGCGCAGGGAGCGATCGTCATCGACTCTGCCATGCATACCAACGTTGCGAATATCTACGCTGCCGGCGACTGCACCAATCAACCGCAGTACGTCTACGTCGCTGCCGCCGCCGGAACCCGCGCAGCGATCAACATGACCGGGGGCGAAGCCACCCTTGATCTGAGCGTCATGCCGGCGGTGGTGTTCACCGAACCGCAGGTTGCCACCGTGGGCCTGACCGAGGCCGAGGCGCATTTGCACGGCATCGAGACCGACAGCCGCCTGCTCACGTTGGACAACGTACCGCGCGCGCTGGTGAATTTCGACACGCGTGGATTCATCAAACTTGTCGCGGAGGCGGGCTCGGGCCGGCTGATCGGCGTGCAGGCCGTAGCGCCGGAAGCGGGCGAACTGATCCAGGCTGCTGCCCTCGCGATCCGGGCTCGGATGACTGTGCAGGAGTTGGCCGATCAGCTCTTCCCGTACCTGACCATGGTCGAGGGACTCAAGCTCTGCGCCCAGACCTTCTTCAAGGATGTAAAGCAGTTGTCCTGCTGCGCGGGATGAGCCTCGGCACGATGCCGAACGCTCTGGAGGATCGCGGGCCTGCGGGCAATGCTCCGCACCGCCGAACGGGTTATTCGCGACATCACTGAGCCGAGGCAGGGAGTTGATATGACCAAGCACACATACGATCTGATCGTGATCGGCACTGGAACTGCCGCCAATGTCACTGCGATGGGATGCAGGAAGGCCGGCTGGTCGGTCGCGGTGGTCGACCACCGGCCGTTTGGTGGCACCTGCGCACTGCGAGGCTGTGATCCGAAAAAGATGTTGATTGCCGCGACCGAAGTGGTCGATGGATTCGAGCGCATGGGTGGCATCGGCACAGTGCAGGGCGAAGTGCGCATCGACTGGGCCGCGTTGCAGCGGCACAAGCGTTCGTTTACCGATCCCGTACCCGGCAAGCGCGAAGAGGCCTACGCCAAGCAAGGGATCCAGGCCTTTCACGGCCGAGCGCGCTTCACCGGCCTTAACCGGCCCGGCTGCGGCCGCTGTCGATGCAGCGCGGCGATCGCCCAGCGCAACGAGCCACGGGTCGAGCTCACCTACCATAGAGAGTCGACCAGCTGTCGCAAAGTGGGAAGCAGAGGGCATCGCTACCCACAATCAGATCCTGAGGCAACTTGAAGCCTGAGGCATAGCTAGCGCCGGCCTGACCGGGCACGCAGTGCTGGTGTCATTTCTCGCATCATGCCGAGTAAGGAAAGAAAAACGCGGGCACAGATTGGGCACGAACCGGGCACGAGAGGGTTTTTGACTTTCGCGGCCGGTCGACGATGGGGTGACCCCCATTCGAAATCGTGCCGGAGTTTTGGGCACAAAAAACCCCGCGGTGGGGCGGGGTTGTGGTCGTAACCTACTGATTCACAAGTAAAAGTTGGTGGCTATAGGTGGACTCCATTATGAGCCCGTAGGATATGAAATATCTCAATAACCAGCAATAGATCTATTTTCCAAAATTCAATGCCAAATCCAAGGGCAGTGCAGTCATCTATGTAATTGAATTACATACCTGTATTGAAGATTACACCGTTTTTACGCTTCCCGTATCGATCTGCACGGTAAAACGGCGTTACCTCAATCAAAGTTCCTTGATGTCGTCAATCCACTGTCACGCCCTCTTGCGGTGTCATGACTCTAGCACTACTGTCTGGCACATGGACGGAAACATTCCCGGTAAAGACCCCTTCTCCGCATTGGACGGCACCAGCGTCCCTGAATCTTGGTGGCCAGATCTGAGCCACACGCTGCTGGGTCTCGCAGAAGCCATCGCCCCTATCGATCGGCCGATTCTGGCACCCCTTACTACCTACGTCGCTAAGCACTACCAGGTTTTGCAAGTCCAAGCGGCAATCGACGCACCGGTCGAATCACCCAAGGAACTCCACGAACGCCACCCAGGGAGCGCGACGCTGTTTCGGTATCGGCATGGCCGATCGGCCGGACTGGAGCAACTGACCAGCATCGGCATCTGCGCACTTCTAGAAATGAACGACGCGGGGCGGGGCCCTCCCAAGCGACTGCTATCAATCATCCGTGGTGCCATCGAGAGCCCCAGCTCCCCACTGTCTGGCGCACTTGGCGCCGTCTCCTCA
>JBBQQH010000021.1:0-51366 GCA_038216155.1 Lysobacterales bacterium
TCACGCATCGAAATCCTGCTGCTGATCCACACCTTGGCAGCCTTCGCTTCCTGGCTTGTTGGCATCGCCTGCGAGAGAGTCGGCATTGATCGCTGGCTCAACCCCAGACGCTCCATCCGGCGACTGTATTCGGTGATGCGTCTGGGACGCGAAGCGCTCGTGCGAAGATGGCTCGACTGGACTCCCGAACAACTCCTCGCGCAACTCCTTGATCCTCATCCGGCGTTGCGTGAACAGTTGGAGTTGCCGACGTGAATTTGTGGGGATACCTCAGGGTCTGTCCCCTTTCAAAGCAGGCGTACAAGGAAGGCAGGCCGATTCTCAATGTTGCCAAGGAGACGACCGGGCTATCGGAGAAGGAGCTGAAGAAGCTGCTGGATCCGGCGGTGCTGGCGAAGGGGGGAATACATGGCGGTTCCGCCGGCGGGGGTGGGTGAGAAGCCGCGATTACGACAGTCCAGTGGACTGTCGTGCGGATTCGAACGCCCGTAGCAGGAGCGAAGGGCCGGGTTGCTTGGTGAGACATGGATGTCGAACCTAGCAACGGCAAACCCTAGCGAACTTCTATTCGCTCGCTGCCGACTCCCACCAAGGCGTAACATTAAGAGGAGACAGCGGAGAACCCCATGAGCGAAATCGTATTTCTGGTCGAGGAAGCGCCTGAAGGGGGCTTCACCGCGCGTGCGTTGGGCGAATCGATCTTCACCGAGTCGGATACCTTTGAAGCCTTGCGCACGGACGTTCGCGACGCCGTGCGTTGCCACTTCGAGCTGGGGCAGGGGCCGACAGTCATTCGATTGCACTACGTGAAAGACGAGGTGCTCGCGGCATGAAGTTGCCCCGGGACATGGATGCCCCGGAGTTGATCAAGGCGCTCGAGCGGATCGGGTACCGAGTGGTGCGGCAATCGGGCAGTCATATCCGCCTGCAATCAGATCAGCCCAAGTCGCATGCTCTGACGGTTCCGAATCACTCGCCGCTGAAAATTGGCACGCTATCGGCAATCCTGGGCGATGTCGCACAGCATCGAAATATCACAAAGGACGACCTGATCGAGCTTCTCCAAGCACGGTGAGTGTCCCTGCGACGCATCGGTTAGTTCGCAAATTCGATGAGTTCGCAAATTCCGTTCGTGGTGAGCCTGTCGAACCATGGACGGACCCGATGCAGCCGTCCAACTGCTCCAGGCCAATCGCGCCTCACTCGACATGCAGGAGGTGGGGCGGTACTTTGCGCTATTCGAACGCGAAACTCTGCTGGAAGATTTGCTTGCGCACACATGACGCGAAACCGTTCCCTCGTCCGGATGCCATTCTCGTGGCGGATGGCGGGCTGGCGTTTGCACCGCGTAGTCAACGCGATCCGATCGTTGCCTGGATTGAACTGATGGAAGTGGTGGAGTTGTTGCGCGTTCGGCAGCCGCCAATCACAGGAGCAGAGAACATGATTGTTTCAAGCAAATATGTTCTCTGACCCCATTTCTCTGTGTTCTCTGACCCCATTTCTCTACCATTTCTCTACTTAAAACAGTAATGTTCTCTGACCCTTTTTCCGGACCCTTTTCCCGCATAGCCAAAACCACGCACGCACGGCCCATTCTTGGGTATCGTGCCGCGTTGCCATGCCCAAAGCCGGAACGCCCATGCGCCGACTGCTACTGCTCGTCCCTTTCGTTGCCACCCTAATCGTGCCGATCTACAACCGCGAACAGCCGGCGCTCTGGGGTTTCCCGTTTTTCTATTGGTATCTGTTCTTGTGGCTGCTGTTGCTGCCGCCGCTGCTGTGGTTCATCGATCGGGGACGTAAGCCATGAGTGGCGCCGTCCACTGGACCGCATGGGCGGTGTTCGCGTTCTTCTTTGCGTCCGTCACCGTGATTGGCTTCATCGCATCGCGCTGGAAAGCCGGCGACCTCAACCAGTTGCACGAATGGGGGCTCGGCGGACGACGCTTCGGCACGATCGTCACTTGGTTCCTGCTCGGCGGCGACCTGTACACCGCTTACACAGTGATCGCCGTGCCAGCACTGGTGTATGCGGTCGGAGCCTTTGGATTCTTCGCGCTGCCCTACACGATCATCGCGTTCCCCATTTTCTTCGCGCTGATGCCGCGACTTTGGAATGTGTGCCATCGCCACGGCTATATCACCGTCGCCGATTTCGCCGAGGGCCGATACGGAAATCGCTGGCTTGCGCTGGCAGTCGCATTGACTGGCGTGCTTGCCACGATGCCGTACATCGCCCTGCAACTGGTCGGCATGCAGGTCGTGTTCGAGGCAATGGGTTTTGGCTCAATGACGCAGGGCGCGGAAATCGCCTTGATCGCGGCTTTCATCGTGCTTGCGCTCTACACCTACACCAGCGGCCTGCGCGCGCCGGCGCTGATCGCCTTCGTCAAGGACACGATGATCTACATCTTCGTTATCGCGGTCGTGATTGTGATTCCGATGCAACTCGGCGGCTATGGCGCTGTATTCGCTGCGGCGAAGGAAGCGTTCGCGGCGAAAGGCGGCGCGACCGGCATCATCCTGCAACCCGGGCAGGCGATGGGATTCGCCAGCCTCGCGCTCGGTTCGGCGATGGCCTTGATGCTGTACCCGCATGCATCCACCGGCGTACTCGCAGCAGACAGCCCGAAGACCATCCGCCGCAACGCGATGCTGCTGCCGGCATACAGCGTGATGCTTGGGCTGATTGCACTGATGGGCTACATGGCCATCGCTGCGCACGTGCAAGCCAAGGGCAACGCCATCGTGCCGGCGCTGGTGATGCAGAGTTTTCCGGAATGGTTCGCCGGATTCTGCTTCGCCGCGATCGCGCTCGGTGCGCTGGTGCCGGCGGCGATCATGTCGATCGGCGCAGCGAACCTCGTTACCCGCAACATCTGGCGCCCCTACATCAACGGCAACATGAGCCCAAAGCAGGAATCGACTGTCGCCAAGGTCACGTCGTTGGTGGTCAAGTTCGGCGCGCTCGCGTTCGTGGTATTCCTGCCGCTCGAATACGCGATCAACCTGCAACTTCTCGGCGGCATCTGGATGCTGCAGGTGTTCCCGGCGATTGTGTTTGGGCTGTACACGCGCTGGTTCCGCGCCAACGCCCTACTCGCCGGATGGGCGCTGGGCATGAGTCTCGGCACGACGCTGAGCTGGATGCAGGGGATGAAGCCAATGTTCCCGATACCGGGGCTCGGCACGGTTTACATCGGGGTGACAGCATTGATCGCGAACATCATCCTGGCGGCGTTGTTCACGGCTATCGCGAACGGGCTCGGAATGGACCGCAGCAAAGATTCGACCGCGGCGCCGGACTATGCGGATGCATGATGTTCCGAAAAGGCGAAAAGGGGTCAGAGAACATATTCGATTGAGGCAGTATTGTTCTCAGACCATTTTTATCTGAGTTGCTTCGCAAAGTCGCGGACCTTCGCGTTTTTTCAGCCAAAAGCAGTATCTTGTGCGCTCTGTCGTCCGATGGTGCTCGCTCTCCAATGAAGCCAATCCTAATTTTGACGGTTTGCTGTGTTGTCGCGTTGTCGCCAGCGGCACACGCTGCGAGCACCGCAAAGCCCGCATTCCGGTTGGAAGATTTGCGCAGGATCGTGAGTCTGAGCGAGCCGCAGATTTCACCAGACGGCACGCGCATCTCAGTAGTCGTTTCCACGCCAGATTGGAAGAGCAACAAGAACAAGGAGGAGCTCGACCTTGTGGATGTCGCGACCGGTGCGCGCCGCACGCTCACTTACAACCGCGCAGACCTGTCGATGCCGCGATGGTCGCCCGATGGAACGCGGCTCGCCTTTATCGCGCAGGATGAAGCGACACCCGACAAAGGTGATTCCAGCGACGAGGCGGGCGACGTATCCAAGGGCGACAACGACGATAAGTCCGACGAGAAGCAGGGCCAGATCTTCGTTCTGCCAATGAATGGCGGCGAAGCGCTCCGACTCACCCAATCGAAACACGGCATCGACGGATATAGCTGGAGCCCTGACGGCAAGCAGATCGCTTTCGTCACACCGGACGACGCGACCAACGAGAAGGCGATCAAGAACGCACGACGATGCGTTCCAGGTCACCGACAACCATTTCCTCACACGCACGGCGTTGACGCCATCACATCTATGGGTTGTCGCCAGCGCGGGCGGGCAAGCGAAACGACTCACCGAGGGCGCACACAGCCTGCAGACAGACCAGCAGGACAACGGGCCTGCGCCAGCGTGGAGTGCGGACGGCCGCAGCATCGCATTCACGCAGTTTCCGAACGCGTACTGGGGGCCGTCGTTTCATTCGGTGCTCGCGACGGTGGACATCAATGGTGGCAAACCGCGTGCGCTGGTTACGGCCGAAGGCGCAGCGAGCGTTGCCTATGCGCCCGGCGGCAACATGCTGGCGTTCTCACGCCCACGCGGCGGCGACCAGAACAACGGCAACGCGGTGTATGTGCAAGAGGGTGGCAAGCAACGCGATGTGACTGCGGCGTTGGCACGAAACTTCAACAAATATGCGTGGCTGCCTAGCGGTGCACTGTTGTTGTCCGGCGACGACGGAACGCATTCGTCTCTGTGGCGGCAACCGTTGTCCGGGGCTGCGCAAAAGCTTGATCTTGACGGCGTCGATGCTAGTGCCGACTTGAGTGTGGCGAAGAACGGCGCGATTGCCTTTATCGGCAGCACGCCAACGATTTCCGGCGAGTTATATGTGCTCGATTCGATCACGGCCAAGCCGCGCAAGCTGACTCACGCCAATGATTTTCTCGATGGCATCGCGCTCGGTCGCACTGAATCGATCGATTGGCAGGGCCCGGATGGATTCCGGGAAGATGGCGTGTTGGTGTATCCGGTCGGCTTTGAAAAAGGCAAAGCCTACCCGCTCGTGCTGGTCATCCATGGCGGCCCGGAATCGGCGTCCACTTTGCATTTCACGCCGCTGCCGCAGTTGCTGGCCGCAGCGGGTTTCATCGTGTTCAGCCCGAACTATCGCGGCAGTACCAACCTCGGTGATGCCTACCAACACGCGATCTTCCGCGATACCGGCGAAGGCCCTGGCAAGGATGTGATGGCTGGCCTCGAAGCGGTGAAAAAACTCGGCGTCGTGGATACGCAGCGCATCGGTGTATCAGGATGGTCGTATGGCGGCTATATGTCGGCTTGGCTGAGCGGCCATTACCCTGATTGGAAAGCTGCCGTCGTCGGTGCCGCACTAACCGACTGGGTGATGGATTACACCGTGTCGTATTACCAGGCTGGCGATCTGTATTTCTTCGGCGGTTCGCCGTGGAAGGGTAACGACGCCGAGCTCTGGCGCGCGCAATCGCCGATAGCTTCGGCATCGAAGGTCACTGCACCGACACTGATCATGGGCGATGTTGGCGACCCAAACGTGCCGTTGATCAACAGTTACGAATGGTTCCACGCGCTGCGCGACAACGGTGTGCCGGTGGAGTTCTACGCGTATCCGGTCGACACCCACTTCCCGAAGGACATCGTGCGCACGACCGACGTGTACCGGCGTTGGGTTGGCTGGATGACCCAGCATTTGAAATAGCGCTGCGTCTCCGATCAACGATCCGAGCCGAAAGGGGATAGACGACGGCAACTTACGTTGCGACCGGGAGTCTCACAAATCCGACTTTCTGTTCGTTGCCCCTAGTCAGCCAGCAATGACGAAACGGGCGGCGGAGGATTTGCGACGCCGTAGCTACTTCCGCTTCTTTCGCTTGGCCGTCGCGTGCGTCGACTTGATGACCGTTCCGCCCTTCACCAAGCAATTCGCGGAAGTGGTGTGCATGGTACGGCGCGCGGTGTTGTAACGCACTTTTTCGCCCAATTGGCGAACATGGCGCGGCAACAGGCAGCTTACCGGCTTGCTGGCATTCGGGCCGACGGTTGCGACGAGAGGTGCAGGCAGTGGTGGGGCTACGGGCTCCACACGATATTCGCCGCCGCGCTGACGGCAGTCTGCTGCGCTGGTTTGTACCGGGCGGCGCGGCCCCATGGTGGCGTGATCAGCGATGCTCCGGATCTCGCCCGGCAGCATGCATTCAACGGTGGTTGGCGAAGCGGCATCGTCGACCGCCGCGTCGGTAGCCGATGCGGAGTTGCTGGCTGCGACGCCGGTGCAGGCGAGCACCAGCAGAGTACATAGTGCGGACAACGACGAGCTTGGGCTGGAAACGTTCATAGGCCTTGTCCTCTAAAGAGTCTGGCATTGATCTGATGTCCGTGAAACTCCCGAAACACACTGCATGTTTGGCGTCCTTGCGTTCGTGGAGACGACGCGCTTTGCCGTGGAGGATTCGAGAGGCTCCCGTCCGTTTCGCAGCATAGTCCTGACTGCGGGAAAAGGGGATCGCCCCTGAGGTGTTTCCACAAAGTTCCCAATCCGGGGCGAAACGGGGCGGCGGATTCAAAAACGAACCCGACGGCGAAACGGGGCAGAGAACATTATTGTTTGACTCGAACATGTTCTCGGGCCCTAAGCCAAAGCACTTGCCTATCGAGAAAGGATGGACGGCGCGACATGTGGATTTGACAGCCTTCAACCGTGACCCGAAGATCGGCCAATCGACGCGTCCGCGACGAGTTGACCAGGAGAAAACCATGTTCCGATTTTCGTGTCTGCTGGCGACTGGATGCCTGGCGCTCGTGCTGTCGGGTTGCACCACGGTCGGCGAAGTGCGGCTCGATGATTCGGCCTCGCTCGCGGGCACCGGCAAGGCGAGGATCAAGACCGAGTCCGACCACAAGCATGCGATTCTCGGCGGACTGGACCGACGCGTTTACATCATGAACGTGGACGGACGCTCTCTGTGGCGAATGGGCAACTCATCGGA
Organism: Lysobacterales bacterium; assembly: GCA_038216155.1. GTDB lineage: Bacteria > Pseudomonadota > Gammaproteobacteria > Xanthomonadales > Xanthomonadaceae > SZAS-103. Next base: position 6,833 of record JBBQQH010000021.1, read on the forward strand.
CTTCCCCGAAGCGATGCTCGTCGATCCCGGTCGGCACACGATCATGGTGCGCTTCGACCATTTCAACCAATACGCGAACGGACGGCTTTGGTGGATTGCAGAGTCGGAGCACGAGTACCTCGTGCGCCGCGAGGTATCGGGTTACGCAGTCCGGCTATGGATCGAGGATGTCGCCACGCACCTCCCGGTCGGCGGCATCGCGCCCTGACGGCGCTTTCGTCGAAACAACAAGGGAAAGACTAGTCGATCCCATTGGCGCGTGGATTGATTTGATGACGGCGATCGAAGCCTTTTGTCCGCAATGGCCGCAGCGGAAGCCAATGGTCGGAGGCAACTACCGGCCGTATATCGCGAACGTTTGGCCAAGTTTTCTGATATTGCTCTGGCCTCTTTTTGGACCTTGGCCAAGTTACCTGCTCATCGGCAATCCCCACCACAGGAGCGGCTCCCATGTCCAAGTCCACTCGTCCGCGGCGCGGTGCCGATCGCCCGCTATACCGTTGGGCGTCGCTGGGCGCTGTCGCGATCGTTTTCGCTGGGTTTGCCAAGACCTTTTACCTCAAGCAGGTCTTCGGTACGCCGCCACTGTCGGTGCTTGCCATGCTCCATGGCGTGCTGATGACGACGTGGTTCATCCTGTTCATTGTGCAGACGCAGCTTGTTGCCGCCGGGCGCACCGACCTGCACCGGCGCTTGGGAGTAGCCGGGGCATTGCTGGCGCTGGCGATCCTGATCGTCGGCCCGATGGTCGCTATTACAGCCGCCAAACTGGGCCATACACCCGGTCCGCCGCCGCTCGTGTTTCTAGTGGTTCCATTGGGCGACATGGTGGTATTCGCGTTGCTGGTCGGCTCCGCGCTCCTTTTCAGGCGTCGCAGCGATATCCACAAGCGCCTGATGCTGTTGTCCTTTGTTGGCCTGCTGACGGCTGCGATCGCCCGCCTGCCGGTGGATGCTTGGCGCCAGGCCGGCATCGTGGCCTACTTCAGCACGACGATCCTGCTGGTGCTCGTGTGCGTCGCCTACGACACCGTCCAACACCGCAGGTTGCACCCAGCCTTCGCCTGGGGCGCCGGCCTGATCGTCGTGTCCTGGCCGCTGCGCCTGGCATTGACGACCACCGCCCCATGGATGGCGTTCGCCACATGGTTGACGGGCTGATCACAATAGGAACGCTGAAACGGGCCAAGGTCAATTTCTGATTCAAGTGCTCGTTCGTTCTGGCACTTTTTTGCAGGAATCGAATAACGCAGCGCGTGGCTCGTGTACCAGTTCCAGTTTCAACCCATCAGGATCAGCGAAGAACACGGCGTAGTAGCCGGGCGTGTAGTCGTATTCGGTGGGCGCGTCGAGAACCTTGATGCCTTCGCGTAGCAGGAACGCGTGGAACGCGTCGATGCTCGCGCGCGAATCCGTATGCAAGGCCAGGTGATGGAAGCCTGCCGCATCGCGGTCGTGCGCCACGCGGCTGCGGGCTTTGTGCAGGCCGATGCTGAAACACGGCCCGCTCGTCGGCAGTGCCCAACACGGCACGTCGCCGGCGTACTCGCCAGTGCGCGTGTAGCCCAGCTCTCCTAACACCTTGTCGTAGAAGGCGATCGAGCGGGCGAGATCGGTGACGGTCAAGTCGAGGTGGTGCGGAAAACCGTGAGCCATGTCAATGTCCTTTTCGAACCTCGGGTGCCTTCAATACTTCAATTAAAATGCATTACGGAGCCAGAGTGAATTTCCGGTTGCGCCGCTGATTCATTCGGCTCGCTTTTTCACACGCCGGGCCGCAAGCCGCCTCAAAGTGAACGTGCGGCCTCCTGCAGGACGGGTTCGGCCAAGGCGTCGGCGGCCTCCTTGCTGCCTTGCGCCGCTGCCTTACGGAACCAGCGCGCTGATTCAATCATGTCCTTCTTGCAGCCTTCGCCGAAGTAGTAGGACTTGGCCAGCAAGACCTGCCCGTTGATGTCGCCTTGTTCTGCGGACAGACGCGCGTACTTGTGCCCGCCGACGAGGTCTTGCGGTAGCAGGCGACCTTGGCTCAGCATCACCGAGTAGTTGGCCTGGCCTTCGCTGTTGCCGCCGTCGGCAGCCCGCTTGGTCCAGATCAGCGCCTGGGCGGGATCCTTCTGCGCGCCGTAGCCCATCGTGTAAGCGACCGCGAGTGCCTCGTAGGAATCCACATCGCCCTTCTCGGCCGCCTTGGCGGCGTAGGCGAAGGCGCGGTTGTATTCGACCTGGGCGCCATTGATGCCGGCGAAGTACACCGTCTGCAACGCCTTTTGCGCGAGCAACTCGTCATGCCCGGCCGCCTTGCGCAGCCAGGACAGCGCCTCGGGCGCCGGCGTATTGCCATCTCCGATCGCGCGCGCATCGAGCAGACCCCACAACCCTGTGAGCATCTCGCCATAACTGTCGCCCTGGTCGGTCGCCTTGCGCACCCACTGCTTGGCGCCCGCCTTGTCTACTGGACCACCCTGGCCCCAAAACAACATCACACTGACCTGCGACATTGCCGCCGGATGCTCCTGCGCGGCGGCGGCGAGGAACAATTTGCGCGCCCGCGCTTCGTCACGAGGGACTTCGCGGTAGCCCGAATACAGCACCCGACCCAGGTCGAACTGCGACTGCCGGTTGCCGGCATCGGCCTCGCGACTCAGACGCGCAACCGCCTGGGCTGGTGTTTCCTGCACCCACACCTTGAACTCGTAGGTCGCCACCACGCCGCCGGATTCCCGAGGCTTCCACTGGTAGGGCGCGGCATTGGGCGACGACGATGCGCTGCTGCTCGAATTGCTGGACGGGCCGTTGATCCGGTCCGCATAGGCTTGGTCGGCCATGGATTCTGCCATCCGCAGGCGGTTGTACTCGGCTGAGTCGGGCTCTGCGAGCGACGCCCCCGGTTTTGAGTAGCGCGCCTGACTCCAATAAAAACGGAACTTGGGGTTCGGCACCAGTACGAAGCCGCTACAAGGAATTGGAAACTGCTATTTACTGCCACGATCGCATTGGCACGCAGTTAAGCAAGCACCACGCAAGCTGCCACAACTGAATGCACAAAGGAGATCCGCATGAAGACGACTCAGAAAGTTTTGGCCGCAACGCTGTTGATGATGCTGGGTAATATTGCATTTGCCGCAGTGCACTGCCACAACGACGTGGTGTATCGGGAACGCGTGGTGCAAGACCATAAGCGTGTACTCGGCACCGTTGCCGGTGCAGTCATCGGCGGCGTGATCGGCAATCAGATAGGCGGCGGAAAAGGCAAGGACCTCGCCACGGTCGGCGGTGCAGTTGCTGGCGGCTATGCAGGCAACCAGATCCAGAGGCATCGCCAGCATCGCAAGTACCGCACTGTCGAGCGTGTTTGTACCCGTAATTGAGTTGTTTGTGTGGTGCAGGAATAGATCGACGCAGGCTGAAATTTAGACTGCTGTTGCCACCGAAACACACATCGATTTAGCATCTCGAAGGCCGGCAGCGATGTCGGCCTTTTTTTTGACGAAACAGGGGCCGCAGACCCCGCTTCGCTTGGTCATGGAACGCTAGCCGGCAACGCAAGATGCGGCAGCGACCGACCAGACCGGCTATCACGTCGACTCATCCAAGCAAAGGAAGGGCCGGGGGTTTTTCCTGCCCCGGCCTCGGTTTCATCCCTGTGGCGCCAAAACCGGCGCCGTGTGTCGTTACTTAGCAGGCGCAGCCGCCATGTCGGCGCGGTGCTTGGTCACCTCGGCTTCGGACAGCATGCCGTTGCTGTCGGCATCGGCGACCGCGAAATGTTGGTACAGCATGTCGGTCGAGGCCAACTCGTCCTTGCTGACGCTGCCGTCATGGTTCTTGTCCATGTCGGCGAAGGACAGTTCGGCACCGGTCATGCCGTCGCCGCCGGCGGTACTGCCGGCCATGGTGCCGGAGGACATGTTATTGGCAGGCATCGTCTGAGCGGTGGACGGCGCAGACGTTGTTGAATCCGCCGGCGCGGTCGCAGCCGGTGGCGGCGTCATTTCGTCGCTATCATGGTCCTTCTTGCACGAGACCAGCAAAGCTAGTGCCGGGACCAGCGCGATACACAATGTAGTCGTCTTGATGTTCATTCGAACCTCCATGGTTTGGCGGGCAGGCCGCCCGCGGAAGACACCTGCGATTAGCAAGCCCCTTATTTTACCAAGCATCACAGGTCGCCGGTAAATTTGGGGTGATGGCGGCATCAGTGGCAAGCAGGCACCATCGCACAATGTCGACCGATGCCGGCATCGCCGTCCATTGCGATTTAGCTGGCTTCAAGCAACCGATCTGTGCAGGCGTGGGTACCGCTGCGCCGCGATCAGTTGTATTTTTGCTTGATGGGACCGACCCTGCCGCGTAACACGCGACGACTTGCGTGCCTGCCAAAGCTGGATCGATTCATCGTGGTCGGGCCATGATGCGGCGTCATGCACGCCGTGGGGATTTAACGTTGAACGCTTCTTGTATCGACGACGACGTCGTCCGAATCGTTGACACCCACGGTCCGTGACGCGCGCCTGCTTTCCGCCGCGGCTCACGCGCGCGCTTCCTTTGCGCTACGCCCTCGCGTGTACTGTTTTTGCATGGATTCTGATCCTGTCTGCCTGCTCGTCGCCGCCGCGGACTGCACCGCGACGACCCGAAGTCGTTCGCGCGCAGATTGAGCGATTGTTGCCCGCGTCGTTGCGTGATCGGAAAGGGTGGGCCTTCGATATTTACGCGGCCTTTGCAGCACAGGGCATCGACCCGTCGACGTCGAACCTCTGCGCGGTGCTCGCGGTCGCGGATCAGGAATCGAACTTCCACGCCGATCCGGCCGTGCCGGGCCTGTCCGCGATTGCCCGCGCGGAGATCGATCGCCGGGCACAACAACATGGGATTCCGTTGCTGCTGGTGCACGCCGCGCTGCGGTTCAAGTCGCCCGATGGACGCAGCTACGACCAGCGCATCGGGGCGGTGCGAACCGAGCAGGATTTGAGCCGGATGTTCGAGGATTTCATCGGCTCGGTTCCGCTGGGTAGGAAGCTGTTCGCAAACGACAATCCGGTGCACACGGGCGGGCCGATGCAGGTCAGCGTGGCGATCGCGGAGCAATACGCCAAGTCGCATTCGTATCCCTACGCGATGCAAGGCTCGATCCGCCACGAGGTGTTCACCCGGCGCGGCGGCATGTACTTCGGCGTGGCGCATCTGCTCGGCTACGCGGAGGCGTATCCGAAAATGCTCTACCGGTTCGCGGACTACAACGCTGGGTTCTATGCGAGTCGCAATGCGGCGTTTCAGCGTGCGGTGAGCGTGTCTTCAGGAATCCCGCTGGCGCTCGACGGCGACCTGGTCAGCTACAACGCGTCGCGCGGCACGGTGGGCACGACCGAGGTCGCGGCGCGATCGCTGGCCGGGTCGCTCGGCCTCAGCGAGGGACAAATCCATCGAGCGTTGAAACAGGGTGATGCGGCGGACTTCGAGAAGACGGAGTTGTACGCGCGCGCGTTCGAGCTGGCTGAAAGAATGCAACGCAAACCGCTGCCGCGCGTCATGCTTCCGCGCATCCAGCTAGTGAGCCCCAAGATCACGCGCAAGCTCAGCACAGAGTGGTTTGCGAAGCGCGTCGATGAGCGCTATCGACGTTGCCTGGCTCGGGCGGGCGGTTGAGCAGCTAGTTTACGTCGGACGAAATAAGGTGCCGACCATGACTCTCTTCCCAAAGTGACTCGCCGCTCAGCCCGGCTGAAACCAGCCATGAAATCCGAGCGGCAGCGCCTGCGGTAGCCACGCCATCGCCTGCGGACCGGCGGCGAGGTTCTCGGCGTCGAGTATCGACAACCCGGTGCGGCCGCGGCGGTAATCAAGCACGCTGCCGAGCAACCAGCCTTGTCGTGGCCGGCGCGCACCGGGCGCGGCGACGAAGCGATGTTCCTCCACCATGATGCCGTCGCCATAGCAATAGCGGGCGGTCTGGCCACGTTCCGAATCGATCGCGCACACCGCGTCGAATGCACCGTGCTCGTTGTCCGCGCCGCCGGCGAGGACGAACATCGCGCCATCGTCCTGGCGGGCGTTCCACTCCGGAAAATCCACCGGTTCGTCCACCACCGTTTGCAAGCGCACGCTGCCGCGTTTGAGGTTCAGGGCGATTTGCAGCAGCTGGGCGTCGTCGGCAACGCGATGCGGCACGCCGGCTAACTCGCTCGCAAACGGCGATAGCCGGGCTTCTCCATCGGTGCCCCAGCACGCCTGCAGCACTAACTCGTCGCCGCGCATTACGGCCGGGCCGTAGTGGTAGGCCGATCCCGCCGGCAGGCCGAACCAGCGGTGCCGGGCGAGGTTGTCCTTATCCACCACCAGCGCGCGGGCGCCGCGCTCGGGACGCCACTTCAGCGCATCGAAATACGCGCTGTGCTCCAGCGAGCCTTCGCGCACGTAGGGCAACACCACGAATGCCAGATGCCGCGGCGTCATCGAGAACGCATGCAGATAGCCCGGGTAGGGCAACACGACGCTGCGGATATCGCGCAGCGCGCCATCGGCGCCGATCTGCCAGATCAGCAACTGGCTGCCGGACACGCCGAAGTTCCACAGCGTGCCGTCGCGATCGAGCAGTGGATGTGCAGAAAACGGCAGCGATTCCAAGCCCGGGCCCCACAACTTGGTGCCGCCGCTGCGCAATGTGTCGGGTGCCAGCACGGTCGCCGAGCCGCCTTCCCATAGCGCGTACAGGCTGCCGGCGTGGCTGATCACCGCGGTGTTGGCGGTGTTGATATCGTCGCTGTTGCGGATCGCGTCGGCGCCACCGATCCAGGTGCCCGCCGCAGGCAGGACGAAGCGCCCGGCTGCCTGCTCGCGCTGGTATTTGGGCGTGTCGACGAAGCGCGCGCGGTGACTGACGCGCGACCCAAGCTGGCGCGCAGGGCTTTCTGCTCAAGGACGCCGCGCCCGAGGACCTTCACGACGCAATCGCCGGCGTCGCCAGCGGCGAGACGCTGCTGCAGCCGGTCAGCACCGATCCGGTGCGCGCGCGGTACCACTATCACGCGGACGACGCACCATTGGCGTTGTTCACGCAACGCGAGGTCGCGGTGTTGCGGCTGATGGCGGGCGGCTACTCCAACAAGGAAATCGCCCGCGCGATGTTCCTTGCCGAGGGCACGGTCAAAAATTACGTGTCGATGATCCTGGAAAACTCGATACCCGCGACCGCACCCGCGCCGTGCTGAAGGCGATCACGTTGCGGGTGATTTGAGCACGGGCTAGCGTCGTGGCCACCCTGGATCGGAGTGCCAAGTCGATGGCAGGCGGCGAAGCGCGTCTGCGCGCTAGTCGTCAGGGTCGATCGGTTCGGCCTGCGACCAAGAAAAGTGCTCCGAGAATTGGGCCAAGGTCAATTTTTGATTCACCCCTAACATGCTCGAACCGGAGGCATCAGAGATAGGAACTGTCTGCTTCCCGTGGCACCATCACCTAGCACGCTGTCGGAATGCCCGCGGCTGCAGCAACGGGGCTTGCCTATGGCTACGATGGTTTTGATTGGGTGAACGGGCTATTTGAAGAGCGCGGCGCGGTTGGATTGCGTCGCCTGAAATTCATCGGTTTGCGGACTATTGCGACATGGGTAGTGGCGCTATCGCTTGCCGTGCCGTTGGCTGCCTTTGCGCAGCAGGTTCAATTGAACGCGGACGGCATTGCTGGCGTCGAGCCATCAACCGATACGGCGGCATTGCCGTCGGTCGTTACGCTGTCTGATTCCACCCAACCGCTAGGCCGTTATGCGGTGCTTCTGGATGAGATTCCAGGCCAACCATTGACGCTGGAAAACGCACGCGCCCGACTCGCGGCCGGGGACTTCAAGCGCTCCACACTGGCTGTTCCAAATCTGGGCAACCACGCCCCTCCGCGTTGGCTTCATCTGGAATTGGAAAACACCGAATCCATCCCACACGACTACCGGATCTATGTCGCGGAGGGTTGGACCGATCGCATCGATGGATGGCTGACAACGCCGGATGGGAGCACGCGGCATTGGCAAGCGGGCGATCAGCGCTCGCCGTCGAAGGACCTGCATATTGGGCTGGGCTTTGGCTTTGACGCACAGTTGCCGCCGGGGCGCAGCGAACTGTTCCTGCGCGCCGACAGCATAGACTCCGTCGCACTGGCCGTACGCGTAGTTCGATTGGCGGACACCGGGCCCCTGGAGGGCGCCGCACAACATTGGCTGGGGTTGGTACACGGGTTTCTGTTGGCGCTGGTGGTGACGTACGGGCTGCTATGGCTAGCGCTTCGAGAAACCAGTCTGCTGCGTTATGTCGCCTACGTCGGCAGCTATTTGTACATGCACCTGGCTTACTCAGGATTCGCCGCTCACTTGGTATGGCCGGATTCTCCGGCAATTTCGCGCTTCGCCATCTTGATCGGCATGTGCCTGTTTGCCAGCGCCGGCATCAGCTTTGCGCGCGACTTCCTTGGCGTGGCGAGTTGGGCGCCGCGGCTTGACCGTGTTCTGGCCTGGATGGTTCGGTTGGCGTTGGCGTTGATGACCGTGTTTGTTCTGTTCGACGCGCAGGGGCCGGCGGTAAGCCTCGCGTTTACCTACATCACCTCGTTCACCCTGTTGATGGTGGCTCTGGGCGTGCTGGGCGTGCGCCACCGCCGCGCTCAGGCCGGCATGTTCCTGGTCGCCGCGGTGATCAGCATGGCTGGCGCATTGATTACCACGCTGGCGGTGATGGGCAAGATTCCGTTCAGCGACACGATCTTCCGCCTGATCGAGGTCGGCATCATGCTCGAGGCAACCATCTGGGCGCTGGCACTGGGTCTTCGCCTGCGCCGTGACCGCGAAGATCGCGTTTACGCAATGCAACTGGCCCAGCACGATCCTCTGACCGGGCTCTTCAATCGACGTGGTTTCCTGGATCGTGCACTGCCCGCGTATGACGCTGCGGTGAGCGACGCGACAGCGCTGGCGGTGATCATGATCGATATCGATCACTTCAAGGCGATCAACGACCAGCACGGTCACGACGCCGGCGACCGCACGCTGGTGGCCGTCGCCGAACGCCTGCGTGATCTCGCACGCGCAGACGACCTGATTGCTCGGTGGGGTGGCGAGGAGTTCGTCATCCTGCTACCGGCGACGACGCATCAGGAAGCCATCAACTTTGCCGTGCGTCAGTGTTCGGAACTGGACCAGATCGCAGTGGCATTGGCCGATGGCGGCAGCATCAGCTTGACTGCGAGCCTCGGCGTGGCGACGTCGACGGCCAGCGAAAGTCTGGAACACCTGTTGCGCCGAGCCGACGACGCGCTTTACAACGCCAAGCAGGCTGGCCGGAACCGGGTCGAAAGTGCGGCCGCATAAGTTTGTCGGCTGAGGCTTGCAGCCACCGTAAGATTCGGGATAATTGCCGGGCAGCAGAGGCCGCCGTCCGGACCGCCGAACTGTATGCAGGGCCGAACGACTTCTGTTTTCGCTGCATTCTTCTCGTTCCGGCTTAGACCTTCATGCTGACCATATCTTCCAGCCGGCGAGGGCTGCTGGTAGCGCTCGCCTTGATGGCGCCTTTGCATTGTTTCGCGAAAGATGCGCCACCGCCGCTGGAGGCCGACGCCACGTCCGCCGTGCTCAATGGCAATTCTCGAAATGTCGGCTGGAGCGACACCATGGGTCTGGCCATCAGTTCTGTGGACGGCAAGAATCTAGGCAAAGGCCTTTGGGGCGTGCGCTGTCCCTCGGGCGTGCGGCTCACGCCCGGCCGCCACAAAATCGGGGTTACCTATCGGACGCCCATGTCTGGTGCAAATTCTGACCTGTGGCTCGATACCGAAGCGGGGAAAGCCTATTCGCTGCGAATGAGGATGGAGAACAACGGCGGCTTGCACATTTGGATCGCAGAAACAGATACCGGCGTGGTGGTTGGCGGTATCGACAACGGTCACGTCGGGCCGCCGGTGGCCGCGAGTGTTGCCGCGTCAACGACTCCCACCGAGTTGCAAGCGCAGCAACCTCTGCCCGTAGCGGATGCCACGTCGGCACTGCTGATTTGCGATCCGGATACTCGGGGCCGCGCCAACCTTAACTACGTGTACGCGCAGTCGCATTTCAAGATTTATCGAGTGGACGGCGTGCGGCAGTTCCACATGGGCTCGAGCTACCAAGTCGTGAAGCTGACGCCGGGCCATCACAAAATCAATTTGCGGTACGAGGCCGGCCACGGCGGATTGATGTCCAACGATCAAGAACTCGATGCCGAAGCCGGCAAGACTTACGTCGCGAACGAGCAACTCCAAGGGTATGCGTCAAAGTTCTGGATCGAGCGGGCAGATACGGGCGAAGTCGTGTCCGGCACCCGGCCAAAAGTGGACACGCCACCACTGCCGGGTGCGCCCGCGGCCAAGACATGACGCGAGAAGAGGGGTAGCTCAGGCAAACTTCTTTTTCAGGCCGCGCGAGGTATGGGTTCAGCAACGAACGTATTCCAATCCGTCTTTCGACGATTCTCACGAAAAGGTGCAGCGTTGAACAGAGGAGCGCAGTCGACGTGGCGTCGTCGAGAGCCGCAATGAAACGGGGCGCCTCAGCGCCCCGTTTACCCTCACATAGCGCTGCATCTACGCAGCGCGACTAGTTGTCACTGGGATTAATTACCCCAATCGTTGTTGTCGTTTTCATCGGTGTTGTCGTCGTAACCATCGTTTTGATAGTCGTTGTTACGATCGGAGTAGTTGCGATCGCGATAGTCGTTGCGATCATCACCATACTGGGAATTACCCGAGTAATAGCTGTTGGAGTTGTACGAATTGCCGCGGCGATAGTTTCGACCGGAATTGACCGCGAAATCTGCGCGGCAACCACGGCTGACCCAGATGCCACGCGAGTCGTAGTTCCAAGTGCGCCCCCGAATGCACGAGGTATGCGATATCTGGCGCACGATGCGCACGCCGCCCTGGGTGTTTACTCGGCACAAGACCTGCCGCGAGTTTATCGACTCGCATCGCACTGTGCGCGAATTACCATTCGAATAGCGGTCCGAATGTGCGGAGGCCTGACCGATTGCCAGCGCGGCAACTGCTGCGGCGACTGCCGCTGTAATCCAACGTGCCTGACTTCTCATGACGGATGCTCCTGTGGACCAGCGCCAATTCGCTGACACCAGCGACTATAGGCCCGCCGTCTGAATCCCACGCCACTCCAAGGGCTGCAATGGTTTCATCAACACTCGCCATTCAGATACGGCAGCAAACTCGTGGATATCAGCGGGGAGACAATGGAATTTCCCAACACCATGTTTGCATGAGGCGGAATTGTTCACCGCTCCTTTTCTACGGATGCGCGAAAAATGAGCCAGAATAAATTTTTGCTTGAATAAAAATAATTGGACGCCTTCAGGGCCCTTGCTTCTCATTCCTTTCAGACTCCCCTCGGATATCTCATGTCACCAAGAGCCACGATCTACAAGGTCGAGTTGCAGATCAGCGACATGGATCGTAACTACTACGCAACGCACGCACTCACGCTTGCACAGCACCCTTCGGAAACGAACGAACGGCTAATGTTGCGGCTGCTCGCGTTTGCGCTGCACGCCGACGAACGGCTGGAATTCGGTCGCGGGTTGAGCACCGACGATGAGCCCGACCTGTGGCGCAAATCGTTGACCGGCGAGATCGAGCAATGGATCGAGCTCGGCCAGCCGGACGAGCAGCGCATCCGCAAGGCCTGCGGGCGCGCGCGGCAGGTGGTGGTGATCGGCTACAGCGGACGCGGCTTCGATATCTGGTGGGACAAGATCGCGGCCGGTCTTGCACGCTCTAAAAACCTCACGGTGATCGACATCCCCGCCGCCACCGTGCAGGAACTGGCGGCGCTCGCCGATCGCAACATGCAACTGCAATGCCTGATCCAGGACGGCCACGCGCAACTGATGAACGCGACCGCGAGCGTGACCGTGGAACCGACCCTGCGCATGGTGCCGTCGTCGCAGGGGTATTGATCACTCCCGGGCTTGGTCATTTCCGGTACGATCCGCGTGGGGTATAGCCGAAGGGGTCGGCGAGGGGTTTCATGCAATCTGCCCCACCTTTCGCGAACAGCGATGCTATCGCAGTGCGACTCAACCGCGCGTATTGACCAGGGGAACTGCCTTGAAGCAAACCACTGCTAGCCGACCGTCCTGCCTTTCAGGCATTGGATTTCTCTTCGCACTTGCCGCTGTGCCGGCGCTTGCGACGCCGCTACCCGCATCAATGGCGCACAAAGGCGTCGCGACGGTGGACCCGGCGCTGTACAAGGGCATGCATTGGCGCGGCATCGGGCCGTATCGCGGTGGCCGCGCGCTGGCTGTGTCTGGCGTGGTCGGCGAACCGGGCGTGTATTACTTCGGCGCGGTGGCAGGCGGCGTGTGGAAGACGATCGATTCGGGCGCGAGCTGGACGCCGATCTTCGATAGCATGCCGATGTCGTCGATCGGCGCGATCGCGGTCGCACCGTCGGACCACAAGATCATTTACGTCGGCTCCGGCGAAGGTGCGCTGCGCGGCAACATCACCTACGGCGACGGCATCTACAAGTCGACCGACGGTGGCAAGACCTGGGCCAATATCGGCCTGAAGGACAGCCGTCAGATCGGCGCGCTGATCGTCGACCCGACCAATCCGAACATCGTGCTGGTCGCGGCGATCGGACATGCGTTCGGCCCGAATGCCGAGCGCGGCGTGTTCCGCACGGTCGATGGTGGCAAGAGCTGGAACAAGGTGCTGTACAAGGACGACAAGACCGGCGCGATTGACGTGACCTTTGATCCGCACGATCCGCACATTGTTTACGCGGCAATGTGGCAGGTGCGCCGGCAGCCTTGGAATTTTTCCAGCGGCGGCGCTGGCAGCGGACTGTACCGTTCCAGCGATGAAGGCGCGACCTGGACCGAGGTGAAAGGCAACGGCTTGCCGGAAGGCATGCTGGGGCGCATCGATGTGGCAGTGTCGGGCGCCGATTCCAAGCGCATCTATGCAACGGTCGAAGCGACCGACAAGGATTCCGGACTGTATCGTTCCGACGATTCGGGCCAGCACTGGAAACGCGTCAACGACGACGGTCGCGTGCGCCAGCGCGCATGGTACTTCTCGAAAATCTACGCCGACCCGAAGTCGGTCGACACGCTGTATGCGCTGAACACCGGCATGTTGAAATCGACCGACGGCGGCAAGTCGTTCGCGCTGTTGCCGGCACCGCACGGCGATCACCACGGCTTGTGGATCGACCCGACTGATCCGTCGCGCATGATCAATGCCAACGATGGTGGCGCGACCGTTTCGCTCGACGGCGGCCAGACGTGGTCGACTGTGGAGAACCAGCCGACCGCTCAGTTCTATCATGTCGCCGTCGACCAGAATCGGTTTCCGTATTGGGTGTATGGCGCGCAACAGGACAACTCCAACCTGACGGTCGCGAGCTTCGACGACGAGGGTGTGATCAGTTCGCGCGTCTGGTTCCCGGCTGGCGGCGGCGAATGCGGATTCGTGGTGCCCGACCCGCGCGATCCGAACATCATTTACAGCAGTTCGGAAAATTATTTCGCGCGTTTCGACAAAAGCAAGAACAGCACGCAGGACATCAGCGCGTGGCCGGTCGACAACTCTGGACACCCTGCAAGCGAGCTTGCCCATCGGTTCAACTGGACCTCGCCGCTGATGCTGTCGCCGCACGATCCGGACACACTGTATGGAGCATCGGAAGCGGTGTGGAAGTCCACCGATCACGGCCACAGCTGGAAAATCATCAGCCCCGACCTGACCCGCAACGATCGCACCAAGCAGGAAGCATCGGGCGGGCCGCTCACCCGCGACATCACCAGCGTCGAGTACTACGACACCATCTTCGCGCTAGCCGAATCGCCGCTGAAGAAAGGGATGTTGTGGGTCGGCACCGACGACGGACTGATGCAGGTCACTCTCGACGACGGCGGTCACTGGAACGCGGTCACTCCGGCGGGAATGCCGCAATGGAGTTCGATCGACATGGTCGAGCCATCGCGCTTCGACAGCGGCGTTGCCTACATCGCTGTTGACCGCCACAAGCTCGACGACATCGCGCCGTATGCCTACAAGACGCTGGACGGCGGCAAGAGTTGGAGTTCGATCGTTACCGGGTTGCCCGACGGCGCGGTGGTGCGTGCGGTGCGCGAAGATCCGGTGCGCCGCGGTCTGCTTTACGCAGGCACCGAGCGCGGCGTGTTCGTCTCGTTCGACGATGGCGGTCACTGGCAGAGCCTGCAATTGAACCTGCCCGCGTCGCCAATCCACGATCTGGTGGTGAAAGGAGACGATCTGGTCGTGGCGACGCACGGACGCTCGTTCTGGATTCTCGATGACGTCACGCCGCTACGGCAGATCAACGACAAGACGGCTGCCGATGCTGTCGTCCTCTACATGCCGCAGAAAGCATTGCGCCTGCACTATCCGGACGCAGTGGATACCCACCATCCGGTTGGCGAAAATCCGCCTGCAGGCGCGTTGATCGATTACGTGCTGAAATCCAAACCAAAGGGCGAGTTGACCATCGATATCCTCGATGCCAATGGCAAGGCTTTGCGCCACTTGTCGAGCACCCGCAGCACCAAGGAAGTGCAACCGCCGGAGTGGCCAGACCAGATCGTGCCGAATGACAAGATCGCTGCAGACCAGGGCATGAACCGGCTGGTGTGGGATCTGCGCATGCAGGATCCCGTGCAGATTCCCGGCGCCTTTTATTCAGGGCCGACCCCGCGCGGCCCACTGGTGCCACCGGGCGCGTATCAGGTGAAGTTGATGGTCGACGGCGTCACCCGCAGTGCGCCATTGACGGTCATCGCCGATCCGCGCGTTGCGAACAGCGAGCCTGCGATCCGCGCCAAGACCGAACTTTCATTGTCGGCCAGGGATGATATCGACCGACTGCATCGCGCCGTCAACGCGATCCGGAAGACCCGCACGCAACTGGCGGATGTGTCGAAGGCGCTGGCTGCCAAGCCGGCAAACAACGCGCTGGTCGCCGAAGCCGATGGCTTGTCGAAGCAGCTTGATCCGATCGAACAACACCTGATGCAGGTGAACATGAAAGGATCGGAGGCGAATCTCGCATACCCGGGGATGCTCAACGAACAGCTGGCGTCGTTCGCGCTCAGTATGGACGATGCCGATGCACCGCCGACCGAGCAGCACATGGCGTTCTACCAGTCGCTGCATGGCCAAGTTGATGTGCAGCTGGCCCAATGGCGCGAGATGCAGGAAAAAGCAATCCCGACGTTCAACACGCACATCAGGGCGACCGGCGTTGCACCGCTGGAGGTCCGGCCAAACTGATGTCGAACGATGCGCGCGCGATGAAGAATCGTCGCGCGCGCGTCGAGGCGCCTGACACAGCTGCGCCTATGCAAAACGAGGCGCTTGGCGTCGGTCGTCAGCCTTGCGCCTGCATCGTCGCGCCAAGAATAGCGAGAATGTCACTCAAGGCATGCGCGGCGATCGGCTCCAGCGCCGAGCGTTGTCGAAGGTAGACCAGCGCCAACACCGCGTCAGACACCGAGGTCGCAATCGCGATCCCCAGTCCTTGATACAGGTGGCCAAAGCCGAACATCGTCGAGGACAGGATCACGCCAAGGATCAGGCCTGGGCGTCGCCTCCATCCTCACCGAGGAGCGTAATGATGTTGCGGACTGTTCTGAAATACGGAGTCATCGTGGGCCTGATCGTTGTCCTGTTCGAGTACGGCACCGTCGTCGCCTCGTCCGGCATGCATCCGCTGACGTTCGGCATGGTGATCGGTTACATGACCATGCTGATCGCGTTGAGTGCAGAGTTCGTGGGCATCAAACGGTATCGGGACGTGGACCGAGGCGGTGTGATCGGGTTCTGGCTAGCGCCGGGGGTCGGGCTGGGCATCAGTTTCATCGCGGGTGTGCGCTACGTGGTGGCGTGGGAAGTACTGCAAGCGGCGATGCATATGGATTTCGCCGGGTCCTACTCGAAGGCGATGCTCGCGCACGAACAGGCGAAGGGCGCGAGTGCCGAAGCGCTGGCGAAGCTGACCGCCGACATGGAGGCCTTCAAGGTCCAGTACGCCAACCGGTTGTTCCGCCTGCCGATGGTGTTCGCCGAGATCTTTCCGGTCGGCGTGCTGGTCTCGCTGATCTCGGCGGCGCTGTTGCGCAACAGGCGATTTCTACCTGCGAGATGATGTAGCGGGGCGGAGGCAATCCAGATTCATCATCGGACACTAACGTTCTTCTATTCATTAGTTTGGCGTCGGAGTCCACAGACCATGGCAACCGTGATTCCTTGCTTCGTGCCGGCAGGAACTGCTCTCAGCCTCTACGCCAGCAGGGGTGCATACACAGACTGTTATGCGACCACCCTTCCGTGTGCAATCACGCAGGCCGAGTTTGTGGAGGCGTTTTATACGACGGCGGTGTTCAAGATAGAGCGCGCTCTTATCGCTCTGTTCCTGTCGCGACCGTCCACCGACGCCGATGCTCGAGAACTCGCACAAGGCGGGTCAAGCCACTTTGCAGCCTGGGCAGTTGAGCACCGCGACCAAGACCAATTACTGCTTGCGGCGGGCCCTACACGATCCTGGCTTATGGCTACACCGCTCAATGAGAACGGTCGCACGGGGACAAGATTGCACTTCGGATCGGCTGTGGTACCGAGACAAATCGACGGTGTCGGTGAATCCAAAATGAGCTGGCTGTTCGGAGCACTGCTCGGCTTCCACAAGTCGTACTCACGCATTCTTCTTGGTGCTGCAACGCGAAGGTTATCTGGCAAATAGGCCGACCTTTCCGGCCTTGTTATCGCAAAAACGGGCAGAGCTAACTATTCGATCGCAGCCAAAATTTGCCTCGCCCTCTCCCTTCGGACAGCTCGGCAGGCCAGTCGGTAGCGCACGGAATGCATGACTTGCGGCACATTCACTAGTATGAAGTTCGACCTATGATTAGGTCATGGACACCACGTACACCTCCGCACCGATCGACACCGATCCCTACCTGCGCAAGTTCCAGAAGGAGCTGAGCGCTGGCACGGTGTCGTTGGTGCTGCTCGCGGTCTTGGCCGGGTCGAGCGAGCCGTTATACGGCTATCAGATTGCCAAGCGCCTGCAGCAATCTGGCGATGCCCTGTTTACCGGCAAGCAGAGCGCGCTGTACCCGGTGCTGCGCAATCTCAGTGCGTCCGGGCTGCTCGACAGTCACGTCGAGCCGTCCATCAGCGGGCCACCGCGCCGCTATTACCGCATCACCACGCTGGGTCGCGCCGTTTTCCAAGACTGGGTCGCAACTTGGGAAGACACCCGCCGCTCCGTCGATTCCATCCTCAAGGATGTCCCATGAATTCCGAAAGTCCACGTCCCGCGTCCGCACGCCCGTTGCCGCGCACTATCCCCGAATACCTTGCGCAACTGCGCGATGCACTGCTCGGTGCCGATCCTGCGCTGGTGCAGGACGCCTTGTACGACGCCGAGGAATATCTGCGCTCCGAACTTGGCGAACGCCCTGGCGAGGACGAGGCGAGTGTGATTGCTTCCGTGGCCGGCAGCTACGGCGCGCCAGAGGAAGTGGCCGATATCTATCGCAATACCGAAACACAGGTCGCAATCGCATTGCGAACACCGCGCCCACCGCCGCGAAGCACGCCAATCGGCCGCTTCTTCGGTGTTGCTGCCGACCCGCGCACGTATGCGGCGATGTTCTACATGTTGCTGTCCCTCGCGACCGGCATCTTCTACTTCACCTGGGCAGTGACCGGACTGAGCCTGTCGCTGGGGTTGTCGCTGTTGATCATCGGATTGCCCTTCATCGTGCTGTTCTTCGGTAGCGTGCGCGTGCTATCGGTGGTCGAGGGCCGCATCGTCGAAGCCATGCTGGGCGAACGCATGCCGCGCCGGCCGCTCTATACCGAAAAAGGTCAGCCCTGGTTGACGCGCATCACTGGGATGTTTACCGACCCACGCAGCTGGTCGACGATCCTCTACATGCTGCTGATGCTGCCGCTGGGTATCGTGTACTTCACCACCTGCGTGACTGCGTTGTCCCTGTCATTCGGTTTCATCGCTGCGCCATTCGCGTGGTTGTTGGGTCACGGCGGTGTGTATATCTCGGGTTATTCCGGACCGGATCTCGATTGGCTGACGCTGCTGTTGTTTCCGCTCGGCGTGCTGATGTTGTTTGCATGGATGCACGCCGCGCGCTGGATCGGTCGACTGCATGGCCAGCTCGCGAAGCACTTTCTGGTGAGCCCTGCAAAGGCGTGACGGCAACGGATTGCGCTTTGAGGTTCTAGATCGCAAATCACGATCAAGCAGCGGGGGCTCCCGAAGGAAACCAGTGACCGACCGGTGCCGGCCGGCCGAGAAGGTAACCCTGGCCGCATTCGCAGCCGAGCGCCAACAGAGCGAGACGCTGTGCCTCGGTTTCGATGCCTTCGGCGACGGTGTTCATTTCCAGGGCGCGCGCCAGCGCAAGGATGGATGCAACAACCGATGCGGTGCTGTTGCCGGCGTCCTCTTCCAGTTTGGCGACGAATGATCGATCGACTTTCAGCGTGTGCAGCGGAAGAGTGTGCAAGTAACTCAACGACGCATAGCCAGTGCCGAAATCGTCGAGCGCGGCACCGATGCCGGCCTCGCGCAAATGTTCAAGGGCAGTGCGTACCTGTTCGGGATGATCGATCAGCGAGCCTTCGGTGACCTCGATCAGCAGCCGACTCGGAGCGAAGCCCGTGCGTTCGAGTAGAGCCAGCAGTCTGGTTCCGAAATCGTCGCGCCGGAAATGGCGGGGCGAGACGTTGATTGCAACATACGTGTTGCCAGAATCACGCCGCGCGAGGCTTGCGCAGGAAAGCTCGAACATCCGCCAGTCGATCGCCTCGATGCTGCCGTTTTCCTCTGCCACTTTCAGGAAATGCGCGGGTGCAAGGACCCCGCGGGTCGGGTGATTCCAGCGGATCAATGCCTCGTAGCCGACCGTCTCTCCAGTCTTGAGCCGAATGATCGGCTGCAACCAAGGCTCGAATTGGTCCTCCTGCAATGCAACGCGCAATTCGCGTTCAAGCTGCAACACGTCTTCGGCGATCTTTTGCAGTGATTCGTCGAACAGCTCGTAGCGTCCGCGCCCTAGCTCTTTGGAGCGGTACATTGCGCTGTCCGCATCGCGCAGGACTTCGTCGGCGAGTGAGTAGCGCAGATCGCCGAAGGCAACGCCGATGCTTGCCGAGAACGTCAGTTCCGTCCCGCCGAGTTGAATAGGCACCGCCAGCGCGGTGAGAACACGCTGCGCGACTTTCGCCGCTGTGGCCGGAAGCGCAACGTCTTCAAGCAACAGTGCGAATTCGTCGCCAGACAGCCGCGCAACGAGGTCGGGACCGCGCACGCAGGTCAGCAGGCGTCGTGCGATTTCCTTGAGCACCTCGTCGCCGACTAAGTGACCAAGGCTATCGTTGATGACCTTGAAACGGTCCACGTCCATGAACAGCAGTGCGCAATGCTTTTCGGGTTCGCGTTTGAGCTGGGTCAGTGCACGCTGCAGCTGGTCGCGCAGATAACCGCGATTGGGCAGGCCGGTTAGGGCGTCATGCATCACCTGATGCTCAAGCTGGTCCTGGATGCGTTCGCGCTCGGTGATTTCGGTCTTCAGTTCGGTGGTGCGCTGATCGACCTGCTGCTCCAGCAAGTCTCTTTGCAACGCGTGAAGACGACGCTGACGCAGATAGCCCAGATAGATCAACACTGCCAGCAACAGTCCAAGCAATGCATAGAACCATTTAGTCTCATAAAACCAGGGGCGAATGGAAAACGCGAACCGCGCAGTCGTCGGGTTCCATACGTGCGCATTGTTGCTGGCCACCACCTCGAACACATAGTCGCCGGGTGGCAGGTTGGTGTAGTTCACGCTGCGTCGGGTGGCGTCTTCAAGATCGTGCCAAGCACTGTCGTAACCGACCAACCGGTAGCGCATGCGGACGCTGCGCGGATCCTGGAAACTCAGCGCGGTGAAGTCGATCGCCAGATCGCGCGCCTTGGGTTCCAGTTCTTTGGGTGAGCCCGCCACTCCGATTGAATGCCAGGCATCGAGATAACGGATGCGCTCGATCACGACGTCCGGCGTTACGTTGTTCTTGACGATCCCGTGTGTGTCGAGTTCGACCACGCCGTCACGCGAAGGCAACCATAAGGAATGACCTTGCATGAAGCCCTTCGACAAGCCCGCGCCATTGCAACAATTACCTTGCTGACCGGCATTGCTGTCGCCGCGTTCATTGAGCAGCATTTCGCCGCGCACGGCCGTAATCGCACCTTGTGCAAACTGCTGCAAATCGGAGATCGGCACGCGCTCCACGCCACGGATGCCTGCAATCCAGAAATAACCGCGATCGTCTGCAGTCTGGAAGAATGGCGTGTTGCTCGGCAGTCCCTGAGCGTGCCCGATGTTCGTCCAGCGTTGGCCGTCGAAGTAGTAAATCGATTCTGTGAGAACGCCGATCACGATCGCGCCAGATGGCAGTTCCGTGATCGCGGTGACATCCTGCCCGGGGGGCAGACCAGGAACCGCCGTGAAGCGTTCGCCACGCATCTCGAACAGTCCGCCTTGGGTTCCCACCAGAATGCGATGTGCGCGAGTCTCCAGCATGGTGCGGACACTCGTATTGGACAGACCATCGGTCGCACCGAAGCGGTGTAGCGTCTGTCCATGCTGAAAGAACAAGCCGTCGGTCGTCGGAAACCACAAGTCGCCATTGCCGTCGCGGCGAATGCCATTGATCTGGGCGCTCGCCATTGGTGCGTACAGCGGCGGCGTTTCGAGCTTTCCATTACGCCAGATGGCCATCCCATGACGCGTTCCAATCCATACCTGGCCAGTTTCCGCGAGCAGGTTGTAGGCCTGCGGATGCGGCAGCGCGCTGCCGGGTACGATCAGGGTGAATCCCTTGCCATCGAATGTACTCAGGCCATTGTTGCCTCCGACCCACAGAAGTCCGTCGGGACCGCGCGCGAGCGACCAGACGATCGGATCGTTGAGGCCGGTACTGATGCTGTGGCGGCGAGTCCATCCATTCCAAATCCGCGACAGACCTTCGAGCTGGCTGCCAAGCCAAAGGTTGCCCTCGCGGTCTTCGAACGAAGCGACCACGCTGCGGGCGGAGCGTAGGCTGGGATTGATATACTCAACCACATGCGCAGCGCGCAGACGCATGAAATCGGAATTCGTGCTGACCCAAAGGTTGTCAGCGCGATCGCGAAGGATGCTGTTGATCGGCGCGTGCGCGAGCGTGGCATCTTCGTCATAGCGAACCCACGCATCGGCTTCGCGGAAATACAGCCCTTGGGTCGTGCCCGCCCAGATTTGACCTTGAGCCTCGGCGAGATGGGTAACGCCTTGGGCGGTGGCGTTCATTCCAAGCGGCATTGCTTCGGGCTCTACTCCAGCTTTGCGCAGCCGCGTCACTACACCGTTGCCACCTACCCACAACCCATCAGCGCGGGCGAGTAGCGAAAGTGCAGGGCGCGGCCCGTTCGACCACTGCACCAGACGATCGCCGTCGACTTCGAACACTCCCGCATCGCTTCCAACCACTATGCGGCCATCAGCCATCTCGGCCAGAGCACCAACGTCGAGGGTCTGGTCGTGGCGCATACCGGTGGCGGTGATCGTGCGAAATCGGCCGTTTTCGTACAGCGCCAATCCCTTGTATGTGCCGATCCACAATCGGCCATCACGACCGACCAACAGTGCGTGGATGTAGATGCCCGGCAATTTCGGCTCGGTTTCGGGTGTGTAGGTTGAGAATCGAACACCGTCGAAGCGCGCCAGGCCATTTTGTGTGCCAACCCAGATGTAGCCGGTGTGATCCTGCGCGATGGTCAGTGCGCTGATTTGCGGCAGCCCTTCCTGAATCGACCAGGTGTTGCTGACGTAGTGTTCGAACGCCTTGTTTGGATCAAGCGCAAACGCATTGCCGCAAAACAGTGCAAACAGACCGGTCAACAGGCAGGTCAAAAGGCAGGCAATGACCGCCTGCCTGCCTAAGAGTCGATGTATGCGGGTCGTTCGCATCAAAGAGGCTTCCAGTCCAAAGCGCGCCCTATCCAATCCTCATGCCCGATTACATGCTTGCAATTATGGAAGCGGTCCATCGGACGGATTTGGCTAAGGAATACATCTAGCACAAGCAAGGAAAGTGCGCCAGATAATGGGCCGA
This sequence comes from Lysobacterales bacterium, assembly GCA_038216155.1. Taxonomy (GTDB): domain Bacteria; phylum Pseudomonadota; class Gammaproteobacteria; order Xanthomonadales; family Xanthomonadaceae; genus SZAS-103. The sequence goes on from JBBQQH010000021.1 coordinate 29,048, forward strand.
TGGGTCGTGGCTCAGTTTCAAATTTGCAGACTGGCTGCCCTAATTAGACAGTCTGATCCAAGCCAGAAGCATCTCAACAACACAGCCAAAGATGAAGTTGCCGCAAGCTTTGATGAACCGACGTCCCCCCGCTTTTGATCGTCATTCTCGCGAAAGCGGGAATCCAGCGATTTATAGATCAAGCAGTTTGAGGTCTTGGCTCCCGACTCCGCGGGAATGACGGACTTGTTCAGAGGTTCCCTAGTGGAGCTGCCCACTCTTGAGTCGATCCAGTTGGCTGATCTGCATCTGCGCTTCTGCATCGCTGGCGTCGGCCAGCTTTCGAAAACGGGCGTCGAACTGTGCTGCAGCAGGATCATGGACGATGTAAAGCGACATGGCTCGCACGTACATTGCATCGGTGTTATCGGGAAACTCGTCGGCGAGTCGTTTTGTGCATGCCATCCCGGGCACGCTGTCAAAGCTGTAACCATCAAAGTAAGTGTTGCAGAGCGTTTGCAGGGCCCATTCATGCTTCAAGTTAGTTGCGATGTCCCTCTCCAGTGCGATGCGTTGTTCTGGAATTTGATGCAGATTTCCAAACAGTGTGGCGAGATCGCCATAATTACAATTGCACTGATCTGACGGCATTGCCGCAGCCTTGCGTGCGTCAGCAAGTGCTGCCGGAATGTAACCTAGGCTCTGTCGAATCGTGCCGCGCTGGATGAGAAAATTCGGCTCCTCTGGCGCAAACCTGAGAGCTTGCGTCACGTATTGCAGTGCCTTGTGACGGTCGCCCGATTGCTGCGTAGCCTCGCCGGCCTTCGCGATATAGAACGGGTCTGGTGCTGCCAGCGCGGCGCGGTCAAGATTAGTTGCGATCGACGACAGATCGGAGCTGTCGAAATTTAGATAGGCTCTGCGACCGATTGCCTTTGCCAAAAGTGAAGCCAGCATCGGGCTATCAGCGACATGCAGACGAATCTGGTTGACCGCTTCATCAAGCTGGTCGAACGTTCCACCCCAGCGCGGATCAATGCTGCGTAACCATTGTTCGTTGACATGCCAAGACAAAGGATCGACCTGCATGCAATGTCGAAGTGCAGGCACGCTCGTGCTGGCATCGGAATCCAGCATGCCAGCGTCGATCAGGCCGACGCAGGCCGTGCTCAAATTGGGTTCCGCGCCTTGAGCCGATTGCAGCAGGGGCACTGCGATCCGCAATTGCGCGGTCATCGCATCGAATTGCGCTTGCGATGTCTGACCGGCGTACTTGCCGCCACGCGCGTCGCGGGCGGCCCCGATTGCCGCATCGCCCACTGCCATCTGCGCAAACGGACTGGTCGGCGATTTCTTCAACCAATCTGTCGCAAGTTGCCGACCTTGCTCACTTTGAAAGTCAGAATAAGCGCGAAACAAAAGTTCGCGATGCATCGGATCGCGATGGTGCGCGGCGAGAATCTGTTTGTACTCGCGGTCGAGCTTGCCTGCGCCGTCTGGCTCAGCCAGCGTCGCAGCGATCTCCTCCAGGCTCGGTTGCTGCGACAGCATTAGCCAGCAGCGCGCCTTCCCAGCGTGCTCTTGCCATTGGTTATTCGGCAGATCCGGTGTGGCCAAGCACTTCTGCAAGGCTGCACGTTGATTCGCTGGGGCCGACGAGACATCATCCAAAAGCGCGTATTTATTGGAGACCTCATCGTGCGAACTGCCTATACTGCAAGCGCACGCCGTAGCCGCGAACAAGAGGCCCAGGGCCAAGCGGCGATATTGCATGGTTCAACCTCAATGACAATGAAGGTTGCAGATTATAGGCGACGGTGTGCGGTTCACGGCAGGGAATGCACGTCCGCCGCCTATCGGTTTAACCCGCCTTGCGCTTGCTCAAGTCGAAGCGATCCAGCTCCATCACTTTTGTCCATGCGGCGATGAAGTCCTTTACGAAGTGCGCTTCGCCATCGCTGGCCGCATAGACTTCTGATAGCGCGCGCAACTGCGAGTTGGAGCCGAACACGAGGTCGGCGATGGTGGCCGTCCACTTGAGTTCATCGGTGTTGCGGTCTTTGCCCTCGAAGATGCCGGGCTTCGACTCCGATTGCTTCCATGCGGTGCGCATGTCGAGCAGGTTGGTGAAGAAATCTGGCGAGAGGGTGCCCGGCCGCTTCGTGAATACACCGTGCGGCGTGTGGTCAGTGTTGGCGTCGAGTGAGCGCAGGCCGCCGATCAGCACGGTCATTTCCGGAGCCGTCAGCGTGAGCAGGCTGGCGCGGTCGATCAATGCGTTGATCGTGGCCTGGTCGGCTCCGCCGCGGGCGTAATTACGGAACGCGTCTTGCGCCGGCTCGAGGACTTCGAATGAGTCGATGTCGGTTTGCGCCAGCGAGGCGTCGGCGCGGCCCGGGGTAAACGGCACGCTGACGTGGTGGCCGGCCTTGTGCGCCGCAGCTTCGACCGCCGCGCAACCGCCCAGTACGATCAGGTCGGCCAGTGACACGTTCTTGCCGCCCGCTTGCGACGCATTGAACGCCTTCTGGATGTCCTCAAGCTTGCCGAGCAAGTTGGCGAGTTCGGCGGGTTCATTGGCTTCCCAGTTCTGCTGCGGAGTCAGGCGAATGCGCGCACCGTTGGCACCGCCGCGCAGGTCGCTGCCGCGGAACGTGGATGCGGACGCCCATGCGGTCTTGACCAGTTGCCTCGGCTCAATACCCGCGTCCAGCAACTTCTTCTTCAGCGAACTGATATCGGCGGCGTCGATCAGCGGATGGTTGACCGACGGAATCGGGTCCTGCCAGATCAGGTCTTCCTTCGGCACCAGCGGCCCGAGGTAGCGCACCTTGGGACCCATGTCGCGGTGAGTCAGCTTGAACCACGCGCGTGCAAACGCGTCGGCGAATTCCTGCGGATTGGCCATGAAGTGGCGGGAAATCTTTTCGTAGATCGGATCGACACGCAGCGCCAGGTCGGCGGTGGTCATCATCGGCTGGTTGAGCTTGCCGGGGATGTGCGCGTCCGGCACGTTCCTGCCGGCATCGCCCTTGGGCTTCCACTGCTGCGCGCCAGCAGGGCTCTTGGTCAGTTCCCATTCGTGGCCGAACAGGGTTTCGAAGTAGCTCATGTCCCACTGAATCGGCGTTGGCGTCCATGCGCCTTCAAGGCCGCTGGTGATGGCATGTGCGCCGATGCCGCTCTCGAAGGCGTTCTTCCAGCCGAAGCCCAGCTCCTCGATGTTGGATCCTTCCGGCTCGCTGCCAACAAGACCGGCATCGCCGGCGCCGTGGCACTTGCCGAAGGTGTGTCCGCCGGCGACCAGCGCAACCGTCTCCTCGTCGTTCATCGCCATGCGCGCGAAGGTCTCGCGGATGTCGCGCGCCGAACCGGCCGGGTCGGGTTTGCCGTTGGGGCCTTCGGGGTTGACGTAGATCAGACCCATCTGCACGGCGGCCAGCGGATTGGCCAATTCGCGCTCGCCGCTGTAGCGCTCGTCACCGAGCCAGGTGGACTCCGGACCCCAGTCAATCGGCTGCGGTTCCCAGATGTCTTCGCGACCGCCACCAAAGCCGAATGTCTTGAAGCCCATCGAATCCAGCGCGACGTTGCCGGCAAGCACCATCAGATCCGCCCACGACAGCTGGCGACCGTATTTCTGCTTGATCGGCCACAACAACCGACGCGCCTTGTCGAGGTTGCCGTTGTCGGGCCAACTGTTGAGCGGCGCGAAACGCTGCTCGCCCGAACGTGCGCCGCCGCGACCGTCGAAAATGCGGTAAGTACCTGCCGCGTGCCACGCCATGCGGATAAAGAATGGGCCGTAGTGACCGTAGTCGGCGGGCCACCAGTCCTGCGAATCTGTCATCAAGGCGTGCAGGTCCTTGATCACTGTGTTGAGGTCGAGCTTGGCAAACTCTGCGACGTAGTCGAAGTCCTCGATGTTCGGATCCGACAGTGCAGAGTGTTGGTGAAGAATGCCGAGGTTTACCTGGTCCGGCCACCAATGCGAGTTGTTGCGCGTTTGCTTCGGATGGTGCGCGACGGGGCAGGCAGATTCATTGCTCATGGTGCTCTCCTAACAGTGGTGTGGCGGGCGAAGGCCGCTCGACACGGAAACATGCGAGACGCGCTGCACAATCCAATGCGCGTCAGGGCAGGCCGATGACCAAATCGCTTGCGGCGCTATGAACGCCACAGGCGAGGTCATCCTGACCCCACACTAGGGCACGGCTGAAGATAGGGAAAGTTGATTATTTGAATCGTAACGATAGGTAATACCTATGACGATCGTGGCGCCTATCTGGGCCCATTCAAAGGCAGCGCAGTTGCTGTGTGCGGTCGAGAAGACGCCTCGCAATGGAGTGCGGTCACAGTTGCAACCAGCGCTTGCCACAGATATCGAACGAGCAACCGAAGACCAATTACGCAGCGGAATCAAACTACCTGTGTGACGATCGGTTGCAGCTAACCGTCGGCTCACCCGGCAGCAGCGGCACTGTACGTGGCAATCTTTTGTGCTTAGACACGCCGTTTTGCTCAACACCAGTCAGCAGTGAAATTGCAGTGAGCGTTTAGCGCGTGCGCTGGTAGTGCACGACCAGGATCTTCGAACCAACAGGCGAGCTGAAACCCGTCGGGCGCACGCCCGGGCCGAGCTGATAGGACACGTTGAGTTGGTCGCCGTTGATCTGGTACAGCGCGGGGATGAGGTGGCCGGCGTTGGGTCCTTCGATGCCCTGAATGTCCATGCGCGACGGCGATCCGTTGGAAACAATGGTGAACGTGCCGGTGTCTCCCGCGAAGTTGTAGGAGTTGCCGCTCATCTGCAATGACGCGCCGCCGAAATTGGCGACCGGGTAGTCATTGCCACCCAGTTCGGCACTGATCGGCGTCCATTGTCCTGCCAGCAGCGAAGTCGCAGGAACGTCCGGAAGCACGCTTCCCGACATGCCGCGGGAACCACCGCAAGCGGCGAGGGAGAGCGAGAGCAGCAGGGCGGGCAGGACGCGAAGTTTCATGGGGGCTCCGGACGTCAATGGATGTCAAGGTGCGAACCATAATCGGTTTCCGGGTGGCGCGCGAGTTGGTGCGAACGCTGCCCAACAGCGCAGGAAATCACAGTCCCGCGTGAGACGAACCTCGAGCGGGACTGCGGATGCAGGATCAGTCCTGGTGCCGCACGTCCACCTTGCCAGCGACCGCCTGATGGGTGACGTCGCCGCTGCCGATGCTCGCCACATGCAGGTCGTGGGCGACGCCGTTGACGCGCAGGTCGCCAGAGCCGATCGTTTTCACTTCGACGTTGCCACCAATCGCGCGCAGGTCGGCGGAACCCGAACCAATGCTGCCGATCGCGAGGTTGCCGCGCACCCGGTTGATCACCACGTCGCCCGATCCGACGGACGGGATCCGGGTTTCGCCGACGTCATTGGCGGTGATATCGCCCGAGCCGACATGCGCCTGGAAGCCACCTTGCACGGATTTCACCACTAGATTGCCCGAACCTACAGACGCATCGAGTTGCGCCACGTTCGCGATGCTGGCATCGCCGGAACCGAGCTTGAGTTCAACCGCGATGGTTGGCGGCACACTGATGTTCAAGTCCAGCCAAGCGTAGTGAGAGGCACCGAACAGGCTGAAGAAATTCTCATGGGAACTCGGGTTCTCGGCAGTGAGAATCAGGCGATCGCCCTCGCGTCGCTGGGTAAGTTGGGTTGAGGGCAGAAATTCCTGCGCGCTGGCACATGCTCGGCCATGAATCCGCGGCGTCTCGGCTGCGTTGCCGTTGAGGTGCAGCGTGTGCTGGCCGAGTTCGATCACCAGTGTGTGTACGCCGGTGAGATCGAGCGTCGCGTCGCGCGGTGCCTCGAATCGACATTGGTTGGCCTGCGCAATAGTTGGCGCGAGGATGAGAGCAGCAGCAAGAAGTTTCCACATGTTGGTATTCCTTAAGTTGGGTGTTGTGGTTCGACTGGCTCACCACGAACGGTTTCTACTCCATCCCTTGCGCAGAGCGCAGGGGATGGTTGGGGCGGGGTGCTGTGGATCGACAAGCTCACCACGAACGGTTTGAGATGTGCAGGTTCATTTGGTTACTGTTGTGGTTCGAGACGGAATGCCTTGATCTGCGATCTCGATGATTCCTCCTCAACACGAACGGTTTCTGCTCCCTCGATTGCGCAGAGCGCAGCGGAGGGTTGGGCAGCAGTGCTGTGGTTAGACAAGCTCATCACGAACGGTTTGAGATGTGCTGGCCCATTTGGTTACTGCTGTGGGTCGAGACGGATTGCCTCGACTGTTCGTTTCGATCATTCCTCCTCACCACGAGCGGTTTTGAGTAAAGCCGTCGCGTCGATCTCACATGTTGTTGTTCGAGGCGCTTTTGCACATCCATGCGCTGGCGGCTGACCCACCCATGGAAAGCGCAACGCACCACGAATGGTTTGAGAAAATGCGTTGCGTAACTGGCAATTGTTGCTCCCTCCCTTGCACAACGGGTGGGGGAGTGTCGAGGAGAGGTGTGAGAAACATCTAATGCAGTGATTGATGCGGCCTGAGTGCGGCAGGTTGCAATGACTGATGGCAGGGTGCGAAGCCTTAAGGTCGGATGACAACCTTGTCGTGTGCGCGGCAATCGTCCACTTCGTGCGGGTCAATATTGGCGTAAGGCTTGAACGCTGGCAGGCTCGCCGCGATCCCGTCCTCGGTCGCACCCAGCGCGGCGACGCTGGTGCAGATCATCATTGCCTTGACCTCGATTTTGCCGGCCTGCGCGTTCACTTTTTTATCGATGCTGTCGGGATCACCATGGGCAAGCCCGGATACAACTGCTCCAACTGCCTTGCCTGCCATCGCCGCGCCCTCCTTGCCGGTTTCGATGCCGGCCTGGCGAATGGCAACGACATCCCCGTAGTACGACTTCAACATTTCGCGCTGGGTGGGTTGCAACGCAATTGGCTTGCCATCAATGCTCAGATCTCCCGCCGGAGTGATCACGGCATCCGGCTGTCCTGCGGCGTGGGCTGTCAGGACACCGTTGCGCAAAGTCAGGTGATGGAGTCCCATGTTGCCGCCGATCGTGAAATCGCCGTCGCATCCCGAAAGCAAGCTGCTTACCGCGAGTAGTGCGGAACACGCGAGTGTGAAGAGTGATTTCATGGTGAAGTCCTTGCGGTGATTTCGGTGGGTTTGTGGGTCGATGGGCTCACCACAAACGAGTTGAGATTTGTTGGCTTATTGGTTTATCTGGTAAGACTGCGTCGATAACGCTGCGGTTAAATGCTTTGAACAGACAACACGGTTCGACTGCAGGTTGCTGAGTCACAGAAGAGTGGCGCGTCGTGGATAAAGACGCGCCACCCGGGGTATGGCGTCAGCTGTCATCACTCCAGCGGCGCAGGCGGATCGCTACAAAGATCATTGCCACGCCGACGGCGATGCCGATCCACATGTCCAGCGTTGCGAACTCGGCGTAGGCGCGCTTCAACGAGAGCACCGCCATCAGTGCTTCTGGCCCATGTTCAAAGCGCGACAGTTGCTGCAGTCCGTTGTCGGGCAGCACCAGATCCGATCCCGGCACTGCGCTCAGCAGCAAGCGACCCACGATGTGCCGCCAGAACCACGAGCTGCTGAGATTGAAAAACTGCATCAACTGGAACCAGTTCACCAAGATGCCCGCCAGCACTGGCACCATCACCGCCCACAGGAACGGCTTGCTGCGCGACCAGGCCGATATCATCAATAACCAGCCAACGGTCGGCAGGCTCCATGCAGCGTAGACAGGAATCGAGCCGATGATGTTGGCGACAATGGTCAGCGGACTGCCCAGGCCCCAGATCATCTGCAGCGGATGGCCGCCGTGGTACATCATGACGGCGCTGGCGATACCCATGAAGACCAGCATCGTGATCAAGCCAATGACTGCTGCGATCAGTGGTGCCATGACGATGGCGCTCAGCACTTTGGACAGCACCGTCGCCGTGTCGGAGATCGGCAACGACTTCCAGAACAGGATGCTGCGATCCTTGCGATCATCAAACAGCGCGCCGAGGCAGTAGAAGAACACCACGAACGCCAGCACCATCATTGCCCAGGTGATCGGTGCATACAGCACACCGTTCAGTGCCGCGGCACTTTGCGCATGCTGCACGCTGTTGAGGCGTTCCATGTTGACGCCATTGACGGTGAGATCCAAGTTCGCGCCGGAGCGGTTGGCCATGGTTTCCCCCAGCACAATGCCCATCAGCATGAACAGAATGAACAGCCCGCTGGCCACCATCGGCGCCCAGAGAAAGCCGCCGCGATGTTCCCAGTACTCACGCTTGAGCAACGATGGCATCACCTGAGTCGGCTTGCTCGCGTTGCTGGTGCTGACGGGCCGGGGCGAGTCGAAATTGCTGTCAATGGTGTTCATTCGTAGGTGCCTTTCATGGTGGCGACGAACAGGTCGGCGATGCCGGGGGTGCGCAGTTCACCGAGCGGGGCGAGGCGGTCGCGGGCGACGCCGTCGAACAGGAACACGGATTTGCCGAATACCACCCGCTCGTCGATAGGATTGAGCGCGCGTGCTGCATCGGCCTTGTCCGCGCCAACCATCACTTCGATGAAACGGTCGGCGAGTTCGTCCATCGTGGTATCGAGCGAGATCTTGCCGTCGCGGATGAACATCAGGTCGGTCAGGATGTGTTCGACTTCCTCGACCGAATGGGTGGTCACCACGATCGTCTTCTCGTGATCGAAATAGTCTTCGAGCAAGCTCTGGTAGAACTGCTTGCGATACAGAATGTCCAGCCCCAGCGTGGGTTCGTCCAGCACCAGTAACTTGGCGTCGATCGCCATCACCAGCGCCAGATGCAGCTGCGCAACCATGCCTTTGGACATTTCGCGCACGCGCTGAGTCATGCTGATTTTGGTTCGGGCCAGGTAGCGCTCGCACTTGGCGCGATCGAACTTCGGATGCACGCCAGCGACAAACTCGATCGCCTGGCCAGCACGCAACCAGCGCGGCAGGATCGCCACGTCGGCGATGAAGCAGACCTGCTGCATCAATTCGTCGCGCTGGGTGCATGGATCCAGTCCGAGCACCTTGAGGTCGCCCTCGAAAGTGGTCAATCCGAGGATCGCCTTGAGCGCAGTGGTCTTGCCGGCGCCGTTGGGGCCGATCAGCCCGACGATGCGGCCGCTCTGGATATTGAACGTGCAACCGTCCAGTGCCGGTTTGCCCTTGTAGCGCTTGACCAGGTTGTTGGCCGAAATCACGACGCTCATCAGTGCTTCTCCGGTTGTGTCTTGCCGTTTGCTGCTGTCCGGGCGAGCAGATCTTCGATCCGCAGTCCCAGGCGCTGGATGCGTGCGACCATCGCCGGCCATTCCTCGCGCAGAAAGATTTCGCGTTCGGAAGCCAGCAGTTTTTCCGGTGCCCCTTCGGTGACGTACATCCCCAAACCCCTCCTTTTTTCAACTAGTGTTTCGTCGGCCAACTCTTGAAATGCGCGTGAGACCGTGATCGGATTGAGCTGGTATTCCGCCGCGATCTGGCGCACCGATGGCAACGCGTCGCCGGGCTTGAGTTGCCCCTCGAGCATCATCACCACCAAGCGCTCCTTGAGTTGCCGGTAGATTGGCGCGTTGTCATTCCAGGTCACACTCATGTCAGTTCACCCCTTTGCGGGCGCGCAGCGGTGCAAACGAGAAATAGGGCATCGCGATGCGCATCTGCGAAAGCTCGCGGCCATCGTTGTTGACCGGGGCGGATATTTCGGCGATGCCCTCGCCGATGAGGATATGGATCGTCGCCGGATCGGCACTGGCGCGCGGCGTATGTACCGGGCCTGCCAGAATCCAGCTGGCCGCCACGAACAGCCCTGCGGCGAACAGACCGGTCAGCGTGCTGCGTGTCCTGATGTACATGAGCGTAGTCCCCGATGCGTTGATTGGTGAGTTGATGGGTCGGTGTTGTATGTAACTATAACACTAACACAACCGATGTCAACGGGGAGCTGAATCTTTTTGACCCAACTGATGGCATATGCCGGAGGACGAGGCTGGAGGCCGAGAACAGGCTCGAGCGGGGAACTTGCGGCTGTGCTGAAATCACGAAACCAGCCCGCACGCCACAGGGCAGGGCACAGGCAGTTCAAATAAGAAGCGCAGCTGTGTCAGGCAATGAATCGGACGCTCTGGCTGCGCGCGGCCGAAATCAGCCCGCCTAATAGGCCTACAGCCGCTTGCGGATGGACCGTATGGCTGCGCCCAGCAGCGGAATATGCTGATACAGGCCATCGGCGGCGTTCCAGTAGTCCTGGTGGTACACAATCAGCCCGTCCGCGTTGAAACGCAGGTGGCTGATGCCGATCGACCACGTGTCCTTGCCGCGCGCGAACTTGCGGAAACGAATCATCATTCGCCAGCGCACCAGATATTCGCCGTCGGAATTGCGGCTGACATCCTGGTAAACGACCCGACAATCGTCGATGGCGGCAGTGCTTTCGCGCAGGTAGATCGCCAGCTCGGACGTGCCGTGCACGGCCTTCAGGCTATCATTGAAGTAGACGTCCGGTGCATAGGTGCATGCGAGCAGTTTGTCGACTCGATCGCCGGCAAAGTGCGCAAAGAATTGCTGAAAGCGCTCGATTGCCGCAGCTTCCTCAATCGAGCCGGGCTCGAACACCTGCGGATGCCGGCTGCGGACGGCGTCGAGTTCGCTAAGAGTCGGCAGGTGGGTATCCATAGATGTGTATGTCTGCTGATGGATTGATCGTTCCGCTACCAGCGCATTGCAGCGCGTCTGGCGTGAGTAGCCGATGATAATGGCGTCATGGTGCGGCTTGCGTAAACCGCAAGGGTTCGGCGTGGTCTGATCTTTGCGGTCCTCCACGTTTCGCCCGCGCTGTTCGATTCCTGCGCTGCTGGCGCGGTCAGTGCCCAATCGCCATTCCCCAACATATAGCTGTACCGACCGTTCACGCGGTGATTGCCGCTGCCGCCGTTCGCCGCGACAATGGCGGCCTGTCACCGCCCGCCACCGCACATGAAGCAAGGTCGGGTCGGATCTTCTGCAACCATTTCCACTGAATTGGAGAGTCATTGATGCTGCACGCACGCAAACCCGCCCTGACCGCCGCCATCCTGTCGTTGTCGATCGCGCTCGGTGCCTGTCAGGCCGCAGACAAGAACGCCGACAAGACGACACCCGCGACCGATACGGCATCGACCGCGGCCGCTTCCACAGCGATTGCCGGCTTGAAAACCGAGAGAGAGCAGGTCAGCTACATGATCGGCATGGATGTCGCCAAGTCGATCGAGCCAATCAAGGGCGAGGTGGATGTCGACGTGCTGGCGAAGGCGATCAAGTCGCGTCTGGCCGGCGAGAAGATGCTGATGACCGATGAACAGGCGCAGTCTGTCGCGCAGGCGTTCGGGCAGAAGATGCAGGCCAAGCAGCTGGCAGATCGCCAGTCTTCTGCGGAGACCAACAACAAGAACGGCGCGGCATTTTTGGCCGAGAATGCCAAACAGCCTGGGGTCAAAACCACCGCATCCGGCCTGCAGTACAAGGTGATCAAGCCTGGCAGCGGTGCAAAACCCACTGCCAGCGACACCGTAAAGGTGAACTACGAGGGCATCACGTTGGACGGCAAGACTCCGTTCGACAGTTCCTATCAGCGCGGTCAGCCGGCAGAGTTCAAGCTCGACAGCGTTATCGCTGGATGGACCGAGGGTGTGCAGCTGATGAGCCCGGGCAGCGAGTACACGTTCTGGATTCCGGGCAAGCTGGCTTATGGCGAAAAGGGCACGCCGGGTGGTCCGATCGGCCCGAACGCGACGTTGAAATTCAAGGTCGAACTGATCTCGATCAACACCAAGTAACCGCGTCCGTCATTCCGGCGCGCGCCGGCAAAGCATTTCAACAGCGAATCTGGTCATCCATTTTGAATTGCGCCCGGCGCGCCGCGACAAATCGATAGCGATGAGAATTTGGAGTAGCGCATGCGAGTAACCCTGTTCGGCACAGGCTACGTTGGCCTGGTTACCGGTGCGTGTCTGGCCGAAGTCGGCAACGATGTAATCTGCGTTGATATCGACACGGCCAAGATCGAGGGCCTCAATCGCGGAGTGATTCCGATCTATGAGCCGGGCCTGGAAGAGATGGTTCGGGCCAATCATGCGGCAGGGCGATTGAAATTCTCGACCGACGCCGCTGCCGGCGTAGAACATGGAGACATTCTGTTTATTGCGGTCGGCACGCCGCCGGATGAAGACGGCAGCGCGGACCTTTCGCACGTGCTGTCGGTGGCGCGAATCATCGGCAAGTACCTGAGCCGGCCGGCGGTGATCGTCGACAAGTCGACTGTGCCGGTCGGAACCGCTGACCGCGTGCGCGACACCATCGCGGCGCAACTGGCGGCTCGCGTGATCGAGGTGCCGTTTGACGTGGTCTCCAACCCGGAGTTTTTGAAGGAAGGCGAGGCGGTCAAGGATTGCATGCGACCGGATCGCATCGTGATCGGAGTGGACCAGGTCAACACCGACCCGCACCGCGCGATTGAATGGATCAAGCGTCTATATGCTCCATTCAATCGCAGCCACGACCGGCTGGTGGTGATGGATGTGCGTTCGGCAGAGCTGACGAAGTACGCCGCCAACGCGATGCTTGCGACCAAGATTTCCTTCATGAACGAAATGGCGAACATCGCCGAGCGGGTCGGCGCCGATATTGAAATGGTGCGTCAAGGCATTGGTTCGGATCCGCGCATCGGTTGGCATTTCATTTATCCGGGTGCCGGTTACGGTGGTTCGTGTTTCCCGAAGGACGTGCAGGCGCTGGAACGAACGGCGCGTCAGCACGGTTACGAGGCGAAAATCATGAACGCGGTGAGTGCGGTTAACGAGACGCAGAAATCGCGCTTGTTCGAGTTGATTCATCTGCATTTCGATGGCGACCTCAAGGGTCGGCATTTCGCGGTGTGGGGCCTGGCGTTCAAGCCCAATACCGACGACATGCGCGAGGCGTCCAGCCGCACGCTGCTGGCGCACCTGTTTGATGCTGGTGCCATCGTGCATGCGTACGATCCCGAGGCGATGGATGAGGCACGTCGTATCTATGGCGAGCGCGACGATCTTGCATTGTGTGATTCGCCGGGTGCTGCATTGCAGGACGCCGACGCGCTGATCGTAGTGACGGAATGGAAGGCGTTCTGGAGCCCAAGCTTCAATGAACTGCGTGAACAGTTGCGCAAGAAGGTGATCTTCGATGGTCGCAATATCTACGACCCGGCCGTGGTCGAAGCCGCTGGCATTGCTTACTACGGCATCGGTCGTGGGCGCTCGCTCGCTGCGCCGACAAATGGCAATGGGAATGGCAAGGCCAGCGGGAACGGCAAAAGCAAGCCGGCCAAATCCTGATGGATGATGCGTTGCACGCGCGCGTGGTCGAACTGGAAACGCGACTGTCGTTTCAGGAACAGGCGCTGGCAGAACTCTCCGACGCACTTGCCGCCTCACGCCGCGAATCGACGCGAACGGCCGAACTGCTGGAGCGCGCAATCTCCGAATTGCGCGAGCCGCGCGGCGATTTCTATCCCGACTCCGCAGCCGAGCCGCCGCCGCCGCACTATTGAGCGTGCATGGTTCACTCGCGACGCGGATAATGCGCCGTTGCCGAAGCCGCCCTTGCGGATAGCCCTATGAACAAACCAGCGTGGACATTTGTTGCAATGGAGTACTACGCGTTGATACTCAACCGTACGTTCCTGATTACAGTTGGCAGTGATGCCATAAATGGGGCTGTTTGTCGGGGTCTTACCAGCATCACTAGTGGAGATCCCCTTGCACAGCTCGTCACTGGAACACTGGCAGTTCATGGCGACCTAAAAAATCCGCGTAGCTATGTGAGCGACAAACGCCTAAAACAAACCAACCACGCTAACTTTTCTATCAAGTTCAGTGACATTTGCTCCGTTGTGCACGATCCAAGCAAAAAATGGGGCATGGGCTACTACCCACATGATGGCAAGCTTCTAATTAGCACGTCCACCGGCACAAGAGAGTTCATAATTCTTGGCGCCCAGTCTGGCCAGCACATTTGTGCATCGCTTAATGATGCAGTTGGCCGGGCTAACAGTTCGTTCAAGGCGGACGGCTGCGCCGCCTCTTAACTCAAGCGATAGATCTCCAACGTCCATGACCGATTCATTGCGCGATCAACTGCTGAAACTGAGCTTTCGCAAACCCGAACCCTTGGCGCGCGAGCAGCCACAGCACAAATCGTCAGCGAACAGGCCAGCGCGGACTGGTTCGCAGAATGCTGCACCGAATCCAAATCGCTCCGGGCGATCAAACGACCAAACAGCAGCGCTCAAGCACGCCTCGACTGGCGACAAACCCGGTTTGCGGCAACCTGCGCGAGTGATTGATCGCGCACCTTCACCTCGCCATCCCGGTGCACGTCAGGCGTCGCCACCACCGGAACGATCGCAGGCCGAAATCGATCTCGGCAAGGCGTATGCACTGCGCGCGCAGCACGAGAAAAGCGAGCGCATCGAAGCCGAACGCCTGAAGCAGGAAGCCGCCCGCATCAAGCGCGAGGCAAAGCAGCAAGTTGCTGCGTTGCTGGCCGACAAATCACTCAATGCCGCAGATGCTGAACTCACGCGCCACTTTGAGTACAACGGAAAAATCCGTCGCGTGCACGTCACCGAAGCGCAATTGAAGTCGCTCAACGCAGGTGAACTGGCGGTCGTGCAGCTTGATGGTCGTTATCTGCTAGTGCCCAGCGCCTTAGCGTTGCAGGTGCAGGAACTCTTGCCGAGCCTGCTTGCACTGCTGGTCGATCCCGACGCGCCAGTCGCCAACGATCCCTACGCTGATCCGGAATTTCAGGTGCCTGACGATCTGGTTTGGTAACGAGGTATATGAACTCTTCTCCCGCATAGAGAAGGTGGCGCGCAGGGCTGGATGAGGGAAGCACGATTCAGCTCGTGCGATTTCTCATGCGCATGGATACGCCGCTCCCTCACCCGCAGCGGTTTGTACCGCTGCGACCTCTCCCGGTGGGAGAGGTGTGCAAACAGCCAGTGGGACAGGTGAGCCGGTGTCCTTTTAAGTCCCTCTCCCCTGACGGGAGAGGGGTTGGGGAGAGGGTGAGCTCCTTCTCAATAGCTCGGGGCTAAAACAACTTCGACTAAACCCCAACGCAACTCACTTCCGTACAAATCACTCCGGGTCGTAATCCAGATTGGGCGCCAACCATCGCTCAGCCTGCACGAGACTCACGCCCTTGCGCTTGGCGTAGTCCTCGACTTGTTCTTTCGACAGCTTGCCGACCACGAAATACTGGCTGCGTGGATGCGAAAAGTAGTAGCCGCAGACCGCTGCTGCGGGCGTCATCGCGAAGCCGTCCGTGAGTGTCATTCCAGTGTGTTCGTGCGCAGAAAGCAGCTCAAACAACGCGGTCTTTTCGCTATGGTCGGGGCATGCGGGATAGCCAGGCGCCGGTCGCACACCGCGATAACCTTCGGATATCAATTCTTCGCTCGACATATCTTCGTCTGCGGCAAAGCCCCACAGATCGGTGCGCACGACGCGATGCATGTGCTCGGCGAGCGCTTCTGCCAGGCGATCAGCGAGCGCCTTGAGCAGGATCGCCGAGTAGTCGTCGAAGTCCGCCTCAAAGCGCGCAACGTGCGGACCGATGCCCAGACCTGCGGTAACCGCAAACGCACCGATCCAGTCCTGCACGCCGCTGGCCTTCGGGGCGATGAAATCGGCTAGGCAGAAGTCGGGACGTTCGGCGGGCTTTTCGACTTGCTGGCGCAGGAAGTGGAGCGTTCGCTTTTCCTCTCCCTCGCTTGCGGGGGAGAGGGAAGGGCGAGGGGGGCTCTGTTGTTTCGATGCAGAGCCAGAGCCCCCCTCATCCGAACCCTCTCCCCCAGACGATGAAACCGTCCGGGGGAGAGGGAGGGATGGCGCCAAGTCGTTTGAAGCGACAGGAAGTAAGAGCTGCACATCATCGCCAACCGAATTCGCTGGCCACAATCCGACGACTGCTTTCGCAGTCAACCATTTTTCCTTGATGATCTTGTCGAGCATCGTGTTTGCATCGTCGAACAACTCGCTCGCCTGTTTGCCAACCACGTCGTCGGTGAGGATTGCTGGATAGCGGCCTGCGAGTTCCCAGCTCTGGAAGAACGGCGTCCAGTCGATGATCTCGCGCAACGAATGCAGCGACACGTCATCGAAGACATGCAGGCCAGGCTTGTTCGGAACTGGCGGAACATAGTTGGCCCAGTCGCCGTCGAACCGTTGCGCGCGCGCGTGGTCGATCGACACCAGCCGCTTGGCATTGCTGCGATCCTTGTGGCGGATGCGGATGGTTTCGTAGTCGGCTTCGTTTGCGGCGATGTAGGCAGCGCGGAGGTCCGGGCTGACCAGCGATTGGGCGACGCCAACTGCGCGCGAGGCATCCTTCACCCACACCGCAGCCGATTTGTAGTGCGGGGCGATCTTCAACGCGGTGTGCGCGCGCGAGGTGGTGGCGCCACCGATCAGCAACGGGATGGTCAGGCCTTGGCGCTGCATTTCGCGGGCGACGTGGCCCATCTCTTCCAGCGATGGCGTGATTAGGCCAGAGACGCCGATCATGTGCGCATTCACCTCGCGCGCTTTATCGATGATCTTCTGCGACGGCACCATCACGCCGAGATCGATCACCTCGAAATTGTTGCAGGCCAGCACGACGCCGACGATGTTCTTGCCGATGTCGTGCACGTCACCTTTCACCGTCGCCATCACGATGGTGCCGTTGTTCTTGCCGACATCACCGGTTCGCAGCTTCTCGGCTTCTATGTAAGGCAGCAGGTGGGCGACCGCCTTCTTCATCACGCGCGCGGATTTCACCACCTGCGGCAGGAACATCTTGCCGGCGCCAAACAAGTCGCCAACCACGTTCATGCCGTCCATCAATGGGCCTTCGATCACATCCAGTGGGCGTGTGGATTGCAGCCGCACTTCCTCGGTGTCTTCGATCACGAACGCATCGAGGCCGTGCACCAGCGCGTGGCTGAGTCGCGCGGCCACAGGCAGACTGCGCCAGGCAAGTTCTTCAACCTTGACCTCGCCTTTCTTCGCGCGGAAACGTTCGGCGAGATCCAGCAGGCGTTCGGTCGCGTCGCTGCGGCGATTGAGCACCACATCTTCGACGTGCTCGCGCAATTCGGGATTGAGGTCGTCGTACAGCGGCATCGAACCGGCATTGACGATGCCCATGTCCATGCCGGCGCGGATCGCGTGATACAAAAACACGGCGTGGATCGCCTCACGCACGGCATTGTTGCCGCGGAACGAGAACGAGACGTTGGAGACACCGCCGGAAATGTGCGAGCGGGGGAACCGGCGTTTGATTTCGCGGCAGGCTTCGATAAAGTCCACAGCGTAGTTGTTGTGCTCATCGATACCGGTGGCGATGGCGAAGATGTTAGGGTCGAAGATGATGTCTTCTGGCGCGAAACCGGCTTGCGTCGTCAACAACTCGTACGCACGTGTGCAAATCTCGATCTTGCGCGTCGCGGTATCAGCTTGGCCGTGTTCGTCGAATGCCATCACCACCACGGCGTGGCCGTACCGCTGAACGAGGCGCGCCTGGCGCAGGAATTCTTCCTCGCCTTCCTTCATCGAGATGGAATTGACCACGCCCTTGCCTTGCAGGCACTTCAGGCCAGCCTCAATCACGGTCCACTTCGACGAATCGACCATCACTGGCACCCGCGCGATGTCGGGTTCGGCGGCAATCAATTGCAGGAAAGTCACCATCGCACGCTCGGAATCGAGCATGCCTTCGTCCATGTTCACGTCGATGATTTGCGCGCCGCTCTCGACTTGCTGGCGGGCGACGACTACGGCCTGGTCGTAGCGGTCGTCGGCGATCAGTTTGCGAAACTGCGCCGAGCCGGTGACGTTGGTGCGCTCGCCGACGTTGATGAAATTCGACTCGGGCGTGATGACCAGCGGTTCCAGCCCGGACAGGCGCGTGTGCGTCCAATTGCTCATGCGGCGACCGTGTCAGCTAGCGTGTCTGGCAAAGCACGCGGTGGGAGATCGGCAACCGCGTCGGCAATGGCGCGGATATGCGCCGGCGTGGTGCCGCAACATCCGCCGACCATGTTCAACATTCCAGACATGGCGAATTCACGCAGCATGCGGGCCATGTCGGCGGGCGTTTCGTCGTATCCACCGAACGCGTTCGGCAATCCCGCATTCGGATGTGCACTGACGTGACAGTCGGCTACCTGCGACAGCATGTCGACATACGCACGCAAATCTTTCGCGCCTAGTGCGCAGTTCAACCCGATCGCGAGCGGCTTCGCATGGCGCAGCGAATACCAGAACGCATCGGCGGTTTGCCCCGACAACGTGCGGCCGGATTTGTCAGTGATCGTGCCGGAGATCGTCACCGGCAGACGCACGCCCGATGCGGCAAAGACGTCATCGATTGCGAACAACGCGGCTTTGGCGTTCAGGGTGTCGAATACGGTTTCAACCATCAACAGATCGGCGCCTCCTTCGACCAGCCCTTGTGTTGCTTCGCGATAGGCTGCAGCGAGGGTGTCGAAATCGACATTGCGAAAGCCGGGATCGTTGACGTCTGGGCTCAGTGATGCGGTGCGGCTGGTTGGGCCGAGCACGCCGATCACGAATCGCGGACGTGCGGGGTCAGTGCGCTCGGATTCATCGCAGCAAGCGCGGGCCAGCCGTGCGCCCTCGCGGTTGAGTTCGCGTGCCAGGTGCTGCAAGCCGTAGTCGAGCTGGCTGATCGAGGTGCTATTGAACGTATTGGTTTCGATCAGATCGGCGCCGGCATCCAGATACGCGGAGTGCACCGCACTAATGATGTCCGGCCGGGTCAGCGTGAGCAGATCGTTGTTGCCCTTGAGATCGTGGTGAACGATTTGGGCATCGCCATAGTCATGTTCGCTGTCGCGACCATCGCCGAATCGCTCGCCGCGAAAGTCGGACTCGTTCAATTCATGCTGCTGGATCATCGTGCCCATCGCCCCGTCGATGATCAGGATGCGATCAGCCAAGGCCGCTTCGAGTTGCGCGACGCGGTCGGGATTGCTGTAGGGCAACGTAGTCATGCGGATTCCAGTGGGTTTTTTCTGCCTACTCGCTTGCTCGAAGTAGAGGAGACTTAAACAGGGGGATGGTCTTTTGTGGTTCGACAGGCTCACCACGAACGGTTGGGAGGGTTGTGCAATCTGTGGTGTGTTTTCAATTGCACCTTGCAAAAGCATCCGCTGAAAGCCGGTTTTGATAATCACGCCCCTGTTCTTGCTCAATCCTTCACTGCATGCAGCGACAGCACCTCGAAGTGCGGTGCGCGTTTTTCATGTGTGACGGCTTCGCACGAGAGCACGCGCAACTTCGCCTTCTCGGCCATCTTTACCAGCTCGCGCGACGTGAAACCGAGGTTGGCGTGGCCATAGGGCGCGACCGCGTCGCGATGTTCGTGGCGGGCCAGACTGGTGACCACCAGCCGGCCATCGCGACGCAATACACGCGCTGCTTCGGCGACGGCGGCGGCGGGGCGTTCGGCGTAGGTCAGCGCCTGCATCAGCAACGCAAGATCGAAAGACGCATCGGCAAGATCGAGCTTGTGCATGTCGCCAACCAGCACGCGCACATTGCTATGTGGCTTCAGTCGTTCGCGTGCGGCATCGACTACGCGGTCGCTGGCATCCACACACACATAGCTTTTTGCGTGTGGCGCCAGCAGTTCGGCCAGCACGCCGTCACCGCTGGCGATATCGAGCACGTCGCCGGGCGCGAGCAACGGCAGCACCGCGCGTGCCATCGCTTCCCAGGTGCGGCCGGGCGAGTAGTGGCGCTCCATGTCGCCGGCAACCGAGTCGGCCCAGTTCTGGTCGGCCGCGCGCATCGACAGCACTGCGGGCAGGCGTTCGGCATCCTGGCGCAGCAACGGATCGTCCGTGCCTTCGCGCAATGCGCGCCACAACGCTTGCTCGGCAGAATCCATGTCGTCACTGAAGCGGTAGTAAGCTGACACCCCGGCGCGACGGTCGCGCACCAGCGCTGCTTCCTTCAGCCGAGCCAGATGCGTGGACACGCGCGGCTGCGCCAATCGCGTGATCGCGGCCAGTTCGGCCACCGTCAATTCCTCACGCTCAAGCAAGGCCAGCAGCCGCACCCGGGTTGGGTCGGCCAGCACGCGCAGGCAGGCCGACCAGTCGTCCAGCTGCATGAATATCCTTTTATCTTGATTCAGAGATATATGCAGGGTAGGGCGCTGTCGGGCCGGGGTCAAGGCCGCAGGTTGGATACCCGCCGCCCGGGCGTGATCGTCGCGTCACTGGCTTCACGATATGTTGATTGTCCTGCGCGTTAATTGCTGATTGAACGACGCAACGCAGAGGGTTGATCGCCGCAGTGCGCAGCCCATCACATATCGATCGAAGGTCCACTCAAGCGGTTGCCGCTAGAATGTCCCTCTTGATTCGCGAGGAGTGCAGCATGGATTTCAAATTCAGCGAAGAGCAGTTGTTGATCCAGGACATCGCCCGCCGCATCGCGCAGGAAAAAATCGCGCCCAGCGCTGAGCACCACGACCAGACCGGCGAGTTTCCGCTGGCCAACATCCGCCTGCTCGGCGAAAACGGCCTGATGGGAATCGAGGTGCCGACCGAATACGGCGGTGCGGGAATGGATCCGATCGCTTACGTGCTGGCGATGGTGGAGATTGCCGCCGGCGATGCCGCGCATTCCACCATCATGTCGGTCAACAACTCGCTGTTCTGCAATGGGATCCTCAAGTTTGGCACCGAGGATCAGAAGCAGAAGTACGTGCGCGAGATTGCCGAGGGCAAAGAGATTGGCGCCTTCGCACTCACGGAGCCGCAGTCAGGTTCGGACGCCACCGCAATGCGCTGTCGCGCGGTAAGGCAAGCCGACGGCAGCTACAAGATCAATGGCAAAAAAAGCTGGATCACGTCCGGTCCGGTCGCGAAGTACATGGTGCTGTTCGCAATGACAGACCCGGACAAGCACGCGCGCGGCATCAGCGCGTTCCTGGTCGACACCACCAAGCCCGGCTTCCATCGTGGCAAGACCGAACCCAAACTCGGCATTCGCGCGTCGGCCACTTGCGAGATCGAGTTCGAGGACTACATCGCCAGCGCCGATGAACTGTTGGGCGAGGATGGCCACGGATTCAAGATCGCGATGGGTGTACTCGATGCTGGTCGCATTGGTATCGCCAGCCAGGCGATCGGCATCGCCCGTGCCGCCTACGAGGCCACGCTTGAATACGTCTGCGAACGTAAGGCGTTTGGTGCGCCGATCGGCAGCTTCCAGATGACCCAATCCAAGATCGCCGACATGAAGTGCAAGCTCGACGCGTCCTTGTTGCTGACCTTGCGCGCGGCGTGGACCAAGGGCGAAACCGAGAAGAACGGCGGTCGCTTCAGCACCGAGGCGGCGGTCGCAAAGCTGGTCGCCTCCGAAGCCGCGATGTGGATCACCCATCAGGCCGTGCAAATCCACGGTGGCATGGGCTACTCGAAAGAGATGCCGTTGGAGCGCTACTTCCGCGATGCCAAAATCACCGAGATCTACGAAGGCACGAGCGAGATCCAGCGGTTGGTGATTGCGCGCAACGAAACGGGGTTGCGTTGAGGCAAGGTTGTCGCAGCACTTAATCCATTGATTCGACAAGCACACCGTCGCCGAGCGAGACGGACCCCTGTTCCACGGTCGACCCGTAGACGCCAAGGCAACCTTGGCGTTCGGCGACTACGGTGCGCAGGATGGCGGGATTGCGCTGCGCGGTCACCGGATCAATCGTGATCACGATGCAGCGGCCATCGCGCTTGTCGATGCGCAGGCGCAGGTCGCCAATGCGCAGCACGCAGCCGAGACAATCGTCCTCGACAAACGGCATGTCCTCAGCCGCCTCGACCAGAATATTTGGCCGGAATCGGCGGGAATCCAACGTGGCACCTACGGATTGGCCAAGACTAGAAATCGTCTGGGTGGTGATGATCGACAGCGGCAGCGTGTCGAACGCTCCGCGATCGAGCCGGATCGCACGTGCACCATCCGGGCACAGCTGCTGCGCGAGCCTCGGATCGGCGACATCGAACGTCTCGTCCGATGGCGTGCGCACCTGCGTCGATGATTTGTCGGGGCGAGACGGATCAACCAACGACGGTTGGTAGTGACTCATGTCGTTGCGTTCGCGCAGCGTGAGCCAGGGAAAGCCGCTGTGCGTCAGGCGATTCTGCACGAACGCCCAGCGCCTATCGCCAGCGAAACCGTGCCAGCCGACATCGACGGTGGTCAAT
>JBBQQH010000022.1:0-50259 GCA_038216155.1 Lysobacterales bacterium
TGATTCTTTGGCTTTCGGATAAATAGTTCCGGGCGCTTGGTGCACCAGGCTCGAATGGCTTGCAGGGGCGTGATATTGCCCAGCGCACGCTGCGGCAGGTGTTGGTTGTAGAGGGTTTCGTACCGCTGCAATGTCGTTTGCAGATCCTCGCGTGAGCGGAAGCGGGTCGTTGCCAGGATCTCGCTGATGCGCCCATTGAAGCGTTCGACCATGCCGTTGGTTTGCGGGTGACGCGGCTTGATCAATCGATGCTCGATTCCCAGCAACGTGCATTGGCGATCGAACGCATGCGCGCCGGAGGGCTGCTTGCCCGTGCCGGTGAAGCGATCCGTGAACTGACTGCCGTTGTCGGTCAGCACCTTTTCAATGCGCATCGGCGCGGCGCGTTGCAGGCGCCGCAGGAAGTCGCTGCTGCTGGTCTGGCTCTGATCGGCATAGATGCGCAGGAACACCCAGCGGGTGGCCCGATCGATCGCCACGAACAAGTAGCGGCGGGCATCCTCATCAGCCATCTGCGGCAGGTATTTGATATCCACGTGGACAAAGCCGGGCGCATAGTCCTTGAAGGTCTTGCGCACGATCGGCGCGTCCTTGTCCTCCACTGGACGCCGGTTCAGGCCGTGCCGAACCAGGCAGCGCGCCAGCCCGGAGCGCGAAACGTCCGGATTGAGAAACTCGCGCACCACCACCAGCAAATCATCCAGCGGCAGCCACAGCGTGCGCCGAATCTCCATCGCCACCGCTTCCTGCGCCGGATTGAGCGTGCAGTGCAACGTGTGCGGCCGGTGCGAGCGATCGGCCGTGGAGTCCCGGCTGCGCCACTTGCGCACCGTGGGCGCGGTGATGCCGTAACGACGACCCAGTTCGTGATCGCTCAGGCCCTGATTCTCCGCCCGCAGCTCGGCGCGCGTGCGCGGTGTCGTTCGGGCCAATGGGTGCAAGGTCAGTGGCATCGTCAGGTCCTCAGCTGCTGATACAGTTCTTCCAACACAGCACGTGCCGCGCTCAGGCGCCAGACGCGTTCCTGGATAGCATCACACGAAACCTGAAACCTAGTCTCCCAACCCGCACAAGCAATGCGCCAGTGCGTTGAAGGGGCGCTTCTGTTGCGAGACCAACCACTTCAGGCCGTGTGCAATTGGTGGTGTGCAACCGTCCCAATAGCGACAGAGGGGCTTCAGCTCAACCAGACCTGACTTCGCTCAGCAATTCCGGGTGACGATCGAGCACCCGCAGCAATTTCACCAAGGCGAGCGGTGGCATGGTATTGCCGCTTTCGTAGCGGGAAAATGCATTGACGCCGCCGCCGAAGAGCTCGGCGGCTTCGCGTTGGTCGAGTGCGAGCTTCTTGCGCACGCTGGCTATGAACCCGGGGTCGACATAGCTGGCATTGACCTGCTTGTTGAAGTCCAACATGGCCGCGCTGGTGCGCGTTGCTTCGCCCAACTCGAGAACCGCTTCGCCACAACTCGGGCAAAAATCCCCCGAGACGTCCGGGATCAACGTCTGCTCGCCCTTGTAGACGTAGGGCATGTTGCGGGTTTCGGTCACGAGATTCCCGGCTCCGCACGCTGGACATTTCATGATCCTTGCTCCTTGAAAGACACGACCAAAACATCCTCAATGACGGTCAGCTTGAGATACAGCACGACGTCGGCCACCCGAGGGTGATACACGTCTTGCCAGATTCGATGATCCGCGTAGGTGGTCATGCTTTTGTAGAAATCGTTTTTGGTCAGCGCCTGGACAACGTCGATGATCGCCACCGTGTCGAAACCGATCAGCGCAGCGTCTCGCAACGCCGATCCGGTGAAGCGAACCTTTCCGCATGAAACCAACGCTTGGACGACAGCCAACTTGCAGTGAGGAGAGTTTTTCTCCATTCGATAATAACCTATTTGGTTATTATCAACAAGTCACTCAAACCCACACAAGCAATGCGCCAGTGCGTTGAAGGGGCGCTTCTGCTGAGAGACCAGCCAGGCCAGGCCGTGCTGCAACTGCTCCTGCGTGCGGGCCGGCAGGAACCACGACGCGAGGCCGCTGCCTGCCAGCATTGATCGAGCGCGCGTGTTGCCGGCCATGCCGGCGAAGAATTTCTGGAACGGGGTCATCGGCTTTTCGATGTATTCCACCGGCGGATTGGTAGCGCTAAGGCCACCCAGTTTCGCCGCGGCACGGATCGCGTCTTGCAGGCCGCCGAACGCATCCACCAGCCCGCGTTGTTTGGCCTGCGCGCCGCTCCAGACGCGACCGCGTGCGATCGCGTCGATCTGCTGTGGGGTTTGCCCGCGCGCCTTGGCCACGTTGCCGATGAATTGCGCGTAGCCGTGTGTGATGTTGGCCTGGATCACCTCGCCCACCGCCGGGTCTAGCGGCCGGGTCGGGTCGAACGCACCGGCCCAGCGGGTGGTGCCGACGCCGTCGGTGTGCACGCCGATTTTTTCCAGCGTGTGCGGGATGTTCATCACCAAGCCGAAGATGCCGATCGAACCACTGATGGTGGATGGGTCGGCGTAGATCGTGTTGGCGTTCATTGAGATCCAGTAGCCGCCGGACGCCGCCACATTGCCCATCGAGACGACAACCGGAATACCTGCGGCGCGGGTCAATGCGACCTGCTCACGGATTTGTTCGGACGCAAATACTTCGCCGCCTGGCGAATCCACGCGCAGCACTAACGCCTTGACGGTGTCGTCATTGCGCGCGGATTCGATCAGCGCGGCAGTCGAGTCGCCGCCAACTTCGCCCGGCGGTTGCTCGCCGCCGGTGATCTCGCCCTGGGCGACGACCACCGCGATACGCGACTGCTTCAGCGCGGGCTTGTCGCTGCCTAGGTGGCCAAGGTAATGGTCGAGGTCGACTTGGCGGAAGCTGTCGATGCTGGTGTCGACTTCGCCCTTCTGGATCAATTCGTTTTCGACCTCGCCACTGGTCTTGAGTGCATCGACCAGGTGTTCGTCCAACGCCCACTGCGCCATGTCGCCGTCGGCCGCCTTCAGGCCCTCGGCGAGATTATCGATGTCGGCGGACAATTTGGCCGGCGCGATGCCACGTGCGCGACCGACATCGGAGAGGTAGCGCTGCCAGATGTCATTCATCCAGAACAGGTCGGCTTCCTTCGATTCGGGCGATGCCGCATCGAGGATATAGGGCTCAGCGGCGGACTTGTATTCGCCGACCCGGAACAGGTGCACATCGACGCCGAGT
The DNA here is from genome assembly GCA_038216155.1 of Lysobacterales bacterium. Taxonomy (GTDB): domain Bacteria; phylum Pseudomonadota; class Gammaproteobacteria; order Xanthomonadales; family Xanthomonadaceae; genus SZAS-103. The sequence goes on from JBBQQH010000022.1 coordinate 3,211, forward strand.
TTGTCCTGCAGGCCTTCGCGGTAGTACTGGCGATAGCGGCCGAGGCCTTCCAGCAGCAGGCTGCCGGACGGATGCAGATAGACCTTGTTGGCCTCGGCTGCGAGCAAGTAGCCGCGTTGGTCTAGATTGTCGGCGTAGGCAATGACTTCCTTGCCGGATGCACGCATGGCGCGGATGGCGGCGGCGACTTCGCGCAGTTGCGCCATGCCGTCGGCGTCGATCTGGTCGGGCCGGATCAGTACACGCTCAATGCGCTTGTCGGTGCGCGCGGCATCCAACGCGCGCAGCAGATCGCGCAACTGCACTTCCGAATTATCCTGGCCAAATGCCTTGGCGACCGCCATCGATTGGGGATCGCCGCTGTATTGCTCGACGATGCGCGCTTCCGGAGCAATCACCAGCGTAGTGCGGTTCTGCAGCACCGGCTTGGCGCCGAATAGCCAGGCCAGGAACAGGATCACGATCGCCAGGAAGATCATGTTGACGACGAACCGGCGCGAGAAATCAAGCGTCAGCCACATCCAGCAGAAGATGCGGTGGATCAGGCCGCGACGCGGCGGCGGCGCGGACACGATGGAATCGGGCATCAAATTCTCCGTGAAACTTTTTGATTGAAAGGAAGGCGCGCGCGATGAGCGGCGCGAATCAGGAAGGCAGCTTAGCGTGCGCCAGCGTGCCGGACATGAGCCGTTGGTCATCGCCGGCCAGCCGCCATACGCGCGAGCCGAGCAGCAGCGCCGCCACCGACAGTCCAGTGATCAGCCCCCACCACATGCCGCGCGGTCCCCAGCCCAAGCCCAGCCCCAGCCACGCGCCCAACGGCATGCCGACACACCAGTAGGCGACCAGCGTGACCAGCATCGGCACGCGAGTGTCCTTGAGTCCGCGCAGCACGCCATTCGACAGGGCCTGGATGCCATCCGGATATTGGAACGCGGCGGCGTACACCAGCAGGCTCGCGGCCAGCGCGGTGATCGCCGGATCGGTGCTGTACAGGCCGGCCAGCCATTGCGCGCAGAAAATGATCAGCGCGGCGGACACGGTTTGCGTGAGCAACACGATCGCATAGCCGGCCAGCGCGGCGCGGCGCACGCCGGACGGATCGTTGGCGCCGGCCGCATGGCCCACGCGCACCGTGGTCGCCATCGCCAGCCCTAGCGGCAGCATGAAGACCACGGTCGCCACACTGATCGCAATCTGGTGCGCGGCAACTGCGAGCACGCCTAGCCGACCAATCACCAATGCGGTGCCGACGAACAACGCGCCTTCCAGGAACACCGCTACACCCATCGGCAACCCGATGCGCAGCAATTCTTTCATCGCCGCGAGTTGAGGGCGATCGAATCGAACGAACAATCCGTAGGCATCGAAGCGCCGGCTGCGCTTCAAATACGTTACGAAGGCGAGCACCTGCAGCCACAGCACGATGGTGGTGGCCCAGCCCAATCCCGCCGCGCCCAGTTCGGGCGAGCCGAACGCACCAAACATCAACGCGTACCCGATCGGCACCAGCAGCAGCAAACCGGCCACGCCAAACAACATGCTCGGCGGCGTCCATGCGACGCCTTCACTGAGGAATCGGCAGCACAGGTACAACGCGAACGCAGGCGATCCCCATGCGACCGCGTGGAGAAATTCGCGTGCCCCGTGTTGCACGTCGGGCGGAATCCGCATCAGGTCGAGCAACGGGTGGCTGCCGAGCAGCACGCCGGCGAACAGTACGATGCCCAGTGCCAGCGCGAGCCAGAGCGCCTGTCGGAACATCGCACCAATCTCCCCGGGTCGGCGCGCACCGTTGAGTTGCGACACGACCGCGGGCAGCGCCATCAAAATGCCGATCAGCACCAGGATCACGATCGACCAGACCGCGCTGCCGATGGCGACGCCCGCGAGCGTTGCCTCGCTGTGACGACCAGCCAGCACGGTATCAACCACGCCCATGCCGACCGAGGCCAGCTGACCGAGCACGATCGGCAGGGCCAAGGTCCAGGTCTTGCGCATTTCGTGCAGACCGCGTGCGAGTCGCGGACGCATGTCCTGGGGCTCGCGCCGCAGGCTCTGCCTGTGCAGGGTGGAATCGGGAAGCGACATCGCAGCCAAAAACATCGAAAATGTGGCCGGGCATAGTAGCTTGTCGCGACCCGCAGCTTGTTGAGCCGCAGCTTTCCGAGATCAGCGCGAAATGACGGACGTGCCAGAAACCAACGCCGCAGCCAATGCCGACGCCGTAGAATCCGCGGTCACCACGGGCACTGATCGTATTGGCGAGCCGTGCGGCAACTGCGGCGCGATCCTGCTTGGCCCGCACTGCCACGCCTGCGGCCAGCCGGTGGACGGACTGGTGCGGCATTTTTCCAGCGTCGCCGGCGACCTGCTCGACACCGTGCTGCAGCTCGATACGCGGATCACACGTACGCTGACACCGCTGCTGCTGCGGCCCGGATTTCTGACCCGCGAATATTTCGTCGGACGCCGAGTGCGTTACGTCAGTCCAGTCCGATTGTTCTTCTTCCTCAGCGTGGTCGCGTTCCTGCTGGCGCAATGGACGATCGACAGTCAGCCGCACTTGCAGAGTGATCACGGGCTACAGAATGCGGCGACCATCGCGGACGCGCAGCGAATGCGCGACGACGCCGTACGCAACATCGAAGTGCAGAAGAAAAAAAACGGGCTAGGGCTGGCATCTGAGGCGCTAGCCGAGGCCGAGAAGCAAATTCGCGACACCGGCGACAAGCGCATCGCCGAATTGCGCACGGCGCAGGCCCGGCATCAGCCACCGCCCACGCATGGGGCGCTGCAGTTTGACGACAACGAGTGGGATGCGATCAGTCATCCGCTGCAGATCAGCTGGCTGCCGGCGTTCGCCAATCGCGGTTTGAACTGGATGATTGGCCGCGCGCAAGGCAACGTGCTGCGCATCCAGCAGGATCCGAACCTGCTGCTGGATGCGTGGATGAGCGCGCTGCCGTCGACTCTGTTTTTACTGCTGCCGATCTTCGCGCTACTGTTGAAAATCGCATATTTCCTGAAGCGCCGGTTGTACATGGAGCACTTCATCGTCGCCCTGCACAGCCACGCGTTCCTGTGCCTGAACCTGCTGCTGATTTTGCTGTTTTATGGTTTCAATGAAGTGATCGGCTGGTCATGGGCTCACGTGCTGGTGCGGATTGCAGTTGTCCTGCTGATCGCTTGGACGCCGATCTATCTATGGCTGATGCAGAAGCGCGTTTACGCGCAGGGCTGGTTGATGACGTCGCTGAAATTCAGTGTGCTCGGCCTGGTGTACATGGTGTTGCTGAGCATCGGTGCTGCGCTCAGCTTGATGTTCAAGCTGGTGTGGCTGTGAGCACAGGCGCGATCGTTTATGAGGTGAACCTGGATGTCGAGTCCGCGATCGCTGCTGCGTACTGCGACTGGTTGCATGCCCACATAGGGCAGATGACCCAACTGCCGGGATTCACCGGCGCCACTATGTTCGCGCTGTCGAGCGAGGATCTCGATGCCGATCGCGTTGGCTGGTGCGTGCAGTATCGACTGCGCGACCGCTTAGCGCTGGACGCTTATCTGCGTGAGCACGCGCCGCGCATGCGCGACGAAGGCGTGACCCGTTTCGGCGACCGCTTCCGTGCCACGCGGCGGATCATGCACGTCGTCGGTTGAACTGACGGCACCGCGCTACGCGCAGTCAGCGCGCGAGTTCGCCTTGCAACAATTGCGCACGCGCGAAGATGGGCGTGGCAAGCAATCGGTGGCGCAACTGGTCGCGTTGTGGCTGTGGCAGGCGGCGCGCGAGCTGCAGCAGGGCGGCGTGTGCTGGCTCCGGCAAGGTCTCCAGCATCGCCAGGGTTGCCGTGCGCTGCCCATCTGGAACATAGGCGAACAACGGCAGCGCCTGCGCGATCCATGCGCCGCGCGCGGGCCCGAGCAGCCAGCCTTGCTGCACCTCGCGATCCAGCGCATCAAAACGGACGCGCAGCTGTTGCTGCTGAGCCACGGACAACGCAGTGAAACGCGCTGCGGCGGAATGCACGCGCGCCTGTTCCGCCATTGACAGCGCCTGCCACGCCGCATAACGTTCGCGCTGTTGCGTGCGCTCGGTGGGCGGCAGCGCATCCCACGCGGCGTTGCGTTGTAGATAGGCCGCGCGCTGCTCGGCGGTCATCGCTTGCCAGCGTCGCGCATTGCTCAGCAGACGTTCGCGGTCTACTGCGGGTAACGCGTCCCAATGATCGATCCAGGGCGCCAGCAGCGCGCTCGTGGCTGCATCGATTTGGCCCAAATCGGTTTGCGCGGACACGGTGCTCGCAGCCAAGCCTGCGAATACGAGTGACCCCGCAATCAGGCTCAATCCCGCGCGCGCAATCCTGGCTGTTCGCGACGAGCGCAATGTATTGGGGTCACGGCGCATGCGGTGACCCACCATTTTGCTGCTCTTCGGGATCGGGCGTGCTGGATTCCGGCGTTGCACTCTCGGGCAACGCGGACGATGGGTCGCTGGCGGGGTTTGTCGCTGGCGCGGCATCGAACCACGACAGCAATGCCAGCTCGCGCGCGTCGTGTTCGCCGGCGGGATCGTTGAGCAAATCGAAATCCGGATTGGCCAGCGCCGCCGAGACCGCATCCAGCCGCACCGCAACTGGCTGTTCTGGCAGTTGGTTGACCGACACCTTGTCGGTGAGCAGCGCACGCGGCCAGAAAAAAGTTGCCACGAACACCAGCACCAGCACGCCCAGCGCAGCGACCAATAGCCTGCGCAACGTGCGTCGTGGCGTGGCATCGATTGCTAGCGCCCGCGACCCCGCCAGCACGCGTGGAGTTCGGGTCGCGGCGATTTGATGCGACGACGCCAACCGATCGGCGACAGCGCTTGTCGCTGGCTTGATGTTGGCCTCGATCGCGCGCGTGGCCGACACCGGCGTCGGCAGCAGGGGGTCGACCGCGCTGCGCACGCGCTGTTGCAGACGCTCGCGCAGCAACTGCAACGCGCCATCGTCCATGCCATCCGCGTGCAGCGTGTGCAACGCACGAAGCAAGGCGACGCGAAAGGATTGCGGCGACACCCGCAACACCGCCGCCGCCTGCGCCCCATCCAGACCGGCAACCAGCCGCAGCAGTAGCGCTGCACGCGGCCCTCCGCTCAGGCAGGCCAATCGATCGCGACCGTCGGCGTCGGCTACAACACGATAGGTACGCAAACCAGGTTGCGCCAACAGCAATTGCCAGAACTGTTGCGGCCAGCTCGCCATCGACTGGCTGGCGGCGAGGGCACGGAATTCGAACAGGCTGCCCTGTACAGCCTGCAACGCGCGTTCACTGTCGCCGCATTGCGCATGCGCCAGAACCATCGCCCGCTTGCAAACGCCACGCAGGAATTGCTGCAACGCGGCAGGTTCCGTTGCCACCGTGGATGCCGCGCCGTTGTCAGCAAGCATCGCCCGTCCGGCATCCAGGCGCGAGAAGCACATTAAAGGTCAAGATCATGCGCGCGATTCTAGCGGGCAACGGCAGCGACACGCTGATTGATGCAGGACTTCGGCAATCGTGGCAAGCCGCTTGACAGCTGAGATTTTCGCGCTCCGCTAGGCTGGGCAAGGGCTGCGGCAGAAGCGCTTGTGCACAGCACACTGGATGCTGTCGATTACACCACTATCACGCTGCCGTAACGCCGCATGACAACCTCATGTCAGACGCAACTGATTGATTGATAACACTTATGACCGAATGGTTAAAATTCCGCCAACCCGCCCGGGCCGACGCTGATGCTGGCGTGCGCAGTGATGCAGACGACCCCATCCACAGAGTTGTCCACAGGCTGTGTGGATAAGCGAATTTGCCGTTTGCCAACAGTGGCTTGCGCCGGATATGTGAAAGTCTTGCGAACGATTGTCGCTAACTACCGAAGTGCGTGGATTGCGCGATTGCTAGACTGCACAGATGCCGCCTGAGGAACTCCCGACGCCCAATCGCGTGCTGCGCGTGGCGTTGCCGCTGCCGTTGCCGCGCTGCTTCGATTATCTCGCACCGACCGGCGTTGCCGTCACCACAGAACTGATTGGTGCGCGTGTGCGGGTGCCGTTCGGCTCGCGTAAACTGGTCGGTGTCATCGATGCGATTGGCGCATTGCCAAGCGATGCCGACGTGCACACGCTTAAACGCGCATTGCAATTGCTGGACCCGCAGTCGCTGTTGTCGGGCGAGCTGCTCGACAGCCTGCGCTGGGTGTCGCGTTACTACCACGCGCCGCTGGGCGAGGTGCTCGCGACAGCGTTACCGGCCAACTTGCGCAACGGTGACGAGCTGCCCGACACCTGTGTGTACGGCTGGATCCTGACCGAAGCCGGCCGTACCGGATTGCCGCGATTGCGCGCAGGCAGCGCAACGCGGCGGCTGGCTGAAACGATTGCCGATGCAGCGATTGACGAAGACGCGCTCGATTTGGAGCAAGCGCGTTGGCGCACCGTGGCGCGTGCGTTGCTTGCGCGCGGATTCGCCGAGCGCGTCGGCCTGACGCCGGCACACTGCGTTGCGGCGACGCAACCCGTGCACACACTCAACTCGGCGCAACGCGCCGCCGCGGACTCGATCATCGGCGCACTCGATCGCTTTCAGCCGCTGCTGCTGGAGGGCGTCACCGGCAGCGGCAAGACCGAGGTCTATCTCGAAGCGATTGCGCAGTGTCTGGCGCAAGGTCGGCAGGCGTTGGTACTGGTGCCCGAAATTGGCCTGACGCCGCAAACGCTGCGCAGGTTTCGAGCGCGGCTTGGCGTGCCGGTGCATGCCCTGCACTCGGGACTGCCGGATGGCGAACGTGCGCGTACATGGACAGCAATGCTGCGCGGTGAAGCGCGGGTGCTGGTCGGTACGCGGTCAGCGATTTTCACGCCATTACCGGACGCCGGCCTGATCGTGGTCGACGAGGAACACGACGCCAGCTACAAGCAACAAGACGGCGTTAGATACCACGCGCGCGATCTCGCCATCGTGCGCGCCAAAGCGCTGGGTATTCCGGTCGTGCTCGGCAGCGCGACACCATCGCTGGAATCGCTGCAACACGCGATTGGCGGGCGCTACACCCATCTGCAATTGCGCCAGCGCGCCGGCGTCGCGCGTGCGCCTGCAGTGCGCGTGATCGACATTCGCAAACGCGCGCTCGATGGCGGCTTGTCGAAAGACATGCTGGATGCGATCGACGCCTGCCTGCAGCGCGGCGAGCAGGCGCTGGTGTTCAAGAATCGCCGCGGCTACGCGCCGGTGCTGTTGTGCCACGACTGCGGCTGGAGCGCGCATTGCCCGCGCTGCAGCACGCCGACGCACGGTGTGGCGATGACCGCACATGGGCGTGGACGTACCTTGATTTGCCATCACTGCGGCAGTCGTCGTGCCGCGCCGCCGGCCTGCCCGGATTGCGCCAGCCTTGCATTGCGGCCGCAAGGCGCGGGCACCGAGCGGATCGAGGAAACGCTGGCTGCGCGTTTTCCGGATGCGCCGCTGTTGCGCGTGGATCGCGGCACCACACGCCATCGCGATGCACTGGAAAAACACCTCGCGCAACTCGGCGATCGCGCCGGCATCCTGGTCGGTACGCAGATGCTGGCCAAGGGCCACGACCTGCCGAATCTGACGGGGGTTGCGGTGGTAGGGGTCGACGAGGGCCTGCATTCGGCCGACTTTCGTGCGCCGGAAAAGCTCGCGCAGTTGCTGATCCAGGTCGCCGGTCGTGCCGGTCGCGCCGCCAAGCCCGGCGAAGTGCTGCTGCAGACGCACCATCCCGAGCATCCGTTGCTGACAGTGTTGCTGGGCGGTGGTTACCCGGCGTTTGCGGCGTTGGAACTGGCACAGCGCGAAGCCGCGGGATTGCCGCCGTATGCGTATCTGGCCTTGCTGCGCGCCGAGGCGCCGAACGAAGCTGCAGTAAAGGAATTTCTTGCACAGGCACGCGAGGCGATTGCTGCTAGCGCATCGACATCTGCGCGCAGCAATTCGGTCACGCTGCTCGGCCCACTACCCGCGCCGATGGCGCGCCGCGCCGGACGCGCGCGCGGACAATTGTTGCTGGGCTGCCCGCAGCGACCGCTGCTGCAATCCACATTGACCGCTGCGATGCCGGCGTTGTACGAACTCAAAACCGCGCGCAAGGTGCGCTGGTCGCTGGATGTTGATCCGGTCGATCTGTATTGATCGACGGACGCGCGTTGTAACCGCGTCGAAGAATGACCTCACTCAGTCGTCGATGCGATGGCGTGTGGAAAGCCGCTGTCCGCATCGTATCGAGCGCGCCCCTGGATCCGGGTCTGCCGATAGCGGAACCACATGTAGCCGCCGCCGACGGCCATGATCAAGGCTAGAAAGCCCAATCGCCCGGTCACCAGCAGCACGCCAAACCAGATCGTACCGAGCACCGCGGTGATCAACATGATCATCTCGTTGCCGCCGGGAACGGCAAAGGCAGTGCGTCCATCGCGCGCACGCACGCCCATGATTCCGCTGTGATCAATCGTCTTCTAGACGTAGAAGCGGCCATCGATTCCGGACTCCAGCAGCGCCGCGACCGCCGGTGCTGCTGCCAGCTTTTCGATCCGTTGTTCGCTGCCGTCCGCAAGCCGGAACACGACCGCCTCGTACACCACGACCTTCGCATTGGCTCGCTTCACAGTTGTGCTGGCGATGGTTGCGTCGATCACTTGCATATCCATCACGCACTCCCAGTGCTGGCGAAAGCTGACTGCGCACGTCGCCGTCAACGTGCGCCGTGTAGTTGGAGCAACGCAATCGCTTGCGCGAACAGGCCACCAAGCTCCGACTTGGACTGACCGCAACGATCACGCAAGCCGATCCACTGAGTTCATTTTGTGCAACGCTTGTCTTCCATGTCGACTTCAGCTGCGTCGGAAATTCCATCGCCCCCGCATGTGCTGATTCTTGGCGGCGGCTTTGGTGGTCTGTGGGCGACGCGCGGCCTGGCGCGCGCCGACGTGCGCATTACCCTGATCGATCGCACCAACCACCACCTGTTCCAGCCACTGCTCTATCAGGTGGCCACCGCCGGCTTGTCGGCGCCGGATATTGCCGCGCCGCTGCGGCATATCCTGCGCCGGCAACGCAACGTCACCGTGTTGATGGGCGAGGCGGACGTGATCGATGTTGATGCACGACGCGTGCGCCTGCGCAGTGACGCTGGCGAAGACAGCTTCGACTACGACTATCTCATCGTTGCCACCGGCGCGACCGATGCCTACTTCGGGCACGACGACTGGGAGCCGCATGCGCCGGGCCTGAAGACGCTCGACGATGCGCTGGCGATCCGTCGCCGGCTGCTCAGCGCCTTCGAGGCTGCCGAACGTGAGGACGATCCGATCGCGCGCGCGGCGTGGTTGAGTTTCGTGGTGATCGGCGGCGGTCCGACCGGCGTTGAACTGGCCGGCACGCTGGCGGAAATTGCCCGCCATACGTTGCCGCGCGAATTCCGCCGCAGCAATCCAGCGCAGGCCCGCATCCATCTGGTCGAGGCCGGGCCGCGTCTGCTCTCGGCGATGCCAGAATCGTTGTCGGCCAGCGCACGCCGCCAACTCGAACGGCTCGGAGTCGATGTACATGTGGGTCTGGCGGTCACCGCGATCAACGGGGGCGGCGTGGTGCTGGGCGATCAGCATCCGACCGACAATGCGGGCGTGGGCCGCGCAGTGCGCATCGACAGCCGCTGCGTGCTGTGGGCAGCGGGCGTGGCCGCATCACCGCTGGGACGCCAACTCGACGTGCCGCTCGATCGCGCGGGGCGAGTGCCGGTGCAGCCTGATCTGTCACTAGCGCAGCATTCCGAGGTGTTCGTGATCGGCGATCTCGCCCAACTCATGCAGGCCGACGGCACCCGGGTCCCGGGCGTCGCGCCCGCGGCAAAGCAGATGGGCGCCTACGTCGCGAGTGCGATCGTTACTCGGCTAACGGGAAAAACGACCAAGCCATTCCGCTATCGGGATTTCGGCAACCTCGCTACCATCGGTCGCTTGTCGGCGGTCGTCGACATGGGCTGGATAAAATTGTCGGGCATCATCGCCTGGCTGTTCTGGCTGGCCGCGCACATCTTCTTCCTGATCGGCTTCCGCAACCGCATCGTGGTCCTGCTCGACTGGGCCTGGTCGTACTGGAGCTACCAGCGCAATGCGCGGATCATCGTGGGTGCCGACACGCCTGCGAAGAACGACGCATCTGAAACAAACGACGGCTAAGGCAGCACGATCATCGTGCAAATAGAAACGGCCTCGTTTCCGAGGCCGTCTAAAACAGCTGCAAACTTTGCAACTCGCGTGTCGTGCTACGCCACGAACAACGCCTTCATCTTCTTCAGCGCATTGGCTTCGAGCTGGCGGATGCGTTCGGCAGAAACGCCGTATTCGTCTGCGAGTTCCTGCAAGGTCGACTTGTTGTCATCGTCCAGCCAGCGGCGGCAAATGATGTCGCGCGAGCGTGCGTCCAGGCCCGACAGCCCATCCTTGAGCAACTCGAGCTGATTGCCCTCGTGCGAGGTGCGCTCATAGCGTTGCGAAGGATCCTCGGCACCATCGACCAGATACAACGCCGGACTCGGCGGTGCGTGATCGTCGTCGGTATCCGCCGGCGCGTCGAAGCCGATGTCGCGACCGGACAGGCGCGATTCCATTTCCAGCACTTCGCGCTTGGAGACGTTCAAGTCTGCCGCGACGGCCGTGACTTCGGCATCGTTCATCCAGCCCAGGCGCTTCTTGCTCTTGCGCAAGTTGAAGAACAGCTTGCGCTGCGCCTTGGTGGTCGCAACCTTGACGATACGCCAGTTCTTGAGGATGAACTCGTGCATCTCGGCGCGAATCCAGTGCACGGCAAAGCTGACCAGGCGCACGCCCTGGTCGGGATCGAAGCGCTTGACCGCCTTCATCAGGCCGATATTGCCTTCCTGGATCAGGTCGCCGATGCCGAGGCCGTAACCTTGGTAGCCACGGGCGACGTGCACCACGAAACGCAGGTGCGACATCACCAGTGCCTTGGCGGAGTCGAGATCTTCTTCGCCCAGATAACGGCGGGCCAGCGCCTGCTCGTCTTCAACTGTCAGCACCGGGATGCGATTGACTGCGCCGATGTAGGCATCAAGCGAACCCAGTGCGCTGGGGATCGGGAGGTTGTTGGCGACTAGCGCCGTTTGCAGCGGGATAGTGGTCATGGGGTGCATTTTAGCAGTCTCCACTCATGAGTGCTAACCGCGCAGGAGTTCCGCAGCATTCCATTCATGGGACGGCAAGGTGGGTTTCGACGGATTTTGGCTATCGACATAGATTCGTTCAACTCGATGATGCGGTCGAACCTTCCAGTTGCAAGCGCGTTGGCAGCGCCCATTCGATCGGCGCCAGCCCGCGTCCAGCCAGCCAGCGGTTGGCGGCAGAAAAATGACCGCAGCCGCTGAAGCCGCGATGGGCAGACAGCGGCGACGGGTGCGGCGCCCACAGGACGGCGTGGCGGGTGGTGTCGATCAACTTGCCCTTGGCCTGCGCGTAGCTGCCCCAGAGCAGGAACACCAACCCTTCTCGCTCGCGGTTGAGCACGTCGACTACGTGGTCGGTGAAGCTCTCCCAGCCGCGGCCTTGATGCGAGCCCGCGCGGCCTTCCTCGACGGTCAGCACCGAGTTCAGCAACAACACGCCCTGCCGTGCCCACGGCAGCAGGCAACCATGATCGGGACGGGGGATGCCGAGATCGCGTTGCTGCTCAGCGAAGACGTTCGACAGCGAAGGCGGAATCGGCACTTCCGGCAGCACCGAAAAACTCAGGCCGTGGGCCTGGCCGGGGCCGTGATAAGGATCCTGCCCCAAAACCACGACCTTGACGCTCTCGAACGGCGTCGCATCGAACGCTGCAAACACGTTCGTCGCCGCCGGATGAATGCGCTTGCCGTGCGCCTTTTCGCTGCGCAGGAAGTCGGCAAGCTGTTGCATGTCGGGTCGCAACAACCGATCGCCTAGGCGCGCCTTCCAGCCAGGATCAAGGCGAATGCGGGCCAGCCGCTCCGGGTCGCCCAGCGGTTGCGCGTTGGATTTCGTGTTCATGCGATGCGCGATGCGACGCGCGAACGATCAGCCGGCAGCAACAGTCGCGCGCGCCTTGCGTCGCAACTGGCGACCGACCCGCAGCTGGAACAGCAGTTTGGTAATCAACAACCGTTCCTCAATCGGTTTTTCAACCAGATCATTCGCGCCCAGCCGCAGCAATTCGGACTGGTTGCGCTCGTTGCTGTCGCCGGTCATCACCAGGATCGGCAACTGCGCCTTGCGAATGCCGTACTCGCTGCGCACGATATGCAGCAGGTCGTAGCCGCTGAGCTCGCCCTTCAGGGTGACATCGGTCAGCACCACGTCGGGTAGCGAGTCGCCGACATCGTGACAGGCTTTCAATCGCTTGAGCGCTTCCTCGACATCAATCACGTGCGACACAACTAACCCGTGTTTTTCCAGCATCCGGCGGGTGGCTGCGGCGACGACGCGGCTGTCCTCGACATACAAAATCTCGCCGCCCGGTTCGTCCTGAGGATGTACGTAGCCGCGAATGAAAGTGGCTAACGCTGCGAAACCCAGCGACTTATCGAAGTAATCGGTCACCTCGTCCGAGAGTTGCCGCGATTCCAGCCGTGTCTGCACATCGCCGGAGACCACGATGATCGGAATGTAGGCCTGCGGCGTGTGCTCGCGCACGAATTTCGCCAGATCGATCCCGTCCATGTCCGGCAGCGACAAGGCGGTAGTGACCAAATGCACCGGACTAGTCAGCAATGCGGCCCGCGCCTCGGCACCGGTTTCGCAGCCGATGAACTCCACGCCCGGCAATTCCTTGCGCAGGACGCCCTCGATCATGCGCCGAGTCACCTTGGAGCCGTCCACTACCATCACCCGTGGAGTGTCGGTTTCCAGATGACGGAATCCGCTGGCGGTCATGTCACTCCTCGCTCGGTCGATTGCGACGCAGATGATGCCCGGTCGCCAGCCACGCACCCAGCCAGCCGATCACCAGCGCACCAGCGAGCACCGCGCCGAAGCCAGCCAAGCCGGGGCCGTTCAAGGCGAAGCGGCTGCCGTAACTGGCGATCAGGCTGGCCAGGACCGGTTGCAGCAGGCGCGCCGCCAGCCACAGCAGGCACAGTGCCAGTGCGCCGGCCAATAGACCATAGATCGCGCCCAGATACAGGAACGGGCGTCGCACAAATCCGGTCGTTGCGCCAAGCAATTGCATCACCGAAATTTCATCGGCGCGACTCTGCACGTCCAACCGCACGGTATTGCCGACCACCAGCAAAGCGCCGATGCCAAGCAGCGCGGCCAGCACCCAGGCAATGCGTGCGCCCAGCAGCAACCAGGCGTTCAGCCGCTCCCGCCAAACCGCATCGTGCTGCACGATCTCGGCCTCGGGCATGCCTTGCAGCGAGACGGCCAGCGCCGCGCCGTCATCACGCGGGGTGACCAACAGCACTGATGGCAATGGGTTCTCGCCGAGCGCATCAATCTGCGCGGCGAGATCGGAACTGGTGCGGAATTCTGCCAACCCTTGTTCCGGCGTGCGCACCGTCACCGATGCGACATCACCGCGTTGACGCAAGGTCGTCGCCAGCGCGTTGGCGCGAACGAGATCGATATCGGATTTGAGGAACACGCTGATCTCGCGCGAGGCGCTCACGCTGCCGGAAAAGCGCTGCACGTTGGCCAGCGTCATCCACAACGCCAGCGGCAGCACGATCGCGATCGCCATCATGCCGATGGTCAGGCTGGTGGCGACTGGGCGCTGCGCCATCCGGCCCAGGCTGGAGACACAGCTATAGACGTGCACGCCGAACCAGTTGCGAAGGCGCGCCAGCGGACCGCCGCGCTTGCGACGCACGGCGGCCTTGCTGCTTGCGCCTTTTGCGATATCGGCCGGGCTGACCGGCGGCACCACCGAAGCGTTCATTCGGCCAGCTCCGCTTCGGGGATGTCATCGACCAACTTGCCATGGTCGAGCACCAGCACGCGCTTGCGCATGCGCTTGACCAGCGCCAGATCGTGACTTGCGATCAACACAGTGGTGCCGAGCGCCGGCAATGCTGCGAACAATTCCATGATGTCGACCGCGAGTTGCGGATCGAGATTACCGGTCGGCTCGTCGGCGACCAGCAACGGCGGTTGCGCGACGACTGCGCGGGCGATGCCTACGCGTTGCTGTTCGCCGGTCGAGAGTTGCCGCGGAAACGCACGTTCGCGCTCGGTCAATCCAACTTTATGCAGGCCCAGCCGCACGCGCACGTCGATTTCCGAACGCGGCACGCCGGCGATTACCAACGGCATCGCGACGTTGTCGTACACGCGGCGATCCATCAGCAGGCGATGATCCTGGAACACCGCGCCCACGCGCCGGCGCTGCATTGCGATCTCGCGTCCATGCAGGCGATTGAGGTTGCGCTCTCCCATCAGCACGGTGCCGTGGGTTGGGCGTGCGGCCAGGTGGATGAGTTTGAGCAGCGTGCTCTTGCCGGCGCCGGAATGGCCGGTGACAAACAGCATCTCGCCCGGTTCGACCGCGAAGCTGACATCGGTCAGCGCCGCCTGGTTGGAATCGTAGCGTTTGCTGACGTTGTCAAAGCGCAGCAGGCTCATGAGCGGCGTGGTCTTCGGCTGGTGGGCTGGCGGCCGGCGCATGCACGCGTTAGCAACATGCGTCGCGAGGATGCGTTCAGTGTATCGCCTGCGCCGACCGAATTCGGCATTCGCGCTAGATTCGCACGCGCTGCTGTCGAAACAGCGGGCGCGCGCCGAACCTCAGTGCCGCGAGTTGGGCTGACGGGTGGTCAGCTTGCGCAAGCCTTGCTTGAGGCGACCAAAAAGTGAAGGTTTGGGCGATCCGGGCGCGACAGTGGCGGCATCCTTGCGCGGCTCACGGCTCGGTTTGGGCGGCGCGTGACGAGCGCCATCGCGCGGCACGAATGCAGTTTTCTGCGCGGCTGGCACGGCGGCTTTTTCGGCAGGCTTTGCGGTCTGCGTTTCCGCAGTACCGTTGCCCTTGCCGCGACCGCCGCGACGACGGCGCGGCTTCTTTGCAACTGCCGAGGCCGCATCGGATGCCGGATTCGTGACAGCGGGCGCAGGTGAATGCGCCGGGCTTGCGTCCAGCGCCGCAGTCGCTGCATGCGCGGAATTTGATTCGCTCGCGTCAGCCTTGGTTGGGTGCGACTCGCTGCTGCGCGGCCTGCCGCCGCCACTGCTGCTGCGCGAGGCGCCAGTGCGTGCACCCGATCCGCTGCCGCTGCCGCTACGTCCACCCGCACTGCGACTGCCGCCGCCAGCGCTACGCCCACCAGCCGGGCTACTACGCCCACCGCGACCGGATTCGGCCGCCTGCTGTTCTCGCACCTCGCGATAAATCTGGCTGATACTGTCGCCACCGTCTTCACCCGCAACCGCATCGGCGCGCGGCGCGCGCGGTTGCGCGATCAGCAGCTCGGCAGTGACTGCGGCGACCGGAATTTTTTGTTCGATGAATGCCTCGATATCGGGCAGGCTCTGCGCGTAGCGCTCGCAGGCGAAGCTGATCGCATCACCCTCGGCCCCCAGGCGCGCGGTGCGGCCGATGCGATGCACGTAGTCCTCGGCATCAAACGGCAGGTCGTAGTTGTAGACGTGCGAGACGCCGTCGATGTGCAGCCCGCGCGCGGCGACGTCGGTGGCAACCAGGATGTCGAGCTGGCCTTTCTGGAAACGACCGAGCAGCGATTCGCGCTTCTTCTGCGGCACGTCGCCCGACAGCACGCCGGTGCGAAAGCCCGCACGCTCCAGCGCACGCGCGACACGTTCCACCCACACCTTGGTATTGACGAATACCATCGTGCGGCTGGCTTCGCCGCGCGAGAGCAGACCGATCAACAGCGGGATCTTTTCCTCGTCAGCCGGCAGGTACATCAACTGACGCACAGTGGCATTGGTGATGGTGTCGGTTTCGACCACGAGCTTCTCGGGGTCGTTCATGTGCTCGTAAGCGAGCTCCAGAACGCGATGCGACAACGTGGCCGAGAACAGCAGCGTCTGCCGCTCCTTGCAGCCAGGCATGCGCCGCAGCAGGAAACGGATGTCCTTGATGAAGCCGAGGTCGAACATGCGATCGGCTTCATCCAGCACGCAAATCTCGCAGGCGTGCAGCGAAACGACCTTGTGTTGCTTGACGTAATCGATCAGCCGACCCGGCGTGGCGATAATCACGTCGGCGCCGCGCTGCAGCAGTTCGCGCTGCTTGTCGTAATCCACCCCTCCGTAGACCAGCGCAAAATTCAGGCCGAGGTCGGAGGCAAACTTCACTGCATCCTTGTGGATCTGGATCGCCAGCTCGCGGGTCGGCGCCAGAATCAATGCGCGCGGATCTTCAGGTTTACGTTCGGCCAGCGCTGGACGCGTCAGCAGCCGGTTGATCACAGCGATCAAAAAGGCCAGCGTCTTGCCGGTGCCAGTCTGGGCCTGGCCGGCGACATCGCGGCCGGCCAGCGCGACCGGGAGGGTCAGCGCCTGGATCGGCGTCAGCCGGGTAAAGCCGGCGGCTTCCAGCCCGGCGAGCAACGACGGATGCAGCTCGTAGTTGGAAAATGCGATATCGGTCAGCGGTTTATCGGACATGCGTAAGGTCGTCTGCGTAGATCGTGCTGTGATGGTGGACGAGCGATGCAACGCTCGAATACAAATTACGGTGATGACTTCGACCTGCGGCCAATGGCTTGGCCCGAATCAGTTCTACTGAAACAGGTACGACTGAAACAGTTCAAGCGCATCAGGCTGCACAGGGGAGATGCGGTGCGGCGTGCTGGCGATTTCATGCGCTTGCGTGGCAGGCCTCGGCGACGCACACTGCAGGTGCTGGACGCCGCGCTCGCACGCCGTCCTCGCAACCGGGACCATGCCGCAGGGCCCTGCCGTCCACCGGATGCCGGCTTGAAGCGCGGACCACAGCCCCCAGTGTAACGCAAGGCCAGCCGCAAACCCGCCCAGATTCAACGTGACCAGTCCAAACCCGCCATTCGTTTTACGTCGATCAATCGACGTCCCACCCATCCATCGCACGGCACCAGCGCCGCGCCAGCAGGAGAATTTTCGTGAGTCCCGATACCCAATCCAGCGCCGACGGCACCGTCCTCCATGTCTCCGACTCCGAATTCGAAGCCGAGGTGCTGAAGTCCAGCGAGCCTGTGCTGGTCGATTTCTGGGCCGAGTGGTGCGGGCCGTGCAAGATGATCGGGCCGATGATTGACGAGTTGGCACAGGTCTATACGGGCAAGCTCAAGGTGGTGAAGCTCAACATCGACAAGAACCCGACCACCGCCCGCCAGTTTGCCGTGCGCAGCATACCGATGCTGATGCTGTTCAAGGACGGCAAAGTGCATGCCAGCCAGCTCGGCGCTGTCCCGCGCTCGCAACTGGTGCAGTTCATCGAACGCGGGATCGCGTGAGGCGTTTGCCTGACCCAGCACGCTTCGCAGCAATCACCGGACGCAACAACTGCATGCCGCGCTTTCAGCTGGTCATCCCGGCGCACGCCGGGACCCATATTGATCTTGACGCAAATCACCGGACCGATAGCCTCGCGTCATTTGCGCGGCGAATGCTTCTGCTCGTCATCCACGCATCACTGAACAAAACCCCCGCGTCGCTCGCCGTGACTTGCCGCCGCGCCAGCGCGGTGGTAGCGTAAACCGACGCAGCGCCCGGATAGACCGACCCCAGTCGGCAGATTTGCAATCCGCATCCCGCGCTCGCTCCTTCGCAACACCCCCTTCTTTTTTCGCCCCAACCAGGGTCAATCCGTGTCCGAATCCGATAACGAGACCGCAGCGGTCGCTCCCAAGCGTACCCGCCAACCTCGCGCAGCCAAGGCTGCCAAATCCTCCGCCAGCGCCGACGCGCCTGCATCCGCCAAGGGCGAGTCATCCGCTCCGTCGGTGGCCAGCGAATCTGCGCCGCCGCGATCCGAATCTTCAAGCCGCTCCAACGAAGCCGGCAATAGTGAGTCGCGCTCCAATGGTGCACGTTCCAGTGAGGCCCGCTCCAATGAGGCGGGGTCTAACGAGGCTAGCTCCAATGAGTCCCGCTCCACTGGTTCCGGTGAGACGCGGTCCGGCGAAAATACGGGCGGCGACAGCGGCAGCGGCCAAGCGAGCGCCGGTCCCAACGACGGCGGTGGCGAGTCCTCTAATGCAGCAGGCGGCGAACGCACCGAAGGCGGCCAACGGCACGACGGCAGCAATCGCAATAGCAACAATCCGCGCCGACAGGGACGCTTTCGCGACCGTCGCGAGTTCCGCGATCGCCAGAACAATCCGAATCAGCCAAACAATCCGAACAACCAGAATAATCCCAACAACCAGAATCGCGGCGACGGCGGCGGCAGTGAGCGCAACAGCGGCGGTGGCGGTGGCGGCAACGAACATCACGAACCAGTGCCGACTCTGCCGCCCGATTTCCCGGTGTATTCGCTGAGTGATCTCAAGCAGATGCCGGCGTACCAGTTGCTGGATATCGCCGACAAGCTGGGCATCACCGAAGGCGTCGCGCGCATGCGCAAGCAGGAGGTGATCTTCAGCCTGCTGAAAGTGCTGACGCGTTCGGCCGATGGCGTTGCCACCGACGGCGTGCTGGAAATCCTGCCCGACGGTTTCGGCTTTCTGCGCTCGTGGGACGCGTCCTATCTTGCCGGCCCGGACGATACCTACATCTCGCCCAGCCAGATCCGCCGCTTCAACCTGCGCACCGGCGATCACATCACCGGCCGCATTCGCTCGCCGAAATCGGGCGAACGCTATTTCGCGTTGTCGATCGTCGACACCATCAACAGCGAGCCGCCGGAAGCATCCAAGAACAAGGTGCTGTTCGAAAACCTGACACCGCTCTTCCCGCGCAAGGCATTCCATCTGGAACGCGGCAACGGCAGCAGCGAGGACATCACCGGCCGCATCATGGATTTGATGGCGCCGCTCGGCAAAGGCCAGCGCGGGCTGATCGTGTCGCCGCCGAAAGCCGGCAAGACCATGCTGATGCAGAACGTCGCCCAGGCGATCGTGCACAACCATCCCGAAGCGCACCTGATCGTGCTGCTGATCGACGAGCGGCCCGAGGAAGTCACCGAGATGCAGCGCACGGTGCGCGCCGAAGTGGTCAGCTCGACCTTCGACGAACCCGCCGCGCGCCACGTGCAGGTCGCCGAGATGGTGATCGAGCGCGCAAAACGCCTGGTCGAGCACAAGCGCGACGTGGTGATCCTGCTCGACTCGATCACCCGTCTCGCGCGTGCCTACAACATGGTGGTGCCGTCCTCGGGCAAGGTGCTCTCGGGCGGTGTCGATGCCAACGCACTGCACCGGCCGAAGCGCTTCTTTGGCGCGGCGCGTAACGTCGAGGAAGGCGGATCGCTGACCATCATCGCCACCGCGCTGGTCGAAACCGGCAGTAAGATGGACGAGGTGATCTACGAGGAGTTCAAGGGCACCGGCAATTCCGAAGTGCACCTGGATCGCCGCATCGCCGAGAAGCGCGTGTATCCCGCGATCAACATCAACCGCTCCGGCACCCGCCGCGAAGAGTTGCTGATCGAGCCGGACTACCTGCAGAAGATCTGGATCCTGCGCAAGCTATTGCATCCGATGGACGAACTGGCCGCGATGGAATTCATCCTCGAAAAGATGAAAGACACCAAGACCAACGAGGAATTTTTCAAGTTCATGAAGCGCTGAAAAGCGGGGATTGGGGACTTGAGATCAGGAAATGGAAAAAGCCGGCCTTGCGCCGGCTTTTTTGTGGTCGCATTCTGGTATGCAACGCTGGCGCCGAATCAACAAAAGGTGATTGGAGAGTTCATGCAGACAACGTGCGCAACTGCTCCGCCCTGCCCTGATCAAAGCGGTAGTTCAGCCGACTGGTATGAACAAAGAGACGAATCAACGCATTTCATACTATGCGCTCTGGTCGTCCTGTGCCTGCTACTAGCGAGCCGTGCCAATGCAGCTCTCGGCGACGAACTGCCTTCGCCTAACCAGATGTGTCATGAGTCGACTGCGCTGGGCCGCGATGTTTGGCGAGGAAACTTCTTCGTTGCTCCGCCGGACGTTTCCGCGCTGATGGTCGATGTAATTGACGACAAACTACCGCAAGTGCGTCGACGATTGAGTGAGATGCCATCCACCGACGCCGTACGCTGGCGTCAATCCGCGCTGATCATCGCCACCTACGCCGGGCAATCGGAACTGGTCGACGAGCTGTTGAACGAAGGTGCGGCGGTCAACGAGAAAGGATGGATGCCGCCTTATCGGCAGGAATTTTTCGATCACATGATTGGAGGCTTGGACCAAGACCCTCGATTCGGCGGATCCCACGCGATCAAGAACATGCGCAATTCAGGTTTAATCGAGAACAACGGCGAGTCGTTCGGTTCAGCACTGATCACTGCAACGCAATGCGATGACGCACCAACGGTGAAAGTCCTGTTGCGTCACCACGCCGACCCGGCAACACGGCTGGACCCGACAGGCGCCGATGTTCTTCTTATGGCAATTGTCGATGGCGATACGACCATCGTGCGCGATCTACTGGATCACGGCGTGGACGTATGCGCAGCTAAACCGCATGCATCAACAAGTGTGGCTTGAAGCGGTTAGGGCAAATCCCGCGCATTCACCCAAGACGCCTCACAGTTATGAAGTGCTCGGGCGCGGGAAGCTTCCGCACGAATTGTTGCAAAGGTTGAGCTGCCCCGAATTCGACGCTGCAGCGGCCCACAGTCCTTGATCGATTGTTACCAAACTTGATCGTCACTAACGATTCGGAACCAAGAACGTGTCCTGCGGCGTGGGCGGCTGACTCACTGAGCAGACCGAGTACAATTCCGTTACCAAATCCTTAAAAAATAGTTAAGAATTTGTCCGGTCTGGCGAGCCGTGCGCGTTCTCTCCAGTGCACAATGGCAACGGGGAATTCGCCGACTGCCTCGCGCAAGGGCGATGGAATTTTCGGGCACGGGTTGATTGGGGAGTCGGGGCGTCATGGATTTGCTGCGGTTTTTGTGGATGCTGCCGTTGCAGCTGTTGCGGGCGCTGGGCAAGGCGCTGGGTTGGGTTTCGCATCGCGTGGTTGGCGACGTGTCGTGGTCGGCGCCGGGCTGGATGCTGGCCGCGCAGCGCCATCGGCGCCGGGTTGCGCAGATTTCGCTGGGAGTGATCCTGTTGGCGGTTGCCGGTTGGTACGGCTGGCAGTGGTATCAGAATCGACCGCATCCGCCAGAACCCGTCCGCATCTCGTGGACGATCCATCAGCCCGGGGTCACCGACTACACCCGCACGCCGATCGCGATCGATCCGCTGGAAGTTCATTTTTCGGCATCCAGCGCACCGATTGAACGGGTCGGCAAATCGGTCACCGATGGCATCGCCATGCAGCCCGCGATCAAGGGCGAATGGGTATGGACCAGCGATCGCAGCCTGCGCTTCACGCCCACCGCCGACTGGCCCGTGGGACAGCACATCAGCGTCCGTTTCGATGCCGCCAAGGCGTTCGCGCCGCAGGTGTTGATGGCGAAGGATCAATTCGAATTTGAGACCGCCGCGTTCAAGGCCAGCTTCGGCAAGGGCGAGTTCTATCAGGACCCGCAGGACGCGACAGCAAAGAAGATCATCCAGGAAATCGTCTTCAACTATCCGGTCGATCCGGCGCAACTGGACAAACATATCGCGTTGGCGCTGCTGGACAAGGACGGCAAGGACGGCCCGGCACTGCTGTTCACCGTCACCTACGATGCGTTCAAGCTGCACGCGTGGGTGCACTCGCAAGCGCTGGCGTTGCCGCGCGACGACGGTCAGGTAGGCGTGACGCTGGGCAAAGGCATCTGCACAACGCGCGGTGGCGATTGCACCGATGCGCCGCAAAAGACCAGCGTGCGTGTGCCCGGCCTGTACAGCCTGACCATCGACGAGATTACGCCGACCCTGGTCGACAACGACAAGTACGAGCCCGAACAAGTGCTGGTGGTGAACGTCAGCGGCGCGGTGCGCGACAGCGAGCTGGCCGCCTTGGTGCACGCGTGGGTGTTGCCGGCGCGCAAGGCGGGCGAGACAGTCGAAGCCGATGATCCGCCGTACGAATGGAGCGAATCGGAAATCGACGAAAATCTGCTGCGTCGTTCGCGCGCGTTGCCATTGCAGGCGGTCGCCACCGAGAACGAATACGAGCCGCTGCAAAGTTTCAAATTCCACGCCGAACCCGGCCAGCGCGTTTATGTGCGCATCGGCCAAGGCCTGCGTTCGTTTGGTGGTTACATCCTCGGCAAGCCGGCGACGCAGGTGTTCACGGTGCCGGATTATCCGAAGCTGTTGCGCTTTGTCGCCGATGGATCGTTGCTCTCGCTCAGCGGCAGCAAGCGCATCTCGGTGGTCTCGCGCAATTTGCCAGGCATGCAGTTGCAGATCGGACGCGTGCTGCCCGATCAGTTGCAGCATCTGGTCAGCCTCAATGAAGGCAACTACGCGCATCCGCAGCTGCCGTACAACTTCAGCGAGGACCACATCGTCGATCGCTTCAGCGTCAAGCGCGCGTTTCCCGCCGGTGACCCGGCGCATGCGCATTACGAAGGTGTTGATCTGTCGGAATACCTCAAGGAAGGCAAGCACGGCGTGTTTTTGCTGCACCTCACCAGTTTTGATCCGGCCGAGGAAAAGAAGCAGGCCGAGGCCGCCGCGAAGGCGCGCAAGAAGGCATTGCAGGGCACGGCGCCTGATCTATCCGCTGGAGGCAAGGATGCCGGCGATTCGGCGGACTCGACGACGGACGATTCTACCGATGCCGACAGCAGCGGTGACGGCGATAGCACCGCGAATGGCAGCACGGAATCCAGCGACTACGCTGAAGGTGATGAAAGCGACGGCGGAAGTAGCGATGGCGACTCGATCACCGACAACAGATTGATCGTCGTCACCGACCTCGGCCTGCTGGTCAAGCTCAACCTGGACGGCAGCCAGGATGTCTTCGTGCAGTCGATCCATAGCGGGCAGCCGGTCGGCGATGCCAGCGTTTCGGTGCTGGCGATCAACGGGCAGACCTTGTTCACTCAGCGCACCAGCAGCGATGGTGTCGCGCATTTTCCGTCGCTGAAGGGTCTTGAGCACGAAAAGAAGCCGGCGATGTACACGGTGGCGAAGGCCGACGACTTGTCATTTTTGCCGATCGGCGGCAGCGATCGCCAGCTCGACTATTCACGCTTCGATATCGGCGGTGATGCCAGCTCGGTAAATCAGGGGCAACTTTCGGCGTATCTGTTTTCCGATCGCGGCATTTATCGTCCCGGCGATGCGTTCCACATCGGGCTGATCGTGCGCGCCGCGAGTTGGACACGCAGCGTGGCCGGTATTCCGTTGCAGGCCGAGATCGTGGATCCACGCGGCATGTCTATGAAGCGCATTCCGCTAACGATGGACGCGTCAGGCTTCGGCGAGTTGCAATACAGCACCAGCGAAACCTCGCCCACCGGAAGCTGGACGATCAACCTGTCGATCGTGCGCGACGGCAAGGCCAGCACGCAGATCGGTACGGTGTCGGTACAAGTGAAGGAATTCCTGCCCGATCGCATGAAGGTTGCGGCGAAGCTGTCGCAGCAAGTCACCGAAGGCTGGGTTAAGCCCGATGGACTGAAAGGTCTGGTCGACGCGCAAAACCTGTTCGGCACGCCCGCCGCGAATCGCCGGATGGAAGCGACATTGACATTGCGTCCGGCGTGGCCGGCGTTCCGCAGTTGGCCCGACTTCAACTTCTACGACATCCGTCGCGCGAAGGAAGGCTTCGATGAAACGCTGCAGGACGGCAAGACCGATGTGAATGGTCACGCCGAATTCGACCTGCATCTGAAGAAATACGCCGAGGCCACCTATCAGTTGTATTTCGTCGCCAAGGCGCACGAAGCCGAAGGCGGACGCAGCGTCGCGGCCGCCGCACAGACGATGGTGTCGAGCAATGACTGGCTGGTCGGCTACAAGGCTGCGGACGCACTGGATTACATCAGTCGCAATGCATTGCGCAGCGTGCATCTGGTGGCGATCAATTCGCAGGCGAAGGCGATCGAGCTGTCCGGCCTGAAGGCGCGAATGATTGAACGCCGCTATGTTTCGGTGCTGACCAAACAGGATTCAGGCGTCTACAAATACGAGTCCAAACTCAAGGAAATTCCGCTCAGCGAACGTCCGCTGACGATTCCGGCGGCAGGTCTGGATTACAAACTTCCGACCGACAAGCCGGGTGACTACGGGCTGCTGGTGCTGCGCGGCAGCGATAATCAGGAAGTCAATCGGATTGCCTACACGGTGGCCGGCGCGGCGAATGTGTCGCGCTCGCTGGATCGCAATGCCGAGCTGCAGTTGAACCTTGACAAGAAAGACTACAAGCCAGGCGAAGCGGTGCAGATCGCGATCCACGCGCCGTACGCGGGCAGCGGCCTGATCACCATCGAGCGCGAGAAGGTGTATGCGCACGCCTGGTTCAAGGCTGCCACTACGAGTTCGGTGCAGAGCATCACCGTGCCGAAGGATTTCGAGGGCAACGGTTACATCAACGTACAGTTCATCCGCGACCCGTCGTCGGATGAAATTTTCATGAGCCCGCTGAGTTACGGCGTAGTGCCGTTCTCGGTCAATCTCGATGCGCGCCGCAATCAGCTGACCCTGAACGCACCGACGCTGGTGAAACCAGGCCAAACCGCAACGTTCACTCTGCACTCCACGCAGCCGACCAAGGCGGTGGTGTTCGCGGTCGACGAAGGGATCTTGCAGGTCGCGCGCTACAAGCTGGGCGATCCGCTGACGTTCTTCTTCCGCAAGCGCATGTTGCAGGTAAAGACCGCGCAGATTCTTGATCTGATCCTGCCCGAGTTCGAGCGGCTGATGGCGATGACGGCTGCGGCCGGTGGTGACGAGGACGCGGCGATCAGTCGCCAACTCAATCCGTTCAAGCGCAAACGCGACAAGCCGGTGGTGTACTGGTCGGGCATTGTTGATGTGAACGGGGCGAAGGATTTCAGTTACATCGTGCCGGATTATTTCAATGGCTCGCTGCGGGTGATGGCGGTCGCGGTCGCACCCGATCGCATCGGCATCGCTCAGACCACGACCACGGTGCGCGGCGATTTTGTGCTGTCGCCGAATGTGCCGACCACACTCGCACCCGGTGACGAAGCGGAAGTCAGCGTCGGCGTGGCCAACAACCTGCTCGATGCCAGCGGCAAGACGATGCCGATCGCGGTGTCGTTGCGCACCGGGCCGCAGTTGCAGGTGCTGGGAAGCGCCACGCAAAGCGTGAATCTCGCCTCGTTGCGCGAAGGCGTTGCGCTGTTCCGGGTCAAGGCGACCGACAAACTGGGGTCGGGAAATCTGACCTTTGTTGCGTCGTATGCAGGCAAGTCGGCCAAGCAAAGTGTCGATCTGTCGGTGCGACCCGCATCGGCCTATCGCACCCAGCTCGATGTCGGCCGCGTCGATCCGGGCAAGCAGGTGGATCAGGCCAATCTGCGTTCGATGTATCCCGCATTCGCCTCCCGCGATGCGGCGATGTCGAACCTGCCGATCGTGCTGGCGCAGGGCCTGACCAGCTATCTGGTCAATTACCAGAACTATTGCAGCGAACAAATCATCAGTGCGGCGATGCCGCGCCTGATTGTCGCGAAATGGCCGGTGGTGCCGGTGTTCGCGCATGCGCTGCAACCCGCCGGGGGCGCGCGTGCGGTCGACAACGATCGCGCGGTGCTCGATTCACTCGACGCATTGCACGCACGACAGAACAGCGCCGGCGGTTTTGGCGTGTGGGCGGCGACGCCGGACGCCGATCCGTTCGTGTCGGCCTACGCGATCAACTTCCTGCTGGAGGCGCGCGATCGCGGCGTGGCTGTGCCGCGCGAGATGCTGGATGTGGGCAATGCGTACCTGTTGCGGCTCGCGTCCGACGAGGGCATGGACTCGCTCGACACACTGCGCCAGCGCGCCTACGCGGTGTATCTGCTGACGCGCCAGGGCAATGTCACCACCAATAATCTCGCGGCGGTGCAAAAGCGCTTGCAGGAAGCCTATCCGAAGGAGTGGAAGAGCGATCTGGCGGCTGCATGGTTGGCGGCGTCCTACAAGCTGCTCAAGCAGAATCAGCAGGCAAACGCATTGATCGTCGGGCCGCAGTTGCAACTCATGCGGGCGAAAGCCGACGAGCCATTTGCATCGGGTTACTATTACGATCCGCTGATCCGCGACGCCAGTGTGTTGTATCTGTTGGCGCGGCACTTCCCTGAACGCGCGAAGTCGCTACCGCCTCGCGTGTTCGAGAATATCGCCTGGCCGATCGCGCACGATCAATACAACACCACCTCAGCCGCGATGACGATCCTCGCATTGGATAGCTACGCCACGCAGACCGCGCCCGATCTGCAAAAACTGGTGATCGGAGAAATTCGTGCCGACGGTAACCTGCATCGCGTTGGCGCGATCCAGGGCAATCTGTTGCAGGCCGGAAGCTGGAGTACAGCGGCGCTGAAATTGCGTTTCGCGAATCTCGGCACGCTATCGGCATGGCGCGTTGCGACGCAGGGCGGCTACGATCGCGGTCAGCCTACGACTGCGATCAAGAATGGCCTGGAGATCGTGCGCGACTACACCGATGCGGGCGGCAAGCCACTCAAGCAAGTGACGATCGGTCAGGAGATCGACGTACACGTGAAGATCCGCGCGATCGGCGATGCCAATGTAGGCAATGTCGCGATCGTCGATTTGCTGCCGGGTGGATTCGAGCCGGTGATCGAGCCGCCGGCGGAGGTTAGCAGTAGCGGCGACAGTGAGGCCGATGGATCACCGCCGCCGGCGCTGGCGTGGCGTTCGCCGATCGGCCTGGGTAGTTCCACCTGGCAGCCGGAATACGCCGACATCCGCGAGGATCGCGTGGTGATCTATGGCACCGCGACGCCGGACGTGCGCGAGTTCGTGTATCGGATCAAGGCGACCAATGCAGGCAAGTTCATGATCGCGCCCGCTTACGCCGAAGCGATGTACGACCGCAGCGTGCAGGCGCGTGCGCCGGGCGGCGGAATGATGACGGTGGTGCGGACGCCTTGAGTCGCACAAGGCGTTCGCATTTCAGGTTTCGTTTTGGCCCACGATTTCATCGGTGAATGTTTCCATCGCCAATTTCGCGCGCGCGCTGGGCAGATGGCTGGCGCGCTGGCTGATTCGCTGGCAGAACTGGCTGGTCGCGTTCGCGCTGATCGCGCTGGTGTTGCTCGGCATCCGCATCTGGCCGCATCCGGCGTTGCGCGATTCGATCGCGTCGTCGACCGCGATCTATGACGACCACGCGCGCCTGCTGCGGCTCACGCTGGCCAGTGACGACCAATACCGGCAATGGGTGGCGTTGAAGGAGATGTCGCCGCAACTGGTCGAAGCCGTGCAACTTCACGAAGATCGTTGGTTCCGCTGGCACCCCGGATTCAATCCGTGGGGCTTGCTGCGTGGCGCATGGGTCACCTACGCGCGCCATCGCCATCCGCAGGGCGGCTCGACCATCACCATGCAATTGGCGCGCCTCATGGATCGGCTCGACACGCGCACACCCGGCGGCAAGCTGCGCCAGATCGCGCGCGCCGAACAGTTCGAACTGTTTTATTCCAAGCACGACATTCTCGAGGCCTATCTCAACCTCGCGCCGTATGGCCGCAACGTACAAGGTGTAGGCGCGGCCAGCCTGATCTATTTCGGCAAGCCGGTGGGCAAGCTGACACTGCCGGAAGCATTAACGCTGGCGGTGATCCCGCAGGATCCCTCGCGTCGGCTGCAGACGCGAGTGGCAGCGACGGCGCCGGGCACGCGCGGCGAAGCAAACAGCAACGGAAGCCTGATCAACCCGGCACTCGCGACTGCACGCAACCAGCTTTACGCGCGCTGGATCCGCAGGCATCCGCGCGATACTACGCAACGCGCGTTGTTCGCGCTGCCGCTGAACCTGAGGCCGCTGTCGCAATTGCCATTTGAGGCACCGCACGCAGTAGAGCAATTGCTGGCGGCGCGGCGCATTGAAGGCAACCCCGATGCGCCTGGTTCGGCGCGCCTGGTCAGCACCATCGACCTCGACCTGCAGCACGCGCTGGAACGCCAGATCGCGCAATATATTCAGCGCAGTCGCACGCGCGGCATCGTCAATGCATCGGCGATCCTGGTCGACACCCGCGACATGGGCATCAAGGCGATGGTCGGGTCGGCGGACTATTTCGATGCGTCGATCCAGGGCCAGGTCAATGGCACATTGGCCAAGCGATCGCCGGGTTCCACGCTCAAGCCATTGATCTATGCGCTGGGCTTCGACGAAGGCGTGCTGCATCCGCAGACCGTGCTACGCGATGTGCCGACGTCGTTCGGGCCTTACACGCCTGAGAATTTCGATGGACATTTTCTTGGTCCGATCACCGCGACCCAGGCGCTGATCCGCAGTCGCAACATTCCGGCGGTATGGGTCGCTTCACAATTGCACGATCCCAGTCTGTATGACTTCCTGCGCGCGGCCGGCATCAGCCGCATGGCCAGTGAAAAACACTATGGGCTCGCCCTGGTGCTTGGCGGCGGTGAAGTCACGCCGCAAGAGCTAGCGACGCTGTACGCGATGCTCGCCAATCGCGGCGAGCTGCAACCGCTGCGCCTGCGCGCCGATTCGCCACCGATCAAGGGCACGCGGCTGCTGAGCGATGAAGCCAGCTTCATGGCGATGGATATCCTGCGCCAGAATCCGCGCCCGGACGAAACCACCGGCGCACAACCGATGCGGCTGCCGGTGTACTGGAAGACTGGTACGTCGTGGGCGTTTCGCGATGCATGGACAGCCGGCAGTTTCGGTCCATACGTGCTTGTCGTCTGGGTCGGCAATTTCGACAACAGCGGCAACCCCGCGCTGATCGGGATCGAGGCGGCGGCGCCGCTGTTCTTCCAGATCATCGATGCCCTCGCGGCCGAACGCACGATGCACGAACCGATCCGCAACACACCGGCCAATCTCACTCGCGTGCAGGTGTGCCTCGCCAGCGGCGCGCTGCCGAATCAGTGGTGCCCGCAAACCGGATGGACCTGGTTTATCCCGGGCAAGTCGCCGATCAAGGTCAGCAACGTGCATCGGCCTGTGGTGATCGACGACGCGATTGGACTGCCTGCGTGTCCGCCGTTCGAGGGCCAACGCACGCACGTGGAAGTATTCGAATACTGGCCGTCGGATTTGCAACAGGTATTCGCGCAGGCCGGCATGCCGCGCCGTGCGCCGCCGAGCAATCCCGCGTGCGTCGACTCCGGCGTCGCGTCTGGCGATCCGCCACAGATCACCTCGCCGCTGCGCGGCACCAGCTATACGCTACGGCTGGGTCACACCGACCAGGATCACATCGGACTGACCGCGACCGCCGATGCCGACAGTCGCGCGCTGTACTGGTTCGCCAACGATGCCTACATCGGCCGCAGTGCGCCGCGCGCGACCTTGTTTTGGGCACCGATCGGCGCGGGCCATTACGATGTGCGGGTGGTCGATGATCGCGGTCGCAGCGACCAGCGTCCGCTCGAGATCACGCTGGTTGAATAGAATGGTTGGAAAACTACCGATTGCACACTAATCTCAACCGTTCCTGGTGAGCCCGTCGAACCACAACACTGTGTATCGTTTGTTCGATCTATGTTCCCGGTTGGACTCATGCATTTGATGCAACTTTCGGTGATCAAAATATTTCATTTTTTTGCATGCGCTCACAGCTCATGTCCTGCCAATCGAGCGCGCAAGCATGCATCAACAAAAGGGTTCGATAGTGGAAGCAATGCCTGACCGTTTCGAAATCGTCCGCGATTGGTTGATGGACTTGCAGGATCGCCTGTGCGCCGCTTTCGAAGATGTCGATGGAGGCGCACGCTTCGCCGAGGAAACCTGGACCCGGCAGGAAGGCGGTGGCGGTCGCAGCCGCGTGCTGCAAGAGGGTGCGGTGTTCGAACAGGCCGGGGTCGGCTTTTCGGATGTTTCGGGCAACGCGTTACCTCTGTCCGCCAGCGCGGCGCGTCCGGAACTTGCAGGTGCGTCGTGGCGCGCGATCGGCGTGTCGCTGGTGCTGCATCCACGCAACCCGCACGTGCCGACCACGCACATGAATGTGCGCCATTTTCAGGCGCAGCGAATGGTTCGCGACGCCAACGGCGAGCGATTGGAACTGGTTGCCTGGTGGTTCGGTGGCGGCTTTGATCTCACGCCTTTCTATCCTGTCGACGAAGACGTGCTGCACTGGCACCGCACCGCGCATGCGATCGCCGCCGCGCACGGAGGCGATGCGCGCTACGACGCGCACAAACGCTGGTGCGACGAATACTTTTTCCTAAAGCATCGCGACGAGACGCGCGGTGTTGGCGGTCTGTTTTTCGATGATCTCAACCAGCCAGATTTCGAGGATTGCTTCGCTTACATCCGCAGCATCGGTGACGGGTTTCTCGATGCCTATCTGCCGATCGTTAACCGTCGCAAGGACGCGCCGTATGGCGATACCGAGCGCGAATTCCAGTTGTATCGGCGCGGACGCTACGTCGAATTCAACCTAGTCTGGGATCGCGGCACGCTGTTTGGTTTGCAGTCTGGCGGCCGCACCGAATCGATCCTGATGAGCCTGCCCCCGCGCGTCCGCTGGGAGGTGGGCTACCACCCAGCACCCGGCAGCGCGGAAGCGCGTTTGGCAGACTATTTGCGCCCACGTGACTGGCTGCACGAACTCGCTGACACGACGCAGTGACTGCACTGGCAGCGTTTGCGCTGCGACGCAGCCGGTCCGGCAAACGCGCAAGTAAAAAACCCCGCGAGCCAAGGGGATAGCTCGCGGGGTCAGGGGTTGGAAGCCACCTTGGGGAGAGGTATTGGCTTCCGGGATGGGCTCTGGGGAGAGAGCCATCCAACAACAGACGTTGCGTCTGTTGCGAGAGAGTTGACCATTGAAGACCTTTAGAGTTCGTGAAGAAGTTCGCGCTTTGCAAAACGAATTCAGGATGCGTTCATTGCGAATCGTTCGCATCTTGTTATCCGCCATTGAATCAGTGGTTTGGCACAAACTCCTGCGCGTTTTGTGAACCTGAAATTGCGAACTTTTCGCAGCAACACAGCGTTCTGCGCGCGCTCGATATATGTCGAAAGTCATGCATGGATCGGAAACTGCGCGAACTCCTGGTCAATGCGCCTCGTCCCAGTTGGCGCCGACCCCGGCATCGACCACCAGAGGCACCCGAAGTTGCGCCGCAGACTGCATCCGCTGCTTCACTTCCGCCAGCAACGGCTCGACGAAATCCGCATCGACCTCAAACACCAGTTCGTCGTGCACCTGCATGATCATCGACGCCCGCTTTGAGTGCACTTGCAGCCATGAATCGACGTCGATCATTGCGCGCTTGATGATGTCAGCAGCGGTGCCCTGCATCGGCGCGTTGATCGCTGCGCGCTCGGCACCCGCGCGCAAGCCCTGGTTGCGCGACGTGATGTCGTTGAGATATAGCCGGCGACCGAATACGGTCTCTACGAAACCCGTATCTCGCGCCTGCGCTCGGGTGCGATCCATGAACTCACGGACGCCGGGATACCGCGCGAAATACAAGGCGATGTAATCCTGCGCTTCGCCGCGCGCGATGCCGAGCTGGCGGGCCAGGCCAAATGCACTCATGCCGTACATCAGGCCGAAGTTGATCGCCTTGGCCGCACGCCGCTGCTCGCCAGTGACATCGCCTGCCGATGGCGCACCGAACACTTCAGCAGCAGTCGCGCGATGCACGTCCTCTCCGCTGTCGAATGCCTTCAACAACCCGGCATCACCGGACAGATGCGCCATGATCCGCAATTCGATCTGCGAGTAATCGCAAGCGACAATCCGACGACCTTCCGGTGCGACAAACGCACGACGGATGCGGCGGCCATCATCAGTACGAATTGGGATGTTCTGCAGGTTGGGATCGCTTGACGACAGCCGCCCGGTTGCCGCTCCGGCCTGGTGATAACTAGTATGCACACGACCGGTGTCGGGATTGATCGCCGCCGGCAACTTTTCCGTATACGTGCTGCGCAGTTTCGCCAATCCACGGTATTCCAGGATCAGGCGCGGCAGCGGATGCGCATCGGCGATCGCTTCGAGTGCTTCCTCGTTGGTGGAAGGTTGTCCGCTCGGCGTTTTCAGCACTGCGTCGAGCTTTAGTTCGTCAAAGAGCGTCGCCTGCAATTGCTTGGGCGAATCCAGATTGAACGGATGCCCGACCAGCGCATGCGCTGCCTGTTGCGCGGCGTGCATGCGGGTCGCGAGGTCATAACTTTGCCGGCGCAACTCGACCGCATCGACCAGTACGCCGTTGGCCTCGATCCGCGTCAGCACCGGCACCAGCGGCATTTCAATCTCGCGATACACGCGCTGCAGGGTTGGTTCGCCAGCAAGTTTTGCCGCAAGCACGCGATGCAGGCGCAAGGTGATGTCGGCATCCTCGGCGGCGTAGCAGGTGGCCTCCTGCAGCGCGACTTGCGAGAACGCAATCTGCTTGGCGCCCTTGCCGGCGACATCGGCGAAAGTGATCGTGCTATAGCCCAGATAGCGTAGCGCGAGCGAATCCATGTCGTGGCGCGTCGCAGTCGCGTTCCAGACAAAGGATTCGAGCATCGTGTCCTGCGCATAACCTGCTAGCGCGATTCCGTGCCGACGCAACACGTGCAGGTCGTACTTGCCGTGCTGGCCGAGTTTGGGCTTGCTCGGATCTTCCAGGATTGGACGCAACGCAGCCAACACGTCGTCGCGATCGAGTTGCGTCGGTGCGCCCGGATAATCGTGGCGAAGCGGGATGTACGCGGCGTGCCCGGTTTCCACCGCCACGCTGATGCCGACCAAGTTGGCGCGCATCGCGTCCAGCGCATCTGTTTCGGTGTCGATTGAAATCAGCTCGGCGCTTCGCAACCGTTCGATCCACGCATCGAGTTGTGTCTGGGTGGTTACGCAGTCGTACTCGCCTTTCGCGGCGAGCGCGGCGTCCAGAGTTTCCTCCGGCGCGGAGGAGCGTGCATGGCCAGCGGCGGTGCTTCGCAATTTGCCGTCGACTGCAGCGCTAGAGACAGTGTCGGTTGTTGCGCCGCTGCCATCCAGTTCGCGCAACGCCGTGTTGAATCCGTAGCGTGCATACAACCGACGCAAGGCCTCAACATCGCGTTCGAGCCATTGCAGTTGATCGTGGGTGCGATCGAGTTCGACATCGATCTTGATCGTCGCCAACTGGCGGCTGAGCGGGAGATACCCTAGCGCAGCACGCAAGTTCTCGCCGATCTTTCCGCCGAGGTTCGGCGCATGAGCCATCACCGCGTCCAGTGTGCCGTGTTCAACCAGCCATTTGGCGGCAGTCTTCGGCCCGCACTTGTCGACTCCGGGGATGTTGTCGACCTTGTCACCCATCAGCGCCAGCAAGTCGACGATCTGATCGGGCCGCACCCCGAATTTAGCCAGCACCGACGCGTCTGAATCCAACCGACTGCCACTCATGGTGTTGACCAGCGCCACACCCGGCCGCACCAGTTGCGCGAAATCCTTGTCGCCGGTGGAAATGGTGACCTCGACGCCGGCCGCGGCGGCTTGCAGCGCCAGCGTGCCGATCACATCGTCGGCTTCGACGCCGTGCACCCGCAGCATTGGAAAGCCGAGCGCCTGCACGATTTCCAGCATCGGCTCGACTTGAGCGCGCAAATCGTCCGGCATCGCTTCGCGATTGGCCTTGTACTGATCGAACAGTTGATCGCGAAACGTCGGCCCGCTGGCATCCATCACGAACGCGGCGAGGTCGGGCTGCTCCTTCAGCGTCGAGCGCAGCATGTTGACCACGCCAAACAGCGCGCCCGTTGGCTCACCCTGCGCGTTGCTCAGCGGTGGCAGCGCGTGAAAGGCGCGATACAAGTAGGACGCACCATCGATCAGGACCAGGCGTGGCATGCAGTTTCTCGTCGACGACTGCGCACATTGTAGGCCGGACGCCGATGGCCGCCGCGCTGGCGGCACGCACGCTGAACGATTACTCGCCGCGACTAGGCAGCGCGCGCGCGTGGTGCCAAGATCGAACGCCCGGCCCAGGAGAATCGCCATGCGTACGCAACTCAACGGATTGATGGTCGCGATCGGGATCGGCTTGCTTGCATCCGCGTCCTCATTCGCTGCGCAATCGGTAGCCGATGATCCGGCCCCGGCGGTCGCTTTGCCGCCGCCGTCGATGGACGATCCGGGCCAGCCGCCTGCCGCCACGCCGCCCCCGAATTCCAACGCCACCCGCAACGACGCGCCGCCACCGCTACCACCCGAATCCGGCAACAGCGATCATCTGGGTTCGATGTCGGACGCCAACGCGCCAGCCGATGCCACCGATACGGCGAACGTGGCTTACAGCTCGACCGACCCCACTCCGCCGAAGCCTTCGCTGACCAAATCAGCTGACAAGTCCGAGCGCACGCTGACACCCGCCGAAGCGCGTCTGGTCGGTGAGCGCTCCACCGTCACCGTGCACGTTGAGGACAACGGCGATCGTATCGAGGAATACCGCAACGGCGGCCAACTGACGCGGGTCAAGGTGACGTCGGCCAAGGGTGCGTCGTATGAAATCCTGGACGGCAACGGCGACGGTCGACTCGACCAGAAGGATGCGCCGGGCGGCGTCCAGCCGGTTGGCTGGACGTTGTTCAAATGGCATTGAGAGCGCCGGCGGGATTGTGTGGGTCAACACAGTTGCCTGGTTTGAAACCGTTCGTGGTGAGCCCGTCGAACCACAAGATCCCAAGCCTGCGCGTTGACTTCATCATCTCGGTACGTGCCTAGCCTCGCCTCCTGAATCGTCTCCCGGCGGGAGGAGGCCGCGACAGAATGATCACGGCCAAAATTCAATTGAACAGGGTCGCTTCTACGCATGCATTCGCGAGCTGATGGAACTAACGTTATCGCTGCGCGCGGCGCGATTCTGGCCGTGACAAGCGAATCACCATTGCGCGCGGTGTGGCCGGTCGTGCAACAACTGCGCCCGCACTTAAGCGAAGACCAGTTCGTCACGCAGTCGATGCGCCAGTTTGAAGGGGGATTCCGCGCGCATGCGCTGTATGTGGATGGCGTGCCGCGTGCCTTCGTCGGATGGCGCGTGTTGGAGATGTTTGCAGTCGGAAAGCATGTGTACGTTGATGATCTGATTACCGATACAAACGTGCGCAGCCAGGGCTATGGCAAGCAGTTACTGGACTGGCTCAAGGCCGAGGCGCGACGGCTGGGCTGCGTGCGTCTGCAGCTCGATTCCGGCACGCAGCGCAAGGACGCGCACGCGTTCTATCTGCGCGAAGGATTGCGGATCGAGTCGTTCCATTTCGGAATTGCGCTCGACTAGCGACGGCTTGGCGTCCCTGCCGCCGGAGAAGGATTACTTACACCACCTGCAGATTCGCATACGCCAGCACCAGCCACTTTGGTCCGGCATCTTCGAAATTGACCTGCACGCGCGCGTGGGTGCCAGTGCCTTCGCTGTCCATCACAATACCGGTACCGAACGTGGAATGCGTCACCTGCTGTCCGAGCGAAATTCCGGGCACGCAGGATGCGGTGATGAAGGACGACTCGCGCGACGAAAATGCGGGCCGGCTGACCTGAATGCGTGGCCGCACTTCGTGCAGCAGGGCTTGCGGAATCTCGCGCAAAAAGCGCGACGGCCTGCCGTAGGTATCCATGCCATGCAACCGTCGTGTTTCGGCATAGCTGAAAACCAGTTTTCGGCGAGCGCGGGTGATTCCCACATAAGCCAGTCGTCGCTCCTCTTCCAGCCGCCCTGATTCGTCGAGTGAGCGGTTGCTTGGAAACAATCCCTCTTCCATGCCAGCGAGAAACACCAGCGGAAACTCCAAACCCTTCGCACTGTGTAGCGTCATCAACTGCACGCCATCCGCGCCCGCCTGCGCTTGCCCTTCGCCCGCTTCCAATGTCGCGTAAGCCAGGAATGCGACCAGCTCGCTCATCAAGTCGCCGCCACTCCCGATGTCGGAATCAACCTCGATGTCGTTCTCGTCGCGCCGCACGAAGCGCGATGCGACCGAAACCAGTTCGTCGAGATTGTCGGTGCGTGAATCCAGGCTGCCGCGCGATTCTGTCGTGTAAAACACACGCAAG
Organism: Lysobacterales bacterium; assembly: GCA_038216155.1. Lineage (GTDB taxonomy): Bacteria > Pseudomonadota > Gammaproteobacteria > Xanthomonadales > Xanthomonadaceae > SZAS-103. Next base: position 39,433 of record JBBQQH010000022.1, read on the forward strand.
CCCGAACGCAACAGCACGTGGTCGACCTGCTCGGCCAAGGTCATGTTTTCCAGCTCGGAAGCCAGCGCTTCAATCAACTCGCTGAAACCACGCAATGCGTTGCGCGCGCGTGCGGCGAGTGGGCCACCAGCACTCATCGCGATCGCCGCATCCCACAATGGCACGCCACCTGCACGCGCGGCGCGGCGCACTTCGTCCAGCGTGCGTCCACCAATGCCGCGCGTCGGTGTATTCACTGCACGCTCGAACGCCGCATCGTCGCTGCGATTAGCGACTAGCCGTAGATAGGCCAGCGTGTCCTTGATTTCAGCGCGCTCAAAAAAGCGCACGCCGCCGTACACGCGATACGGAATGTTCTCGGCTTGCAGCACTTCCTCGAACGCGCGCGATTGCGCGTTGCTGCGATAAAGGATTGCGGCTTCGCCGTAGGTGCCATCGGCGCCGGCATCGCTGACCCATTGCTGGATCCGTTCGGTGACGAAGCGCGCCTCGTCGATCTCGTTGTACGCCGCATACAAGTCGATCGTCTCGCCGCTGACCGAGTCGGTCCACAATTGCTTGCCCAAGCGCTCGGGGTTGTGCCGGATCACCGCGTTTGCGGCGTCCAGGATGTTCGCGCTGCTGCGGTAATTCTGTTCCAGTTTCACAGTGGCAGCGCCGGGGAAATCCTGCAGGAAGCGCTGCACGTTTTCGACCTTCGCCCCGCGCCAGCCGTAGATCGCCTGATCGTCGTCACCAACTACGAACACCCGGCCGGTATCGCCAGCCAGCAAGCGTACGAATGCGTACTGGATCGCGTTGGTGTCCTGGAATTCATCCACCAGCACTTCGCGAAAGCGCTGCCGATAGTGATTGAGCAGTGCCGGATGATCGCGCAGCACTTCGTGAGCACGCAGCAAGATTTCGGCGAAATCGACCAGCCCGGCGCGATCGCAACGCTGCTGGTATTCCTCGTAAATCTGCAAATGCGCCTGCGCAAACGGATCGTTCGCCAGCGGCTGGATGTGCGCCGGTCGCCGACCTTCATCCTTTTGCGCGTTGATCCACCACGCCACTTGACGCGGCGGATAGCGCGCGTCGTCGACGTTGAGATCGGCCAGCACGCGCTTGATCAGGCGCAACTGGTCGTCCGAATCGAGCACCTGGAAACTCTCGGGCAAGCGTGCATCGTTCCAGTGCATCCGCAACAACCGATGCGCGAGTCCGTGGAAGGTTCCAATCCACAGCCCGCGCGAGCCGCTACGCAACTGCGATTCGGCACGCGCGCGCATCTCGCCAGCGGCCTTGTTGGTGAAGGTGACCGCGAACATGCCGTGCGCCGGAATCCCGTGCACTTCATTGAGCCAGGCAATGCGATGGGTCAGCACCCGGGTCTTGCCGGAGCCCGCGCCGGCCAGCACCAGATAGTGCCCCGGCGGCGCGCTCACCGCCTCGCGCTGCGCCGGGTTGAGCGCATCGAGCAAATGCGAAACATCCATATGCGTAGTTTACGCGAGGCGGTGAGCGCAGCCGATAATTAGGGAGAGAACGTCGAGCCGGTGCGAGCCGTGCGCAATTGGCGATCAGTGGGGTGAAGCTTTCTTCAGCCAAGCATCAATCGCCGGCAGGCGCTTGTCGCGGAGCTCGATCCGGTGTTGGATGGTTGCGATGGCTGTCTCTGCTGCAAGGCGGGAGGTGGGCGCGATGTGTGCTTTTGCGAAGACGTTGATCCTGGCGACGACAGCGGCATCTAGCGAATTGCTGGCCAGGCTCGGGTAATAGCGGCTACGCGAGGTGCTGTCGATCTTGGGGTCGACCTGCGCGCGGTGCGACGTGGCGAAGTCGAAGGCGAGTTCGGGATGCAGGTCGGCGACCGTTGCGATCATGCGCGCGCTGTTGGTGGCGCCGGGTTCGTCGGTCAACGCCAGATCCAGTGCGCGCCGGGCAAGCTGGTCGTCCAGCGTGCTGGACAGATTCACGTACAACTCGTCCTTGACTAGCGGCGTGGATTCGGCGATTGCGGCGGCATGCAGTTGATCCCACGTTGCCCCGTCAGCGTGGCGTGCAACAACCCCGACGACAGTCTTGCGCAACGCGGTTGGCAGCGCGGCTGGATTGCTTGCCTGCACCGCGTAACGTCGACGTGCTTCGGCAATGACGTCTGCATCATCAAGCGCGCCCAGCGTGTCGATCAGGGTGGCGCGCAGGTTAGTGACTGAGGTGGATTCATCCGGTTTCGCCAGCCAACCGATGCGCGCCAGTACAGGTGCAAGTCGCGCGTTCGCGTAGTGGCGGAACTGCACCTGGCGCGCGGCCTTGCCATCGTAGAGACGATCGATTGTGGTCAGCGATTCGGCAATCGCGGCCCATACCTGCGGATCAGTATCGATCGCAGTGTGTTGCAACAGGTCGAGAAAATCGGTGGTGGGTTGCAGGCCATTCAATCCGAGCGCCAACGCGTCCTTGAACACGCCGAGCTGGTCGATTGGCGCCAATTGGTCGAAGTGGTCACGAATCGCCGCCATCTGCGGCGGTGAATACAGCGTGCGGTAGTAGCCGCTTTGGCCGGCGTTGACCACCAGTGTGCCGCACCCAGGTACCTGCATCGTCGCGTGGCCTCTGACCAGCGTGCTGGCCGGGGTCGGGTTGCCGAGCGTGTGCGCAATCAACGGCACGCTCCATTGCAGCGGCACCTTGTGCGGACGATCGTTGCTGAACTCGCCTTGCGTTAGTTGCAGCTCGGTCTGGCCGTTGACGCAGCGCGCGTGCTCGACGCGAATCAGCGGCACGCCCGGCTGCAGCGTGAACTCGTGCGCGATGCGCAGCACCGGCTTGCCCGCAGACGCTTCAACCGCGCGCCACAAGTCATCCGACGCCGTGCTGCCGTATGCGTGCGCCTTGATGTAGTGACGTACGCCATCGCGCCATGCTTCGGCACCGACGTAGCCTTCAAGCATGCGGATCACCGCCTGCCCTTTGGAATAGGTGATCGAATCGAAGGCCTGACTGGCTTGCTCGACGGTTGCAATGTGCTGCACCACGGGATGCGTGGTGACCAGTGCATCACGCTCCATTGCGCGTTCGCGTACCGCGACAAATTTCAGCGCAGTATTCCATTCCGGATGCAGCCTCTCCGTGCTGCGGCCCTGCATCCAGGACGCGAATCCCTCGTTGAGCCACAGGTCGTCCCACCAGCGCATGGTCACCAGATCGCCAAACCACTGGTGCGCCATTTCGTGCGCCGCGTCATTAAACACGCGCTGCTTGTCTTCCTGGGTGGAAATCGCCGGATCCAACAACAAACCGTTTTTGAAAGTGAAAATCGCGCCCCAGTTTTCCATCGCGCCGAAAAACTGGCTTGAGCCCGGGCCGGCGACGTTGTCGAGCTTGGGCAATGGATACGGCGTATCGAAGTAATCGTTGTACTCAACCAGAATCGCTTTCGCAGACTCCAGCGCGAACGCCGCCTGCGCAGTCTTGCCGCGCTGCGTGACCACGCCGATCTCGGTCGTGCCTTGCGTCGCGATGGCGCGCTCGAAGTCGCCCAAGCCGAAAAACAACAGGTAGCTCGACATCGACGGCGAGCGCGCGAATACGATCCGCGCGGTGCCGTCGTCACGCGTGATGCGCTGCGCGACCGGCATGTTGCTGATTGCCATCTGCTCGGCCGGGACGACCGCGACCAAGTCGAACGTGGTCTTGAACAACGGTTCGTCCCAGCACGGGATGAAGCGCCGCGCATCTGAATTCTCGAACTGCGTGTACAGCGCCCGACGCGTGCCGGCGGGCGAGTCGTAATCGAGCGCAAACAGACCGGCGGCCTGGGTGCCTATTTTCCCGGTGTAGTGCATTGCCAGCCGGTAGCTGCCGGGTGCGAGCACACTGTCAAATGCGAAGCTTGCCGTCTGTGCCATCGGATCGATGGCGACGCGAGGCTCACGCGGCGTGCGTGCGCCATCGGTTGAAATCAACGCGACCTGCGCGAATTCCAGATCGAGCGCATTCAGCACAATGCGTCGCGTCGGCATCAGCACGTCGATGTCGATCGTAACCTCGCCCTTGAAGACCAGCCGTGCGGCGTCGGGAGTGATGGTGATCGCGTAGTGCGTCGGGCGTACATCGCGTGGCAACTGGGTCGGCGTGCGTGCGTCGGCCTCGGCGAGCAACGCACCATTGCCATTCGGTACGGCCGCGTGTGCCGTGGCAAAGATCGTTGTCGCTGCCGATGCCAGCAGCGCCGATAGTGCCAGCACGACGTTGAATCCATTGCGATGCATTTCAACTCCTTTCAATGCGAACCCCGCCTGATGCATCAATCCCATGATGTCGTGGCAGCGATGAACGGCGCGTCGATGAGCCATGTTACCCAACACGCACAGCGCACCAATGCCACGATGACCATTGGCACATGCTGTTCGCGCTGGCCGCAGCCACGATGCACCCAACTCGATCTTGGTCGATTTCTTGGAGTTGGAGATGCCTGCCATCGGCAAACTGTTGCGGGACAATCGCTGGCTGCTCGGCTTCCTGTTGTGTTTTCTGCTGATTCGCAGCGCATTCGCGGACTGGTTCTATATTCCGTCCAGCTCAATGGTGCCGACGCTGCGCGAAGGCGACCGCGTGCTGTGCAATCGCGTCGCCTACGATCTCAAGTTGCCTCTCAGTAATCTTGTTGTTGCGCGGCTGGGCGATCCGCAACGCGGCGACGTGGTGACGTTTGCCTCGCCCGAGGACGGCATGCGACTGATCAAGCGCGTGATCGCGGTACCGGGCGACACGGTCGAGATGCGCGACGAGCGACTACTCGTGAACGCAATGCAGGCGGATTACCGACCGATCGCGGTGCGCGATGAAGACGAGTTGACGCCGGAATACGACGGTCGCCAATGGCTGCTGCGAGAGTCAATCGGCGAGCGCAGCCACACGATTCTGGTGATGCCCGATCGCCCGGCGCTACGCTCGTTCGGGCCAGTCACGGTGCCGGCCGGCGAATACCTGATGCTTGGGGATAATCGCGACAACAGCCACGATTCGCGCTACATCGGGCTGGTGCGGCGCGAGCTGATCAGCGGCCGCGTACGTCACCTGATGTATTCGCTGGACGCGCGACATTTCTATTTGCCGCGCTGGCGGCGATTTGGTGCGGCGCTCTGATGCGGCATGGCTAGTGCATCCGCACTGGCGGCCAAGGCGCGGCCGGATTGCGCAATGACTGCACGGTGTCGTTGAACGGCATCGGCACCGCCAGAAGGAAGCCCTGCAATTCATCGCAACCGCGCGCGCGCAGCCAATCAAGTTGCTGCGCGGTTTCCACGCCTTCGGCTACGGTTTGCAGGCCGAGGCTGTGTGCGAGCTGGATGATCGTGGCGCAGATCACGTCGTCGTCGCCGCCATTGCCCAAGTCGCTGACGAATGAGCGATCGATCTTCAGTCGATCAATCGGCAGGCGCTTGAGGTAGGCGAGGCTGGAGTAGCCGGTGCCGAAATCGTCCACCGAAAGGCTGACGCCCAGCCCATCGAGTTGGCGCATCGTATCGATCGCCGAATCCGGCGAATCCATGATCACGCTTTCGGTGAGTTCGAGTTCGAGCGCGCCGCGCGGCAACTGGAGCTCGCTCATCGCCTGCTGCACGTCGTCGTGCAGGCTTTGTCCGAACTGTTCGGCCGATACATTGACGGCGATCCGCAGGTGACCCAGGCCGAGCTCGCTCAATTTTGCGTGGTGGCGCGCCGCCTCCTGCAGCACCCAGCGGCCAAGCGGCACGATCAATCCGCTCTCTTCGCACACACCGATGAAGTGCACAGGCGCCAGCAGCCCGCGTTCGGGGTGCTGCCAACGCACCAGCGCCTCCATGCCGACGACGGCGCCGTCGCGATCGAACAGCGGCTGGAACATCAGCCGGAACTCATCGCGCTGCAAGGCGTCGCGCAAGGCTGATATCAGTTGCAGCCGCTGCGAGATGCTGGCATCAAAATCGGCCCGATAGGCGACGGTCTGGTTGCGGCCCTGGCGCTTGGCCTTGTACATCGCGATGTCGGCGTGTTTGAGCAGCGTCTCGGCATCACCGCCGGCATCCGGATAGCGGCAATAGCCAATGCTGGCGCTCATGTAGTGCTGCGACTGGCCGATCTGCAGCGGTTCCGCCAGCGCGCCACCGATGCGGGAAAGCACGCGAGCAACTGCGGCTTCCTCGACCTGGTCGGTCAGCACCGCGACGAATTCATCGCCGCCGAATCGGGCCAGCGTCTCGTTGCTGCCGAGCGCCCTCTCAAACCGTTCCGCCAGGATGCGCAACGCCTCATCGCCGGCGCCGTGGCCGAGGCCGTCGTTGATCAACTTGAAGTTGTCCAGATCGATGAACAATACTGCCACCGCCGTCTGCAGGCGTTCGGCGTTGCGGATTGCCTGCTGCAACCGATCATGCAGCAGTTGCCGGTTGGGCAGCCCGGTGAGATCGTCGTAAGTAGAGCGATACGCGAGTTGTGCGAGCACGCGCTGATGTTCGGTGACATCGCTCTGGACACTGACGAAATGGGTGAGGACGCCCGCGTCATCCAGCACCGGCGCCAGGTGCACATCGCGCCAGTACGGTTCGCCATTCTTGCGGGTATCGCGCAGCCGAACCTGCACTTCATGCGGGGCGGCAATCGCCTGCCGGATGGCTTCGAGTTCTGGTTGCTGCTCGACACCGTCTTCCATCAACCGGAACGTGCTGCCGATGATTTCTGCGGCGCTGTAACCGGTCATGCGCTCGAACGCGCGATTGACGTACACCGCAGGCAGTCCGGGCTGCTGCGCATCGGCGATAAGAATGCCGTTGTCGGTCGATTCGATCGCGCGCCGCAGCAGGCGCAGATCGGCTTCGTCGCGATGCTTCTGGGTGACATCGAGCATCCCACCGATGGCGCGATGCGCGCGTCCGACCGAATCGCGCAGCAGGAAGCCGCGATCGAGCACGTCGGCGTAATCGCCATCCTTGCGGCGGAAGCGATAGGTGGCTTCCCAGTCGCTGGCATTACCGGCGATGGCGGCATCAAGGCTGGCGGCGACGCGCTGCAGGTCGTCCGGATGAATGCGCGCTTCCCATGCCTTGACCGATCCCGCGGCTTCCTCGGCGCGATCACCAAACAGGTTGTAGTAGCTGTCGCTCCACCACAGCGAATCAGTACCGATCTCCCAATCCCAGATGGCGTCGGTGGTGGCGCCAGCAATCACCTGGAAGCGATTTTGTGCTGCTTCGCTGATGGTGACATCGTGCAGCACGATCAGCCGTGCCGGATGGTCGTCGAAGTCGATTTCGTCGCCGAACGCCATCATCCGCATGCGGGTGCCGTCCTTGTGTACGTGCGTCCACACGTGGCCCTGCGGATACTTGGTCGAAAGCAGCAGCGCGCGGGCCGCCGGCACTTCCTCCGGCGGCCGGATGTCCATCACGTTCGCGGCCAGCATTTCATCGCGTTCGTAGCCGTAATGACGCAACAGTGCGTTATTGACGGCCAGAATCGCCAGCGTATCGCGATCGTAGACGCACATCGGCAGCGGGTTGTGTTCGAACAGAAACCGATATTGGGATCGCGCCTCGCGCAAGCTGTCGCGCATGCGTGCGAGCTCGGTGATGTCTTGCTGAACGCCTCGGAGCAGGCGCCGACCTGGCGTGCGGTCAGCCCATTCACCGCGCGCGTGGATCACGCGTTCGCTGCCGTCGGGGCGCAGGATGCGGAATTCGGTCTCTGACGGGTTGCCGCCGTCCTGCATTTGCTGGAAGTAGCCCTGCACGCGGTCGCGATCATCTGCATGGATACGGTCGGGAATCTGCTCGACCGGAAACGGCTCGGGTCGCGGTGGCAAGCCATAGGCGGCGAATATCTCCGGCGACCAGGACACCGCGCCGGTGTCCAGATTCCAGCTCCAGTCGCCCAATCCCGCAATCCGGCGGGCCTCGTCGGCACGCACCGATTGCGCGCTCAGGTCAGTCAGCAAACGGGATTGTTGATGCTGACCGCGTGCGAATGCGCGGCTCAGGCAGTACCACAAGCCACCGCCCAGCGCGGTACTGAGCACGGCCAGCTCAAGCACACTGGCACGATCCAGGCGCTGCACGCCGGCACGATCGATGCCGAACCAGATCAGCGCGGCAAACCCCAACGGCGAGGCGATCGACAACCACATGCCGACACGCAGCAGCCAGCGCAAGTGGCGCGAAGCGGCTTGTGTGCCTGACGCGGGGGAGTCGTCGGAGTCGATCATTTAGGGCACTAGCGCTCGTTGCCACCGAAGTCGATGCGCGAGTTCGCGCGGCGCATCGCCACACCTGAATGCGCGCACCAACGGCCGACATCGCCACGCCGACGCACTGGTGCTCGCATGCGCTAACGCGATCGGCATCTGCAACGCTCCCGGTACTCAACAATCAAAAAAGTGGCGCGAGTCGTGGACTATGCCCCAGCCAGGTGACTGCGTGTCAAGCGCGCATGAAAGTTTGCCAAGACATCGACTGTTCGAGATAACGTGCAACCCTGCGCTATCAGGCCACGCTCTGCACACCCGGCAGCGATAACACATAATCGGCGCCCATCAGTTGCGATGGCGTGATGTAGCCGGCAGGTGCATTGCCTTGCAGCAGTCGTTCGATGATTCCAAGAGACGCGGTGACAGTGAGCGCATAGCCATTGGGTGTGATCAGTTGGCGTTTGTGTTCGCGACCTGCCGCATTGCGCACTTCGCCCCAGACATGGGTCATGCTGTTCTCGCGCTTGTCGGTCGATGGCCCGCGTACGGATTTCTCGACGCGACGCTTCATGAAGTTTTGCACCAGTTGCGTCCGCAACAACGGCCCCAGCCAGCGCAGTCGGCGCACGTTGGCGATGGTCTTGGGCGAGACGGCCATGTAGACCTCGATGTTCTCGATACCGGTGCTGACATGCGCGGTATACACGTCGCCCCACGGAATCGTCATCGCGCTGCGTTGTTGCGTCTTGCCGTGTTCGTCGACGCGCTCGAAATTGCGCGTCTTCCACGCCAGCGGTACCTTGGTCAATGTGCCGTTGATGCGTGCACGGCCACCGTTACCGAGCCCTTCAACGCTGGTCTTGGCGGTGCCCGGACTCGGGCCTCCGCCCGCTTCAAACGCCAGCACCAGCGATGTCGCATCGGGCATCTCCCGCGCAAGTTGTGCGGCCAGGCAATCGGTCGGCACTACATCGAACCCGGCACCCGGCAGCACCACGATGCCACGCTCGCGAGCGCGCGCGTCCTGCGCATGGCAGTGTGCAAACACGTCAATCTCGCCGGTGATATCCAGATAGTGCACGCGCGCATCCAGACATGCTTCGAGCATCGGCTTCGATGTCGCGGAAAACGGTCCAGCGCAATGCAACACCAGATCCATGTTCTTGATGCCGTCGCGGGTGCGCGTCGCGTCCTCAAGATCGAATAGCCGGTATGGCAATCCCAACTCGCCTGCGAGCTGGATCACCGACTCGCTGCGACCGCCCAGCGTCGGTGCCAGCCCGCGTCGCTGCGCCTCGCGCGCAATCAGATTGCCGGTGTAGCCATTGGCGCCGTAGATCATCCAGTTCGAACTCATGTCTTGCTCCGAGTCATGGCTGCGACCGCGCGTGTGAGGCGGCGAAAATAGAATTCGGGAAACCAGCGCTTGATCCGCCAGCGCAATGGCTCGGCGTGTGTAGGCAAAATCAGAAAGGCACGCTGCTGCACTGCTGCGAACACGCGATCGGCAACGTGATCAAGGCTATCGTGCGAGCGTTGCATCATCCGCTGTGCCGCTGCCTTCATGTTCGGATCGCCATGCCAGCTCTGCAGCAGGTTGGTCTGGAAGAATGCCGGACACGCGACCGAGACATCCACGCCAGTTGTGTGGAGCTCGGCACGCAGTTGCTCAGACAACGCCACGACGCCAGCCTTGGCCACGCCGTAACTCATGATTGACGGCGCACCGGCCAGCCCGGCGAACGAGGCGATGTTGAGGATTTGTCCACTGCCTCTCTGCAGCATTGCCGGCAGAAACGTTCGGCAGCCGCGCACGACGCCCAGCAAGTTGATCTCCAGCACGCGCCGCCACTCCTCCATCGTAGTGTCGACCAGCGCGCCGCCACTGGCGATGCCAGCGTTGTTGACCAGTACATCGAGTGCGCGACCGGTGCCAAGCCACGCTTGTACTGAATCGTGCAACGCAGCGAACGCATCATCGCTGCCGACATCCACCGCAAATGCGGCGTGCCCGCTGCCGGCAAGCATCGCCACGGTTTCGTGCGCGCGCTCTGGCACTAAATCGGCGCAAGCCACCGCGCACCCTGCGGTCGCATACCGAAGCGCGAGTGCGCGGCCTAGGCCGCTGCCGGCGCCGGTGATGAGTACGTTTCGTTGATTCACAATTTTTCTCTGCGGCCTCAGTGAAGCGTAAAGCAAAAGCTTCCGCGCGTTGCGCGCAGAAGCAGAGCCAAGTGCAGAGCCAATTGCAGAGCCAATTGCAGAGCTTCCGACCGCTACGCGGCCGTGTCCCTTTTGTTACGGCAAAAGGAACCAAAACCATTCGCACCAGACACTCGCCGCCTTCGGCGGTTCCCTGCGCTTCTCGCGGCCAGCGTGCCGGCCCGAACTCGGCCATCCATGGCCTCAAACATGCGGGCCTTTCCCACGCCGCCCACTGCGATGCTCGGCGAGCTTTACGGCCCAAGAGCAAGAGCGAATCTACAGAACGAGAAGCGCGAAAGCTGATTAGACTTTGGCAGGTCACCCTACGTGTCGTTGCTCTTGCCAATGTTACATGCGGCGCACAGCGTACGCAGGTTTGGCTCTGTGGTTTTACCGCCGCGTGAAAATGGCAC
>JBBQQH010000023.1:0-47627 GCA_038216155.1 Lysobacterales bacterium
CTCAACGAAGCTTGCCGCCTTGATGAACCAGTTGGCGACAAAATCCAGATCGGATCCGCTCTTGATGTTGTGTGTGACAAGGGCTTGATCCGCTCGTTGCGCTTTGCTCTGGTAATGCTTTCCACCAAACGGTGGATTGCCGAGGATGTAGCTCAGGCTTTCCTTCGACACCACGTCATTCCAGTCGATCCGCAGCGCATTGCCATGGACGATTGTCGGTGACTTCACCAGCGGCAGGCGCGCGAAGTAATTGCCGAACGCCTCGCTCACGCGCAGGTTCATCTGGTGGTCCATCAGCCATAACGCGACCTGGGCGATCTGGGCGGGGAACTCCTCGATCTCGATGCCGTAGAACTGGTCGACATCCACCCGCACCTCTTCCTTCACCCATAGCGCGCGTGAGGATTCGCCCTCGGGATGCAGGCGGCGCAGCACTTCAAGTTCCAGCAGCCGGATTTCGCGATAGGCGATCACGAGGAAGTTGCCGCAGCCGCAGGCAGGATCGAGAAAGCGCAGGTTCGCCAGCTTGAGGTGAAAGCTCTTGAGCTTGTTTTCGTGATTGCCGATACGCGCCAGCTCAGCCTTGAGGTCGTCGAGAAACAGCGGCCCGATCAGCTTGAGGATGTTCTTCTCGGACGTGTAGTGCGCGCCGAGGTTACGCCGCGCCTTGGCATCCATCACCGACTGGAACAGCGAACCAAAAATCGCCGGGCTGATCAGGCTCCAGTCCAGCGCTGACGCATTCAGCAGCAATCCGTGCATGCGGGCATCGAACGCGGCTAGCGGCAGTTGTTCGGCAAACAGCTTGCCGTTGACGTAGGGGAATTCGGCGAGCTGTGCGTCAAGCGTTTTCTGACGCTGGCTCTCCAGCGTATTGAGGGTCTGGAACAACTGCGCAAGCCACGGACCAAGATCAGCGCCGTCGCTCGATGTGCGTTGACGAATCAGTTCGGCGAACGCATTGCGCGGGAAAATGCCGGTGTCTTCGGCGAACAGACAAAACAGCACGCGCACCAGCAACACTTCCAGCGCGTGACCCACGAACCCTGCGGCCTTGAGCGCATCGTGCAGCTTGCCCATCCGCTCGGCGGCATCGATGTTGACCGGATCTTCGTCCTTGAACGCGCGTGCTTGGTAGCCGGCGATGAAGCCGAATAGGCGTACCTGTTTGTGCAACTCCTTTAACTCGAACTCGACTGGCTCGGCATCGGATTCGAGGTCGTACAGCCGCATTCGGGCGAAGTCGGAGACCAACAGGTAGCGCGGCAGTTCGGCGTCGGTGAGGCCAAAAAAATAGTCGCGCGCCTGCGCATGTGCACGATCGAGACTCTTGCCACGTGATTTTTGCTCGATCAGCAGCACGCCCTTCCATAGCAAGTCGATGTAGCCGTCCTTGCCGTCGAGCTTCTTGACCCGGCGCTCGAAATGCGCGACGCGGCGGCGGCTGACGCCGAATACATTGAAGAAGTCATCGAGGAACGACTTGGCCTCGGCATCCTCGGACGCCTCGTCGGCCCACTCGCGCGAAAAGCGCAACGCGCGATCCTTGATTTCGTTCCAGCTCAGCGGCATCGGACATCCTCTCTTGCTCGCACGTTAGCCGATTCGGGCGGGCCGGCGCCACGACCGCACACGCAGGGCAGTTCGCACTGCTAGCATTGCGTGGATACCGCCGACAACCCTCGCATGAACTCGACCTTGAACGCCGCATCGCCGATGTCGCCATCCGCTACGCAGCAAAGCGCCGACGACCGCCGCCACTTCTGGCTGTTCATGCTGTTCGCGCTGGTGTTCCTCGGCCTCGGCATCGGCCTGCGCGATCCGTGGCCTTCGGATGAGCCGCGTTTCACGCTGGCGGCGAAGCAGATGGTCGAATCGGGCGACTGGATGTTTCCGCATCGCGGCGTGGAGTTGTACGCCGACAAGCCGCCGATGCTGATGTGGATGGAAGCATCGGCGTTCGAGGTGTTCCGCAGTTGGCGCATCGCGTTCTTGTTGCCGTCATTGCTGGCCGGATTGCTGTCCCTCGCACTGACTTACGACCTCGGCCGCAGGTTGTGGAATCCGCGTGTCGGATTGTTCGCAGCGGGCGTTTTGTTGTGTGTGTTCCAGTTTGTGTATCAGGTGAAACGCGCGCAGATCGATCCGCTGGTGATGGGCGAGATCACGCTGGCCAACTGGGGTTTGCTGCTGCATTTTTTGCGGGGGCCGAACTGGCGTGCATATTGGCTCGGGTGTTTCATTGCCGGCATCGGCGTGATTACCAAAGGCGTGGGTTTTCTGGCGCTGCTTATGTTCGTGCCGTATTTGTTTACGCGACTGCGCGGCTGGGAGGTGACGCGCACCCGCAACGCGACGTGGCATTGGCTTGGCGGCGCGCTCGCTTTCTTCGCTGCGATTGGGCTGTGGCTGGTGCCGATGTTGCTGACCGCGCACTCGCGTGGCGCGCCGGAATATTCCGCTTACGTCAACGACATCCTGCTGCACCAGACCGCCAACCGCTACGCTGGATCGTGGTCGCATCCGCAGCCGTTCTGGTATTTCATTCCAGTGCTGTTGTTCGCGTGGTTTCCGCTGTCGTTGGGATACGTTGGCGCGGCGCCGCACTGGTTGACTGCGTTGCGCGAACGCGATGCCCGCATCCTGCTGCCATTGGGCTGGTCATTGCTGGTGCTGATGTTCTTCAGCGTAGCGGTTGGCAAGCGCGATGTGTACGTGATGCCGATGTTGCCGATGGTAGCGCTGGCAATGGCGCCGTTTCTTGAGGAGATCGTGCGCGCGCGCTGGTTGCGAATCGCCGCGTGGGTTTTGGCGCTGCTGGGCGGCGCCGCACTGATCGGCTATGGCGTGTGGGCGCTGCGTGGTGCGCCGGCCGCGATCAAGCTGGCGCAAGGACGCGGCATCGCCGACGCCGATGCGGCTAGCGTGTGGTGGATGCTGGTGTGCGTAGGCGTCGGGTTCGTCTTGGCGGCGCTGGTGTTTCGTGTCCGGCGTGGCGCGCAGGCGCTGCTCGCGGGCAGCGCCGTGCTGTGGCTGGCGTGGAGTCTGTGGGCGTATCCGCTATTGAATGATTCGAGTTCTGCGCGCGGCATCATGCGCGAGGCTGGTCGGTTGATCGGACCGGAGGCACAGCTGGGGCTGGTCGGCTGGAAGGAACAAAATCTGCTGATGGCGGATCGCCCCGCGCAGGATTTCGGCTTTCAGCAATCGCTGGATCGACAGTTTGCTGCCGCGACGCAGTGGCAGACGCAGGCGCCGCAAAGTCGCTGGATTTTCGCGATCGAGGACGCGATCGGCAACTGCGTGAACCGCAGCCGCGCGCAGCGCGTAGGCATCGCCAACCGCCGCACCTGGTGGGTATATCGATTCGATGCCGTGATTCCCGGCTGCGTGCCGAAAGCCGGCGAGAGTGACGGCGGCGAATAGCGCGTTGTTGCCCGCGCGCAATTGGAGTGCCGTGTCGGTTTGATTGCCGTATCCTTCGCGCCCTCGCTGCCAATCGTGCAGCAATCCGAATCCGTCGCCTTCCGCTAATCGGCAGGCATCGCAACGCAGCAGGAGAATTCCGTGGGCCTTGACCTTGTGCAGACCGGCCGCGACGTGCCGAACGACATCAACGTGGTGATCGAGATCCCCAAGGACGCCGAGCCAGTGAAGTACGAAGTGGACAAGGCGACTGGCGCGATTTTCGTCGACCGCGTGCTGTCCACGCCGATGCGCTATCCGTGCAACTACGGCTACATTCCGCACACCCTAGGTGGCGATGGCGATCCGGCCGACGTGCTGGTGGTGATTCCGATGCCTCTGATTCCCGGCTCAGTGATCCGCTGCCGCCCGGTTGGCATGCTCAGCATGAGCGATGAGGCCGGCGCCGACACCAAGCTGCTAGCAGTGCCGATCGACAAGGTGTTCTCGGGCTATTCGCATATCCGCGACATCGACGACGTGCCGCAGCACTGGCGCGACCGCATCGGACACTTCTTCGCGCACTACAAGGATCTAGAGCCCGGCAAGTGGGTGAAGATCGAAGGCTGGCAAAACGCCGATGCCGCACGCGCCGAAATCATCGAATGCGCGCAGCGCTTTCAGGAAACGCCGGTCAAGCCGCACTTTTAGGCGCAAGGCTTGCACGGCGCCCGCAGCCGGTTTGTAGCGAGCGCTGCGCGCACCGTGCATGAATCACGCGCAGCGGAATTCTCGTCGCGTAACCTTCGCGCTCGATTGCTCGATTACGTTCGCACGGCGCCCGCTACATCCAGCCGCGCAAAATAGTCAGGCGCCCGTGGTTGCAGCAGGTTCGCGCGATTCACTGCGGCGCATGCGTTCGTCCAGCGCTACCTGACATACGAGTGATTTGATGCAGTCAAACAGTCCGCTTTGATTGTGCAGCGGAATTTGCCTGGCGCACGCCGACAGACTTTGTTCGAACGCGGTCATCGCAGCGCTATAGGCTGGCACGCCTGCGACGCTCTCGCCGTGTTCGGCCCATAGCGCCTGCCATTGGTGGATGAGTTGCGCGCACAAGGCGTTGGCCTGTCCGAGTTGCGGATGCGGCATGGCGCAACCGAGGATAAAACCCAGGTGTTCGCGCATTTCCCACGGCGTCATCACCGCCGGCAGGTTGACCGACTCGAACGCCATCTTGGTCGACGCGGTGGCGTCTGGACCGATATAGCGTGTCGACCAGCCATTGGTCGGCTCATCGAAGGGACGGCTTTGGCTGAGCAGGTTGAAAAATCCGGCGCCGCCAACGGTGTCGAGCACCAGATGCGTGCGTGACTGCACAGCGTCGTTGAGCACGCGATGACGACGCCAGGTATCAAAGATCCAGCACTCACCCTCGGCCATGTTTATCTCGTCATCGCCACAAATGAAACGCACCGTTGGCTGGGTGCGGATCGGCACGTGCACGCGCATGCGTTGCCGCCAGTAGTACGCGATATCCACATGCGGGCTGACTTCAGCGTGACCCGAGAGGCGCATCAGGCGCGTGCGGCCGACCACCGTGCCTAAGCTCGCCATCACCTGTTGCAGATACGGGCAATGCTGCAAGTATGCCGTTGGCCGCATCGGCCCCCAGGTCACTTCCCTCGTCGGATCGCCTTCTGAAGAGACCAATGGCAATGCAGAATTGCCGGGGAGGCCATTCGGATGCGGCCGCCACGGCGTCTCGCCGAGCGCATCGATCTCCGCAGCCAACACGTCGGCATCGAATCGCACCGGCAACTGGATGAAAGGCGAGTCGAGTTGCATGCGCTTATTGTGCCGCAACTCGGAATAGCCTGCTTGCGTGGATCAACGCTTGCACGTGCCTATTCGGCTCGATAAATTTCGCTGCCCTGTTCGCGGAATTGCTTGGCCTTCTCATCCATCCCGCGCTGCAATGCCTCGGCTTCATCCGCGACGCCCTCTTTTGCCGCGTATTCGCGCACGTCCTGGGTGATCTTCATCGAGCAAAAATGCGGACCGCACATCGAGCAAAAATGCGCGGTTTTGTGCGCGTCCTTGGGCAGGGTTTCGTCGTGGAACTCCTGCGCCTTGTCGGGATCCAGCGACAGGTTGAACTGATCGCCCCAGCGGAATTCGAAACGCGCTTTGCTCAACGCGTTGTCACGCGCCTGCGCGCCGGGGTGGCCCTTGGCCAGGTCGGCGGCATGAGCCGCTATTTTGTAGGTGATGATGCCGTCGCGTACGTCCTGCTTGTTCGGCAGGCCAAGGTGTTCCTTCGGCGTCACGTAGCACAGCATTGCGGTGCCGAACCAGCCGATCATTGCCGCGCCAATTGCGGACGTGATGTGGTCATAACCTGGTGCGATGTCGGTGGTCAGCGGGCCGAGCGTGTAGAACGGCGCCTCGCCGCAAACGGCGAGCTGCTTGTCCATGTTCTCCTTGATCAGATGCATCGGCACGTGGCCGGGGCCTTCGATCATGGTTTGCACGTCGTGCTTCCACGCGATCTTGGTCAACTCGCCGAGCGTCTCGAGTTCGCCGAACTGCGCGGCGTCGTTCGCGTCGGCGATCGAGCCCGGACGCAGTCCATCGCCCAGCGAAAAAGCGACGTCGTACGCCTTCATGATTTCGCAGATGTCTTTGAAGTGTTCGTACAAGAAACTCTCGCGATGGTGCGCCAGACACCACTTCGCCATGATGCTGCCACCGCGCGACACGATGCCGGTGACGCGCTTGGCGGTCAGCGGCACGTAGCGCAGCAGTACGCCGGCGTGGATGGTGAAGTAGTCCACGCCCTGCTCGGCCTGCTCGATCAGCGTGTCGCGAAAAATCTCCCAAGTCAGCTCTTCGGCGCGGCCATCGACTTTTTCCAGCGCCTGATAGATCGGCACGGTGCCGATCGGAACTGGCGAGTTGCGGATGATCCACTCGCGCGTCTCGTGGATGTGCTTGCCGGTAGACAAGTCCATCACCGTATCGGCGCCCCATCGGATCGCCCAAACCATCTTCTCGACTTCTTCGGCAATGCCGGAACTGACCGCACTGTTGCCGATATTGGCGTTGATCTTGGTCAGGAAGTTGCGACCGATGATCATCGGCTCGCTTTCCGGATGGTTGATATTGTTCGGAATGATCGCACGGCCGCGCGCGACTTCATCGCGCACGAATTCGGGCGTAATGATGCGTTGGATCGACGCACCGAAACTCTCGCCCGGATGCTGCTTCAGAAGTGCCGCATCACGAATTGCCTCAATCCGCTGGTTTTCGCGGATCGCGATGTATTCCATCTCCGGCGTGATCTCCCCGCGCCGTGCGTAGTGCATCTGCGAGACGTTGGCACCGGACTTAGCGCAGCGCGGTGCATGCAGGTTGGGAAACCGTACCGCATCCAATCGCGCATCGTGCGCGCGCTGGCGACCAAAATTCGAACTCAAGCCCGACAGTTGCTCGGTATCGCTACGCGCATCGATCCATTGCGCCCGCACCGGCGGCAACCCCGATGCCAGGTCGATGCGTGCGTCTGGATCAGTGTACGGACCCGAGGTGTCGTAGACGGTGAAAGGCGCGTTGGCTTCGGCACCGAAAAGCAGTGGGGTGTCTTCGAGCACGACCTCACGCATCGGCACGCGAACACCGGCAAGTTGGCCATCGACATGGATCTTGCGCGAGCCCGAAATCGGCCGCGTCGCGTTTTCGGAAAGTTGGTCGGCCTGCTGTAGCAGGCTGTTGGGAACTGCATTCATCGGATTCGCCCGTGGCAATGGTTTCAGACAATGCGATCAATCGCATCGGCCATGTCAAAGCGGGCGCGCACAGATAAATAACATCCGGCGAAGCTCCCTACACCGATTGCATCGCCTGTTTGCACAGGCTCGGCCAGGTTCGAAGGGTCTGTCTCAGCCTGCAACCCGATCAACCAGGCCGCGCAGGCACCCCCGCTTCATGCGTCATTGAACCATGCGCGGGTGGACGATGCCAATTGCCAATCAAGTGTTCAGCGCAATGATGCGTTGATCTTGGCCAACGCTGCCGTTCCTGGACAAAGCTCTGCTTCGCCGAGGCGATTGAATGGCGTCGCCACCGTGTTCAGGTGCGCGTGCAGATCGCGCGGTTCGGGCTCGATGAACAGCAGTCCCGTCGCCACTTCACCGGCCGCGGTCGCTGCCTGCGCGAATTGCATCGCTGCACCGCGATTACGCGCATCGTAGTCGGCACCAAGTTTTCGCAGGCGCAAAAACGTGCCGTCGTGCTGTTCGACGTCGAGCACTCCGCCTTCTTCATAGTCGACCACGATCTCGTCGCGGCACGGAACAAAGTCCAGCTTGTTCGCGGCCTCGTTGTGGTCACGCACGTACTCGTAGCTTTTGGTACTACCAGCATGATTGTTGAATGCGACGCAGGGGCTGACCACGTCGATGAACGCCGCCCCCTGGTGCGCTATCGCGCCCTTGATCAGCGGCACCAGTTGGCGCTTGTCGCCGGAGAATCCGCGCGCGACGTAGGTTGCGCCAAGCTGCAATGCCAAACCGACCAAGTCCAGCGGCGTATCGGAATTGACCACGCCTTTCTTCGACACCGAACCCTGGTCGGCGGTTGCGGAAAACTGTCCTTTCGTCAGCCCGTACACGCCATTGTTCTCGACGATGTAGACCATGTTCACAGCGCGCCGCAGCGCGTGCACGAACTGGCCGATGCCGATCGACGCGCTATCGCCATCGCCAGATACGCCCAGATACAACAGTTCGCGATTGGCGAGGTTCGCACCTGTCAACACGGACGGCATTCGCCCGTGCACGGTGTTGAAACCGTGCGAATTGCCGAGGAAATAATCGGGAGTTTTCGAGCTACAACCGATGCCCGACAGCTTGGCGACGCGATGCGGTTCGACGTCCAGTTCCCAGCACGCCTGGATGATCGCCGCCGAGATCGAATCGTGCCCGCAACCCGCGCATAGCGTGCTGATCTTGCCTTCGTAGTCGCGGCGGGTGTAGCCGACCTTGTTGCGGGTCAGCGAAGGGTGATGCAGTTGCGGTTTGGCGAGATAGGTCATGGCTTGGCCTTCACGGGCGCAACAGTCCGGGCAGCAGCTATAACGCGCACCATCCGGTACACCCGGTTGTCGAGCCCAAACAGCATGTGGTCACCATCAATGATGTGGAATTCGATCTCGGAGGCGCAGCCGGTGGTGAGGCTGGGAATCGGACGCTGCGTGAGGCCCAGCGCTGTCGCAGCCTGGTCAGGCGTGGTTTTCGGATCGCCCTTCTCCGCGAGCGTGCCCTGGAACAGCATGCCCACACTGTATTGCTCAATCTTGTAGTGGGGCCCACTACATGCCAACTGTCTCGGCCCATCGATTCGATCTGCCCTCAGCACGACGGTCGCACCGACGAGCTGCTTGATTTGCGCTGGCACTTCCCAGCTGGACTCGTGCGGCCATGGCGTAGGTTCGCTCGACGCGATTTTCCATGTTCCGCCCAACAGACCCAGCGGGCTCGCCAGAATATCCTGCGCACTCGCCATTCCGCCGGCGAGTGCAACTGCGAGCAACATCGCAAGCAACATCGCTGGCCCAACGGTTGCCTGGCTAGCGGTGTGATGCAAATCCTTGCGAAACATCATCAGCGGCTCCGATTTGATTCTACGACCGCATAGCCAAGCAAGCCAACCGCAAGCAATACCCCGGTGACTGGCCAGATCAACAACAGAATGGGTTTTGTGTTGAGGACAGTCGGCACCACAAAAAGCGCGATCCGACACAGCACTGAACCTGATTCGGCAACCAGTGCGAGCAGCAGCCATTCCGAATTCGACTTGCGCCATAACAGCAACAACGCAGCAATAATCATCGCGCCGCTCAAAACGCTCGCCATCGCATTCAGCAACAACATGATGTGATTGTCCATTACCTCCATCCTTGCATCGGTGCAGCCATTCAACCGACGCCTTCTGCAATTTCGTTCGGCCTGACAATTTGCCGGCCGCCGTTAATCCGCCCATCAATTGCATCGGCGATATATCGCGCAGTGATCGGCGTGCCGTCAAAGTGCAGGATGGACGCCAGTTTCGCAGGATCGATGCTCAATTCATTGACCAGCAGGCTCTTCATCTGCGCATCGCGATTTTGTTCAACGACAAAAACGCATTCGTGGGCAGCGATGAAATCGGCGACCAGATCGGGAAATGGAAATGCGCGCAACCGAAGCGTATCCAGGTGCGCGCCTTCGTCTTTCAGCATCGCGACCGCTTCGGCCATTGCCGGCGATGTCGAACCGAAATAGATGGCACCGTATTGCGTTGGCGACTTCGCGTTCTGCGCGATCGGCTGCGGCACCAGCGATTTGGCGGTGTCGAATTTTTTCAGCAGGCGCTCGACGTTGTAAACGTAGTCCGGCCCTTTTTCGGAATAGCGGGCGTAAGAATCGCGCGTGGTGCCACGGGTAAAGAAGCCGCCCTTGCTCGGATGCGTGCCTGGATAAGTGCGAAAGGGAATGCCATCGCCATCCACATCGAGGTAGCGACCAAAGTCGCGACCGGCTTCGAGTTCCTCCGCAGTCATCACCTTGCCGCGATCGTATGTGCGCGATTCGTCCCACGCGAACGGATCGCACAGGCGCTGGTTCATGCCGATGTCGAGATCGCTCATCAGGAAAATCGGCGTCTGCAGGCGATCGGCAAGATCGAGCGCGGCGGCGGCAAACTCGAAGCATTCGCGCGGGTCTTCCGGCAGCAACAGCACATGCTTGGTGTCACCGTGCGAGGCGTAGGCGCAACTCAAGATGTCGGCCTGCTGAGTGCGCGTGGGCATGCCGGTCGAAGGTCCGCCGCGCTGCACGTTGATCAGCGTCACCGGAATCTCGGCGAAGTAGGCAAGACCAATGAATTCGGTCATCAGCGAAATGCCAGGGCCCGACGTCGTGGTGAATGCGCGCGCGCCATTCCAGCCGGCGCCAACCACCATGCCGATTGAGGCGATCTCGTCTTCGGCCTGCACGATCGCGTAGCGGCTACGGCCGTCGGCGTCCTTGCGCAACTTCATGCAGTACTTCTCGAACGCCTCGGCGCACGACGACGAGGGCGTGATCGGATACCACGCGCACACCGTTGCACCGCCATAGACGCAACCGAGCGCAGCGGCGGTGTTGCCGTCGACGAAGATCTTGTCGCCGACGTTGTTGGCGCGTTGCACTTTCAATCCAATCGGCTGCGTCAGATTTGCGCAAGCGTGGTCACGGCCGAGGTGCAACGCTTCGCGGTTGGCGTTGAGCAGCTTCACCTTGCTGCCGTACTGCTCGTCAATCAGGGTCTCGATCACGTCGGCTTCTATACCGAGCAGTTGCGACAGCGCCCCGACATACATGATGTTCTTGAACAACTGGCGTTGGCGCGGATCGCTGTAGGTCGCGTTGCAAATCGCGGTGAGCGGCATGCCGATCACGGTGATGTCGTCGCGGAAGCGCGACTTCGGAAGTGGTTTTGAATTGTCGTAGAACAAATACCCGCCCGGTTCGATCTCGGCCAGATCCGCATTCCAGGTCTGCGGATTCATCGCGACCATCAGATCCACACCGCCGCGTCGCCCGAGCCAGCCGCGCTCGTTGACGCGCACCTCATACCAGGTCGGCAAGCCCTGGATGTTCGACGGGAAAATATTGCGCGGCGACACTGGCACGCCCATGCGCAGGATTGCCTTGGCAAACAGCTCGTTCGCCGATGCCGAGCCCGAGCCGTTGACGTTGGCAAACTTGACGACGAAATCGTTGGTGGATTCGATCGGCGTCATGCGAACACTCTCTGCTTTGCGCCACACCCAGCCTTCGCCTGCGGCTGCTCAAACAGGAACTTCTGCATGTCCCACGCGCCGGTCGGGCAGCGTTCCGCGCACAGGCCGCAGTGCAGGCAGACGTCCTCGTCCTTGACCATCACACGCCCAGTCTTCAGGTCGTCGGACACGTAAAGGTCTTGCGTGAGATTCAGGGCAGGCGCAGTCAGCTGCGTGCGCAACTCAGCTTCCTCGGCATTTGCGGTAAAACTGATGCAGTCCATGGGACAGATATCGACGCAGGCGTCGCATTCGATGCACAGCTTTTCGGCGAATACCGTCTGCACGTCGCAGTTGAGACAACGTTGCGCCTCCTTCCACGCGGTCTTCAGATCGAAGCCGAGTTCTACCTCGACCTTGATACTGTCGAGTTTCTTCGCCTGCTCCGACCATGGCACCACGAAGCGCTCGTCATCGGAAATATCGTTGTCGTAGCTCCACTCGTGGATGCCCATCTTCTGCGACATCAGGTGGGTCATTGGTGGCGGACGATCCTGCGTGGACTCGCCGGACAGCAATCGGTGCACCGAGATCGCAGCCTCGTGACCATGCGCGACTGCCCAGATGATGTTCTTCGGGCCGAACGCCGCATCGCCGCCGAACAGCACGCGAGGCAGACTCGACTGGAAGGTGACCTTGTCGACCACCGGCATGTCCCACTCGCCGAACTCGATGCCGATATCGCGCTCGATCCACGGGAACGCGTTTTCCTGCCCGACCGCGATCAGCACCTCGTCGCAATCGTGAATCTCGTCGGGCTCGCCAGTCGGCACCAGCTTGCGTCGACCGTTCGCGTCGAACTCCGCCCGCACCTTCTCGAAACTCATGCCAATGAGTTTTCCATTCTCGTGCAGAAAAGCCTTGGGCACGCGGCAGTCCAGAATCGGGATGCCTTCGTGCATCGCATCCTCCTTCTCCCACGGGCTGGCCTTCATCTCGTCGAAGCCCGAACGCACGATCACCTTGACGCTCTCGCCGCCGAGTCGGCGCGCACTGCGGCAGCAATCCATCGCGGTGTTGCCGCCGCCAAGCACGAGCACGCGCTTGCCGACGGATTTCACATGTTCAAAATACACGTTCGCCAGCCAGTCGAGACCGACATGGATGTTCGCGGCTGCTTCCTCGCGCCCCGGGATCGGCAGGTCGCGTCCGCGCGGTGCACCGCAGCCGACGAACACCGCATCAAAGTTTTCCGCGAGCAAACTTTTAAGTGAATCGATGCGCCGACCACCAATGAATTCCACGCCAAGATCGAGGATGTAATTCGTTTCCTCATCAATCACATGTTCGGGCAAGCGAAACCTTGGCACTTGCGTGCGCATGAACCCGCCCGCCTTCGGATCGGCCTCGAAGATGGTGACGTGATAACCCATCGGCACCAGGTCGCGCGCCAGCGTAAGTGACGCCGGCCCGGCGCCGATGCAGGCAATCCGCTTGCCGTTGCGCGGCGCGGTTGGCGGCAGCTTCTCGTGCAGCCGCGCCTGCACGTTGTCGTCCTTGAAGTCGGCGGCAACGCGCTTGAGCCGGCAGATCGCGACCGGCTCCGGCTTCTCTCCATTGTTTTCCTCTACCCGCCCGCGGCGGCAGGCCGGCTCGCAGGGCCGATCGCAGGTGCGCCCGAGGATGCCCGGAAACACGTTCGACTCCCAGTTGATCAGGTAGGCGTCGGTGTAACGCCCCGCCGCGATCAGGCGGATGTATTCAGGCACCGGCGTATGCGCCGGACACGCCCACTGGCAGTCCACGACTTTATGGAAGTACTGGGGATCGCGAATCTCGGTCGGCCGCACCAAAGTTTCCTCAGAGGACACCTGTGGCCGAGTCTAGCCCGCACATGTCCCTGCCGTCATGCGGTTGTGCAATGCGGATTGCGAATGGCTATGTCGCGGGCTTTACCCTGAACCACGCCGCGTACAGCGCCGGGAGGAACAACAACGTCAGCGCGGTGCCGACGACCAGGCCGCCCATGATTGCGACCGCCATTGGGCCGAAGAACACACTGCGCGATAGTGGAATCATTGCGAGTACAGCGGCCAGCGCCGTCAGCACGATCGGCCGGAAGCGGCGCACTGTGGCGTCGATGATTGCGGTCCAGGGCTCGTGGCCGGCACTGATGTCCTGTTCGATCTGGTCGACCAGGATCACCGAGTTGCGCATGATCATGCCGAACAGCGCAATGGTGCCCAGCATCGCCACAAACCCGAACGGAACGCGCAGTACCAGAAGGAACAAGGTCACGCCGATCAGGCCGAGCGGCGCAGTCAGCCACACCATCGCAACGCGCGAGAAGCTGCGAAGTTGCAGCATCAGCAATGTCGTCACCACGAAGATAAACAGCGGAATGCCGGCGTTGACCGAGTTTTGTCCGCGCGCAGAATCCTCGACCGTGCCGCCGGTCTGCAGCAGATAGCCGGCAGGCAGTTGCGCGCGGATCGCATCGAGTGTTGGTTCGATCTGCGCGGTCACCGATGGCGGCGTGACATCGCCATAGATATCGGCGCGCACGGTGACGGTTGGCAGCCGGTCGCGGTGCCAGATGATGCCTTCCTCGAAACCGTAGTCGAGCGTCGCGATCTGCGACAGCGGCACGTTGCTGCCATTGCTGCTCGGCACGCTCAGGCTGCCGAGCAGCGCGAGTTGTTCGCGCTCATCCTTCGGCCCGCGCAGCAGCACCTCGATCAGTTCCTTGTCTTCGCGGTAATACGACACACGGCCGCCCGACAGCGCATTGCGCAGGAAACCGGCGAGCTGGGTCGAACTCACGCCAAGCGCGCGCGCGCGATCCTGGTCCACCATCAGCCGCACGACCTTGCTGGGCTCCTGCCAGTCGAGATTCACGTTGGTTGCGTTCGGGTTCTGACGCACCTTGTCGGCAACGCCGAGGGCGAGCTTGCGCACTTGGTCGATGTGCTCGCCCGAGACCCGGAACTGCACCGGATAACCGACCGGCGGCCCGTTCTCCAGGCGCGTGACCCGCGCTTGCACGTCGGTGAACTTGGTCGCGAAGGTATCGATCAGCCAGCGCCGTACTTCCTCGCGCGATTTGATGTCGTCGGCGAGCAGCACGAACTGCGCGAAGCTGGTCGCCGGCAATTGCTGGTCCAGCGGCAGGTAGAAACGCGGCGAGCCGGTTCCGACGTAAGCAACGTAATTATTGATGCCCGGATGGCCCTTGAGCAGCGCTTCAAGCTTGCCCACCTGGGCAGATGTCGCCTTCAGCGACGCACCTTCGGCGAGCTTGATGTCGACCATCAGTTCCAGTCGCGTTGAATCGGGGAAAAATTGCTGCGGCACGTACTGGAACAGGAACAGCGAGGCGACGAACACGGCCACGGTAATGGTGATGACGGTTTTGCGAAAGCGCACGCACCAGCCGACCAGTGCGCGGAAGCGCCTATAGAAGCGGCCCTGATAGGGATCGTGCGGCGCGTCGTGGCCTGGCTTGCGCTTGGCCAGGTCTGGCAGCAGCAGGCTGCCCAGATACGGAATGAACACCACCGCCGCGATCCAAGACAGCAGCAATGCAATTGTCACCACTTCGAAAATCGAGCGCGTGTACTCGCCGGTGCTCGATGCCGCGGTCGCAATCGGCAGGAATCCCGCAGCGGTGACCAGAGTGCCGGTGAGCATCGGGAATGCCGTGCTTTCCCACGCGAACGCCGCGGCGCGCAGGCGATCAAAGCCCTGCTCCATTTTCACCGCCATCATTTCCACCGCGATGATGGCGTCGTCCACCAGCAGGCCCAGAGCCAGCACCAGCGCGCCAAGCGAAATCTTGTGCAAGCCGATATCGAAATAGTTCATCGCCGCAAACGTCATCGCCAGCACCAGCGGGATCGTCAGCGCAACCACGGTGCCCGCGCGCAGGCCCAGCGAGAAAAAGCTCACCAGCAGCACAATCGCAACCGCTGCGGTGAGCACGTCCACAAACTCGGCGACCGAAGAGCGCACTGCCTGCGGCTGGTCGGAGACCTTGCTGAGCGTCATGCCGACTGGCAATTCGTTCTGCACGCGGGCGAAGGTGTCTTCCAGGTTCTTGCCGAGCTTGAGGATGTCTCCGCCGGGTTTCATCGCGACCTCGATACCGAGCGCGTCTTTGCCCATGAAGCGCATGCGCGGCGCTGACGGATCGCTGAAGCCGCGATAGACCTTGGCCACATCACCAATGCGGAAGTCGCGGTCGCCGAGGTGAATGGGAAATTCGCGAATGGAGTCGACCGAATCGAAGCGTCCAGAGACGCGCAAGCGCACGCGATCACTGGGCGTTTCGAAGAAGCCCGCATCGGCGACCGCGTTCTGTTCCTCCAGCGCCTGTTGCACCGCCGGCAGCGGAATGCCGAGGCTGGCGAGCTTGGTGTTCGACAGCTCGATCCAGATCTTCTCATCCTGCGCTCCGACCAGGTCGATCTTGCCGACGTCGGGCACGCGTTGCAGTTCGAGTTCGATGCGATCGGCGTAGCGCTTGAGCGTCGCGTAGTCGAAGCCGTCGCCGGACAGCGCGTAGATGTTGCCGTAAGTGTCGCCAAATTCGTCGTTGAAATACGGCCCGTTCACGCCCGCTGGCAGATCGCCTTTCATGTCGCCGATCTTCTTGCGCACGCTGTACCACAGCGCGGGAATGTTGCGCGATGGCATCGCATCGCGCGCCATGAAGATCACCTGCGACTCACCGGGCCGCGAATAGCTGCGGATCTGGTCGTACTCGCCGGTCTGCATCAGCGTCTTCTCGATGCGATCGGTGACCTGCCGGGCGACTTCCTCGGCGGTCGCGCCGGGCCAGTTCGTGCGCACGACCATCGCCTTGAAGGTAAATGGCGGATCTTCCGACTGACCGAGCTGGCGATACGAGATGACGCCGAGGACCGCGAGCACAATCATCGCGTACAGCACCAGCGTGCGGTTGCGCAGCGCCCACGCGGAAAGATTGAAACGGCTGCCCATGGCTCAGCGACCCGTGGAAGCGGAAGCGTTCAGCGCAATCGGGCGATTGTCGCGATCAACCGGCTCGATGCGCTGGCCTTCGCGCACCAGGTGCACACCGGCGGCAAGAATCCAGTCGTCTGGGTTGATCCCGGACAACACCGGCACGCGCTCCTCGCCATACGGACCGAGTTGCACCGGTTGCAGGTGCAGGACTGCGGTGGATGCGCCGTCCTTTGCGGTCGCGTGTGCATCGGAATGCAAAACCCACAAGGCGGGCGCGCTGTCCTTGGCGAACACGGCCGCCAACGGCACGCTCATGCCACTTCTGTGAGCGTCGATTGCATACACACGCGCGCTCTGACCGAGCTCGACCGCGGTGCCGGCGGGCAGCGCAACCCGCGCCGCGAACGTGCGCGCCTGCGGATCGGCTGCTGGTGCGAGCTCGCGGATACGGCCTGGAATCAGCTTGCCCTGCTGTGTCCACAGCTCGACCTGCACCGGCTGGCCTAGCTTGAACGCAGCGATGCGCTGTTCGGGAATGCTGATCTGCACTTCGCGATCACCGTCAGCAGCCAACGTGAAAATCGCCTGCCCCGAGGTGACGACCTGCCCGGCTTCGGCCTGCCGCTGCGCGATCACGCCATCGGCCGGCGCACGCAGGCTGGCATAGCCGGCTTGATTGCGGGCCACATCGAGTTGCGCGTTCATTTGCTGCACGTGCGCGGCAGCGGCCTTGTAGGCGTTGTCGTGGCCATCGAACTGCGAGCGGCTGACCACCTGCTTGTCGGCGAGTACCCGATAACGTTCGCGTTCTGTCTGCGCGAGCTGCAGGTCGGCCTGCGCCGACGCCAGCTGTGCACGCATGGCCGCGACCTGCAGTCCGACATCGCCGGCGTCGAGTTCGGCCAACACCTGTCCGCGCTTGACCCGCGCCCCGACATCCACCAAACGACGCACCAGATGTCCGCCGATCTGGAATGCCAGCGTTGATTGTTCACGCGCACGCACGTCACCGGCGAAAGCATCGCCTGCCATGTCCAGCGGACCCGGATGCACGACCAGCGCCGGCCGCGGCGGATCGGCTGCGGGCTGGCCGCGACTGCAAGCCGTCAACAGCACGGCGACTGCCAGCATTGCGATCAGGGCGAG
This sequence comes from Lysobacterales bacterium, assembly GCA_038216155.1. Classification (GTDB taxonomy): domain Bacteria; phylum Pseudomonadota; class Gammaproteobacteria; order Xanthomonadales; family Xanthomonadaceae; genus SZAS-103. The sequence continues at coordinate 17,342 of JBBQQH010000023.1, forward strand.
CGGCGGGATAGTGCGAAGGCGGCGTGGACGCATGGTGCGATTCCATTGAACAGTGATTGCCGCAAGGAACAGGCGCTGAAGAAGGCGGCGATGGCATGCCGCTATTGCTGAACTGTGGGGTATAATAATGATTCAGAACTCGCCAGTCCAGTATTTCGACTTAATGCCGCCAACCAGCAAAATCGATAGCAGTCTGAAGCCCGGTCCCGGCCGGCCGAAGGATCTCGAAAAGCGCCAGGCGATCCTGGACGCCGCGAAAAGGCTGTTTCCCCAGCACGGTTTCGACGGCGTCAGCATGGAAGCCATCGCGGCCGAGGCCGGCGTGTCCAAGCTCACCGTCTACAGCCACTATGGCGACAAGGACACGTTGTTCAGCGCGACCATCCGCGCAAAATGCGAGGAAATGCTGCCGCCGACGTTGTTCATCGCGGCGGCGAAGGGTCCGATCCGCCGGCAGTTGACCAGCATCGCGCGGGCGTTTTTCACGTTGGCCACCAGTCCGGAGGCGATCGGCATGCAACGCGTGATGAGTACGCTGACGGACGCCGACAGCCGCTTGGCGCAGATGTTCTGGGAAGCCGGTCCGCAGCGCGTGCACGACGGTTTCGCCGATTTCCTGCGCGCGCGGATCGCCGCTTGCCAACTGGCGATCACGGACGTGGATCGTGCATCATCGCAATTCTTCTGCCTGCTCAAGGGCGAGCTGCACGCCCGACTCGTATGCGGTTGCCCCGGCGATTTCGGCGAACGCGAAGTTGCGGCGCATATCCAGGCCACTGTCGATCTCTTCCTGCGCGCGTACACGCCGCGCGTGGACACGCCGGCATGAACAGCACGAGACGGGAAGCTGAAGTCCCGGCATTACTCAGCACAACCATTGGTCGCGATGACTTCCGGCACTGCGTCTTAGCGACCCGCGTACGCGATGCTGCGCTTCCCCGTCCTGCCGCCGCCGCTTAGACTTGCCTGCTGCCCGTACCTGACACTCCGTCTTTCAGCATCCCCACCAGACGAACACGACAGCATGAACATCGATAACGCCCGCGCCACCATGATCGAGCAGCAGATTCGCCCGTGGGAAGTGCTCGACCCGCGCGTGCTCGATGTCCTTGGCCAGGTGCGGCGTGAGGATTTCGTGCCGGTCGCTTATCGGCGCCAGGCATTCACCGACGTCGCACTGCCACTGGCGCACGGCCAGGTGATGATGAAGCCGGCGGTCGAGGGTCGTGTGTTGCAGGCGCTGGATCTGGATCCATCCGACGATGTGCTCGAGATCGGCACAGGCAGCGGATTTCTGACCGCCTGTCTGGCGCGCTTGGCGCGTGCGGTCACCAGCATCGACCTGCACGCCGACCTGATCGCTGGCGCCCGCGCGCGCCTGCTCGACTGCGGTGCCGTCAACGTCAAGCTTGAAGTGGCGGATGCACTGACGTTCGAGCCGCACCATCAGTTCGACGCGGTCTGCGTGACTGGTGCGGTGGCCGAAGTGCCAGCGCAGTTTCTGCAATGGCTCAAGCCCGATGGCCGGATGTTTATCGTGCGCGGCATCTCGCCGGCGCAGCAGGCGCTGCGGATGACCCGCCGCGGCGCCGGATGCCACACCGAACAACTGTTCGAAACCGATATTCCATATCTGCGCGGTGCCGCGCCGGTGCCCCGTTTTGCGTTGTAACCCATTATTTTCACTTTCGTATCGCTGCCTGGACGCAATCTCATGACGTTTCGTTTTCATCCGTTGCAGTGTGCCGTGTTGCTGGCATTGGCCGCTCCCGCCGCGCACGCCACCGATCTGCTGCAGTCTTACGACGCCGCGCGTCAGAGTGATCCGCGACTTGGCATCTCCGAGGCCAACCGCGGCGCACAAGGCGAAGGCGTGGTGCAGTCGCGTGCCAGCCTGCTGCCACAGATCGATGCCAGCGCCACGCTATCGAAGAATCGCACCAGCAGCAGCTCGATCTCCTCGCATCCAGCCAACGGCACAGTCGTTTTCGGCCCGACCACGGGCAACAGTGACACCAGCAGCCGGAGCTATACCGTCAACCTGCAGCAGAGCATTTACGATCGTGCCAATTACACGCGCCTGAGCGCCAGTCGCAGTCGCGCCGAGCAATACGATGCGCTGTACGACAGTGCGGCCAATGGGCTGATCGTGCGGGTGGCCGACGCCTACTTCAACGTGCTGTCGGCGATTCAGGATCTGGCCTCGCTGCGCGCGCAGGAGCGCTCGCTCAAGCGCCAGCTAGACCAGGCCAATGTGCGCCTGGAAGTTGGCCTCGCGCCGATTACCGATGCACAGGAAGCCAAGGCGCAATACGACGTCGCCCGCGCCACCAGCATCACCGCCGCGACCACGTTGGCCGATGCGCGTGAGGCGCTCACCGAAATCACCGGACAGGCGGCCGATCATCTCAAAGGCTTGCCCGCCGATTACACGCCGCAACCGCTGACGCCAGAGAATGTGGACGCATGGGTGCAACAGGCCGTCGACAAGAATCCTGATGTGCACGCGCAACAGCTCGCACTGGATGCGGCCAATCATGATGTCGACACAGCGCGCGCCGGTCACCTGCCGACGCTGGTTGGTAGTGCCAGCTATGGCAAACGCGCTCAGTGGGGATCGTCGAGCTTTGACGACGGCAGCGGGTCGGCAACTTTCCCTGCGACCAGCGCGAGCAACGGACCGAGCTACTCGGTGCAGTTGATCGTGCCGATCTTCTCCGGGTTTGCAACGTCCTCGCGCGTACGCCAGGCGTTGTTCAACCGCGATGCGGCAGCGGATCAGCTGGAACTCACCAAGCGTTCGATCGTGCGTCAGGCGCGCAATTACTTCAATTCGGTCAACGCCGGACTGGCCGAAATCGAGGCGCGGCGACAGGCATTGCTGTCGGCGCAAACTGCGTATGAGGCAACCGAAACAGGATTGGAAGTTGGTACCCGCACCATCGTCGATGTGCTGATCACCCAGCAGCAATTGTTTTCGGCGCAGCGCGACTACGCCCGCGCGCGCAACGCGTTCATCGTCAATGGTTTGCGGCTGCGGCAAACGGCCGGCTCGATCAGCATGGACGACCTTGCCAACGTCAACCGGCTGTTGACCGCCGATGCCGAAGACGCATTGCAGCAGCCGGCCGGTGGCGATCTGGAATCCATGCCGGGGTTGCCTTCGCGTCCGAGCAGCAAACCCCTGCTGGACGCGCCGCCACCGAAGTCGGGGAAGGGTCGCAAATCCTGAGTCACCTGGCTCGCCGATGGCGCGAGCAATGTCAGGCAATTGCTGGTAGCAGTTCGCCGATCAACTGCAGCGTGCGCGCAAGTGCGCCGCGTTCGCGCTCCACCGTCAATCGACCAGCCGCCCCCATCGCGCGGCGGCGCGGAGCATCGTCGAGCAATAGCGACAACGCCTGTTCCAGCCCGGCCGCATCGTTCACCTGCAACAGCGCCCCGGCATCGCGCAGCAGGCCAGTGGCTTCGACGAAATTGAACGTGTTAGGGCCGACCACGCAGGGCACGCCCAACGCAGCCGGCTCCAGCACATTGTGACCACCGATCGCCTGCAGGCTGCCGCCGACGAAGGCGACATCCGCTGCCGCATAGAAGCCCAACAATTCGCCCATTGAATCGAGCACGAAGCAATCGGTGTCGTCCTTCGGCAACCGATCAAGACTGCGCGTGCGCACCTGCAAGCCGCGCTGTAGTGCCTGCTCGGTGACGGCGGCAAAACGCTCCGGATGGCGCGGCACCCAGATCAGCAACAGATCAGGAAAGCGCTGGCGCAGCGTGGCGTGCACGCGCATGACTTGCGACTCCTCATCCTCGTGCGTGCTGGCCGCGATCCACACCGGCCGAGCGCTGCCCCAGCCCGCGCGCCACAAGCGCGCTTGCGCTTCCAGGCCTTCAGGCAGGCGCAGGTCGTACTTGAGATTACCGACGATGCGAATGCGTGCGGCCAGCGCACCGACTGCCTGCAACCGGCGTGCATCGGCTTCGGTTTGCGCGGCGATCAAATTGACCTGGTGCATCGCCAGCTGGATCAGCGGCAACACCGGTCGGTAGCCGCGGCTAGAGCGTTGCGAGAGGCGCGCGTTGAGCAACATCAGTGGAATTTTCGCGCGACTGCAACCCAGATACAGATTCGGCCAGATCTCGGTTTCCATCACCAGCGCCAGTCGCGGTTGTGCGTGGCGGATGAATCGTCGCACCGCGCCCGGCAGGTCGTTCGGCAGGTACAAATGACGCACCCCATCGCCCCACAACGCCGGCACGCGGGCAGCTCCTGTCGGAGTCGTAGTAGTCACCAACAGTTGTATGCCCGGATGCAATGCCCGCAGCGCATCAACCAGCGAGGCAGCGGCGTTGACCTCACCTACCGAGACTGCGTGTATCCACAGCGATTCGCGCAACGATGCGCCGCCATACCAGCCAAAACGCTCGCCCCAGCGACGAAAATAATTGCGATCGCGCAGGCCGCGCCAAACCAGGTGATACAGCATCACCGGCACCAGTGCGTACATCACCGCCGAATACAGGCCACGCAGCAGGCGCTGCCAGAGTGTGCTGAACATCGGGCAAGAATACCGGAGCCATTACAATCCAACACGATGGCTTCCCACACCCCCACCCGCATCGAGCCGCCGCCCATGTCGCCCCGCACGTGGCCGGGCTGGATTGGCGTTGGAATTGGCTGGCTGGCCGCACAAATTCCGTGGTCGCTGCAACGCGCGCTTGGCTTGGCGCTTGGTCGCGTGTTGCCGGCGCTATCGGCATCGCGACGACGCGCGGCGGTGCGCAATCTCGAATTGTGCTTTCCAGAACTCGATGATCGCGCTCGCGTACGACTGCTGCGCGCGCACTTTGATGCGCTGGGCGTGGGCGTGTTCGAATTCGCACGTGCCTGGTGGGGATCGATCGCGCCGATACGGCGCACCGTGCGCATTGACGGGCTCGAGCATCTGGCCGCATTGAATGCCCAAGGTCGCGGCGCGCTGCTGGTGTCCGGGCATTTCATGAACCTGGAAATCTGCGGACGACTGCTATGCGACCACGTGCCGCTGGCCGGCATGTATCGCGAGCATCCGGGCGCGCTGGAATGGGCGGTGACGCGTGGTCGCCTGCGGTACGCCAGCGCGATGTTTCGCCAGGAGGAGTTACGCCCGGTGCTGCGCCATCTCAAGCAAGGCGGGCTTCTGTGGTACGCACCGGATCAGGACATGCTCGGCAAGGACACCGTGTTCGTGCCGTTTTTCGGGATCGACGCCGCCACCATCACCGCAACCCATCAATTGGCGCGACTCTCGGGTTGCGCAGTGTTGCCGTTTTTCCATCATCGCGAAAACGATCGCTATGTATTGCGCATTGGCGCGCCGCTGGCGGACTTTCCTGGGCCGGATGTGATCGCTGATACAGCACGCGTGAATTCTTCGATCGAGGCGATGGTGCGCGAGGCGCCCGCGCAATATTTGTGGATCCACCGCCGGTTCAAGCGGCGTCCGCCAGGATCGCCCCCCGCCGGCTATTGATCGCGTCCCGCAGAATCGGGTGGCGCCTCGGGCGATTGCATAGCACTCGGACGATCAGCAAACGGATCAAGTGCGGCTTGCGGATTGATCATTGCCTCGTGCAGCTTCGCGTATTTCAAGAACCCATAAAACGCGTGCACGCGCGCGGCAATCAACCCTGCCCACCCATTGAGACAATAGCGCTTGATGAAATACAGGCGCAGGAATGCGACATGCGGATACAGCAGCATGCGCAATCCGAGAAAATGCACAGGGCGGCGCTGCTTGTAGTCGACCAGCCCACTCGAATAGCGATTGATCTTGTCCACCCGCACCGCGATCGTGCGCTCGCCCAGATGCCGGAACGGCGCATCCAGATCAATCACTCGCCCACGCACTTCCGGCGCGGCATGCACCGGCACTGCATTGAGTGCGCCCAGCGAACGACGGAATAATCGCAAGTGCCAGTTCGGCTGCGTGCCTGGTCGCACCCAGTGCCAGAACAACCATTCCTGGCGCGGCAATCGATAACCGTCGGCGCGTGGTGCGGCCAGTTCGCGTTCGATTCGTTCGCGCCCACGCGCGGTCAGGAACTCGTCTGCATCCAGCAACAACACCCAATCGTGCGCGGCGTGATCAACCGCCGCCTGTTTCTGCGGACCGTACCCGGCAAACGGCTGGACTTCGATGCGCGCGCCATGCGCTTTCGCGATCGCGCAGGTCGCATCGGTGGATCCCGAATCGAGCAGCAGTATTTCGTCGCAAAATGCCAGCGAAGCCAGGCAGGCCTCAAGCGTGGCCGCGTTGTCGAGCGTGGTGACCACTGCGCTCAGCGGCGCGCGCGCGCTCATGTCCTCGCCACGCCTGCTGCGATCGCCGCTTGCGTCGCATCGCCATCGCGCGCAAACAAGGCGCCGGCATACAGCGCGGCCAGTAGCAAGGTCAGTCCGCCCCAGAAGGTCGAATAGAACGCAAGGTGCGTATTGAGCGGAAACACCGTCACCGCCAGTGCCAGCCCTGGCACTGCGGCCTTTGCGCGCGCTGCCGGAGTGGCATAGCGCCACGCACGGATCGCCAGCAGCGCGCCGATCAGCCACAGCAACAGACCAATCACGCCGGTTTCGCTCAGCAGCTCCAGTACGATCTGATGCGCGTGCAGGGCGCCATGATTGTCACCGCGCATCCACCAGTCATCCGGTGCTGCGTAGTGCGCGTAGGCCTTGCGAAAATCGCGGACGCCGACACCGTTGATCGGATGCGACTTGGCCATCGCCAGCGCGGTACGCCAGATCGACACGCGTCCGGACAATGCGATGTCCATGCCCTCCGAACCACCCGACAACATCGCCTCGGATCTGTTGAAGCGCTGGTCGAGCTTGCCGCTCGCGCCCTCGCCGATCGAAACGCTTTGCCAACTTGTCGTGTCGTTGCCACCAAGTCGATACGGCCCAAAATTCGCGATCACGATCACGCCAAGTACACCGGCCAACACCACTAAAAGTACTTGGCGAGCGCCGAACAACATCCCGCCCTGCGCCAGCAGCACCAGCGCGTAGGTGATCCATGCCGCGCGCGCACCAGCGAGCAGGATCACCGCGCCTAACGCCAGCGCGCACACGATCCAGCCCAGCCAACCTGCGCGATCGCGTGCCATCGCCAGCGCAAATGGCGACATGCTGGCCAGCACCAGCCCCAATTTGAGATTGGTCGCGCCGAAAATCCCGCTCAGACGATCCGCGGTCATATACGGATTGACTGCGAAGCCCAGCGTGTCGAGCGCCTTCAATATCGGACTGAAATCCAGCCACGTCTGCAGCAGGCCATCGAACGTCCAGATCCCGATCACGATCGCAATGCCGGCCCAGACCAAGCGCCGGTTGCGCACGCGGTCGACCGCCATCGCCACCAGCCACAAGAACGGCAGGTATCGCAGATCGGTCGCCACCTCCCACAGGCTGCGTCGGATGTCGATTGCATCGAAGGTGGAAAACAATTCCGGCAGCCAATAGCTGAGGAACAGCACCGTGGTCATCGCCCAGGCTTCGCGACTGAGCAGTGCCTCGCTACGCCGGAAGCGCTGCGCGGCAAGCCAGCCCAGCGCAACCAGCGCACCCAGCGAGAGCAACGCTTCGGCCGGTCCGTGCAATGGCCACAGCGCGACGAACGCCACCACCCACCATGCTGCCGCGCGCAACGCGGTGGCGTCCGATGTCATGCCGATGCGCGTCATCCGCGGGCGAGCTGCGAGTAAAGCGCGAGCGTGTCGTGTTGCATGCGCGCAAGCGTATACCGATCGGGAATCGTTGCGGGCAACGCAGGCGGCGCGTGCAGCAGTTCGATTGCACGTCGCAGCAGTTGCGGTGCATCGCCCAGCGCCACCGCGCCAGTGGGATACAGCGCCTGCAATTGCTCGCCGACACCACCGTGATTCCAACCCAGTACAGGCTTGCCGCTGGCGATTGCCTCCAGCACGCTGCGTCCGAACGATTCAGGTTTGTCCGACACCTGCAACACCAGATCGGAGATGGCGTACAGCTCGCGCATGTCTCCACGCGGCGGGGTGATTGCGACGAAGTCCTGCACGCCGGCAGCAGCAATACGCGCGCGTAGTTCATCCAGGTAACGATCGCGCCCTGACTGCTGCGCGCCGGCCAGCAGCAATCGCGCATCCACGCCGGTGGCACGCAGCGCGGCCAGCAAATCGATCGCGTGCACATGCCCTTTCAGACGCGTACCGCGACCGGGCAGCAGCAGCAGCCGACCGCTCGCGAGTTGCGGATAGTCGGCGTCTAGTTGCTCGCGCCACTGCTGCGACGGCGAGAAACCGCGCGGAAATGCGTTTGGATCGATGCCGCGCGGGATCACCTGCAGACGCGATGAATCCAGAGTCGGATAGTGCTGCAGCACGTACGCACGGACACTGTCGGACACGCAGATCACGCGTTCGCCGCTGGTCATCACCCGGCTGTAGCGACCGGGCGAATTCATGCCGTGTACGGTGGTGACGAAATGCGGCTTTTGTTGCTCCGAATCACCCCCGCGCAACGCCGCTCTCGCCAGCCACGCAGGAAGCCGCGAACGCGCATGCACGATGTCCGGGGCAGTGTCGCGGAATAGGCGCCGCAGCGCCGGCACATGCCGCAGTGTCAGTGGCGACTTACTGCCTATCCCCAGCGTGACGTGCTCAGCACCGATCGCCTCTAATGCTGGCAGCAATCGTCCGCCAGCCGACACCACGATCGCGCGATGGCCGGCGTCCAGCAACGCGGCAGCGATTTCCAGCGTCGATCGCTCAACCCCGCCGGCATCCAGCCCCGGCAGCAATTGAATGACGGTCAGCGGGTTCGCCATGCGGCGAAGCGATCAGTCGATCAGGACGTACAGCGCACCGCAATACGGGCACTTGCAGGTGCCCTCCTCGGCCAGCGGCATGTACACCCTCGGATGCGAATTCCACAGCGCCATCGATGGCAGCGGGCACGACACCGGCAACATCGCGTGCGTGACTTCGTACCGATTCTCGGCGTTGGCCTGCAAGGTGGGCTGGGCGATGGCGATCATGGCGATGCATCCAAAACGTCAGCCGCCATTGTAACCCTGCCCGTGCGCGGACCAGCAATCGGCGCTGTGCACTCAGGGCAAATCGAGCAGCAGCACCTCGCAGTCTGCGCTTGCGTGCAACTGCAATCCCGATTGTTCGCTGAAACCCGCACCATCGCCAGCGACCATTGCGTCGCCATCATTCACCCGCAAACAACCACTCACCAGCTGTAGCCAGACCCGGCGCGTAGATTCCAGCGGATGCGTGATCGACTGACCCGCGCGCAACAATCCAGCATACATTCGCGCGTCCTGGCGGATCGGCAGCGATCCCTCGCTGCCATCGGGCGATGCAACCAAGCATAGAACTCCTTCGCGCTGCTCTGGCGGAAATTGCTGCTGCCCGTAGCGCGGCGTTGCGTTGATGCGATCGGGCTGGATCCAGATTTGCAGGAAGTGCACCGATTCGGCCTGCGATGCATTGAACTCGCTGTGTTCAATACCGCTGCCGGCGCTCATGACCTGCACATCGCCAAGGCGAATGACCGAACCGTTGCCCAAACTGTCCGCATGCTGCAACGCGCCAACGATCACGTACGTGATAATTTCCATGTTGGCGTGCCGATGCGGGGCAAAGCCTCCGCCGGATGCCACGCGATCCTCGTTCAACACCCGCAGCGGGCCGAAGCCCATCCACTGCTGATCGTGATAACCGCCAAACGAAAACGTGTGGCGACTGTCCAGCCAGTCAATCGGGGTGTTGCCGCGTTGCGCGGCCGGACGATGCACGATCATGGTGTGATTTGTTCACGGCGGCGCGGAACACATAGCATCGCGCAAGCGATCACTTCTTCGCCACGGCGGCCTCGGTACTGATTCCGATCGCGATATCGTCGCTGACCATCGGCACGTAGGCGGCGATTCCAAAATCACTACGCTTGATGGTGGTGCTGGCATCGAATCCGGCCGCCGTCAGTCCACCCATCATCGCGGGATACGTGCCAGTCTTGTTGATTGTCACCGCCAGAGTCACCAGCTTGGTGACGCCATGCAGGGTGAGAGTGCCGGCAACTTGCAAATGCTTCGCGTCGGTGGCCTTCACTGCGGTACTGGTGAACTGCGCGGTCGGATACTTTGCAGCATCGAAGAACTCCGGCGCTTTCAGATGCTTGTCCAGATCGACCACACCGGTATCCATCCCCGCGATCGGAATTGTCACCGACACCTTGCCAGCAGCGGGATTGGTCGGATCAAACTGCAACGTCCCAGTCACCCCGTTGAAGCGCCCGTTCTGATGTGAAAAGTCCAGATGTGTCTAGCCGAAGCTCACGCGCGTGTGATCTGGATCAAGATGATAGGTCTGCGAAGCGGCGCGCGCGCCAGATGCCGCCAGAGCGAATGCGATCGCCGATGCGGTGAAAATGGTGGTTTTGCCGAGGATGATCATGGTGGCTCCTTGCTTGTGAGAGACGTGGCTGAAACTGACCTGCAATTGCGTCATTCGATCCGGCAGACTTCATCGAATGCAAGCCGCGGCGAGCGCGGAAACAACACTTTGGGATCGGGATCGCCATAACCCAGCGCGCAGATGAAATTGGATTTGATGTTTGTTCCAGCAAAAAATGTCGCGTCCACTTTTGCGTTGTCAAAGCCCGACATCGGACCGCAATCCAGACCAATGGCGCGCGCTGCCAAGATGAAATAGCCGCCTTGCAACGTCGCATTCCGAAAGCCGGTGACTTCGGTCAACGCCGCATTCCCCACGAACCACGCCTTCGCATCGGTATGAGGAAACAGATACGGCAGCTTTTCGTAAAACGCATAGTCGGTACCGATGATGGCAGTGACCGGCGCCTGCATGGTTTTGGCGCGATTGCCTTCGCTCAGCGCCGGCTCAAGCTTTTTCTTGGCCTCATCGGAGCTCAGAAACACGATCCGCGCCGGCGTGCAGTTGGCACTGGTCGGTCCCCACTTCATCAATTCGTAAATGGCGTGCAACTGCGCATCGCTGACCGGCTTGTCGTGCCACGCGTTGTGGGTGCGGGCGGTGCGGAACAGCTGATCGAGCGCTGCGTCGGAAAGGATTGAGTCGGTCATATGCATCCTGTTGGTTTGCCAGCGGCCAGTGTAGTGCGCATTTTGCAGCTACCATCGTGGCGGGTCCATTGCGAAGCCCACAACGATCCATTTCGCATCTGGAACAACAGCGTACGCATGCCGAACACATCGAGCATCTGGGTTGTCACCGACGGTCGCGCCGGCAACGAGCGCCAGGCATTGGCACTCGCGCATGCGCTGTCGGATGCCACGCCGCGGGTGTGGCGAATCAATGCGCGCGCGCCGTGGCGCTGGCTGTCGCCGCGACGGATGCCGGGCAGTACGAATGCGTTTGGCGATGAATTTCGTCGCGCGTTGCGCAATCCGCCGAATATCGTGGTTGGCTGCGGTCGCCAGGCGGCGCTAGCTACGCGCCTGCTGCGTGACGCCGGCGCGCGCAGCGTGCAAATTCTCGACCCGCGCATCGACCCACGCCATTGGGATGCGGTGGTCGTTCCCGAACACGATTCCCTGCGCGGCGACAATGTGATTACCACGCAGGGCAGCTTGCATGCCGTGGATGCCGATTGGCTTGAGCGCGCGCGCGCGCAGCAACCATTACTCGGCGAACTTGCATCGCCACGCACACTGCTGCTGGTCGGCGGACCAATCGCCAATGCGCCACTGGATGCCGCGTGGTGGCGCACCACAGCCGAACAATTGCGCGTGCTCCATCAACACGAAAGCGGCAGTCTTTCGATCTGCGGCTCGCAACGCACGCCAGAATGGCTGGTTCGCGCCGCGCGCGACGATCTCCGAGACATTCCCGGAACACGCTGGTTCAACGCCGACGATGGCGAGAATCTCTATGCAGGTCTGCTCGCTTGGGCCGACCGCATCATCGTCTCGCCCGACTCGGTCAACATGCTGTCCGAAGTAACCGCCACAACAGCCGATGTACGGATCGCATCGCCAGAACTGGCGCGCGGCCGGCATGCGGCGTTCTTGCAACAAATAATCGCGCGTGGGCGGGCAACCGCCATGGACGACAGCATCAGCGACATCCCCGCCATACCACTGGCCGAATTGCAGCGCGTGGCGCTCGAAGTGCGAGCACTGATCGCCTGAAATCCTTTATATCTCGGCTCACGTAGCCGCCCGCTGGCGCTTCAATAGACAATCGCGAAATTGTATTCCGACGCCAACAGGACGTCCGGCCCAAGCGGGTGTTTGCGCTCGGCCAAACCCATGACCAAGCGCACTTCCGCAGGTGCATCTGCCGCATTGGACGCATGAATCGTCTCGGCGACGAGTTGCATTTTGCCCTGCGCGATGGGTTGCAGCGAGAGTCGAACTTCCAGGGTTTCGCCAGTCGGCAACGGTTGCATCAGACGGTCGGCGTGCATGCTGTTGATATCGTCATACATCAGCAATGCCGACTGCGCGGTGGGGCGTTTGCCAAGGCCGACCGTGTTATCCCTCAGCGCGGAAACGAACACCGGATTGCCGGTGCGCTGTAACTGATACGACGCTAGTGCAGTCGCGATTTCCGGGCTGATCGATGCAATCCGCACAAAGGTGTCGCGATCGATCACCAAACCGTACTTGGCACCTTCCGAATACGCACGCGCATGCTGTCCATTTGCTGGTTGTGCACTGGAAGGTTCAACTGCCATCGCTGCGGGTAAAGCCAGCGCCAGCGTGATTGCAGTGGATGCAATCCGAAAAGTTGAATGAACACGCATGATGGGTTTCTCCTTGGCTAGTGCGCTCGTACTGCACCTGCAGCTTGTCGGTGTCAACAATCAGACGCTGCCGCAGCATCGGCCAGTCCATGCGCACGACACGCATCGCGGATCGCGTTTCGTGCAACTTGGATCGCAGCATCCACTTGCACCACACGCGGACGCGTGTCGAGCGTACACGCGAGTGACCGGTGCAGCAGATCGGAATGGGCGGCAGCAAGCGACTTCGCCGCCTCGCTCGACAGCACACCGCAGTCGGCGAGCGTATCGATCAATTCGGCGCTGGCGCGCGGCGTGCGCAATGACGGGTGCTGCGGCGCGTTGGCCAGCACCAGAAATTGCAGCAGGAATTCCAGATCGACCAATCCGCCGGCGCCTTGCTTGAGGTCGAAGCCGTCGGCGCGCGATCGATCCAACTCGGCGCGCATGCGGGCACGCATCGCGATTACGTCGGCGAGTAGCAATTCCACGTCACGCGGCTGCGCCAAAACATCAGCGCGAATCGATTCGAACGCCGCCAGCGTAGCGTGATCGCCGCAGATCCCGTGCGCGCGCACCAACGCCTGCCGCTCCCAAGTCCATGCGCGCGAGCGCTGGTAGTCGTCGAATGCCGCAACACTCGATACCAGCAATCCCTTCGCACCATCGGGTCGCAGACGCACGTCGACTTCGTACAGCCTGCCAGCGGGAGTCAGCGTGCCCAGCAGGCTGACCAGACGCTGCGCGAGCTTGGCGTGGTGACGGATGGCTTCGCGATCGGGATGCGCGCTGTCGTGCAGGAACACCAGGTCGAGATCGGAACCAAATCCCAATTCCTCACCGCCGAGGCTGCCGTAACCGATCACCGCAAAACCATCCGCTGCGTCCATTGCAACGCCACTGCGTCGCGCCTGCTCGGTGCGTGCGATCTGCAGCACGCCGATCAACACAGCTTCGGCCAGCCACGCGAGTTGCCGCGCGGTGTGCACTGCGTCCACGCGCTGGTTGAGCAATGCAAGTCCGATTCGAAACGCGATGCCTTGGCGATATTCTGCAAGCGCATGCAGTTGCGCTTCGGCATCATCGCCGGCCACGACCAACGCGCGTTCGCGTTCGAGAGCAAGCGATTCGCGGGTTGCGACAACGGCGTCCACACCGGTATCCAGCATCTCGTCCAGCAACAATGGATGCGCGGCGACGCGTTCGGCCAGCAACGCGCTGCTCGCGCAAATTTCGACCAGTCGCTGCAGGGCGCCCGGTTGCTCGTCGAGCAAGGCGAGATAGCTACTACGGCGCACGATCGATTGCACCAAAGCCAATAGCCGCGGCAACGCAATATCTGGTGACGGCGTTGCAGCGGCGGATTGCAACAGCTTTGGCAGCAAGCGATCCAGTCGCGCGCGTGCGCGCTGCGAGATGCCACGCACGCTTGCGCCGCGAGCGAAATCACGCAACGCCGCGTGCGCGGAATCCACGTGGGCAAACCCACTATCCGCCAGCGCAGCAGCCATCGCCGGCGTGCCCGTTTCATTGGCCAGCCCGCGCCAGTAGTCGGTTAGATCACTCGGTGCAGGCACGCGTTTTTCCAGTGCGAGCAGGCGCTGGAATTCCTGCGCAACCAGCGCGCGATGCGCATCCAGTTCGCTTTGCAACAGCGACCAATCCGCATAGCCCAGCGCCAGCGCAAATCGGGTTCGCGCAAATGGATCCTCCGGCAGCGAGTGCAGTTGCAAATCGGCGAACATTTGCACGCGATTTTCGAGGCGACGCAGAAAGCGATACGCATCGGCCAATCGGTGCGCGGTATCGACCTGTAGGTGCCCGGCCTCGCTCAACGCCACCAGCGCCGGCAGCAGTGCGCGCTGTCGCAGCGCCGGTTCGCGACCGCCGCGAATCAACTGCAATGTCTGCGCGAGAAATTCGATCTCGCGGATGCCGCCCGGCCCCAACTTGAGGTCATCAGCCAGCTCACGGCGCTCGACTTCTGCGGCGATCATCGCTTTCATTTCGCGCAGACCATCGAGCGCGGTGTAGTCCAGGTAACGTCGATAGACGAACGGGCGCAGCGTGCGCAACAAGCGCTCGCCAGCAGCGATGTCCCCCGCTGCCGCACGTGCCTTGACCCAAGCGTAGCGCTCCCAGTCGCGACCTTCGTTCTGGTAGTACTGCTCCATCGCCGCAAACGACAACGCCAGCCGCCCGGTCTTGCCAAATGGCCGCAGCCGCATGTCGACGCGATGGCAAAAGCCGTCGTGCGTGGTCTCATTCAGTAGCGCGATCAATCGCTGCCCGACACGGGCATACCACGCTTCGGCTTCCAGTGGTCGCGCGCCATCGCTGCTACCTTGATGCTCGTAGGCAAACACCAGGTCGACGTCGGAGGAAAAATTCAGCTCGCCGCCACCAAGTTTGCCCAGCGCGAACACGACCAGCGATTGCGGCGCGCCATTTTCGCTCCGGATGACGCCGTGGGTGCCGGCGACCTGCGCCTGCACCGCGTCGAGCGCGATCTGCAATGCACTGTCGGCCAGCGCGCTGACGCCCGCCAGCGTGTCTTCGACAGAATCCAACCCGGTGACGTCACGCCAGATCAATCGAAACGATGACTGCGCACGCCAGCGCCGTAGTTGCGAAGGCCAGTCGCCTGGTTGCAATGGGTCAAGTGTGGGCGGGGCGGGAGGCGGCCCATCGACGAGCAGTGCAACCGCGTCGGGTTGTGTCAACAACACCTGCTGCGCGAAGTCGCTGGCCAGCAGCAGGCAGTCGAAAGGCTGCTGCGGCACCGCATCCAGCGCAACACCCAGCACCGACCGAAGCGCGGTTCGGCGGGCGCCGAGATAATCATCAATAGTGGACGGCAACGGATCGGGCATGCTGCATTCTTCCACAGCGCACGCCGATTAATTTTCTTAATGAGCCGCAGCGCCTGCTGCACAAAAACAAACCCGCCCGGTGTTAGCCGGACGGGCCTGATCCTCTCCCCGAACTTTTGATCGCCGGCCCGCTAAACAGCGCAAGCACGACCGATCAAGCCGCCACTATAAAAAACACCGTCGCCATTGGCCCGCTGCACCGCAGCACAGCCAAGCGACGTTCGTTGCGAGTCAAATCAGCAGCGACGCCAGCGCCAAAAACAATCCCATGCTGCACACGTCGGTGACCGTGCTCAGAAAGATGCCGGACGCGGTAGCCGGATCGGCGCCGAATCGTCGCAACATCAGTGGAATCGACGCGCCGGCCATGCCTGAGAGGGTGCCGCTGACTGCCATCGCAACAATGATGGCCGCAGCTAGCCGGCCTGCGGGCTCATGCTTGCTGGCCGCCAGCCAGTACATTGCCGCGCCCGCCAGCGAACCGGTGATCAGGCCATTGAGAAATCCGACCCAACCTTCTTTCAGCACCATCGGCCACATGCCTCCGGGCCGCAACTCGCCCAGCGTGACTCCGCGGATGACGACAGCGAGCGATTGCGAACCCAGGTTGCCGCACTGACCTGCCATCACCGGCAAGAAGATCGCGAGCACCACCACGCGATTGATCGCGTCCTGAAACAAGCCCACCACTCCCGCCGAAATGAAGACGGTTACCAAGTTCATCAATAGCCACGGATGACGGAAGCGGAAACTGCGCAGCCATGGTGTTGCAAGACGCTCCTCTTTTTCGACACCGACCATAGAGCCGGCCTGCGCGGAAATCTCGAACGCTTGCTGCTCGAACAGTACCGAACCTTTGACCATGCCCAGCAAGTGTCCGCCGGGCTCGCACACCGGATAAATCGGATAGTGACGCGTCACCACTTCGCGCATCGCGGTGACCAGCGGCATCTCCGGCGTGAGAAAAAACGGGTCGCGCACCATCACCTCGGCCAGCGTCTGCGATGGGCTGCCGAACACCAGTTCGCGAAACGCAACCACGCCGCGCAACATCCCGCCATCGGCAATCGCAAACACATAGGTGACCATGCGCTGCTTGACCACTTCGCGCAGCGCCTCGATGACTTCGCCGACGGTGGACTCGACTGGAAACACGGCGGGCGAAGATTCCATCAATCGACCGACGGTTTCCTCCGGATACGCGTGCCGCAACCGCAGGTCGGCACCCTGCGCGCCGGCGACCGCAATGATCGCCTCGCGCCGCTCGGGCGCAAGCTGCTCGAACACATCCATCGCTTCCCACGCAGGCAACTGCTGCAGCGCCTGAGCGGCTTCCAGATCGCTCGCCTCACGCAGGCAGGCGACCGCCGACTTGCTGTCGAGTCCGCGTAGCAGGGTCTCGCTTGGCTGGGTCATCGTTTGCATCCCCGGGTGGACGCGAACGATACCGCATCGGCAGGGCGCGGGCTGCTTGCGCCCGCGTTGCGGCAATGGACGCGCTCAGTTCGCGCGGCTTCTGGCCGCTCAAGCAACAGAGCGCGCCACCTTGGTTGTCACTCCACGGGCAGCCAGGATCGCCTGCGCCGCTGTCTCACCGGATTCACAACCGCCCTCCATGAAGCCTTGCGTATCCAGCGCGCAATGCTCGCCCGCGAAGTACAACTGGCCCACAGTCTCGCCCATTGCGCCGCGCAGGCCAGTCCAGTCGCCCGGACCAAAGCAGGCGTAGCTGCCCTGCGTCCATGGAAATGATGGCCAGTGCATGCGCACCTCGCGCGCGCCGCTGCGTGTGGCTGCAATGCCGGGGAAAATGACATCAAGCTCCTGCACCGCCTCATCGGCCTGCATCCGCGCACTGCCAGTACCGATCGCAACGCCATGCGCGCCACCCACGAAATTCACCAGCACGCCGCCACTGCCCGCCTGCTTGCGCGTGGTTTCCCACGTCGTCTGCAACGGCGAGTCGGCATACACGCTGCCACTGAAGTGGTACTGGTCGCGCCAGACCCTTTGATTGAAGCCGATCATCAACTTGGCATTGGTGCCGTAACGCAAGTCGCGAATCGCGCGCTGCTTTGACGCTGGCAGCGGCACATTCATCCGCACCTGTCGCAGCGTGGTGAACGGGATTGCCAGCAATACCTGCGACGCACGCACTGGCCGCGAGGCTGCTCCCTGCCGCATCGACAGCACGAAATCGCCATTGGCCGATTGCGAGATCGCTTCGAGCACGCTGCCGGTTTCGATGTGCGCCGACAACTTCGCCGCCAAGGCGCGCGGGATCGAATCGTTGCCGCCGCGCACGTGATAGCGCTCGTCGCTTTCGCCGAAGATCCTGAAATCATCCTTGCCAGTGCCGATGAACGTGATCAGGTTCAAGGCCGACTGCTGGTCGCATTCCAGACCCATTTCCGTGGTGTACGCCACCTCGATCAACCTGCGCAACCAGCCACGCACGCCGTTGCGATCCAACCACTGCGCCACGGTCATCGCATCAAGTGCCTGTGCGTTTTGCGGGGCGTCATAGGTGATATCGCCATCGCCCAGGGTCGCCAAGTCACGCTCGATCGCAGCTGCTACCGGGGCAAATTTTTGAATAATCTCGGCCTCGCCGATCGCGCGGCCGTCGGCCCACCACAACTCGCTGTGGATCACCGGCTCGGTTTCGGCGAGGTCGTCCAGGGTCAGGTCCATTTCCGCCGCCATCGCGCGGATGCGCACATGGTTGCTGTCGATCAGCTCGCCGCCTAGTTCGATCACTTGTTTGTCTGGAAAGTAATCGCGCAGGCTGAACATGCGTCCGCCGACCCGGTTCTGTGCTTCGAAAATCCGCACCGGCACTCCGGCCTGCTGCAAGCGCCATGCGGCCGTCAGGCCCGCGATGCCGGCGCCGATGATGACGACTACATCTTTCGATCCCGAGCCTGATCCTGTGACGGGCGGCGCGATGACATTGCGCGCGCAACCGGCCACGGCGAGCGTTCCTGCTGCGCCGACGGCCTGGCCTAGAAAACGGCGCCGCGCGGCGTCGGTGCGCACTTCCTGGATGCAATCAATGGCCTCATCCATCGGCAGCCCTGTGTGCCTGACTACCTGCGAAATCCGAGCTGCGCGCTGCAAGGTGCCGAACAATCGCGAACGCGCCATGAATCTCCCCTATTTCCTGTCCCATCCAGACCAACGCGCATCGTGCGCTCCAGCGGCCACGAGCGCAAAAAAAAACGCCTGCAAGCGCAGGCGTTCTCTCGGTCAACGATGCAACCGATCTGGCAGGTCAGTGATGTCCCGGGCCGTCGTGGTCGTGGTCGCCATCGTCGTCGTCATCGTGGTCGCCATGATCGTGCCAACCGTGATGCCAGTCCCCGCGATCGTGGTGGCGATCGCCATGCCGCCAATCGTCGCGGTCGTGCCGCGAGTGTCCGTAGTAGCTGTAGTTGTAGGACACCCGCGGACGGTAGTACCCGCTGTCGGAGTAGTAGCTGTCGCCGTAGTAGCCGCCGTTGTTGTAGCCGCCGTCGTAATAGCCATCGTCATAGCTGTTGTAGTACGGGGATGAATAGGAATAGTCGCTGGGCGCGTAGTAGCTCCGGCGCGGAGCGTAGTATCCGCCGTAAGGCGACCCGAAGCTCAAGCCTATGCTGTAGTGACTGCGCGAATGCCCGCCGTAATAGCCACCGCCGTAGCCGCCGTTGTGATGGCCTCCGCTGTGATAGCCGATGCTGATGCCGTCGGCACTCGACACCGGCGCAAAACCCAGCCCCAATGCGCAGCACGCGGCGAGCGCGGTGGATTTGACCAGACCCGAAATACTGTTCATGACTTAACCCTTCAAGTTGGTGGATTGCAACGCAATTAGCGTGCGGTCAACGCAATGAATGCAGGGTTAGCAATTCGCGGCGGCCGTTCATCTTTGCGCTACGTCCGCACTTGTGACGCGCCGTAACGAAGCTGCACTTTCCTGAGTGATATGGGTCGGTATTGACGGAGTCGATTGGGAGCAGCAACCACAGGCGGGCCGAACCCACGCCGTAAAGGCGTCGTGGGGCCTCGCGATGAACCCGTCAGTAGCGCTGGAAACTGCGCCTCGCTAGAGCTGCTCCCACAGTTCCGCGCTGATCAGCGGAAGCGCCTCCAACGCCGGCTTTGCGAACAGATACCCTTGGAACAGAGTGATTCCCATCTCGCGCAGCACTCGGTATTCCGCAGCGGTCTCCACGCCTTCGGCAAGCACTTGGCAACCCGGTGACCGGCAGGTGACGACGATGCCGTTGGTGATGGATCGCCGCACGCGGTCCTGGTCGATGTCACGGATCAGTGCCATGTCGAGCTTGACGATGTCGGGCTGGAATTCCGCCAGCAGGTTGAGCCCGGCATAGCCCGCGCCGAAATCGTCGATCGCGGTCAGGAAACCCCGACCTTGGTAGTCCTTGATGATCCTCACCACGCGCGGCACGTCGAGAATGCGCTCGGACTCGGTCACTTCGAAGATCAGCTGCCGGGGATCGAAGCCGCAGCGCTCGGCCGCAGCCAATGTGAGGCGAATTCAGGTCGCCGGCTCGTAGACTGCATTCGGCGCAAAGTTGATCGACAGACGTGTCTGCATGCCAAGCCGGGCTGCGGTGACGATCGCCTTGACCCGGCAGGTCTGATCAAACCGGTACAACTGCTCGGGCCGCACGCGCGCGATCACCGCGCCGGCGCCCTCTCCGTTGACCCCGCGCACCAAGGCTTCGTAGGAATACACCGACCGTGTCTCTGCATCGACGATCGGCTGGAAGGCCATGCGCACGTCGAAATCAAGCAGCGTATCGCCAGCGCACTTCCCACAAGGGTGCGGGTTGTCGACCTCGCCGAAAAACTCCTTAAGGAACATTTGCTTTGCCTCCCTTGTCCATTCTGCCTTTTACCATGGGTGATGGCTTGCCGATAAGTCCAGCCTGCGCTTGCGCAAATTTTCCACCGGATACTACGGGGCATGTTGTGAAGATTTGTGCAAAAAGCCTGCGGCATTGGGCAAATCCGACGACAACAGCATCTCAGTAATCGCCGACTGCATGCGGCGGCTATAACCCCAAAGCTCGATGGCGGCGTCGCGAATCCAAAAAAAAAGCCCCGCATCGCTGCGGGGCTCTTTTGTTCCGAAACTTCTGAATGGTGACGAATTTCGCCGCCACCACCTTTCGCAATCGCTTCAACGATCTCAGAAATCCATGCCGCCCATGCCGCCCATGCCACCGCCACCGCCGCCACCGTGGCCCTGCGACTCTTCCTTCTTCGGCGCTTCACCCACCATCGCTTCGGTGGTGATCATCAGGCCGGCGATCGAAGCTGCGTTCTGCAGTGCCGAACGGGTGACCTTGGTCGGGTCCAGGATGCCCATCTCGAGCATGTCGCCGAACTCGCCAGTCGCCGCGTTGTAGCCATAGCTGCCCTTGCCGGCGGCAACCTGGTTGAGCACGACCGAGGACTCTTCGCCGCAGTTGTTGACGATCTCGCGCAGCGGCGCTTCCATCGCACGGCGTGCAATCTGGATGCCGTGGTTCTGGTCTTCATTGGCGCCCTTGAGATCCTGCAACGCAGACAGCGCGCGGATCAGTGCAACACCACCGCCGGCCACGACGCCCTCTTCCACTGCCGCACGCGTGGCGTGCAATGCGTCTTCAACGCGCGCCTTCTTTTCCTTCATCTCGATCTCGGTGCTCGCGCCGACCTTGATCACTGCAACGCCGCCGGCCAACTTGGCCACGCGCTCCTGCAGCTTCTCTTTGTCGTAGTCGGACGAGGTGTCTTCGATCTGCGCCTTGACCTGCTTGATGCGCGACTGGATCGCTTCGGCTTCGCCACCGCCGTCGATGATGGTGGTGTTTTCCTTGGTGATCTGCACCTTCTTGGCGCGACCCAGATCCTTGATCGTGGCCTTCTCCAACTGCAGGCCGACTTCCTCGGAAATGACCGTACCGCCGGTCAAAATCGCCATGTCTTCCAGCATCGCCTTGCGACGATCACCGAAGCCCGGCGCCTTCACCGCGCAGACCTTGACGATGCCGCGGATGGTGTTGACCACCAGCGTTGCCAGTGCCTCGCCTTCCACTTCCTCGGCGACGATCAGCAACGGCTTGCCGGACTTGGCGACGCCTTCGAGCAGCGGCAGCAACTCGCGGACGTTGGAGATTTTCTTGTCGTGCAGGAGGATGTACGGGTCTTCCAGTTCAGCCGACATCGACTGCTGGTTGTTGATGAAATACGGGCTGAGATAGCCGCGATCGAACTGCATGCCTTCGACGACGTCGAGCTCGTTCTCCAGCGCCGAACCTTCCTCAACGGTGATCACGCCTTCCTTGCCGACCTTGTCCATCGCCTTGGCGATCAGGTCGCCAATGTTGGCGTCGGCATTGGCCGAGATCGAACCGACCTGAGCAATTTCCTTGCTGGTGCTGCACGGCTTGGAATTGCTCTTGAGCTGCTCGACCGCAGCGGTCACGGCCTTGTCGATGCCGCGCTTGAGATCCATCGGGTTCATGCCGGCGGCGACCGCCTTCATGCCCTCGCGAATCATCGCCTGTGCCAGCACGGTGGCGGTGGTGGTGCCGTCGCCAGCGATATCAGAGGTCTTGGAAGCGACTTCCTTGACCATCTGCGCGCCCATGTTTTCGAACTTGTCGGCCAGCTCGATCTCCTTGGCGACGGACACGCCGTCCTTGGTGATCGTGGGGGCGCCGTAGCTCTTCTCGAGCACGACATTGCGGCCCTTCGGGCCAAGGGTGACTTTCACCGCGTTGGCGAGGACGTTGACGCCCTTGACCATGCGCGCACGCGCGTCTTCACCGAAACGAACTTCTTTGGCTGCCATGTTGAAACTCCAGAAATAGGAAACTAGGGAACGGAGAACTGAAAGAGCGGAAGCGGAGAGAGGAACTCAGCGAAACGGAAGCGACCGTCGATCGGCCTTTGCTTTTCCATTCCCTGTTGCCTGTTCCGCGTGACCGGCTTCAATCAGTCCAGAATTGCGAAAATGTCGTCTTCCTTCACCACCAGATATTCGGTGCCGTCGAGCTTGACTTCGGTGCCGCTGTACTTGCCGAACAGCACCTTGTCGCCGACCTTGACCAGCGGCGCGCGGACGCTACCGTTGTCCAGTGCCTTGCCGTTGCCGACAGCAACGACTTCGCCCTTAATCGGCTTTTCAGCGGCCGAGTCAGGGATCACGATCCCGCCAGCGGACATCTTCTCTTCTTCCATGCGCTTGATCACGACGCGGTCGTGCAGGGGCTTCAGGTTCATTAGGATTGCCTCGATAGTTGATTGCAAGAGGTTGAAACGATTAACCTTTGGGTAAGTTGCTAGCACTCTCTACCCTTGAGTGCCAAGTTTACGCGCGAAACGATCCCGACGGAAGATCAGTCGAGTCGCAAACGAGCGCGACCTCCTCTAGATGGCGGCTGTCGCCGCAGTTTCAAGGGTTGGAAGCTGGGGGCTGGAGGGATTTTGGAGTCGAATAAATCCGTTCGTGGTGAGCCTGTCGAACCACAATACTTCCAACCCGTTCGCGGTGATGAGCGATCGAGGCACGTATAGCGCGACCGGGAGCGCGTCTCGAAACCCATCAGTGTCACTTGATGCGACGGAAATCCCAGTGGATTCGATCTCGGCTTCTGGGCGACGCCTCCAGGCCCTACCCCGACGGAAATTAATCGCAGGCTGATCGTCACAATCAACCGGGACGTGTGTTGTGGTTCGACAGGCCTGTCCTGAGCCTGACGAAGGGCTCACCACGAACGGTTAAAGATTGCGGAAAGTCTCACCTGCGTTGATGCGCGCGTATCCCGTGCACCGTGCGCACCCAGCACACACTCAAAGGCTGTTGCCTGTTCCCCGCCCTACCCGTCACATGACACGCACCGACCACCCGGCTAGTCTGTGCAGTCCACCTTGAGCCCACCTGCTGATGTCCGTCCTGCTTGTGTTGTGCAGCTGTCCCGATCCGACTAGCGCCGGGGCGATTGCCGAGGGTCTGATCGAACATCACCTGGCGGCGTGCGTGAGCGCCGTGCCAGGTGTGCGTTCGGTGTATCGCTGGCAGGGCGCGGTGCATCGCGACGAGGAGACCCTGTTGCTGATCAAGACGACCATTGAGCAATTCGATGCATTGAAGGTCTATATCGTGATGTCGCACCCGTCCGCCGTGCCGGAAATCCTGGGTTTCGCCGCCGATCGCGGTCTAGATCGGTACCTGAGTTGGGTGCACGAGGAAACCACGCATCCGCCAGAACATGCGCCGGAGCCGATCGAGTGAAAGTCGGACTGGTGAAAGTCGGTGTATTACAAACAGTGCCAGTGAACCTGCGCACGCTCGTCGCATTCGCATTTGCCGCGATAGTGGCACTGTTACTGGCCAGCCCGATGGCACGCGCCGGATTCGACGAATCCGACCTGTTGCCAGTCGACCAGGCGTTCACGCTGCAGGCGCACGCGGTCAGTCGCCAGCGCATCGAGTTCACCTGGACGATCACGCCGGGCTATTACCTGTATCGGCATCGGATGGGCGTGGCCGCGACCGATTCGGCGTTCAAGACCAACGCGCTGCAATTGCCTGCCGGCATCAAGAAGCACGACGAGTTTTTCGGTGACGTCGAGATTTATCACGGCAGCGTGGTCGGCGTGCAGACCGGCGCCGCCGCCAGCGATGTCGATGCCGCGAGCTTCAGCGTGAAGTACCAAGGCTGCGCCGAAAAAGGCGTGTGCTATCCACCGCAGACGCGCGTGGTGAAAGTGGCATTGCCGCCGGTTTCTGGTTTGGATGCAGTCGGCAGTGAAGTGCAATCTGCATCGTCGACGGCTTCCGGAACCCTGCCCGGCATCCTAGGCGCGCATCCGACCGCGATCGCCGGCACCGACACTTCGGTTGGCGAAGCATTGCCGCCGGAGCAGGCGTTCGGCGTGGAAGCGATCGTGGATACGCCCAACCAGTTGCTGCTGCGATTCACGCCAGCGCACGGTTACTACCTCTATCGCGACAATACGAAAATCACGATCGCCTCGAACGCTGGCGAAGTGCTGGCCGGCAAGCCCGACTGGCCGCCGGCGCAGCAGTTCCATGACGAACATTTCGGCGATGTCGCTGTATATCACGACCAAATCGACGTGCCGCTGGCGATTACGCGGACGAGCACCGCCGCGCAGCACCTCGCCGTGCAGATCGAAATTCAGGGCTGTCAAACCGATGGCATCTGCTATGCGCCGATGCAACGCACGATCGCGCTGGATCTGCCAGCTGGCGGGGTCGCGTCAACGTTGCAGCCCGTGTCGCCGCAAACTGCACAGGGCGGGGTGACGTTGTTGGCGCTATTGACCGCACTGCTGTTGGCAATCGGCGGCGGACTGATCCTCAACCTGATGCCGTGCGTGTTGCCGGTGTTGTCTTTGAAGGCGTTGTCGCTGGTGCAATCCGGCGAAAGCCGCGCCCACGCCCGCAGCCACGCGCTTTGGTACACGGCCGGCGTGCTGGTGAGCTTTGCCGCACTCGGCGCGCTCGCCATTGGGTTGCGTCAGGCGGGGCTGGCGCTGGGCTGGGGTTTCCAGTTGCAGCAACCGCTGGTGATCGCGGCGCTGGCCTACCTGATGTTCGCAGTAGGCCTTGCCCTGTCCGGCGTGTTCCAGCTGGGCGCGGGCGTGGTGGGCGTCGGTCAGAAGTTGACCGAACACTCCGGCCCGGTCGGCGACTTCTTTACCGGCGTGCTGGCGGTGGTGGTTGCCAGCCCTTGCACAGCGCCCCTGATGGGACCGGCGCTGGCGTTCGCGTTCGGTGCGTCCACTTGGGTTGCGATCGCCGTTTTCCTGGCGCTGGGCTTGGGACTGGCGTTGCCATTCCTCTTGATCGCTTTCGTTCCCGCGCTGGCCAGTCGCTTGCCACGGCCGGGCGCGTGGATGGAAACGCTGAAGCAGGTGCTGGCCTTCCCGATGTATCTCACCGCCGCATGGCTGGTCTCGGTGCTGGCGGCGCAACGCGGATCGACGGGCGTGTTGTACCTGCTGGTCGGCGCGGTCCTGCTGGCGTTCGGGCTGTGGTGGTGGGAGCGCGGTCGCTACAGCCGCTTGCGCATCATGCGGCCGCTGGCGGTGCTAGTGGTGCTGGCGGCGATCGTCCCGCTGGTGGTCATTCATCGACTGCCATCGATTGCTAAGCAGGCCGCTGAGACCGGAACGGTCGCGTATTCGGAAGCCACATTGGCGAGCTTGCGCGCGCAACATCGGATAGTGTTTGTCGACATGACCGCCGACTGGTGCGTGAGCTGCAAGGTCAACGAAAAAGCCGTGCTGTCGCGCGACGCCTTCCGAACGGCGATGAAAAAAGCCGACGCGGTGTACATGGTCGGCGACTACACCAATGTCGATCCGGCGATCACCGCGTTCCTGGAAGCGCATCATGCGGTTGGCGTGCCGCTGTATGTGATCTATCCGCGCAGCGGCGGCGAAGGTGAGGTGCTGCCCAACATTCTGACCGAAAGCATCGTCGTCGACGCGATCGATCGCGCATCGCGTTGAGGCAATCCATTTGAAATGGCGCTCTACGGTGGTGATCGGCCTGGTCGCCATTCTTGCAGCTCTGGGCGGGCTGGCGCTGTCGCTGCGCTTGAACGGTCCGGGCGCGCTCGCACCGGTAATGTCTCGATCGGCATTCGGCACCTGGCTGCTGGAAACCGTCGCCGCTACGGCGCCAATTCCCCCGGGCTTCCGCCTCGGACGCATCGGGGATCAGGTTGGTGACCTGCGGCTGACCGATCTGGACGGCGCTTCGCACACATTGGCTGAGTGGCGCGGTCGTCCTGTGCTGATCAATGTGTGGGCCAGTTGGTGTGAGCCCTGCCGGCGGGAGATGCCGCTGCTGAAGGCGTTCGCCGCGCAGAGGACGTCGATCCAGTTGATTGGGTTGGCGCAGGACAATTTGCTGGCAATTCGCGCCTTTCTTCGGCAAACGTCGGTCAATTATCCAATCATGGTCGACAACGCGACTGGCGCCGGCGGACTGCGGCTCGGCAACCGGATCGGGGCGTTGCCGTACACCGTGCTGATCGACTCAAACGGGAAGTTGCTGCGCCGAAAGCTGGGTCCGTTTGCCGATGCCGCCGAGCTTGAGACGTTCGCAAGAGCGCCAGAGTAGCGGCTCCGGCGCATCTCTGACGATCAAACAATCGTTTAAAATCGGCTAACGTCGCCGATCTAGAGCAGATCGGCTGGACAAGCATCACTCCAGTCGCCACACTGGCTCCCCGTTTGCACCGGCTGATGATTGCCGGGAAACGCCACCGCCTTTCCGTCCGGAGTCCGATTTGGCCCGCCTGCTGGTCCTGCACGGCCCCAACCTCAATTTACTCGGCAGCCGCGAGCCGGAGGTCTATGGCCGCACCAGTCTGGCCGAGATCGACGTCGATCTTCACCAGCGTGCCGAAGCCGCCGGCCACGCGCTGAGCACCCTGCAGTCCAATGCCGAGCATGTGTTGGTCGACCGCGTACAAACCGCGCGTGACGACGGCACTGACTTTATTCTGATCAATCCAGCCGCGTTCACTCATACCAGCGTCGCCCTGCGCGATGCGCTTGCTGCGGTGGAAATTCCGTTCATCGAAATTCACTTGTCCAACCCGCACGCACGCGAAGGTTTTCGCCATCGCTCGTACTTCAGCGACCTTGCGGTTGGCCTAATAGCTGGCTTTGGTGCAGACAGCTATCGCTATGCGCTGGATGCCGCGCTGACTCGACTCGCCAAAGCGCAAGCAAACGACTGAAAGCATTCCATCCCGACTTTCCCCCTCGCGCAAGGGAAGGGGAAACTGCAAGAGGCACGTCATGGACCTTCGCAAAATCAAAAAACTCATCGACCTGCTGGACGAATCCAATCTCGCCGAAATCGAGATAAAAGAGGGGCGAGCCGGGGTTTTCGCGTGATGCGTTGAAGCGCATCGCGCGCCGGTGAGCGCCCGCACACGGATGTGCGGGCCGGCGCCCAACACCAGGGACGGGTCGCAGCGAACTATTACAGGACGTCGTCATGGACCTTCGCAAGATCAAAAAACTCATCGACCTGCTGGACGAATCCAATCTCGCCGAGATCGAGATCAAGGAAGGAGAGGAGAGCGTCCGCCTGTCGCGCATGCCTAAAAACATGCCGCCGCAGCAGATCACATACAGCGCCGTGCCGATCCAGGCGCAGGCGCACGTCGAGCCCGCGCGCGCAGTGCCGGCTGCCGCAACGGGCCACGGCCACGCCGAGACTCATCACGGCAAGGGCGGTCGCGAGATGCCCGACGGCCACGTCATGCGCTCGCCAATGGTCGGCACCTTCTATGCCTCACCCAATCCCGACGCCGACGCCTTCGTGAAGGTCGGCCAAGCGGTGAAAGCTGGCGAAACGCTGGCGATCATCGAGGCCATGAAGATGTTCAACCCGATTGAAGCCGACATCTCGGGAACCGTCACCGCCATCCTTGCCAGCAGCGGCCAACCGGTCGAGTTTGACGAACCGTTGTTCGTGATTTCCTGAGGACGCCATATGCTTTCGTTTCGAGACTTCATCCCCGCCGACATCACCAAGGCCATCGCCGTTTCGCGGCGGTACGAGACCCTGACCGAGGTGCTCGACAGGGTCAACGCTTGGGTGGCCGAGCAGAAAGTGGAGGTAATAAACGTCGAAACCGTCATTCTGCCGCTGCTGAGCAACAGCAAATCCACTGACACCAGCCGCTACACGGACAACATGCAACTTGGTATCGGCATGTTCTCATTTGGCGACAAGCGGCAGCAGATCGCGCGCGTCTGGTATCGAAAGAACTGATTGCCGAAACCATGCCCATACTCGACAAGGTCGTCATCGCCAACCGCGGCGAAATCGCGCTGCGCATCCTCCGCGCCTGCCACACGCTGGGTATCCGCACGGTCGCGGTGCATTCCACCGTCGATCGCAACCTCAAGCATGTCGCGATGGCCGACGAGTCGGTCTGCATCGGGCCGGCGCCGTCGTCCGAAAGCTATCTCAATATTCCCGCACTGATTGCGGCGGCCGAAGTCACCGACGCGCAAGCGATTCATCCCGGCTACGGATTTCTTTCGGAGAACGCCGACTTTGCCGAACGTGTCGAGCAATCCGGCTTCATCTTCATCGGTCCGCGCGCTGAAACGATTCGATTGATGGGCGACAAGGTCGAGGCGATCAAGGCGATGAAAGCCGCCGGCGTGCCATGCGTTCCCGGCTCGGACGGGCCGGTGCCGGAAGATCACGCCGAAGCCATGGCGATCGCCAAACGCATCGGCTATCCGATCATTGTTAAAGCTGCCGGCGGCGGCGGCGGACGCGGTATGCGCGTCGTGCACACCGAAGCGGCGCTGCTCAATTCCATCGCGACCACGCAGGCGGAGGCGAAAGCCGCGTTCGGCAATTCGCAGGTCTACATGGAGAAATTCCTCGAAAACCCGCGCCACATCGAAATTCAGGTGCTGGCCGATGGCCAAGGCAACGCGATCCATCTCGGCGAACGCGACTGCTCGATGCAGCGTCGCCACCAGAAGGTTGTCGAGGAAGCGCCCGCGCCAGGCATCACCGACGCGCAACGCGCCGAAATCGGTGGAGTCTGCGTCGAGGCCTGCATCCGCATCGGCTATCGCGGCGCCGGCACATTCGAGTTTTTGTTCGAGGACGGCCGCTTTTATTTCATCGAAATGAACACGCGCATCCAGGTCGAGCATCCGGTGACTGAAATGATCACCGGCGTCGATCTGGTGCGCGAACAATTGATGATCGCCGCCGGCATGCCGCTGTCGTTAAAGCAGGAGGACATCGTCATTCGCGGCCACGCGATCGAATGCCGCGTCAACGCCGAAGACCCGGACACTTTCATGCCCTGCCCGGGCCTGATCCAGCACTTCCACGCCCCCGGTGGCCCCGGCGTGCGCGTGGACAGCCACATTTACGAAGGCTATCGCGTGCCGCCGAATTACGACTCGATGATCGGCAAGCTGATCGTCCACGGCAACGACCGCCATACCGCAATCTGCCGCATGCGCGTGGCGCTCTCCGAAATGATCGTCGACGGCATCAAGACAAACGTGCCGCTGCAGCAACGCATCATGGCCGACCAGGGATTCCAGCAAGGTGGAATGAATATCCACTACCTTGAGAAGCGGCTCGCGGAGAGGAAAGACCAGAACATAGGATTGGGTTGAATTCCTATGATTCCGATACCTTTCCGCGTTTCGTATCTGTTAAAGAACTGACCGGAACTGTCAAATGCCACTTTTAAATCTCTGGAAGGACAACCCCGAACAGATTGCATCAAAGCATCTGAGTCAGCTTATTGGCTTTGCAGGTGAGGGGAAGCTTAAAGACGACAGCGATTGTTCTCGTGAGCTCAGAGAATATTTAGCTTCTGTTCCATCCAAACGACTCGCAATTTACGCAGAGCATTGGGGTTCTACCCCGTTTCTGCGGACGGTTTGATTAAGGCCTGAAACTCCCGATCACGCCGGGCAACTCTACGACGCATTCGCGGATTGTGGAACCGCTCCAGGTAGTCGAACAGATCGGCCCGAGCCTCATCGCGGGTCCGGTAGTGGGTACGATATACGC
>JBBQQH010000024.1:0-45195 GCA_038216155.1 Lysobacterales bacterium
ATTCCCAGGATCGCCGAGTTCTCCTTCGACATGCTCGATCCCAGCTACGCGTTGCGGGCCAAGCAAGTGCCTGGCCACATCGTGGTGGGCGGGAACAATTACGGGCAAGGCTCGAGTCGCGAGCACGCCGCACTGGGCCCGCACTACCTCGGGCTGCGCGCTGTCCTGGCCAAGGGTTTCGCGCGGATCCACTCGCAAAACCTGATCAACTTCGGCGTGCTGCCGCTGACCTTCATCGACGCTGCGGACTACGACCGCATCCAGGCCGGCGACGTGCTGCGACTGACCAACCTGCGGCGCGCGCTGACAGAAGGCGGCAAGCTTGCGGTCGAGAACATCACGCGCCAGTACAAGTTCCAGGTGCACCACCACATGTCGCCGCGACAAGTGCTGTTCCTGCTGCGCGGGGGGTTGATCAACTGGATGAGAGAGCGCCTTTCCGGTTCGCCAGAGTCTCGCGGCGATTGATCGGCCGCGCGGATTCCTGTCAGAGCCAATAGTCGTTGATGTATTTCTCGCCCTCGTCGCAAAAAAAGGTAACGACATGCTCGACCCTATGCCGGTCGCGCAATTCGCGTGCGGCGATCAGGTGCGCGCCTGACGATGGGCCGACGAAGATGCCGCGCTCGCGTGCCAGCCGCCGCATCTCCCGCACGGCGTCCGCGGACTCGACCGTCACGACTTCATCGAGAAGAGTCCGATGACGTTGAATAATACCGGGCACAAATCCATCGGCGATGCCTTCGATCAGATGCTTTCCTATTTCGCCGCAGAGTATCGTGCATGACTCGCTCGGCTCCAGCGCAACAACCTTGCACGACGGGTTGATGGCCTTGAACGCCTGGCCGACGCCGATGATGGTGCCGCCTGTTCCCACGCCGCTGACAACCGCATCAGGCAGTACGCCTGCAGGCAGTTGCGCGAGGATCTCTTGCGCCAGCCATTCGCGGTTCTCGTCCACATTCCACTCATTATCGAATTGTTGTGGCGCAAAATAGCCGGGCAAATTGCCCAGACGACGCACCTCGGCGAGCGCATCTGTCACATGGAAATCCCCAATGATGTGGACTTCGGCGCCAAAAGCCCGTGAGATGGCGGTGCGTTCGCGGCTCAGTCCATTCGGCATCAAGACCAGCATCTTGTAGCCCTTGACGGCGGCCACCATGCTCAGCGCATTACCGGTATTACCGCTGCTTGCTTCTACTATGGTATCGCCAGGCTTTAGCAGCCCCTCCCGTTCGGCGCGTTCTATCATGTATTTTGCGATACGTGCCTTGATGGATCCCGAAGGGTTGAGGAATTCCAGCTTGATCCAGATACCGTCAATCTGAATCAGGGGTGTGGAGCCGATGGCATCCAGAATAGTCTGCATGAGTTTCCTTAGACCCTCTTCGGCGGAGAAGGAATCATCGCCGGGAACGTCCAGCACGAGCAAAGCAAGATCGTGCGCTACCCACAACCAGCTTGTAGCCAACCTGGTAATTCTGCACAGCGTTCAGCAGATGCCCAGGGCTCTGGCGGAGCTGAGGGACGAAGGTCGGACCATCAGCCCGGAAGTGCTGGCGGGTCTATCGCCGTACCGAACATCGCATATCAACCGGTTCGGGGACTACACCTTGGACCTCAACCGAGAAATCGCGCCGATCGATTTTTCTCGAAGAATCCATGCTGCAACAATCTGTTAGGAAGCGATTGGCTGTTTTTTACACGAATCCCTGCCGACCCTCATTTCCCTGCCCATGCAATTGCGGTCTCAATTGCGTCGTAAGGGAACGCTTTTACCTCCGCCTTCACGAAATGCTCGGCGATGCGGGGCGCGACGCTCGCCAACTTGCTGTCCGTTGCCAGGGCAACCCTGGCGACCATTTGATGGTGATTCCGGATGAAACGCAGATGACCGAAGAAGCTTTCCAGGCTTTCCCAACCCGGAAACTCGCGAGCATGAATGACAATTCCGTGCAGCTCTCCATGGGCCTCGATCCAGGTGTCCGCGGTCAGCGCGATGGCGTCGAAGTCCTGTGCGCGCAGAGCGGCGCCGACGTCGACGACAATGACGCCGGATTCCGGCAGAAGCTGGTGCGAAGTGGCAACGCCTGCGGGAATCTGGGCAAGCCACACGACAGCTTTTTCGCGCTCGGCGTTGCTGAAAACCTGGACGGGGCAGGGCAGGATGAACCCGACCAGCCGCGCAGACTCGCGAATCCATACGATGTCACTCACGATGGCGCAGCCGTCGAAACGTCGCAACGAGTGCAGGCCAAGCTTCGCGTCCTGCCACGCTGCGCCTGCGGTAAACCCGTCGAATTCCGGTCCGAGCTGGTAGAGCAAACGCAGACGACGACCGTCACGACGGGCATCATCCAGCAGCGGCTGGAAGACGTTCTGGTAATCCTCCTTGGTGACCTTGCCGACAGCCTTCAGACCATCGATTCCGTTCGGCAGATTTTCCAGTCGTTCAAGCATCGTGGTTTCCTTTCGCCTGGCGCACCTAGGCTGTCCTGAGTTTTCGCTAGGTTCGATCCGGACGTATTGCTGACGCATCGCGGCGATGCGATGCGCCACCGTAATGTTCAGTCGCTGCAAACACCGTTCGTTACCCAACACGAAAACGGCGGTGCCGCCAACCCAAAGAGTGCGCGAGCTTGTGCCAAGCCCGAGGGACGGGGGCACGTTGCCTCACCGGGTGAACCTCGAATATTACATAATATACATTATGCGAAGTACTAGGTTCTGTTGCGACGCGCTTGTGCGGTACCTTGTCACGGAATCCTGAGGTCGGGCGAACGAATGCCGATGAGCGTTGTGATCCCTTTTCAGTGGCGCAGTTGTGACTGAATCAATGCAGGACATCGCAGTACGCTGCCGCGGCGTGACCAAGAGTTACGGCGCGGGCGATGGCAGCGTCAAGGCGCTCCGGGGCGTGGACCTCGATGTTCGCACTGGCGAACTGCTGATGCTGGTCGGTCCGTCAGGTTGCGGCAAGACCACGTTGATTTCGATCATCTCCGCGATTCTTGATCAGGATGGCGGTCAATGCGAGGTGCTCGGCCGTGACGTCCACGCCATGTCTGAGCGCGAACGCACGCGCTTTCGCGGCGACACGATAGGGTTTGTGTTCCAGTCATTCAATCTGTTGCCTGCTCTCTCGGCACTGGAGAACATTTCGGTGCCGCTACTGCTCAAAGGCACACCCCGCAACGAGGCCGAGCGACGTGCCCGCAGTGTGCTGGACACCGTTGGACTCAGTGCCAAAGCCAACACGCGTCCCTCCAAACTCAGTGGCGGACAGCAACAACGCGTTGCCATTGGGCGGGCGCTGGTGCACAACCCGAAACTGATGATCTGCGATGAACCGACCAGCAACCTCGACGCCCAGGCGGGGCACGCGATGATGGATATTCTTCGCGATGTCGCCCGCGCACCCGATCGCGCCATGATCGTGGTGACGCATGACAACCGCATATTCGACTACGCCGACCGCATCGCACGCATGGAAGATGGAAAGGTGGTTGATGTCAGCCAAGGCCACCGGCAAATGGGCTCACCGTGAACAAAATAGTCCTCCTGGTCGTCGTAGCACTCGTGGGCGTGGCAATCGCCGTGTACGCAGTAATTGACACCAACCGCCCTGCCCCCGCGAGGATGTCGGCCATTCCCGCCGCGCAGGCACCCTTCGCCACCTTTATCGCGGGGACCGGCATCACCGAAACCGGGAGGGGCAACGTCTCGATCGGTACGGCGGTGTCCGGTGTCGTGCGCGCGATCGATGTGCAAGTGGACGACATGGTGAAGGCCGGGGATCCCTTGTTCAAGATCGATGATCGCGACTTGCAGGCGCGCCTGGATGTAGCCAAGGCAAGTGTCCGCGAAGCCGAGGCGGCGCTGGCCAAGCCACGCCATCGACTCGATTTCCTGACCCGTCTACAGCGAAAGGATCGCGGTGCCATCAGCGTCGAGATGCTCAGCAATGCACGTGACGACGCAGCAGCAGCAGAGTCGGCCCGTGCGTCCGCCAACGCGGTCGCGGCGCAAATCCAGGTCGACATCGAACGATCAGTCGTACGCGCCCCAGCCGCCGGCCGCATTCTTCAGATCAACATTCGCGCGGGCGAGTACGCAGCTAGTGGCGGGTCTGCAAAGCCGTTGATGCTGGTCGGAGACGACAGCCGGATGTACGTGCGTGTGGATATCGACGAAAACGATGCCTGGCGCGTTCGCCCGGACGCGCAGGCACGCGGGTTTGTGCGCGGTAATCCGCGCCTGAGCATTCCGCTACGGTTTGAATACATCGAACCGTACGTCACGCCGAAGACTTCACTGACCGGACAAAGCACCGAGCGTACGGATCTACGCGTACTGCAGGTGATCTACAGCTTCGAGCGCGGCACCTTGCCGGTCTATCTGGGTCAGCAGATGGACGCTTTCATCCAGACCGCGCCCGCCGCCAAAAATCCTCCCAGCAGCGCGCGTTGATGTTCCGCATTGCGCTGAAAATGCTCATCGCAGACCGCGCCAAGTTTGCGGGGCTGCTGTTCGGGATTGCATTCACCTCTTTTCTGGTCACCTTCGCTGCATCGTATTTCTGTGGATTCATGACGCGGGGCTTTGCGCTGATCTCCGAGAATTCCGCAGCGGATGTCTGGGTCATGGACCCGGCGGTCGAGTCGGTCGAGCAGACCATCAACATCCCGACATCCGCGTTATACCGGGTGCGCAGCGTCGAAGGCGTGCGCTACGCGGCCCCGCTCGCGCTAGGCATGGCCGATGCTCGCTTCGCGAACGGAAGCTTCCAGACGTTCCAGGTGATCGGGGTGGATGACGCCACGCTGGCTGGCGCCCCGGCGATCAGGGGCGCAAGTCCGAATGCATTATGCGCGCGCGACGCGGTCATCGTCGATGCCGGTGGCACTGCAGGAAAGTTGCAGACCCCGTCACGCGTACGCGACCAGTGGCCGCATGACGGTACGCATCTGAACGTTGCGATGCGCGAACTGGCAAAGGGAGACGAACTGCTGATCAACGACCAACTGGTTCGCGTGCTGGGCAAGTCCGACACGCTGCCGCGGTTCCCGCCACGCCCACTGCTCTATACAACGTTGCCCAACGCTGCGCGCATCCTGCCGACCGAGCCGCATACGCTGACGTTCGTGCTGGCCACAGCCGCTGGCGATGTGTCGCCGAGCGAGCTGGCGAAGCGCATCGCGCAGCGCACCGGTTTGCGCGCGCGCTCAACCGAAGACTTCAAGTCGGACACTGTTCGCTGGTTTCTGGTCAATTCCGAGGACGTTGGCGACATTGCTGCCATGCTGACGCTGGCCATGACCATGGGTTTCGGCTTGACCGGCGTGATGCTGTACATGTTCACCTACGAAAGCCAGCCCCAATACGCCGTGCTCAAGGCGATGGGTGCATCATCCGGAACCCTGACCGCGATGGTGCTGATGCAAGCGGCGGTGTGCGCGTTGCTGGGAACTGGCATCGGGCTAGGTGTGTGCGGCATCGCCGGCGAGTTCGTACTCACCCTCGGATTCCCGTTCCGGATGATGTGGTTCACTCCGCTGGTAGGCGTCCTCGGAGTGCTGCTGGTGAGCACCATCGCGGCGGCGATCAGCATCCGGCCCGTCGTGAAGCTACAGCCTGCGAGTGTCTTTGCAGGACGATGATGCCTACGTAAACCTACGGCGCGTGGTGTTGATCGTCGCGCTCGGCCGAGGGCGGCCAGATTCTCCAGAAGTTGTCATCGATTCTGGCCTGCTCGCGCGCGACGCGCGGCTGCGGGTGGAACTCCGGGAGTAGCCAGCGGATGTGGCTGCGCGCTCTTTCAACGGCGCGCCCGCCACTCGACCAAACGTTCGCGCATGACTTGATCAACCGCGCGATTTGCGTCTGCTCTACCGCCTCCCTTCGGAAATGAGATTGATTTGTTGGGGCGTGTCCGGATTTCCTTCCGATTGCCGATACGGTTCAGCACGGACCTGTTCGCTCTCGGAGAATGTGCCATGAAACTACTGCCCATAAAAATCATCCTGCTCACCCTGTTGTTTGCTCTGGCACCTGCCCTTGCGGGTGCCACCGACGCCTCAGACCTGCCCGACGGCACCGACATCAAGGGCGCCGCCGACCACCCGCAGATCCAACGCTTCGCCGGCTCCAGCATCCGCTACTACGAAAAGAAAGCCTTCGACGAGATGCAGGTCGCGCTCGGGCCGGTGAACGACGACAAGCCGAAAATCGACACCGTCGAAGGCGTGCATACCCTGCTGGTCTACGTGATGCCGCAAGACGTTTCGACGCTCGAGGCAGTGCGCGCCTACCAAGCCGAACTGTCGAAGATCGGCGAGGTGAAGCTGCTGTTCTCCGGCGTCAACGGCGGCGGCCGCAATGAGTTGGAACCCGGCTTCAACAAGTTCGTGGCCCGCATCTATGGCGACGTGAGCGGCGCCTCGCGCTGGATGAGCTGGCTGCTGTTGTGCTCACCCGTAGCAGCCAGAGCCACCGCCGCCGCTTGCCGACCAAGCGCCGGAGCGCACTCGATCGCGCAGGTCTCCTGCGCTCGCCCGCGCAAGTCCCGAGCGCAAGGCGATGCTGGAGGTGTTGCGAAGGTTCGTCAAACGGATGTCGAGCCTCGACGTCATCTTCGTCGTTACTCACCTCAAATCCGGTTGCGATTGGGCTTGGATCGAGACAGACCCGCAATCGGCAGACGGCACGCAACACTACGAATCGATCAATGCCCTGCTCGCTTGCCGCAACGGCCGCTGGGAGTACGTCGAGGGCCCGCCCGAATGGTCCGAATGTGAGCCCGATCCGGATTGCGTCGATCGTTCCCGATATTTTCGCAAGCTAGCGGCCAAACACCCGGGACTTAACCTTGCCATCTTTCCGGTCGAGGCTCCGGGCAAATAGGCGTGCGCCAGACGGTCAGAGCTTGTATGAAAAACCCGGTTGGTTTCCAGACTCGAGTAACAACGTTTGCGCTGTCTTGCACAACGATCAAATCGAGAAATACGGATGGTCGCTGGGATGGCGGGCCAGGCGAACTTCGAAGAAACTCGGGTGGCAACCCTTGTGGTTGCAAGCGGGAAACGAATGACCCTTGATGCACGTGATCTCGTGCTCTTCGCTATGTGCTGGCTCGTGGATCGCGCGATAGATGCCGGACGACGGGCATTTTTCGCCGGTAATGAACGTCTTGATCATTGTGTGTGCTTCCGATGCAGTGATGCTTGCAGTTTACTGCATGATTGATGCGGTTCGCATCGGCTCATTCTGCACGCTAGTCCCAACGGCAGCGCCTGGACTCTGGTGATCTCAGGTCCAAGGTCCCGCCTGCAAGTAGGGACATGCTGGCAACGGTGCGTAATTAGTTGGGTATGGCGGTCGCCTCTGGAATCTGCACAACCTGACGCACCTTGCCCCCTGCCCTCGCCCCAAGCGTCAGTAATCCCGGCCACTGTTGCAGCAGTGGCAGAAGAACTGCTGCGCGTCGTGGTCGCATCGCCAGATGCGCGTAAATCGCTGCCAGCCTGATGCGCGAGGCAAAGGCGTTGCGCCAGCGCTTCATGTAATCGTTGCCCACAGATTCCATCAACTCCGGGCAAGGCGACGGCGTGCGCAACCCGGCCGAGTCGGCCAGCAAGCGTTCGCACAACAGCCACGCCGATTGCATCGCCATGCTGATGCCCTCGCCCAGGATCGGGTGCGCTTCGCCGGCGACGTTGCCGACCGCAAAGTGTCCATGTCCGCGCCACGGTTTGCGGATGCCTGGTTTGATCGGACCCACTGCAAGCCACGGCGCATCCAGTTGTGCGCCGTCCATCGCATCGCGGACGCCGCGGCATTGCTCTTTCACGTATGCCTGTGCAGCCTCTGCGGCTTTCATTCCAGGATGACGATCACGCGCAACGCGCAATGCATCGCGACGGATGCAAAACGCCAGCGTGGTCAATCCATGATCACCCAGCACCATGCCGCCGTATCCGCCGGCAAATGCCAGCACCGGCAACACGCCCGGCGTCAGTCGCGTGTTGCGAAACGTGCCTTTGAATGCAAACAAATCCGAGTTGCGTGGCGGCCGCCGGGCATGCTCAATGGCAGGGTCAAGTTCCCACGAGCCGTGCGCCGCGATCAGAATCGGAGCAGACAGTCGTTCGCTCTCGCCTGATTCAACATTGAGCACATCGCAGGCATGACCAGACTCATCGCCTTCCATTCGTTCGATCCGCTTCACCGTCCACGGTTGCCAGATGGTCGCGCCGGCTTGAACGGCGCGTTGCAGCAGCAGCGTGTCGAGGTGTTCGCGGCCCAGCGCCCTGCCCCACCGATGACGCAAATCTTCGAGTGGGGGAAGGGCTGCTTGCAGCGTGTGCTCGCCCACGAACAATTCGGCGGTGCGCAGCTCCGGGCCAGCGATGGCATTGAATGCATCACCCACGCCTAGCGCATCGAGCAACGGAAGATTGGTAGCAGCAATACACTCGCCGCAAACCTTGCGACGCGGAAACACATGCTTCTCGATCAGTGCAATCGACCAGCCCGCTTGCGCGAGCAAGATCGCGGCCGTGCAGCCCGCGGGACCGCCGCCAACGATGATTGCATCGAATGATCGCGAATTTGGTTTCATTTGAATAAGGCTTCGAGCTTGAGCATGAACGACACGATATGTACTGGGTCTGGAGTGTTCATCGCACTGGCAGGCGTAGCGCCTGCAAGCGATGACTGAACAATCCGGCGCCCGATTCGTCGAGCGTCCAGTCGGCCGCAACGGGCCAGCGCCCTGACAATTCCTGCGCGGTGAAGCCGGCACGCACGCTGATCACGGCGTCGTGGCGGGTGACGTCATTGCAGCCGATCAGACCCAGTAGCTGGCTGCCAATTAAAGCGATCTGGGAACGTTTCGGTTCAAGGCAAACGAACGCGCGCGCTCGGGTTGCGATTCCGCGCAACAACAGGTCAAGGCGATCGCCCTCGAAGTGATGCAAAAACAGATTGGCGATGACGATCGGGCGCACCTCGGTGTCGACCTGATGGCACCAGTCGAAAATATCGCATTGCAGAACCTCGACCGTCCAACCCAAGGCACGGTAGGCACCCAGAGTTTCCTCGCTGACAACCGGATGCAGATCGAGCAACTGCAAGTGAACCAATGGCCAGTCGCGAGCACGCTGTTGCGCAATCCGCAGCAACAGGCTGCCATCGCCTGCACCCAGTTCCAGCAGACGAATTGGCGCGCCGCCGTGTGGCGAAGCGCGCTTGCCAATCCACGCGTTCAGCGTATTCAGCAGCAGCGATGGATGTAGCATCAGGCGATTGATCCTGCGCAGATCGGCACGCGAACGCACGGCGCGTGGATCCTGCGGCGGCAAGCTGTCCAGCAACTCGGGTTCGACCACGCGCGGCATCATTGGCGGCCCTCCGTGTCGAGTGGAGACCCGTTCATTCCACTTCCAGCAACGCGCCGTGGCTGCTGAATCCGGCACCGAACGAGGCCATCCACCACCAACCAGCGGGTGTGTCATCGGCCAATGCCGCCTGCAACACGAAATACACGAACGCGCTGCTGAGATTGCCGTATTCGCGCAACATCAGCGCGCTGTGGCGCAGATCGTCCTCGGCTAGCCCAAGCTTCTCGCGCAATGCGGCCAGCACATCGCGACCGCCGGCATGCCAGATCCATGCGGAAATGTCTGTCTGTTGCAGGCCTTCGGCGTGCAATACATCGTCCAGCACCTGCTGCGCGTGGTGAGCGGCCAGCGCGGGAACCTCGCGAGTGAGGATGTTGCGCAACAGTCCGCCGCGTTGCTCGAAGCGCAGCGCATTGCGCTCGGTCGGATCGATCCGCGATGCCGCTGCATGCCAGCGAATGCGACGCTTGCCGGGTTGTGGCTGTGCCGACAAGATGGCTGCGCCTGCACCATCGCCGAACAGGCACGCGCTGATCAGCACGCCAGGATCGTTATCGAGGTACATGGCCGCGCTGCTCACTTCCACGCACACGGCCAGCACGCGCGCGCAGCGGTTGGATGCCAGCAGCGACTCGGCCATGCGCCAATTCGGCAATGCCGCGCCGCAGCCCTGCCCGACCAGATCGAATGCCTGCACATTGTTGCGCAAGCCGAGAGATTCAGTCACATAGCTGCTAAGACCCGGGCATAGATATCCGGTGCAGGTGCTGACGATGACGCCATCGATCTCGCTGGCATCAAGGCCGGCGTCGGCGAGCGCGCGTTCGGCTGCCTGCGTCGCCAGCAATGGCGCGTGGTGCAGGAATCGTTCGTGCAAGGTGTCGGGATCGATCGCGAAGACATTATCCAGCGAATCCACCGCCAGATGCCGCGCCTCGATCCCGTTATCGCGCTTGAGCACCAATTCAGTGATCATCCGCGCGCGCCGATCCAGCCGCTCGAACCACGGCGACTGACTGAAGGCCTCCCAGCAATCGAGCTTGGTGTAGCGCTGCTTCGGGTACGCGGTGCCAAGGCCAACGAGATACATGCAACTCCTTTGCGTGAGGTTCAGTAATCGCATATTGCAGCGCACACCATGTGACGGTCGGGACAATGCACGAGTCAGATTGGCGTAACAGATCTGCCTCAGCGCGACGGATTTGCCGATTGCGGCTCCGGTTCGGCTGTTGTCGGCTGTGCTGCCGAAGGCGCCACGGTCGGCGGTAGCGGCACGGCAGGGGTCTGCGCTGAAGGCACTACAGAATTCGGCGTCACCACCGCAATCCAGAAGGCGCTGCGCCCGTCGCGCAGTTCGCCGTGCGACTGATCGGGGCGATAGGCAACTTCCGATTCCGCTTTTATGTTGACCGCCGCCAAGCTCTTGGCGACCACATCGGCTCGGTGCTGAGCCAGCCGCGCATTGCCCTTCCCGTCGCTGCTGGCATACCCGTACACCCGCACTGTTTGAACACCCCATTCGGCCAACGCCCACTTGATCAAGCCGATGGTCTGTTCTGCATCGACATCAATCGCCGAACTGCCTCGCGCAAATCGCACCTCGGGCAAACCCTGCATCGGGGGCACCACGCGCACCGACCAGTCGGGAACACGCTCACTCAGCGACTGTTCCAGCGAACGACTGACCTTCAAGCTGGTATCGGTCGAGGCGAGATAAAGCACCACGCGCTTGGCCTTTGCATTAACCTGCTTCGCAGCCAGCGGTAGTGGAAAATTCGCCAGTAATGCCGACACCGGATCGTCTTTCGTCATTGTCGGCGCCCGCTTGGGCCCAACCGGCTTGATCGCCGCGATCGGATTGGAGAGTGATGAATCCGACAGCGCAACG
The DNA here is from genome assembly GCA_038216155.1 of Lysobacterales bacterium. Classification (GTDB taxonomy): domain Bacteria; phylum Pseudomonadota; class Gammaproteobacteria; order Xanthomonadales; family Xanthomonadaceae; genus SZAS-103. Next base: position 11,293 of record JBBQQH010000024.1, read on the forward strand.
TGCTGTGGATCGGCCTCCAGAATCGGCGACAGTCGCAGCACGATCGGTAGCTGCACCGCGGTATGGATTGCCTCGCGCAGTCGGGCGTCGTCTTCACGTGTGTAATGACGCGAGGCCAGCGCCAGATCGACCCGATTGGCGTGGGTAGCTCGATCGGTCGAGACCTGCAGGCTGATCACACGACTCTGGTCTGCGCCAAACGTGTCGGCGACAGCCTGGCGCACCGCGTGCGCGATCTGCGTCTCGCGAGTGATCGCGCCCAGCGATTGCCACAATGGATACGCCAGCGGCAGCACCAGCAGAAACACGAGGCCGGTTTGCCAGACAATGGCCCTGCGAAATTCCGACAGGCTGAATCCGTACCAGGTGGTGATTGCGGTCACACTCAGTGCGATCGCCACCAGGTTGGTCGAAAACAGCAGCAGCGCACCCTTCGCCACCAGCCATTGTCCAGACGCCACACCGTAACCGACTACCGCCATTGGCGGCATCAAGGCGGTCGCAATCGCCACGCCAACGATCGCACCACCCCGACGCGTCACCATCGCGTAGCCACCGGCGAGTCCAGACAAAATCGCGATCACCAAATCGAACAGATTGGGGCGCGTGCGCGCGGCAATTTCCGGGGTCATGTCCTGGATCGGCGACAGCCATGCGATCACCAGCGCAGTCAGCAATGCGAACAGCATGCCGATCGTGAGCACACCCAGCGCGCGTCGCACGCGCACGTAATCGAGTGTCGCCACGCCCAGGCCCAGCCGAACAATCGGCGACATCAACGGCGAGATCAGCATCGCGCCAATGATCACTGCAGGTGAATTGATCAGCAGCCCAGTAATCGAGATCCCGGCCGACATCACGCACATGAACAGGTAACTCGAACGCAGACTGCCGTCGGTATCGACCGTCGAGATCACCTCGTCATGATCGACGCTGTTCGACAGTTGCCACCAGCGCAATCGCAGGAAGCGAAGCCAGAGTGCAGGGTGGAATTTGATCAAGTGGCTGCACCCGAGGCGCGCCCTTGCGCCCGTCGACGGCATTGTGCACGAAGCCATGAATGACGATGGCCGATCATCCGAGTTGCGCCGGGCCTGATCGTCATCGGCTTACAACGGCCGCAGCCATTGTGCCGAACGCGCGCCGCACCACACCAGCAACAAGCCAAGAATCAAGGTTATGGCCAGATACACCAGCGCGACCTCGCTGCGGTTGGATCGCGAAAAGATCAGGCAATCCAGCATCAACGCCGAATATGTCGTGAGTGCGCCGAGCAAGCCCACGATCAGGAACGCCCGCCAGTACAGCGCGGACTGTCCCCTGCCCTCCAGCCATACCGCCAGAAATCCCGCAGCGAATGAGCCGACAAGATTCGCCGTCAATGTGCCCCACGGGAGTCGCTCGCCAAAGGCGCGCAGCAACGCACCCCCCATCCAGAAGCGCATGCCAGCGCCAAGCGCACCGCCGCACATGACCAGCAGCAACTGTTGCCACCAAAGTCCGACGGTTGCCATCGTCAATCCTTGCCGGAAGTGGATTGCTTGCGCGCTGCTGCGCGAGCCTGGCGCAGGTTGTCGAGCTTTTCAGCTAGACGTACTTCAAGCCCTTGCGAACCCGGCTGATAGTAAATTTGCTCGCCCATCGCATCGGGAAATCCTGTCTGTTGCAGTGCGATACCGCCCTCGGTGTCGGGATCGTACTGGTATCCCTTCGAATATCCGAGTTGTTTCATCAGCTTCGTCGGCGCGTTGCGAAGATGCATCGGCACGGCGGCGGTTCCATGCTCGCTCACGTCGCGTTGTGCTTCGCCGAATGCGACATAAGCGGCATTCGATTTCGCGGTGCTGGCAAGATAAATCACCACCTGCGCCAATGCCAGATCGCCTTCGGGACTGCCGAGTCGGTCGTACGCATCCCACGCTTCGATCGCCATCTGCAGCGCGCGCGGATCGGCCAAGCCGATGTCCTCGACCGCCATCCGCGTCAGCCGCCGCGCGAGATAAATTGGATCGCAACCGCCGTCGAGCATGCGAGCAAACCAGTACAACGCGGCATCAGGATTGGAGCTGCGCACGCACTTGTGCAGTGCCGATATCTGGTCGTAAAACTGCTCGCCGCCCTTGTCGAAGCGACGCGTGCGATCGGCCAGCACTTGTTGCAGCGTGAGATCGGTAATCGCTCCGCCGTCACCTGCAAGTTCTGACGCGATTTCGAGCAAGGTCAAACCGCGACGCACATCGCCATCGGCTGCGTGCGCGATCAGTTGGAGTTGCGCATCTGCGATCGCCAGTTGGCGGTCGGCGAGTCCGTGCTCAGCATCGGTCAGTGCGTGCCGCAATGCCTCCACGATATCGTCAATGGAAACAGCTTCCAGCACGTGCACTCGACAACGCGAGAGCAACGCCGAGTTCAACTCGAACGAGGGATTCTCGGTCGTCGCGCCGACAAACACGATCGAGCCGCGTTCGATATGCGGCAAGAAAGCATCCTGCTGGGTCTTGTTGAAACGATGCACCTCATCGACGAACAGCACCGTACGCCGACCTTGCTCGAAGCGCGCCTGTGCCTCGGCCAGCACGATCCGCACATCCGGCAGGCCCGTGAGCACCGCAGAAATCGCGACGAATTCTGCGTCGGCATATTTCGCCAGCAATAGCGCCAGCGTAGTCTTGCCACAACCCGGCGGCCCCCACAGGATCATCGAATGCACGTGGCTGGATTCGATGGCGCGTCGCAGCGATGCATCCTCGGCCAGCAAGCGACGCTGACCCACCATCTCGCCCAGCGATCGCGGGCGCATTCGCTCGGCCAGCGGCTTCAAGCCTTCCGGCGGTGTGAACAATGGCGCGGTGCGCGAGGGTCGGGACTTGGCCACGTGCGCATTCTACGCGAGCGGATACGCAGGTTCGATCAAAATTCGGCTGTGTTGTGGTTGGACAGGCTCACCACGAATGGTTGAGGTTGTCGTGGTTCGACTTGTGTTTTTAGTTGTATGTGCCGGCCCCCGCAGCTACCCCGTTCCAGTGCAGAGGTGCAATCCAAAAGTTTTTGTAGACCGTTCGTGGTGAGCCTGTCGAACCACAAAAGCCATTCCGGTTGATCGCCAAACCAAACAAGCATGCTCGCTCCTTCCACTCCCTAGCGCATGGTGCGAGCGCAACTCAATCCTTCAACGGGCTCACTTCCGCCGACTTCCCGGTGTCGCCAACCACATCAACACCTTTAGGCGGCTTGAAAGTAAACAAGCCCTTTACAAACTTTGGATTGCGCTGCCAGTCGCTGAAGGAGATCTCGGTGCGCTGGCCCAGCGTGTCTTCGATTGTCATTCGCTGCAGCCCGCCTTGCGGATCAAAGCCGAGTTTCGCCTGTTTGAACTGCGAATCTTCCGACACTTTTTTCGGAGTCAGCGCGACCCACTTCACCCCATCCTGCGTGCCGCCATCGGCCAGGTTGTAGCTTCGATCCAGTTCGCCGGGGTCGATCAACACAGTCAGCGCGCTTTGTTGTTCTTCGGCGTTCTGGTTCTTGACCGTCACCTGCTCGAGATCGGGATCGTAAATCCACACATGATCGCCGTCGGCAACAATCAACTGCGGATTTGGCTTGACGTATTCCCAGCGAAACTGACGCGGTGCCGAAAGTGACACGCGGCCGCTGGAATCCTCTTTGAGTCGGCCATTGCTGGAGAATACGCGCTGCACAAAATGACCATCCAGCCCCTTCAATCCATTGGTGAACTTCGCAATGTCTTCGCGTGGACCGGCGAAAGTTATGGATGTGGCAAGCAGTGCGATGGCGAATGAAGCCATGGCCAGTCGCGGGTATTGGACGAATCGGAGCATGCAGATTCCGTTGGCGAGAATGGAAAATTGATGGAAACTCAATGGGTGCGAATTGTGGACAGGCATGGCTGAATGCGGGCCGACATCCAATGGCCTGCGGGCAACGAATCATCGTTCAATTCATCGTTCACACTCTGCTCGCGCCAAACTGCGCGAAATACTGCACCATGACGCGCCGCTGCAATCCACGCTGGAGAATCGAATGAAGGCACTGATGTTGGTGCGAGCACTTGCCGTCCATGCAGCGATTGCCGCCCCCACCACTAGTGCCGCTGCTGCTTTGCCCAGCCTCGATTTCTCCAGTGCAACAGGAGGCTCCACCCTGCCTCGTGGCTGGACCTCGTACGCGGAATCCAGGCACAAGCCGACAGCGCAGATGGCAGTGGTGAGCGATGGCACTGAGAAGGTGTTCCGCATCAAGGCCGATCACAATGCCGGTGCAATCATCTACAAACTCGAGGTGTCACCTGCGCCAATGCTGAGCTGGCGCTGGAAGGTCGACCACAGCATTGCAGCGGCCGATATTGCCAGCAAGCACACTGACGATCTGGCCGCGCGCGTCTATGTGTTTTTCGACATGCCATTGAAGCAGTTGACGATCGGCGAACGCGTCAAGTTGCGCCTTGCACGCGCAGTCAGCGGTATTGACCTGCCCCGTGCGGCCTTGTGCTACGTCTGGGACAACAAGCATGCAATCGGCACCATCGCGCCGAGCGCCTATTATTCGAAAGTAATGTTGGTGGTGCTGCAAAGTGGCGACTCACACGCCGGCCAATGGCGCGCCGAACATCGCGATCTTGCTGCCGACTACCGCGCAGCGTTCGGCACCGCCGCGCCGCGCATCACCGGAATCTCGCTGGGCGCGGACACTGACAACACCGGCGGCAAGGTGACCGCGTGGTTTGCGGATGTTGTGCTTGGAAGCGATGTGCATCTTTCCAACGAAGCCCAAGCTGCACGCTAATCAGCATCCGGTCAATTACTCTATTTTCGTCATTCCCGCGCAGGCGGGAATTCAGAGCCTTTTGCCTTTTTAAACTAAAGTCGTCGGCACACCCGCCACTCAATCCTTTGGCGGTGGCGGTGCAAGTACGGTGCGGTCACCGTTGTGTTCAGGCGGGCTGATCACACCTGTTCTTTCCATCTCTTCGATCATGCGCGCCGCGCGGTTGTAGCCGATTTTCAAGCGGCGCTGCACACCGGAAATCGAGGCACGCCGGGTCTCGGTGACAATACGCACCGCGTCGTCGTACAGCACGTCGGATTCATCGGCTCCGCCGCCGCTCTCGGGTAAGCCGGTCGGTCCGACCACCACGCCGTCGCCCATCGCCTGCACTTCTTCGAGCACGCCGCTGTAGTAATTCGTTCCGCCCGAATGCTTCCGCAGGTGAGCGACCACGCGATGCACTTCGTCATCGGACACAAACGCGCCATGCACACGCTCGGGCATCGCAGTGCCGGGCGGCAGGTACAACATGTCGCCATGACCAAGCAAAGTCTCCGCTCCGGACTGATCGAGAATGGTGCGCGAGTCAATTTTGCTGGACACCTGGAACGCAATGCGCGTCGGGATATTGGCCTTGATCAAACCAGTGATCACATCGACCGATGGCCGCTGCGTGGCCAAGATCAGATGCATACCGGCGGCGCGCGATTTTTGTGCGAGTCGCGCGATCAGCTCCTCCACCTTCTTGCCGACGATCATCATCATGTCGGCGAACTCGTCGATGATTACGACGATGTACGGCAGCGGTTCCAGTGGTCGCGGCACTTCCTCGATCGCAGGGTTCGGTCGGAACAACGGATCCATCAGCGGTTGCCCGGCGTCCTGCGCATCGCGTACTTTCTTGTTGAATCCGGCCAAGTTGCGCACGCCGACCGCCGCCATCAACTTGTAACGCCGCTCCATCTCTGCCACGCACCAGCGCAGCCCGTTCGCGGCCTCCTTCATGTCGGTCACAACCGGCGCCAGCAGATGCGGGATGCCCTCGTACACCGAGAGCTCCAGCATCTTCGGGTCGATCATCAACATCTTCACGTCGCGCGCGCTGGCCTTGTACAACAGGCTCAGGACCATCGCGTTCAGGCCGACCGACTTGCCCGCGCCGGTGGTGCCCGCGACCAGCAAGTGCGGCATGCGGCCGAGATCGACTACCGACGGATTGCCGCCTATGTCCTTGCCCAGCGCCAGCGAGAGCGGTGATGCCGACTTGTCGTACTCGCGCGAACGCAGAATTTCCGACAGATAGATGATTTCGCGATGGCTATTCGGAATCTCGATCCCGATCACCGACTTGCCCGGAATCACATCGACCACGCGCACCGACTTCACCGACAGCCCGCGCGCAATGTCCTTGTCGAGGCTGGAAATCTGGCTGACCTTGACGCCCGGCGCCAGTTCCATTTCAAAGCGCGTGATCACCGGGCCGGGATAGGCGCCGACCACGGTCACGTCGATGCGGAAATCCTTGAGCTTGAACTCGATCTGGCGCGACAGCGTTTCCAGGGTTTCCTCGGAATACCCCTTGGGCTGCGGCTTGGGATCATCCAGCAATGACAGCGGCGGCAGCGCGCCATCGGCATCGGCGTTGAACAGCGGAATCTGCTGCTCGCGCTTGGCACGTTCGCTGCGTTCGATCACGGGTTTGGCGGGTGGTTCGATGTGAACAGGCTCGCGCTTGGCGCGGCGTTCGACATCCTGCTCGCGCACTTCCTTGCGTTCCAACTTGGCGTTGCGCGCCTGCTGCCATTCGCCCGCACTGCGCACGCTGGTACCGAACAACCCGCCAATCACGCGCAAACCACCCAGCACCCACTGCCCGATCCGGTCCATCAGGCGCAACCACGAAAGCCCGGTTGCGAACGTCACCGCGATCAGCAGCAGCGGTACCAGGAACAGATTTGCGCCCAGCGGTCCGACCAGTTTGGCCATACCGTTGCCAACCGCCTGACCGAGAATACCGCCAGATTCGGCCGGCAGATCCAGCGTCGGTCCACCGCCCTGCAGCTGTGCGATGCCCGCAGCGGCAATCAGAAATCCGACGATGCCAACCAGGCGCAGCGCCGGCGTCAATCCCGCCTCGCTGCTGCCATCGCGCCCGAACAGCGCAACCCACAGCAAGCCGCCGATTACCAGCGGCAACGTGTAGGCAACGAACCCGCAAAAATAAAACGCGACATCGGCGATATAGGCGCCACCGATGCCGCCCAAGTTGTGCAGCACGCCAGTGACGCTGCCAGTGTTGGACCAACTCGGATCGGCCGGGCTGTAGGTGATCAGGCTGGCCGCCAGATACAACAGCAACGGCGCGATCACTACCAGTGCAATCTCGTGCCAAAACCGCCGCGCAGGCGGCGCAACGGCGCGCTCAGAAGGTCGTTTCGTACTCGCTCTCGCCACTGCTGTCGGATGCTCAGGATAGATGGTGCAAGTCTACAGGCACCGGGGTGGATGATGGCGGTAATGATCGACCAACACGCCTGCCCACAAATTATCGAATTTATCTATTCCGAACCATCCGCAAGACTAGTTACCAAACCTGGTAATACTCCAGCCGAGTAACATCAATCAACTTCCCGGGATAAGCAGCGATAATATCCCACGTCTTGAAAGTGCCTCGAACCAACGAAAACTTTTTGTCAGAACTATCCGCCCATCGTTTCATCGAGTCCGGCACAACTACCGATGCACACAGCGGTTGATAGTCATTTACAGCCGCTTCCCTATCCATACACAAACGTCCGAAAATATTTCCTTGCTCACTGCCGCTGATTTGGAAGTAACCGAAAACAATCAATTCCTTTTCATTGTAAGATTTTGGAGAACCAAGAACCGAAGCAATCGTCACGACCTCCAACGCGTGGCAGGCGGAGCATGCGAATATGAGCAATGGTAATGAGATGAGGAGCCTTCTGTAATTCATTTACGTACCGCCACCGGCTTTTTCCTAGGGCTTTCGTCGACTTTGGTTTCACCCCATCGGACATAGCAGTTCGATTTTCGGAACCGATCAATAATATGATCAGATTCCTCAATTTCATGATACTTATTGGCATCGGAGACACAGTAGAGAACCATCGGTTCAGGCGGTGAATATTCGTCAAGCCAATAGTCCGCTCCCAATAATTTTCGCTTTTCTTCGCTGTCGATTCTGTGTATCACGTATAGAGCTTCATGCTTTGTGGCAAAGATGAACTCACCATGCTGCACTCTCGCTGCCATCACTATTTTTTCGTTAAATTTCCCTGAAACGATTTTATTCACACGAATCGTCCACCTGTACACTTCATATGTGCAGACATTCCCTTCGGGGCAAGGCACATTGACGTCGGGCAAGTACTCCTGCGCAATTGCTTTCCCGAAAAACATGATGTTTTCCGCAGACAACGCCGGAAAAGATAAAAGACAAGCGACCAGAAATGCAGCGATACGCATAGAGTTTGTCTGGACTCGAAGAATAGAAGGTCAGGGTTTTGCATCCATCCAGCTATCAGAATTCAGAGTCCTTGGATCCCCGCCTTCGCGGGGATGACGACTCTTTGGAACATGTGCTCGCCTGATGTGTTGACTGAGTTCGAAAACCAGTTTCTCAAACCACCATATCCATCAACGCCGGATGCACGATCTCGCCGGCTTCGACATTGATGCCGCGCACCAGCGCCGGATTGTCGCGCCAGTCGCCTGAGGCGAGTTTGTTGACATAAGGCAGGATCGCAGCGCAGATGGCTTGCGAGGAAGTTTGCGGCACGGCGCCGGGCATGTTGGTGACGGCGAAGTGGATCACGCCTTCTTCGACGTAGGTCGGCTCCTTCCATGTGGTCGGGCGGGTGGTTTCGAAGCAACCGCCTTGATCGACCGAGATGTCGACGACGACGCTTCCCGGCTCCATCTGTGCAACCATCGAGCGCGTCATCACGTGTGGCGCTTTGGCGCCGGTGACCAGCACTGCGCCGACAACGAGGTCCGCCGAGGCGACTTCGCGCGCGACCACGTCTTCATAAGGAAACAGCGCGGTGACGTTGTTGCCCAGGCGCATCATTTCTTCCATGCGGTCGGCGCGCATTTCGAACACGGTGACGTTGGATCCGCCGGCTGCAGCCAGCGCCGCCGAATTGCCACCCGCCGCGCCCGCGCCGAACACCACCACCTTGCCGCGTTCGGTCGACGGCAAACCGCCGAGCAACTTACCTTTCCCGCCCATTGGCTGATGCAACAGATGCGTACCGACCTGCACACCGATGCGGCCGGCAATAATCGACATCGGAGCAAGCAGTGGCAGGTCGCCGTTCGGCAGTTCCACGGTCTCGAAGGCGATGCCGGTCAAGCCGATATCGAGCAGTTGACGGGTCAACTTCGGCTCCGCCGCGAGGTGCAGGTAGCAGAACAACAGGTGATCCTTGCGCAGCAACGCGAGGTCGCCGGCAATGGGCTCTTTCACCTTGACGATTAACTCGCCTTTTTCGTATAGCGCGGCGGCATCCGGCGCGATCTTCACGCCAAGCGCGGTGTATTGATCGTCTTTGAAGCCGGACTTCATGCCGGCGTCTTTCTCGATCCAGACCTCATGACCGCGCTTGACCAGATGGCCGGCGGCAGCAGGAACGAGGGCAACGCGGCCTTCAAGGGTCTTGGTTTCGCGGGGAATTCCGATGCGCATGCGACTGGCTCCAGGCTGATGTGGTCAACGAACGATGACCGCCGGACCGTCACGCCTGATCGCGGCAGCAAAAAAACGCCGCGAGCGCGGCGGAATGCACGATCCTGCGATTGCCGACACTGCACGGGTTGATAACGCCGCGCCGGCCCCGCATTCTGGTCGGGTTCGCATCCGCAAACGAGACGGCATTTACCCGTGTCGCGCGTGTCGATTTTCCTACCACTATCCCCTTCCTTTTCAACGCCGCGAGTATACATGAGCACTCCCACCACCAAGCCACGCCACGCCCGCGTCCTGATCCTCGGCAGCGGTCCTGCCGGCTACACCGCAGCGGTGTACGCCGCGCGCGCCAACCTCAAGCCACTGATGGTGACTGGGCTTGCGCAAGGCGGCCAGTTGATGACCACCACCGAGGTCGACAACTGGCCCGGCGATGTGCACGGGTTGATGGGGCCCGACCTGATGGAGCGCATGCTGAAGCACGCCGAACGCTTCGATACGCAGATCGTGTTCGACCACATCCACACCGCCGATCTGTCACGGCGGCCATTCCATGTGAAGGGCGACACCGGCGAATACACCGCCGACGCGCTGATCATCGCCACCGGCGCGACCGCAAAATATCTTGGACTGCCCTCGGAGGACGCGCACAAGGGTCGTGGCGTGTCAGCGTGCGCAACATGCGACGGTTTCTTCTTCCGCGATCAGGACGTGGCGGTGATCGGCGGCGGCAATACCGCAGTCGAGGAAGCGCTGTACCTGTCCAATATCTGCCGCAAGGTGACGCTGGTGCATCGTCGCGACAAGCTGCGCGCCGAAAAAATCATGCAGGACAAGCTGTTCGCCAAGGAACAAGCTGGCAAGATCGAGTTGGTTTGGGACAGCGCCGTCGATGAAATTCTCGGCGACGATTCCGGCGTCAATAGCCTGCGCGTGCGTAACCTGAAAACCGACGCGCTGCGCGAGATCCCGGTCACTGGCATCTTCATCGCCATCGGCCACACGCCAAACACCAGCCTGTTCGAAGGGCAGCTAGACATGAAAAACGGCTACCTCAATATCCGAACGGGCCTGGACGGGATGTCGACGCAGACTAGCGTTCCCGGTGTGTTTGCGGCAGGCGACGTGGCCGATCAGGTCTATCGACAGGCAGTGACGTCAGCCGGATTCGGCTGCATGGCCGCGCTGGATGCGGAACGGTTTCTGGATGTGGAGAGCTGATAGTGCGTGTGCTTTATTGATGCCTGGTCATCGATCGATGACCCCTTTTTGACTTCGTGACCGTTCGTGGTGAGCCTGTCGAACCACAGCACTCTCAACTGTTCGTGGAGAGACGCAATCTCGTTGCCTGCACTTTGTCCCCTCCAGACCACGATCGGTGTTGTGGTTCGACAGGCTCACCACGAACGGCTAAAGACTGTGTGTTTCGATCCGCTCCGGGAGCAGAGTGCACAAGCAAGCAGATATGAACCTCTGCGCTTGCCGACGGAACGCTCTGCACTTGATATCACCAACTTCGATTGGATGAATCAAGACATCAAGCGATCCCGTAAACATATCGTGCAGAGTTCTCATACGATCGGCTAATCTTTCGTCATGCCGCAATTCCGTATCCATTCCACACTCTCGGAAGTTCCAGCAATCCAATGGGATGCGCTACACGATGGGTCCAACCCATTCGTCTCACACGCCCTTCTGTCTGGCCTCGAACAACACGGCTGCCTGCGTCCCGATTGGGGCTGGACGCCGCGTCATCTGGCCTTGTGGGACGGCGACGCACTGCTCGCCGCTGCGCCTGGATACTTGAAGGGCAATTCCCACGGCGAGTTTGTATTCGACCATGCGTGGGCTTCGGCACTGGGTCGGGCCGGATTCGACTACTACCCTAAGTGGCTGTTCGCGGTGCCCTACACGCCAGTCACAGGACCTCGTCTGCTGGCACGTGATGCAGAGGCGCGCGAGCTGTTGTGCGCAGGAATCCTGGAAGCCGCAAAACAGCAACAACTGCCTTCGATCCATGTGAACTTCCTGACCTCGGCAGAGAGCAATAACTGTCCCTCCGAATGGCTGGAACGCAACGACGTCCAGTTCCATTGGCGCAACGATGCCGGCTGGCGCACATTTGACGATTACCTCGCGGCGCTGCAGTCGAAGAAACGCAAGAACATCCGCCATGAGCGCACACAGGTGCAATCCGCCAATGTCGACTTCCGCATTGTGCACGGCGATGAAGCAAGTGCCGCCGACATCGAGGACATGCACACGTTGTATTTGCGCGCCTTCGCCGGGAAAGGCAACTCGCCAGCGCTCACACTTCGTTTCTTGCAGCATCTTGCGCGCGCGATGCCTAGATCGCTGGTGTTGATCCTGGCTCAACGCGCCGGACAGACCATTGCCGGTGCGCTCTGCCTGCGCGGAGGTAACACTCTGTATGGTCGCTACTGGGGCGCGTTTGAGGAGGTGCCAGGCCTGCATTTCGAGACCTGCTATTACCAAGGCATCGACTATTGCCTGCGCGAAGGATTACGGGTGTTCGAGCCGGGAGCGCAAGGCGAACACAAAATCGCGCGCGGATTTTTGCCGGTGATCACGCGCAGCCGGCATCATTTTCTGATTCCCGGGGTCAATGACGCCCTCGCCAGCTGGTGTCAGCAGGAATGCGAATCGAATCAGCGCTATCGCGATGCGGTACTTGCGCATTCGCCGTTTCGCACGGACGTGTGAGCGTTCTGCGATGACCTTCCGCATCGCCATGCTCGACGCCGATCCCAATGCGCCATTTCCTGATCCAGCAAACGCGCTGCGCGATCCGGATGGGTTGCTCGCGGTGGGCGGAGACCTAAGCTCTACCCGCCTGCTGAACGCATACCGCGCCGGCATCTTTCCGTGGTTCTCGCAGGGGCAACCGATTCTGTGGTGGTCACCGGATCCGCGCATGGTTTTTGCAAGTGACGGCGTGCGGTTATCCCGCCGCGATCATCGCCATCTGTGCGCGCAGTCGTGGGTTGTCCGCAGCGATACGGCCTTCGATGCGGTGGTCGCAGCCTGCGCATCGATTGCGCGGCGCGGCGAGAGCGGTACCTGGATCACTGCGTCAATGAGCGCTGCATACGCTGAATTACACCGGCTCGGGCATGCGCATTCGATCGAAGTCTGGGATGGCGATTTGTTGGTCGGTGGCTTGTACGGTGTGGCGATTGGCCAGATGTTCTTTGGCGAAAGCATGTTCAGCGCCATCAGTGGTGGTTCCAAAGCGGCGTTGGCGGCGCTTGGCTGGATTCTGTGCCAATGGGACTGGCCGCTGTTCGATGCGCAAGTGGAATCGCCACACCTTGCGCACATGGGAGCGGTGCCGATGTCACGGCCGTTATTCCTGGCGCATCTCGAGGCTCAGTGCTGCAAGCCAGGGCGGATCAGCTCATGGAGCGGCATCGTCGGCACGCACGATCTGCGCACTATCCTGCAATCGCTAAAAAGCGGCTAGCCTGAACACACTGCTTAACGCTTTTTTTGCTGTTGGCGCGTGCGCGTGCCACAATGCCGGGCTTGCCAACTTGGCGAGCCCTCATTCCAACGGATACTGCATGTCGAAAGACGACTCCATAGAGCTCGAAGGAACCATCCTCGAGACCCTACCCAACACCGTGTTTCGCGTGAAGCTCGAAAACGGCCATGTGATCACCGCCCACATCTCGGGCCGCATGCGCAAGAACTACATTCGCATCCTGACCGGCGACAAGGTCAAGATCGAAATGACGCCCTACGATTTGAGCAAGGGCCGGATCACCTATCGCATGAAGTAAGTGCAATACGCACTCATTCGCGACGACGCATGGATGTTCGCTGATCGTCGTTGCCGTCATATCGACCGCACAACTACAGCGCCCGATGCACCGCTTCGCCGAACAGGGCTGTGTGGTGGCTGCAATCGTTCAGGCGCACGACCTCGAGGTGATCGACGTCCGAGCCTTCCAGCAGATTGAGCGTGGTCGGCGCCTGGCGGAAGCTCCATAGCTTCGACAGGGGCATCCCGAGGATCCGGCACAACAGGACGCGATTGACCGCGTCGTGCGCGACCACCAGCAACGTATCGGCATCGCCAAGCCCTTCGCAGGCACTTTGGAATGCAGTCCAGGCGCGATCGAGCACGTGCTGCAGCGACTCGCCGCCGGCCCCGGGCATCAGCACCGATTGGGGCGCGCTGCGCCATGCCGAAAATCGTTCGCCATCGGCTGCGGCGATTTCATGCGCGAGCTTGCCTTCCCACTCGCCGTGATGAATTTCGCTCAGACCCGAATCGATAGTTAGCATCGACTTGCGATCCTCACCAAGTGCAAATTCGGCCGTGCGCCGCGCGCGCAACAGCGGCGAAGCGACCGCGCGCGTGATCGCGACATCCGCAAGACGCGAGCCTAACTTGCGCGCCTGCGCCTCACCGATCGGCGACAACGCGATGTCCGTCTGTCCCTGATAGCGACCCTCGGCATTCCATGGCGTTTCGCCATGGCGAACCAGCAGAATGCGCATCAAACCTTCCTAATCGACAGGATGCCGAACTTGGCCTGCAACGCGTCGAGCCAGGCAGGCGACACGCGCAGATCGAGCGCGATCGCGGCCAGCACGTCAAATCCAGCTTCCGGCAGCAACGCCGCTACTCCACTGTCGCAGTCAACAACCGCTGCGCTTCCTCGGCCGCGGTGACTGTGAGTTTGCCGTCTTCGACGCCGACCAACACGCTGCCGCCGCCGACCAGTTTGCCAAATAGCAGTTCGTCGGCGAGTGGACGTTTGATCTTTTCCTGGATCACGCGGGCCATCGGACGTGCGCCCATCTGTGGATCGAAGCCGTGCTCGGCCAGCCATTGCCGCGCTTCCGCGGTCACGCTGAGGGTGACGTGCTTCTCGTGCAACTGCGCTTCGAGTTCGATCACGAACTTGTCGACCACGCGCAGGATGTGTTCGAAGCTGAGGGCGCCAAACTGGATGATTGCGTCCAGGCGATTGCGGAACTCCGGCGTGAATGCACGACGCACGACTTCCATCGCATCGGTGGCGTGATCCTGTTTAGTGAATCCGATCGATCGCCGCGCCGCCAGCGCTGCGCCTGCATTGGTGGTCATCACCAGTACCACGTTGCGGAAGTTCGCCTCGCGACCGTTGGTGTCGGTCAACGCGCCGCGATCCATGATCTGCAGCAACACGTTGTAGACATCCGGATGCGCCTTCTCGATCTCGTCCAGCAGCAGCACGCAGTGCGGCGTCTTCACGATTTTCTCCGTCAGCAATCCGCCCTGATCGAAGACGACGTAACCCGGAGGCGCGCCGATCAGGCGACTGACCGAATGCGCTTCCATGTATTCGGACATGTCGAAGCGCACCAGCTCAATGCCGAGCTGCATCGCCAGTTGCCGGGTGACTTCGGTCTTGCCGACGCCGGTTGGTCCAGCAAACAGGAAGTTGCCGATCGGCTTGTCGGGATTGCCCAGCCCTGAGCGCGCTAGCTTGATCGCCGAAGTCAGTGTCTCGATCGCCGGATCCTGACCGAAGATCACCATCTTCAGATTGCGCTCAAGGTTGAGCAGCACGTCCTTGTCGGACGCCGAGACTTGCTTGGTCGGGATGCGCGCCATGCGGGCGACGATAAATTCGATTTCAGGTACGTCGACAATGAGCTTGCGCTGATCCTCTGGCACCAGCCGTTGGCGCGCGCCGGCTTCGTCGATCACGTCGATCGCCTTGTCCGGCAACAATCGATCCGCGATGTGCTTGACCGACAGATCAACCGCCGCCTGGATCGCTTCGCCGGTGTACTTAACCGAGTGGTGATCCTCGAAGCGCGACTTCAGGCCGTGGAGGATTTCCACCGACTCCTGAATCGAGGGTTCGATGATGTCGATCTTCTGGAATCTCCGCGCCAGCGCGCGGTCCTTCTCGAACACGCCGCGATATTCCTGGAATGTGGTCGAACCAATGCAGCGCAGCTCGCCCGAGGATAGTGCCGGCTTGAGCAGATTGGACGCATCCATGGTGCCGCCGGAGGCCGAACCAGCACCAATAATCGTGTGGATTTCGTCGATGAACAGCACCGCGCCCGGAAACTTCTTGAGCTCCGCGATCACTGACTTGAGGCGCTTCTCGAAGTCACCGCGATACTTTGTGCCCGCGATCAACGAGCCCAAGTCAAGCGCAAAGATGGTGGCATCGGCCAACACGTCGGGCACGTTGCCTTCGACAATGCGCAGTGCCAGGCCTTCGGCCAACGCGGTCTTGCCAACGCCGGCATCGCCGACGTACAGCGGATTGTTCTTGCGCCGACGGCACAACACCTGGATGGTGCGCTCGATTTCCTCGATGCGACCGACCAGCGGATCGATCTTGCCTTCGCGCGCGAGATCGTTAAGGTTGCTGGCGTACTCAGCCAGCGCGCTGGATTTCGATTCCTCGCTGCCCTCGCCTTCCTTGCGCGGCTCGTTCGATGTCGATTCGGCGGATTCATCGCTGATCTTGGCGACACCGTGCGACAGATAATTGACCACATCAAGCCGGGTCACGTCCTGCTGGGCGAGAAAATACACCGCGTGCGAATCCTTCTCGCCAAAGATCGCGACCAGCACGTTGGCGCCAGTGACTTCCTTCTTGCCTGAGGACTGCACGTGATACACCGCGCGTTGCAGCACGCGCTGGAAGCCGAGCGTCGGCTGCGTGTCGCGCGCGTCGTCCTCCGCCATCACCGGCACGGTTTCGCGGATGGTCTTGCGTAACTCGTCGGTCAGGCGCGGCACGTCGGCGTGGCAGGCGCGTAGCACAGTCATGGCCGAGGCGTTGTCGAGCAACGCCAGAAGCAGGTGCTCCACGGTCATGAACTCGTGGCGCGATTCGCGGGCCTGCTTGTAGCACTGGCCGATGGTGAACTCTAGGTCTTTGCTGAACATGTGGGATTCCCGTGAAGTCATCTGTCAGCTACATGGGGACACGCTAGCGCTTTTCCACAACCTGTGCTGCAAATCACGATCACATTTTGCAATCGGCGTTCAGCACGACTAAGGCAGATGAACTTGCCGGGCTTCCGCCCTCACGCACTTTCCATCGTACACAGCAACGGATGCTGGTGCTGACGCGAAAACTCATTCACCTGCGTTACCTTGGTTTCGGCCACTTCACGAGTAAAAACGCCGCAGACCCCTCGACCCCGCGTATGCACGTGCAGCATCACCTGGGTGGCACGCTCGCGGTTGAGGGCGAAAAACCCCTGCAGCACCTCGACCACGAAATCCATCGGCGTGAAGTCGTCGTTGATCAACAGCACCTGATACAGCGGCGGTCGCGCGGTTTCGGGCTTCGCGGCCTCAACCGCAACGCCGTGATGGTGCTCGGGTTCTGGAGTCTTGCGCTTGGTCATGTGCAAATTATAGGGTGGCGCAGTGTATTCGGCGTGGAGATGTGCGACGGCGACGCATCCAACGTGGACGCAATCGGCCAAGGCAGGCACTATTTCGGGGCGGCACGCGCCGCTTCAAGGCTGCAACCTTCCAATGCCAGACCCCATTTGCGGATCCCCACCCGATGACGTCGCGCACGTCTGGCAGCCCGACGTGACCGTTGCCAGCGTCGTGGTGCGGGATGGTGCGCTACTGATGGTCGAGGAGTCCGTGCAGGGCCATCTCGTGCTGAACCAGCCGGCCGGGCATCTGGAGCCGGACGAATCGATCCTGCATGCCGCGGTGCGCGAGACGCTTGAGGAATCGGGCTGGGACATCGAACCGACCTCGTTGATCGGCATGTATCAGTGGCAGGCACCTGCCCCGGAGCACGGTGGCGAGGGCCGGCATTTCCTGCGGGTGGCGATCGCTGCCAAACCGCTTCGCCATCATCCCGACCGCGCCCTGGATGCCGGCATCGTGCAGGCGCTGTGGCTGACGCCAGAGCAATTGCAGGCACAGGTCGCGCGCCATCGCAGCCCGCTGGTGTGGCGCGTGGTGCGTGATTATCTGGCCGGACAGCGTTTGCCGTTGAATGCATTGGTGCAGATGCCGTGAGCGGGCTGGTCATGGTCGGCGTGTCCGGCGGGGTGGATTCTTCGGTAGCGGCGCTGCTGCTCAAGCAATCGGGCACTGCGGTCGCTGGGTTGTTCATGCAGAACTGGGAAGATGATGGGACTGGAGAATGTCGCGCCGAAGAGGACCGCCGCGACGCCGTGGCGGTGTGCGGCAGGCTTGACATGCCGTTTCACGCACGCAATTTTTCGCGACAGTATTGGGATGGTGTGTTCTCCCATTTCATTGACGAATATCGCGTCGGGCGCACGCCCAATCCTGACGTGTTGTGCAATCGCGAAATCAAGTTCAAGACCTTTCTTGATGAGGCACAGGCGCTCGGCGCCGAACGCATCGCGACGGGCCACTACGCACAGATCGATGAGTACGGCGGACGCTGGCGCCTATTGCGCGGTGCGGATAGCGGCAAGGACCAGAGCTATTTTCTGCATCAGCTTGGACAGGAGCAATTGGCGCGAACTCTGTTTCCGATTGGCCATCTCCCCAAGGACTCGGTGCGTACGCTGGCACGCGAGGCTGAATTGCCAACCCACTCCAAGAAGGATTCGACCGGAATCTGTTTCATCGGAGAACGCGATTTTCGTGCGTTCCTTGGCCAGTACATTCCGGCGCAAGCGGGCGAGATTCGCAGTGCCGACGGCCAGCGCATCGGTAGCCACGATGGGGTCTTCCATTACACGCTTGGGCAGCGCGAGGGCCTTGCCATTGGCGGCGTACGCGGGCGCGAGGCGGCGCCGTGGTTTGTGGTGGAGAAAGATGTCGCGCGAAATATTTTGTATGTGGATCAGGGTCACGATAGTCCGTGGTTGCTCGCGCGCGAGCTGACCTCGGAAGCCTCTCACTGGATCAGCGGCTCACCTCCGGCGCGGCGGTTTGATTGCAGCGCCAAGACCCGCTACCGACAGGACGACGCGCCGTGCACGGTTGAAGTGCTCGACGACGGATGTCTTCGTGTGCAGTTTGCGCAAGCGCAGCGCGCGGTCACGCCCGGACAATCGCTGGTGCTCTACGACGGCGCCGTGTGCCTGGGCGGTGCGGTGATTGCGAGTACAGACGCACCCGCGCGCCGGCTGTTGGAAACTGACGGAGCAGCTGCGCGGGTGGCGTGAATCGCGGTGCGACGTGAAATACTGTCGGCCATGAAACTGCCCGCAACCGCCGCATGAACGATCGCATCATCGCCCTCGCCGGCCTTGTTCAGGCCGCCCGCCAGGTGCGCCAGATCGCCGACACCGGGCAAGCGGAGACGGCATCGCTGGCGGTTTGCGTCGACAGCCTGTTCCGCTTCGATGCCGACTCGACCGCAGATGTCTATGGTGGTGTCGGCAATCTACGCCCGGGCCTGACCGTGCTGGTCGATGCCTGGGGCGGCAATCCGGGCGGCAACGCGTCGCGCGGGCCGGCGGCAAAGGATCCCGCGCTGCTGAAGCTGGCCTATAGCATCCTGCAGCTCGAGCGCCGCTTCAGTGCCAACGCGCGCCTGGCCGAAAAGGTGCGCGAAGGCCTGGAGCAGATCGAGCGTCAGCGCGAACATTGGGGTCCGACCCACCCCACCGTGCTGGCACGCCTAGGCGAGTTGTACGCCGGCACGCTCAGCACGCTGCGGCCGCGGGTGATCGTGCACGGCAATCCGGTGTATTTGAGCCAGCCGACCGTGGTTGCCGATCTTCGCGCGCTGCTGCTGTGCGGCCTGCGCGCGGCGGTGTTGTGGCGGCAAATGGGCGGGCGCCAGACCGATTTTCTATTCCGCCGCGGCGCAATGCAGCGTGCTGCGCGCGAGTTGCAGCGGCATTCGTAGAAATATTGTCGCGATTGGACCAAGTCAGTCAAACCCTTGAAACGCAGTGTTGCAGCTGCGTTCGAGCCTGCGGTTTGCGCACGCAATGATGGCTATCCTCCACCGCAACACCTGCGAAACGGCGACCAATCCGGCATAATTGGCATCCCGATCACGATAAAACGGATCGGCACCCATCGCACCTGTCCAGGACGACTGCATGAGCGACTCTTTCGCCACCCGCGCGCAACTTCAGGTCAACGGCAAGTCATACGCGTATCACAGCCTGCCAAAAATCGGCGAGCGCTTCGACATCGCGCGATTGCCGTATTCGATGAAGATTTTGCTGGAAAATCTGCTGCGCAACGAGGATGGAAATTCCGTCACTGCCGATTCGATCCAGGCGGTGGCGCACTGGGATGCGCAAGCCGAGCCGGACACCGAAATTGCCTTCATGCCCGCGCGCGTGCTGCTGCAGGATTTCACCGGCGTGCCGTGTGTGGTCGATCTGGCGGCAATGCGCGACGCGGTGGTGATGCTGGGTGGCGACGCGCAGTTGATCAATCCGCAGATTCCCTCCGAACTGGTGATCGATCATTCGGTGCAGGTTGACGTATTCGGCCGCGCCGATGCGCTCGATCTCAATGGCGAGATTGAATTTCAACGCAACCAGGAGCGCTACGGATTCCTGCGTTGGGGACAAAAAGCGCTGGATAATTTCAAGGTCGTGCCGCCCAACACCGGCATCGTGCATCAGGTGAATCTCGAAAATCTGGCGCGGGTGGTGATGACATCCAGTATCGACGGCGTGGACTGGGCGTATCCCGACACCGTATTCGGAACCGACTCGCATACCACCATGGTCAATGGCCTGGGCGTGCTGGGCTGGGGCGTGGGCGGGATCGAGGCCGAGGCCGCGATGCTGGGTCAGCCGTCTTCAATGCTGATTCCGCAGGTGGTCGGTTTCAATCTGTCAGGCAAGCTGCCCGAAGGCGCGACCGCCACCGACCTGGTGCTGACTGTCACCCAGATGCTGCGCAAGTTTGGCGTGGTCGGCAAGTTTGTCGAGTTTTTTGGCGAGGGTTTGCAGCATCTGCCACTGGCTGATCGCGCCACCATTGCCAACATGGCTCCCGAATACGGCGCCACCTGCGGCATTTTTCCGGTCGACGCCGAATCATTGCGCTATCTGCACCTATCTGGCCGCGACGCCGACCACATTGCACTGGTCGAGGCGTATGCGAAGGCGCAGGGCATGTGGCACGAGCCCGGCACGCATCGGGCCGAATACAGCGCCACGCTGGAGCTGGACATGGCCCAGGTCAAGCCGTCGCTGGCCGGCCCGAAGCGCCCGCAGGATCGCGTGCTGCTGTCGGACATGGCGAAGAATTTCCACGACAACATCGAAGGTCTGACCTGCGCGCGCACCGCGCGTCGCTCCGAGATCAAGCGTCTGGACGAGGAAGGCGGCGACCAGCCGCAAGCCGAGCATCTGGCTGCACACCCGGTGTCGAGGATCAGCATCCGCGACATGGACTGCGAACTCACGGATGGCTCGGTAGTGATCGCCGCGATCACTTCCTGCACCAATACGTCCAATCCGGCGGTGATGATCGGCGCAGGCTTGCTGGCACGGAATGCGGTCAAGCGCGGGATGAAATCCAAGCCGTGGGTCAAGACATCCATCGGCCCGGGTTCGCGCGTGGTCACCGATTATCTGAAGAAGGCCGGCCTGCTGGACGATCTTGAAGCACTCGGCTTTTACATCGTTGGCTACGGCTGCACCACCTGCATCGGCAACTCGGGTCCGCTGCCTGATCCTGTGTCGAAGGGCATCGCCGAGAATGAGCTGTCGGTCGCCGCAGTATTGTCGGGTAACCGCAATTTCGAAGGTCGCGTGCATGCCGAAGTGAAGATGAACTATCTCGCCTCGCCGCCGCTGGTGGTGGCGTTTGCGCTGGCCGGCACGGTCGATATCGACATGACCACCGATCCGCTTGGCAAGGATGCGGACGGAAACGCTGTGTATTTACGCGATATCTGGCCGAGCAATCAGGAGATCGGCGACATGATCGCCGCGTCGGTCGGCCCTGAAATGTTCACCGCCAATTACGCCGACGTGTTCAAGGGCGATTCGCGCTGGAACCAGGTGGCATCGCCCGACGGCGCAGCCTACCAGTGGAGTGATGCCTCGACCTATATCAAGTCGCCGCCCTATTTCAACGAGATGACGATGGATGTCGGCAACGTCGACGACGTGCATGGCGCGCGCATTCTCGGTCTGTTTGGCGATTCAATCACTACCGACCACATCTCGCCCGCGGGCAATATCAAGCAGGACTCGCCGGCAGGCAAATTTTTGCAGGCGCGCGGCGTGCAGCCGGTCGACTTCAATAGCTACGGCTCGCGCCGCGGCAACGACGACGTGATGGTGCGCGGCACCTTCGCCAACATCCGCATTCGCAACAAGATGCTGGGCGGCGAGGAAGGTGGCAACACGCTGCACTTCGACGGGAGTGATAGTGAAGGCGAGAAGATGTCGATCTTCGATGCCGCCATCCAGTACAAGGCCGAAGGCGTGCCGCTGGTGGTGATCGCCGGCAAGGAATACGGCACCGGCTCCTCGCGCGACTGGGCAGCCAAGGGCACGATGCTGATGGGAGTAAAGGCAGTGATCGCCGAGAGTTTCGAGCGCATCCACCGCTCCAACCTGGTCGGCATGGGCGTGCTGCCGCTGCGCTTTGTGGATGGCCAAAACGCCGAGGTGCTGGGCCTGGATGGCTCGGAAACCATCGACATCATCGGGCTGCAGGATGGCGCCGCACGCAGCGCCGAAGTCATCGCCACTAATTCCGACGGCGACGAAACCCGGTTCCACGTCGACGTGCTGCTGCTGACGCCGAAGGAAGTCGAGTACTTCCGCCACGGCGGCATCCTGCATTACGTGCTACGCGATCTGGCGGCACGCAAATCGGCCTGATCGGTCCATCGCAGGTCATCGCGTCACTCACGGGAATCGCATGAGCCAGTCCACGGAAAAGGACGTCCTCGCCATTATCGTCAAGCACGGCGTCACCGAAGGCGCCGAAGTGACATCGCGGTCGACCCTGAAGGAGCTCGGCCTGGATTCGTTGCAGGCGATCGAGATCCTGTTCGAAATCGAGGAGCACTTCGACGTCACCCTGCCGGACCGTGATCCGGACTTCGACAACAATTCAGTGCAGGGATTGATCGATTCGGTTGATGTCGCGTTGCAGGCGAAAGCCGTACCTGCCGCCGTCGAGCCCTGACCGGCGCATAGAGACACACCTGACCAATATTGGCCGACTCTGTCGCCGACGTGTTGCTAGCGCCGAGTGCGTATGCTCCAATCGAAGCAGGCACAGCGCACGGGGAACGAGCGCCGTGCGACCCCGACAGGAGCAACCCGATGAGCTTTCCTCGCCCGTGGCTGGACAACTATCCGATCGGAGTGAAGCCCGAGATCGATCTGGAAGAGTATCGCTCGATCGTTTCGGTGCTGGAATCGTCCTGTAAAAAGTTCAGTGGTCGTCCGGCTTTCGCCAATTTTGGCCAGCAGCTGACGTATGACGAGATCGACAAGTCCAGCGCACAGTTCGCCAACTTCTTGATCTTCGACTTGCAGATGAAAAAAGGCGATCGCATCGCGCTGATGATGCCAAACGTCCTGCAGTATCCGATCGCAATCATGGGTGCGCTTCGAGCGGGCATGACCGTGGTCAATGTCAATCCGTTGTACACCGCGCGCGAACTCAAGCATCAGTTGAAGGATTCGGGCTCCATCGCCATCGTGGTACTCGACAACTTCGCGCACACGCTGGCCGAGGTGATGGCTGATACGCAGGTCAAGCACGTGATCACCACTGGCGTCGGCGACATGCTGTCGTTTCCGAAAGGCGCGCTGATCAATTTCGTCATCAAATACGTGCGCAAGCAAGTACCCGCGTACAACATTGCGGGCCACGTGCGCTTCAACGAAGTACTGCGTCGCGGCAGCCGCCGCAATCTGCCGGCCATCAAGATTGATCCGGAAGACATCGCGTTTCTGCAATACACCGGCGGTACCACTGGTGTATCCAAGGGCGCGATGCTCACCCATCGCAACCTGGTCGCCAACATGCAGCAGGCCGGCGCATGGATCGGCGCCAACCTGCGCGAAGGCCAGGAAGTCATCATCACCGCGCTGCCGCTGTATCACATCTTTTCGCTGACTGCGAACTGCCTGGTCTTCATGAAAACCGGCGGATTGAACTACTTGATCACCAATCCGCGCGACATGCCGGCTTTCGTCAAGGAGCTCAAAGCCAGCGGCTTCACCTGCCTGACCGGCGTCAACACGTTGTTCAATGGCTTGTTGAACACACCAGGTTTCGACCAACTGGATTTCTCTCGCCTGCACATGGTGCTGGGCGGCGGCATGGCCGTGCAACGCGCGGTGGCCGAACGCTGGAAGCAGGTCACCGGCTGCTCGCTGATCGAAGCGTACGGCCTCACCGAAACCTCGCCCGCGGCCTGCATCAATCCGCTCGACCTGAAGGAATACAACGGCTCGATCGGCATGCCGGTGCCTTCCACCGATGTCTGCATCAAGGATGACGACGGCAAGATGCTGCCGATGGGCGAGGTCGGCGAGCTCTGCGTGAAGGGACCGCAGGTGATGCTCGGCTACTGGCAGCGCCCGGAAGAGACCGCCCAGTCGATCGATCCCGAGGGCTGGCTGCGCACCGGCGATGTGGCGCGGATGGACGAAAAAGGTTACTTCTACATCGTCGACCGCAAGAAGGACATGATCCTGGTGTCTGGCTTCAACGTGTACCCGAACGAGATCGAAGACGTGATCGCGATGATGCCGGGTGTGCTGGAAGTGGCAGCGGTCGGCGTGCCCGACGAGAAATCCGGCGAGGCAGTGAAGGCAGTAGTGGTGAAGAAGGATCCGGCGCTGACGGCAGAAGCGGTGAAGGCGTTCTGCCGCGAAAACCTCACGGGCTACAAGATACCGCGCGTGATCGAGTTCCGCAGCGAATTGCCGAAGACGAATGTGGGCAAGATCCTGCGCCGCGAATTGCGCGATGCACCTGTGGTTGCGGCGAAATAGCAGACTTCAACGTCAAACTCGACGTTTGTATTCATCATCCTGGTGCCTTTCAACAGCCGTACGGCTGGTCAACCAGGAACCATTTTTGAGCGCTCAAAAAAAGGCAGCACTGATCTCGGCTTGAGCCGCGATGACGGCACTCCAGTGCTCAGGCTTCAGGCCGCATGTAGGGAAACAGCAGCACATCGCGAATCGACGATGAGCCGGTAAACAACATCACCAGTCGATCGATGCCGACGCCGAGGCCGCCCGTCGGCGGCAACCCAACTTCCAGCGCGCGAATGTAGTCGGCGTCGAAGTGCATCGCCTCGTCATCGCCGCCGGCCATTGCTGTGACCTGCGCCTGGAATCGCGCCGCCTGGTCGTCGGGATCGTTGAGTTCGGAGAATCCGTTCGCAAGTTCCTTGCTGCCGATGAACAACTCGAAGCGATCAGTGATCCCCGCGTCCGTATCAGACTCCCGCGCCAGCGGAGAGACCTCGACCGGGTAATGAGTGATGAAGGTCGGTTGGATCAGCTTGTCTTCGACGGTTTTCTCAAAGATCTCCAGCAACAGCTTGCCCCAGCCGTAGCCGTCTTTCACAGCCACTTTGAGTCGCGCGCAATGCGTGGCAAGCGCGGCACGATCACGGCAATCGGCCACGCTGATCTCTGGATTCATCTCGCGCACCGCTTCCTCCAGCTTCCAGCGTCGGAATGCAGGAGCAAGGTCGATATCAGCGCCATCCCAATGCATTTGCGTCGTACCGATCGCCTCGATCGCGACATCGCGAATCATCGACTCGGTCAGGTCCATCACCTCGCCGTACGCGACATACGCTTCGTACAATTCCAACATCGTGAACTCGGGATTGTGCCGCGTGGATACGCCCTCGTTGCGGAAATTGCGGTTGATCTCGTAGACGCGCTCGAAGCCCCCAACCACCAGCCGCTTGAGATACAACTCCGGTGCGACCCGAAGGTACAAGTCGAGGTCGAGCGCGTTGTGATGCGTAGCGAACGGCTTAGCAGTGGCGCCACCGGGAATGTAATGCATCATCGGCGTTTCGACTTCGAGAAAGCGCCGCGCGTCGAGCCAACGCCGCATCGCGCCGATAATGCGCGAGCGCTTGACGAATACCTCGCGCGCCTCTGGCGTCACGATCAGATCGACGTAACGCTGACGATAACGCTGCTCGACATCCGCAAGACCGTGCCACTTGTCCGGCAGCGGTCGCAGCGATTTTGTCAGCAGCCGCAGCGAATCGCAGCGAATCGACAACTCGCCGGTCTTGGTCCGCATCAGCAGGCCTTCGGCAGCAACGATGTCACCGACATCCCAACCCTTGAACGCCTCGTAGCCGTCGCCCAGCGTCGATCCCTGCAAAAATAACTGCACGCGTCCGGTCATATCCTGAATCTGCGCGAAACTGGCCTTGCCCATGATGCGCTTGGCCATCAAGCGCCCGGCGACCCGCGCGCGGCGCGCGGCCGCTTCTATCGCCTCGGCATTCCAGCGTTCGGCATCGGCGAATTCAGTTGACAGGTCGCCAGCGTAGTCGGCGCGGCGCGCATCGTTCGGATAAGCGATGCCCGTCTCGCGCAGCGCCGCAAGCTTCGCACGCCGTTCGGCGACGAGTTTGTTGACGTCGGGCTTGCTTTCGTCGTTCGACAGCGGAACGGCATCCATTTTCTGCTCGATCATGTGATTATCCGTGCATCGTTCGACACGCTCAGGACGAGCGGAAATTCGCTCGTCGCTGGCAGCGTTCGTGGTGAGCCTGTCGAACCGCAAACCGCCAGCCGATTATTCCACGCGACGCATTGGCTCCGAAATTGCCCAGAGTTATGCATCGCTGCGCTTCGATCCGGCTTCCAGCCCGGCCTTCAGGCTAGCTTCGACGAATTCGTCGAGATCGCCATCCAGCACTTTCTGCGTGTCGCTGCGCTCGATGCCGGTGCGCAGGTCCTTGATTCGGGACTGGTCGAGCACATAGTTGCGGATCTGGCTGCCCCAACCGATGTCGGACTTGGTCGCTTCCAGCGCATCGCGCTCGACGTTACGCTTCTGGATTTCCAGTTCGTACAATTTCGCTTTCAACATCTTCATCGCCGTGTCGCGATTCTGATGCTGGCTGCGTCCGTTCTGGCAGGCAACGACGGTGTTGGTGGGGATATGCGTGATGCGCACAGCCGACTCGGTCTTGTTGACGTGCTGTCCGCCAGCGCCCGACGAGCGATACACGTCGGTTCTCAGATCGGCTGGATTGATGTCGATCTCGATGTCGTCGTCAACTTCTGGCGATACGAATACCGAGGTGAAACTTGTGTGGCGGCGATTGTCGCTATCAAACGGCGACTTTCGTACCAGCCGGTGCACACCGATTTCGGTTTTCAGCCAGCCGTAGGAGTAGTCGCCTTCAACACGAAACGTGGCCGATTTGATGCCGGCGACATCGCCCGCGCTCGCTTCCATTAGTTCGGCCTTCCAGCCGCGCGACTCGCACCAGCGCAGATACATGCGCAACATCATTTCGGCCCAGTCCTGCGCCTCGGTGCCGCCGGCACCAGCCTGGATGTCGACAAATGCGTTGGCGCTGTCCAACTTGCCGGAAAACATGCGCTGGAATTCGAGCTTGTCCAGACGCGTAGCAAAACCCTCGACATCGGCGACGACCGCATCGGCGGTGTCCTGATCGGCTTCCGACTCGGCCAGCTCCAGCAGTTCGAGTGCGCCGATCAGCCCGTCATGCAGTTCGCGCAGACCGCTGACGTTGCGATCAAGGCCTGCGCGCTCGCGGCCCAACGCCTGCGCGCGTTCGGAATCGTTCCAGACATCGGGATTTTCCAGCTCGCGAGTGACTTCTTCCAGCCGTTCCACCTGGCCATCGAAGTCAAAGATACCCCCTGAGCGATTCCAGCCGGCCCTGCAGGTCGGCGATGCGCTGGCGAACGGGATTGAGTTCCAACATGAGCGGATACGCCTGAAGATTGGGATGCAGACCGCTGATTTTAGCAGAGCGCGCTGTCACACAGCACGCTGTGATCGAACGCGTGTCAATGAAGTGCGCTGTCAGCGATCTGCGATGGCGTGACTCACTTGATCGTCCGCCCGTGGAGCGGCGTCCAGCACCTCCAGCAATCGCACCAGTAACTGGATGCCACTGCGCTGGCTGCTGCCGCGCCGTGGGTAGTCATCCAGATCAAGTTGATACGCGAGTCGCACGCGCTGCGGTTTGTCGCTGCCCGTCCATCCGCCAAACTGTATGGCACCCAGCGTGTCATGAGTACCATCCATGCGCAGCACCATTTTTAGGTGGCCACGGCCGACCTGGCGCCAGTCCGCCACTTCAAACTCGCCGTCGAATAGCGGCTCGGGAAACCCCTGCCCCCAGGGGCCGGCGGCGCGCAGGCCCTCAGCTGTGTGTCGCGCAATCTCGTCAGTGCCCAGTTCGCCATCGCTGTGCAGCAGTTGTTGCAGCGAGTCGGGGTTGAGCGTCGCCGCGGCCTGCGCGATCCACGCCTGCGTGAAACGTGACAGGTGTTCGGCAGGCAAGGACAATCCCGCCGCCATCGCGTGACCGCCAAAACGCGTAATCAGACCCGGATGCGTCGCATCGATGGCAACCAGCGCATCGCGCACGTGATAGCCATCGATCGAACGCGCCGAACCGCGCAGTTCGCCATCACCAGGTTGGCCGTCGATCGTTCCCGGGGCGAAGGCGACCACCGGTCGATGCAGGCGCTCTTTCAGCTTCGATGCCACCAGCCCGATCACGCCCGGATGCCAACTGCGATCGAACACGCAGATCGCCGGCGCGCTGGCATCCATGCTGAGGTCAAGCAACGCGTCGGCATCGCTGGTCATTGTCTGCTGCAATTCGCGACGCTCGGCATTGATGGCGTTGAGCGTTTGCGCGAGTTGCTGCGCGTGATCGGCGTCGTCGGTCAGAAGGCACTCGATACCGATAGCCATGTCCTCCAGTCGGCCCGCGGCATTCAGGCGTGGGCCGATGCCGAAGCCGATATCGGTGCTGGTGAGCTGATCGAGCTTGCGACCGGAAACCTCAACCAACGCGCGCACGCCTGGCTGGCATTGATCGCGACGGATGCGTTGCAACCCGGCTGCCACCAGCCGCCGGTTGTTGGCATCCAGCGGCACCATGTCGGCCACCGTTCCAATCGCGACCAAATCGAGCAGTGCCGAAAGATCGGGTTCTCCAGCCTGGAATCGACGCTGCTGGAACCAGCCCTGCGCGCGCAACACGCGCCGGGTCGTCAGCAACAGGTAAAACAGCACGCCGACGCCGGCCATCGCCTTGCTCGGAAATGCGTCGTTGAGCTGGCTGTCACGCGCACACGCCTCGCACACGCCCGCGCCGTGGCCACAGCATTCGATCCGCACGCAATTCGGATTGACGATGGCATCGGCATCGGGCAGCGTCGCACCCGGCAGATGGTGATCGGTGATCAGTACCTGCCAGCCGAGCGCGCGGGCCGCTGCAACGCCGGCGTGACAGGCGATGCCGTTGTCGACCGTGATCAGCAGTTCGGGATGCAGTGGTCGCATTGCATCAACCAATGCCGGCGACAACCCATAGCCGTGAAGGATGCGGTGCGGCACCTGATACGCGACTTGTGTCGCGCCCAACATGCGCAGTCCGCGAACTCCCAGCGCAGTTCCGGTCGCGCCATCGCAATCGAAATCACCGACGATCACGATGCGGCGGTCTGCCTTGATCGCGCTTGCCAACAACGCTGAAGCTTTGTCCATCCCGCCTAGGGATTCGGGCGCAAGCAAGTCGGCAAGGCTCAATCGCGCTTCCGCGTGCGACGCGATGCCGCGTGCGGCGTAGACGCGACGCAATACATCCGGCGTGGCGTCTGGCCATTCGCCAATTGGCGCCGGCGGGCGGCGCACGATCTGCATCGGCATTTCGACTACTGCCGTTGCCGGGCCCAGCAGGGACTTGGCAGACATCAATCGCTCAATCGAGAAAGCGCAGGCCGCCAGAAGCGCCAGCGCTGGCTGCGTTGCAGAGTGAACACGGCACCGTCACCGAAATCCAGTTGCAGCTGATCTGATTTGCGCATGACCGAGATCACAGGTTGCAGCCAATCTTGATCAAGTGCGGCGAGCGATCGTATTCCAGCCAAGTCGACCAGCACATGATTGGCGAACATTGCTGCGTCAAAGCGCACGGGCAAGGGACTGGCATCGATACCCGCAAGTTGCGTCAATCCGTGCACCAGCACATCGTCCGAATGCACGATGGAATTTGCAGCGCGCACATGATCCGGCAGCACACCGCCGCCCCAGAACCACAGGCTGTTGACTGGTGGATTGCCAGCAGCGATGCGCTGCGCGTTCAACGGATGATTATGCAAAATAATTTGCGCCTCACTGAGCAGGCGTCGCCAGCGGCGGCCAGCATCGCCAGCCGGCATGTGCGCATGCAGATCGTCGCCCAGCACATCGTCGGGAGTCGAGAAGGCTGGAGTCTTCGATTCCGTCGGCAGCATCAAATACCAGCGTTGCGGCACCGGTGCGGAAATCGGAAATCCCTCGTCGCCGAACAGCGGCCGCAACGGTTGCAGCAACGCCTCGCACTCCGCCGCAGTCAGGCCCAGATCGCCGCAGGCCAGCATGCGTCCGGTCGCCATGTCGGCCTGCACGTAAGCCGGATCGGCACGCAGCCATGCGTGCAACTGGCCATCGCCAGCATCGAGTTGGCGCGTTATCGGCGCTTCCGCGATTCCTCGTGGAAGGATGTCAAAATGGCGCTGCAATTGCGGCTTGCGGCCTGCCTCGGCATCAGCAATACGGTCGGCGCGCCCCAGCCACTTCGCCAACGACTCCGGCACCGATGCATCGTCGAAGCGGTCGCGCGAGGCCAGCAGCAGCGTCAGTCGCGGCATGAGCGCGATTCCAGCTCGATCACTGCATCCACGGTGCGATCAGCTCGGATAGCTGACGCTGACAATTTCGCAATCGCGCTTGCCACCAGGCGCATCGATGGTGACCGAATCGCCCTCAAACTTGCCGATCAATGCGCGCGCCAATGGCGATGAGATCGAGACCAGGCCGTGCTTGATGTCGGCTTCGAGGTCGCCCACGATCTGGTAACACCGGCGTTCGTCGGTTTCCTCGTCGGCTAGTTCGACATTGGCGCCGAACACGATCTTCGAGCCGGCGTTGAGCGCGGACACATCGATCAACTGCGCGTTGCTCAGTGTGCCTTCCAGCTCCTTGATCCGTCCCTCGATGAATCCCTGCTGCTCACGCGCCGCGTGGTATTCGGCGTTCTCCTTGAGATCGCCGTGCGCGCGCGCCTCAGCGATCGCCTCGATCACGCGTGGCCGCTCGACCGATTTCAGCCGTTCGAGTTCAGCGCGTAGACGCTGCGCGCCACCGATAGTCAGCGGCGAGCGCATGGATGCATCCCGGTCAAGGGGTATGTCGCATTCGCACGGCCGGCAAAATAATTCATCGAAATTCCTTGTGCAGTTCCTGCAACGAGCGAACCGTGCCGCTGTCGTTGAAATCCAGCGCGTGGAGCAGTGCACGTGCGCCGGTAATGGTGGTCGAACTGGTGACGCGCTGCTGCAACGCTTCGCGTCGAATCGAAAACGAGTCAGCGATCGCCTGCTTGCCTTCGGTGGTATTGACGATATACGCGATCTCGCCGTTCTTGATCAGATCGACGATATGCGGTCGACCCTCGATCACCTTGTTGATGTGCTCGCACTCAAATCCCTGCTCGCGCAAAAAGCGCGCGGTGCCGCCGGTCGCAACCAGCCCGAAGCCGCGACGACGCAATTCCTCAGCGACCGGCAGCAGTCGATGCTTGTCTGGATCGCGCACCGATAAAAACGCTTTGCCCACCGATGGCGCATGGATGCTGGCTGCTTCCTGCGCGCGCGCGAACGCTTCGCCGAAACTCAAGCCGACGCCCATCACTTCACCGGTCGAACGCATCTCTGGGCCGAGGATCGGATCGACATTCTGGAACTTTGCGAACGGAAAAATCGCTTCCTTCACGCTGTGATAAGACGGTACTACTTCACGCGTCGCATCCTGCTCGGCCAACGTGCGTCCGACCATGCAACGCGCAGCAATCTTCGCCAGCGGTTGTCCCGTTGCCTTGGACACAAACGGGACCGTACGCGAAGCGCGCGGATTGACCTCGAGCACGAACACGTTGTACTCGCGATCGGCATCCGTCAGTTTTGATCCTTGCGGATGCGGATTGAACTGGATCGCGAATTGAGTGTTCATCAGCCCGATCACCTTCAACGCGCGCGCCATTTGCGTCACCTGTGTGCGCAGCGTGTCCTGAATTTGTGGCGTCAGTGAATACGGCGGCAGCGCGCAGGAAGAATCGCCAGAATGGATGCCTGCCTCCTCGATGTGCTCCATAATGCCGCCGATCAACACGTTGCCTTCGTGATCGACCACGACATCGACATCGACCTCGACTGCGTTGTCGAGAAAGCGATCGAGCAACACTGGCGAGTCGTTGGAAACCTTCACAGCCTCGCGGATGTAGCGTGAAAGGTCGGCATCGGAATACACGATTTCCATCGCGCGGCCGCCGAGCACATAGCTCGGTCGCACCACCAGCGGATAGCCGAGTTGGCCGGCATGCGCCAGCGCCTCGTCCGCGGTGCGCGCGGTGCCATTGGGCGGTTGAATTAGTCCGAGCTGCATGATGAGTTGCTGGAAGCGTTCGCGATCCTCGGCCAGATCGATCGACTCGGCATTGGTGCCGATCACCGGCGCGCCGGCGGCTTCCAGCGCCCGCGCGAGCTTCAGTGGCGTCTGTCCGCCGTACTGCACGATCACGCCCTTGGGTTGCTCGACGTGGATGATTTCGAGCACATCCTCCAGCGTCACTGGTTCGAAATACAGACGATCGGAGGTGTCGTAATCGGTCGAGACGGTTTCCGGATTGCAGTTGACCATGATGGTTTCATAACCATCCTCGCGCAGCGCCAGTGACGCGTGCACGCAGCAATAGTCGAACTCGATGCCCTGCCCGATCCGATTCGGACCGCCGCCCAGCACCATAATCTTTTCACGCGAGGTCGGCTGCGCTTCGCATTCGTCCTCGTACGTTGAGTACAGGTACGCAGTAGACGTGGCGAACTCGGCCGCGCACGAATCCACGCGCTTGTAGACAGGGCGCAGGTCGAATGCATGCCGCAATGCACGCACGGCGTGTTCGTCGGTGTTCGTGAGCTGTGCCAGTCGCGCGTCGGAGAAACCTTTGCGCTTGAGTTGCCGCAGCCGCGGTAGATCCAGCGCTTGCAAGCCGTCGGCTGCAACCGTGCCTTCGAGTGCGATCAACTCCTCGATCTGATCGAGAAACCACGGATCGATGAACGACAACGCGTGCACATCCTCGACGCTCATGCCGGCGCGGAACGCATCGGCGACATGGAACAGGCGCTCGGGATCGGGTTCGCGAAGTTCGCGACGCAATTCGGCGAGGCCTTCCTCGGTACTGAAATCCAGCCCACTGGGATCGAAGCCGACTTTCCCGGTTTCCAGCCCGCGCAAAGCTTTCTGCAACGACTCCTGGAATGTGCGCCCGATCGCCATCACCTCGCCAACCGATTTCATTTGCGTGGTCAGGCGTGCGTCTGCGGAAGGAAACTTCTCGAACGCAAATCGAGGAATCTTGGTGACGACGTAGTCGATGCTGGGCTCGAACGAAGCCGGCGTCGCGCCGCCAGTGATCTCGTTGCGCAATTCGTCGAGGGTGTAACCGACAGCAAGCTTGGCCGCGACTTTTGCGATCGGGAAGCCGGTTGCCTTGGATGCCAGCGCCGAAGAACGCGACACGCGAGGGTTCATCTCGATCACCACGACGCGCCCATCCTGTGCGTTCACGCCGAACTGCACATTGCTGCCGCCGGTGTCGACACCGATCTTGCGCAGCACTGCGATGCTGGCATCGCGCAGGCGCTGGTATTCCTTGTCCGTGAGCGTTTGCGCCGGCGCCACCGTGATCGAATCACCGGTGTGCACGCCCATGGGATCAAGGTTTTCAATCGAACACACGATGATGCAGTTGTCCGCCGTGTCGCGGACCACTTCCATCTCGAACTCTTTCCAGCCCAGCACGGATTCCTCAACCAGCACTTCATGCACCGGTGAGAGTTCGATGCCGCGAATGACGATTTCGATCAATTCCTCGCGGTTGTAAGCAATGCCACCGCCACTGCCTCCGAGTGTGAAGCTGGGTCGGATAATGGTTGGATAGCCGACGCGCGACTGGATGTCGAGCGCCTGCTCTAGCGATCGCGCGACTTCGGCTTTTGGACATTCCAGTCCGATCTCCGCCATAGCGATGCGAAACAGTTCGCGATCCTCCGCCATCCGGATCGCTTCGCGCGAGGCTCCGATCAATTCAACGCCGTAGCGCTCGAGCACTCCGTTGTCCGCCAACTCCAGCGCACAGTTCAGTGCGGTC
>JBBQQH010000025.1:0-45135 GCA_038216155.1 Lysobacterales bacterium
GCTGGACTTCGAACGGCGGGCCAGTTCGACCAGCTCGTGCTTGTACTCAGGGCTGTAACGCTTGCGCTTGGACATGGACACTCCTTTGATCCAGTATGGATCTTAGTGAAAGTGTCCGCAGAAACGGGGTAGAACCCGATCACCTAGTCTACTTGCATGTGATAGTGCTTTGTACAACCGCTAAGGAAGGTCTGAACAAGTGCACTTTTTATCGTCATTCCCGCGAAAGCGGGAATTCAGCGCGTTATAGATCAAGCAGTTAGAGTCCATGGGTTCCCGCCTTCGCGGGAATGACGGACTTGTTCAGACCTTCCCTAAGAGAAAATGCGAGCACCGCGAAAAAAAGTGAGGACAACTTCATGTCAGGGCCTCCGTACCGACTTGGCGAGCCGTAGAACGTTCGCTTCATGCGCGCAGCATAGCGAGCGCGCACAACGCTGGCTAAGCTGCGTGTATGGCCCGGACTTCTCCCAGCATCGCCGACCGCCGCCGCCAGGCGCGCGAACTGCCGCCAGCGCGCGAATCCGACATCGCTGCGATCGACGCGTTTTGCGAGCGCCTGTGGGCCGAGTCGGGACTGGCGCGACAAACGCTGTCCAGCTACCGCCGCGATCTGCAAGGTGTCGCACGTTGGCTGCTTGCAGCAGGCCACGACACTGAATTGACGCGGGCCAGCCGCAGTCAGTTGTTCGACTGTTTCGCCGACCGCACGCAACTGGGCTACGCGCCTCGCAGCAACGCGCGATTGCTGTCGGCACTGCGCGCGTTCTATGCGCAGGCGTTGCGGCGCGGCGTGATCCAGGTCGATCCGGCCGCGTTGCTGGAACCGCCAAAACTCGGGCGTTCGCTGCCCAAGGCGCTGTCCGAATCCGAGGTCGAAGCGTTACTGACGGCGCCAGACATCGAGGATGTGCACGGCTTGCGCGACCGCGCGATGCTGGAGTTGATCTACGCCGCCGGCCTGCGCGTGAGCGAGCTGGTCGACTTGCCGGCGGCCGGCCTGAACCTGCGTCAGGGCGTGGTGCGGGTGCTCGGCAAGGGCAGCAAGGAGCGGCTGGTGCCGCTGGGCGCAGAGGCGCAGCACTGGCTGGAGCGCTATCTGGCGGAGTCGCGCCCGGCGCTGGCTCAGGGTCGCGTGCGGCAGTCATTGTTCATCGATCGCCACGGCGAAGCGCTTAGCCGGCAGCAATTCTGGCAGCGACTGAAGCGAATGGCGGCGCAGGCCGGAATCGATCCGGCGCGGGTCAGCCCGCACGGACTGCGCCATTCCTTCGCCACCCATCTGCTCAACCACGGCGCCGACTTGCGCGCGCTGCAACTGCTGCTGGGCCACGCCAGTCTGTCGACCACGCAGATCTACACGCTGGTGGCACGTGAACACCTCAAGCGTCTGCATGAACGGCACCATCCGCGCGCCTGAGCGGAGCTGCTGCGACAAGGCACCCGTGGGATAATGCGGAACCATCTCGCGCTGTTGACGCTCATAGCGCAGCACTGTTGTCGTCGCATCCCCCCCATGGCAGCCTGAAGCGTTTCGGATCCGCATCCACCAGAGGTATTGCATGAACAAGTTGTTGATCGCCATCGTCCTTGGCAGCGCCAGCCTGAGCGCTTGCAGCGCGGCGCCGGTGCCGTCGAAAGCAACATCCGGCGCAGTCGAACCAACCAAGCCCGCCGCGAAAAAGGCAAGCGCGCCGGTGGCGCCCGGCGAAGCCGCGGTCCGCAAGGGCATCGCGCAGCTGGCGCCGAAGGCACGCATCGACTACATCCGCCCCGCCCCAATCGCCGGCCTGTCCGAGGCCAGCATCGAAGGCCAGTTGCTGTACATCACCAACGACGGCAAGTACGTGGTCTCGGGCAACATCATCGAAACCGCGACGCAAAAAGACCTGACCGAAATGACCAAGGCGAGCGCGCGGCGCGAGGCATTCAAGGCGATTTCGCCGGCGCAGACGATCGTGTTCGCGCCCGCCAATCCGAAATACACGGTCAACGTCTTTACTGATATCGACTGCGGCTACTGCCGCAAGCTGCATTCGCAGATCGCCGACTACAACCGGCAGGGCATCGCGGTGCGCTACCTGTTTTTTCCGCGCACAGGATTGGTTGGCGAGTCGTTCGACAAGGCGGTAGCGGTTTGGTGTTCGCCGGATCGCCGCCGCGCACTGACCGATGCCAAGAACGGCATCTCGGTAACCGCGAAAAACTGCACCAACCCGGTGACGATGGACTACAACCTCGGTCGTCGGATCGGGGTCGACGCGACTCCCGCCGTGTTCACCCAGGATGGCGTGCAGATTGGCGGCTACGTCCCGCCGCAGCAGATGCGGCAGACGCTGGACAAGCTGGCAGCGCAGCCGCAGTCGTGATCCGCTGCTGAGGTTTCATATCGCGCCGCGCACCGCGTGGGCGTGGTTTCGGTACGGGCTAAGCCACAGCTACGCTAGAATGCGCATCCCGCTGCGCCGCGCCTGCGTTTCGAAGAATTCAGCATGATTGTGCTTTTGGGCCAGCCGGCCCTGTCGTCCTTCCGTCGCACACGACTCGAAACCCGCCTGCGCAGCATCGACGACGCCGTCGCCGTTAACGCGGCCTGGCATGTCTATTTCGTCGAGCCTGAAGCTGAAACGCAGCCGGATCGCGCGATCCTGGAACGCATCCTGGAGGCGAGCAGCGATACCTGCGCCGACCAAACCTCGCTCGGCCACGATCCCGCCGCCGCGCATCAAACCACGCAACTGTTCGTGGTGCCGAGGTTGGGCACGCTGTCGCCGTGGGCGAGCAAGGCAACCGAGATCCTGCGCGGCGCCGGCCTGCCTGTGCTGCGGGTCGAGCGCGGCCTGCAACTGCAAATCGAAAATCTGCCGCGCGCAGATTCCGCGGTCTGGCCGCAACTGGCGCAACGATTGCATGATCCCATGACGCAATCGCTGCTGCGCTCACGCGCCGATGCAGTCGGATTGTTTGCCACGCACGCGCCCGGCAATCTGCAACGCGTTGCCCTGGATGATCTGGATGCGGCCAACCAGCGCCTTGGTCTGGCGCTGTCGAGCGAGGAAATCGAGTACCTGCGCGCGCGCTTTGGCGAACTCGCGCGCGAGCCGTCGGATGCCGAGCTGATGATGTTTGCGCAAGCCAATTCCGAGCATTGCCGGCACAAGATTTTTAACGCCGACTACCGCATCGACGGTGACGACCAATCGCTGTCGTTGTTCCGGATGATCCGCAACACGCACGCCGAGGCGCCGCAACTCACGCTGACGGCGTACAAGGACAACGCGGCGGTGATTGAGGGCTTCGATGCGGCGATGTTTCGACCCGATGCGCAAGGCCGCTATCGCTTCGAGGCTACGCAGCCGTCCGCTTTCTGCATCAAGGTGGAAACCCATAATCATCCAACCGCGATCTCGCCATTTGCCGGTGCCGCAACCGGCGCGGGCGGCGAGATTCGCGACGAGGGCGCGACCGGTCGTGGCGGCAAGCCGAAGGCCGGGCTGACCGGATTTTCCGTCTCGCACTTGCGCATTCCAGGCTTGCCGCAACCGTGGGAAGCGCAACGCGCGTTGAACCCACGTGTGGCCAGCGCGTTGGAGATCATGCTGGACGGGCCGATCGGCGCGGCAGCATTCAATAACGAATTCGGGCGACCGGCGTTGTGCGGATATTTTCGCGCGTTCGAGCTCGGTGATGGCAAGAACGACAGTCGCGGTTACGACAAACCGATCATGCTCGCCGGCGGCATTGGCGCGATCGATCGCGTGCAGGTCAAGAAATTGCCGCTGCGCCCTGGCGATGCGGTGGTCGTGCTTGGCGGCCCGGCGATGCTGATCGGGCTTGGCGGTGGCGCGGCGTCATCGCTTGCATCGGGCGCGAGTTCGGAGGCGCTGGATTTTGCCTCGGTGCAGCGTGACAACCCGGAAATGCAGCGGCGTTGTCAGGAAGTGATCGATCGCTGCGTCGCACTTGGTGCCAACAATCCAATTCGCTCGGCGCACGATGTTGGCGCCGGTGGGTTGTCGAATGCCATTCCGGAATTGCTGCACGATTCCGGCGTTGGCGGCGTGATCGATCTTGACGCGATTCCGCGCGACGATGCATCGCTGTCGCCAATGCAGTTGTGGTGTAACGAATCGCAGGAGCGCTATGCGCTAGGCGTGGCTGCCGAGCAATTGGCGGAGTTCGAGGCGCTGTGCCGGCGCGAGCGTTGTCCGTATGCCGTTGTCGGCAAAGCGACTGCGCAACAGCAGTTGGTGTTGCGTGGTGAGCGCGACGCCCCGGCAGCGATTGATATACCAATGGATCTGTTGTTCGGCAGCGCGCCGAAGATGTTGCGCGACACCGAACGTCCTCGCTCGCTGCGCCTGCGCAAGCTGGACACCGCGTCGATCGATCTGCGCGACGCGGGGTTGCGCGTGCTTGGGCATCCAACGGTCGCATCGAAGAATTTCCTGGTCACCATTGGCGATCGCAGCGTTGGCGGATTGTGCGCGCGCGACCAGATGGTCGGACCGTGGCAACTGCCACTGGCAGATTGCGCGATTACGCTGTCGGATTTCCGAGGTTATGCTGGCGAGGCAATGGCGGTCGGCGAGCGCACGCCGTTGGCGTTGATCGATGCCGCCGCTTCGGCGCGCATGGCAGTTGGCGAGGCGATCACCAATCTCGCCGCAGCACCGGTAGCATCGTTGTCGGAGATCAAGCTGTCGGCCAACTGGATGGCCGCCGCCGCGCATCCTGGCGAGGACGCGTTGCTGTTCGAAGCGGTGCAAGCAATCGGCATGGAGCTGTGTCCACAACTGGATATCAGCATTCCGGTCGGCAAGGATTCGCTGTCGATGCAGACGCGCTGGAGCGATGGCGACGTCGCGCACAGCAACACCGCACCGGTGTCGTTGATCGTGACCGCGTTTGCGCGCGTTGCCGACGTGCGCGGTCAACTGTTGCCGGTGCTCGATCGCGACGTCGAATCCGAGCTGTGGCTCATTGGCTTGGGCGCCGGTCGGCAGCGCATGGGCGGGTCTATCCTGTCGCAGTGTTTCGATGCGTTGGGCGGCGACTGCCCTGATCTGGATGATCCCGAACGTCTGCGCGAGTTGTTCGAGCTGATCCACGCTGCGCGTTTGAACGGGTTGCTGCTGGCTTATCACGATCGCTCCGATGGTGGCGCGTTTGCAACGCTGTGCGAGATGGCGTTCGCTTCACACGTCGGCCTTGACCTGCAACTCGGTGGCTGGGGAGAGGACGCACTACGCACCTTGTTCAACGAGGAACTCGGC
This sequence comes from Lysobacterales bacterium, assembly GCA_038216155.1. GTDB lineage: Bacteria > Pseudomonadota > Gammaproteobacteria > Xanthomonadales > Xanthomonadaceae > SZAS-103. The sequence goes on from JBBQQH010000025.1 coordinate 5,277, forward strand.
GCGGTGGTGCAGATCGCCTGCGAGGATCGAGTCGCTTTCGCCGACCTGGTCAATCGTCACGGGTTGACCCAGTGCGCGCAGCGCATCGGCAAGCCGACAGCCGCGCCGCGCATTCGCGTGCAGGACGGCCGCGAGACGATTGCCGAGTGGGATTGGCAGGAATTATTCGACGCCTGGTGGGCGGTCACCCACGCCATGCAAAGCTTGCGCGACAACCCTGATTGTGCGGAAGAAGAGCGCGTTGCGCGCCGCGATTTCCATGCCTCACCGTTGTCGGCGCAACTGACGTTCAGTCCGACCGAGGACGTTGGCGCATCCTATGTAAACACCGGTGCGCGTCCGCAGGTGGCGATCCTGCGCGAGCAGGGCGTCAACGGTCAGATCGAAATGGCGGCCGCGTTCACCCGCGCCGGCTTCGATGCGATCGACGTGCACATGACCGATCTGATCGAAGGTCGGCACAAGCTGGCTGACTTCCGCGGCGTCGCTGCCTGTGGTGGTTTCAGCTATGGCGACGTGCTCGGCGCCGGTCGTGGCTGGGCAACATCGATTATCGAACGCAACGCGCTGCGCGATCAGTTCGCGGAATTCTTTGCGCGCAGCGACAGCTTCACACTGGGCGTGTGCAATGGTTGTCAGATGCTGGCGCGGTTGAAGGCGCTGATTCCCGGAGCCGAGCATTGGCCGACATTCCTGCGCAATCGCAGCGAGCAATACGAGGCACGACTCACATTGCTTGAAGTGCTGGAGTCGTCCTCGATCCTGCTGCCGGGCATGATCGGATCCCGCATCCCGGTGGTGGTCGCGCATGGCGAAGGTCGCGCTCATTTCGAGTCCGATACCGATCGCGCGAATGCACAAATCGCGTTTCGCTATCTCGACAACAGTGGCGACGCGGCAAGCACGTACCCAGCCAATCCGAACGGATCGCCGGATGCGGTCGCCGGCCTGACCAGCAGCGATGGTCGCGCCACCTTGCTGATGCCGCATCCCGAACGCGTGTTCCGCAGCGTGCAGATGAGCTGGCGGCCAGCGCAGTGGGGCGAGGATTCGCCGTGGCTGCGCCTGTTCCGCAACGCGCGGGCCTGGGTTGCCTGAGGTGGCGTGCATCGCGCACGGCCTGCTGATGACATGCGCGGGCGTTTGCAACCGCGATGGCCGCGCAGTACCACAGGAAACAGATGGCGGAAGCGTCGAATGTACGCGCGTCGTCGTGCGATGTTCCGAAACGGTTGAAGTCCGCTGCAACATGATTGACTGAGCCGCCATGCTGTTCAGCTCGATCATCTTCATCTTCTATTTTCTGCCGGTGCTGCTGCTGTTCTATTACGCAGCCGGCCTGCGCACGGCCGTGCTGCTGGCGGGCAGTGTGGTGTTTTACACCTGGGGCGAAGGCGCGTACGTCCTTTTGCTGGCGGCGCTGATCGGGATCAATTTCGCGCTCGGGCGTGCGATTCATGCCAGCGTCGGTAGCCGGCGCGCGTGGCTCACCGCACTCGCGATCGCGATCGACCTGGGCGTGTTGGGTTGGTTCAAGTACGGCGGTTTCATTGCGCAAAACGTGAACCACTTGTTGCACCTGCAGCTGCCGGTCGTGCACCTGCGCTTGCCGTTGGGAATCTCGTTTTTTACCTTCCAGTTGATCTCGTACCTGATCGACATCAAGCGCGATGCGATTCGGCCCGAACCGAGTCTGATGCGGTTCGCGACCTATATCCTGATGTTTCCGCACCTGATCGCCGGCCCAATCGTGCGTTACGCCGACATCCGCGACGAACTGCGCGAGCGCCATTTCTCGATCGATCGCACCGGCCTGGGCGTGCAGTACTTTATCGTCGGCCTGTGCCAGAAGGTCCTGATCGCCAACACGCTGGCGCCGGTCGCGGATCATTTCTTCGGGCTGGCGCCACAGCAACTGGGAGTAGCCACCGGCTGGCTTGGAGTGCTGGCCTACACGCTGCAGATCTATTTCGATTTCTGCGGCTATTCCAACATGGCGATCGGGCTGGCGTTTTTGCTCGGATTCACCTTCCCGAAGAACTTCGACTATCCGTATGCCGCGCAGTCGATCACCGAATTCTGGCGACGCTGGCACATGTCGCTGTCGTTCTGGTTTCGCGATTACGTGTACATCTCACTCGGCGGCAATCGCGACGGTCGCTGGCGCACCTATTTCAACCTGGTGATCGTGTTTTTCCTGACCGGCTTGTGGCACGGCGCGGCTTGGAACTTCATCGTCTGGGGCCTGTATCACGGCGCCTTCCTGCTGCTGGAACGCGCCGGATTTACGCGCGTCCTCGATCGGATCGGCGCGCTGCCACGGCATGCGTATGCGTTGCTCGTGGTGATGCTGGGCTGGGTGTTCTTCCGCGCGGTCGACCTGTCGCACGCGATGCAGATCCTTGCGCAACTGTTTGGGCGCGGCGCCAGTGCGGCGATGCCCGATTCGATGCCGTTGCCGCTGTTGCTGACGCCGGAAGCGATCGCCGCGTTGGTGCTGGGTTGTCTTTTCAGTTTTCCGCTGCTGCCGAAACTGCTCGATGCGCTGCGGCAGCCGCGCATCGCGCGTTCGCCGCAAATCGGTGAGGCCCGGCTGGATACGGTGTACGTGCACGCGTTGCCGATCGTGCTGTTGCTGATCGTCTTTGTGTTGTGCATCGCCCTGCTGGTGAGCAACAGCCTTAATCCCTTCCTGTACTTCAGGTTTTGACCCACGACTTGCAGGCGATCACTTCTTGATCGGCCACTTCTGAGACACGCACGAATCCATGCAGCCATCGTTCGCCCCGCCCGAATCCACCGACGCCGTCATCGCGCACGGCGCGGTATCGCGTGCGCATTGGCTGCTGCTGGCATCGGCGACCGTTGCGGTGGGCCTTGGCGTCCTCGCTGTCGGATGGTTTGGCGGTGCCGGCCCAAGCTTGGACGAAAAGCGCGTGCTGGCAACGCGGCCACCAATGCCGGAATCCTGGTCGCAACTGCGCGTATTTCCTGGTGCATTCGACGACTACGTGCACGATCAATTCCCGCCGCGCTCGCAGTTGATTGCCGGACTGAATTACCTGCGCTATCGAATGGGTTGGTCCGGTTTTTCGCGGGTCATCGTCGGGCGTGATGGCTGGCTGTTCTACGACAACGACAACCACCTCGCGTATTCGGCGGCCACCCCAGCGCTCACACAGGGCGACATCGATGCATGGGCGGCTGTGTATTCGGCGCGCAAGCAATGGTTGGCGGCGCGAGGGATCGCCTATCAGGTGCTGATGGTACCGACCAAGGAATCCATCTATCCGGACAAATTGCCCGGCTGGGCTCAACGCGCGCGTGGCGCAGGATGGGTTTCCGATCAGGACCTGTTCCGCGCCCGCTTTCCGGCCGACGAATTTGTCGACCTGCGTCCCGCCTTTGCGCACGCGATTGCGCACGGCCAACGCCTGTTCACCACGTTAGATACCCACTGGAATGGCACCGGCGCGCATGTGGCCTCTGGCGTGGTGCTTGATCGGTTGGCCACATCGACCCGGTTTACTTCGCTGCAACCGCTGCCGTTGAGCGACTTTCCGCGCGACGCCCATTCGCTTGAGGCACACGATCTGGCCGCGATGCTGGGGATTGCCGCGATTCCAAACGGCGGCTTCAATCTGTTCGATCCAGCGCCGCCGCCGGCACCAGCCAGCATCGAGTACCTCGGTCCAACGGCTTATTGGACAACGGCGCGCGTGGTTACGACCGGTTACTCGGGACCGCGTCTGCTGATGACGGTGGATTCCTTCAGCAATGCATTGTTGCCATTCCTGTATCCGCATTTTCGTCAGATCGTGATTGCGCACAACCAGGACGGCAGCTTCCGGCGCGATCTGATTGAACGCTTTCACCCTGATATCGTGATGCTGGAAGTGATCGAATCAGGTGCGCGTTTCTCGATGAACGCTAGCCCGAACGAGCTTTTCGATTCGCCGACTATGCCGCTGCGTTTCAGCCGCGCCGACGCCTTGCTGCCGCCACTTGGCGACGATCTGCAATGCAATATCGAGAAGGTCGAGGTCAGCGCCGGCTCGAACGCAGAGCACGAGCTTGAGATGAGCGGCTGGGTGGCGCAGGTATCGCATGGGAGGGTGGCGCCCACCGTACGCTTCATCTTGCGATCCACGCAAGACAGCTTTACGGCAACGTTTCCGGTGTCCGTCATGCGTCCCGATCTGCCGCAGTATTTCCATCGCGGCGGGATCGCGTTGTCGGGATTCAAACTCAAGGCAACTTTGCAAGGCGTACCGTCCGGCCACTACCAGATCGCCACCCAACAGGATTTTCCCGACGGCATTTTTGAATGCAAGCTCACTTTCACTCTGGACGTGCCCTGACGCGCGACTTGATCGCGGCATGACCTTCGACGGTTTGCGATCGGCCCCGCCCGCGCTATGGTGCGACGCTTGACCCTGCCCGGACGGACTCCATGCGCATCGGAACGACGCTGCTGATTTCAGCATTCCTGATCTCCATCTTGGCCGGCGGCGCTGGCGCGGTCGACACCGCCGCGCAGCGCGAGGCTGGCTGGCAGCGCCACCAGCAACTCGTTTCCGACTCGCCATTCAACGGCCTGCAGTGGCGCAGCATCGGCCCGACCGTGCAGGGCGGGCGCGTGGTCGACGTGGCCGCGGTGCCCGGCCAGCCGTATAGCTTCTACGTGGCCTACGCGACCGGCGGTGTGTGGAAGACTAGCAACGATGGAGGCAGCTTCGAGTCGCTGACCGACAAGCTGCCGACCACCGTCATCGGCGCGATCGCGGTTGATCCGCAGCAGCCAGACACCTTGTGGGTCGGCACCGGCGAGCCGAATTCGTCGCGTTCGAGCTACGGTGGAATGGGCCTGTTCCGCTCGACCGACGGCGGCAAGACATTTATGCGTAGCGGCCTTCCGGCCAGCGACCGCATCGCGCGGATCGTGGTTGATCCGACCAATTCGCAGCGCGTGTATGTCGGCGTACAGGGCAAGCTGTATTCGGACGGCGATGAAGGCGGCATCTGGCGTACCGACGATGGTGGCCAGCACTGGGCGCGGGTTTTAAAAAGCGACCAGCCCAACACCGGCGCAATCGAACTGGTGATCGATCCCACCAATCCGCAGGTGTTGTATGCCGCGCTTTGGGAGCGCTCACGCAGCGCCTGGAATTTCGTCGAAAGCGGCGCTGGCAGCGGCATCTACAAGTCGACTGATGGCGGCAGCACCTGGTCGCGCTTGGCCAATGGATTTCCGCAGGGCACGGGCGTTGGCCGAATTGGTCTGGCGATCGCGCGCTCGCAGCCGAACACCATTTACGCCAGCCTCGACAATCAGGACAAGCTGCCCGCTTCGGAACAGGAACTCGGCGATCGCCCACTCAGCGCGCGCCGGCTGAAGACGATGACGCGCGAGGAGTTTCTGCGCCAGGATGCCGACGAGGTCGAGACCTTCATCCGCAACAGCGATCTCGACGTCGACGTCAACGCCAAGTCGTTAATGGACATGCTGCGCAACAACAGCCTGAGCATGGACCAGTTGCGCGCGCGCCTGCGCGATGCCAATGCGGCGTTGTTCGATACCGACATCAAGGGGCTTGAGGTGTATCGCAGCGACGACGCTGGCGCCAGTTGGCACCGCACTCACGAGAAGCCGCTGCGCGAGGTCGATTACACCTACGGTTATTACTTCGGTCAGGTTCGAGTTGATCCGCGCAATCCCGAACGCGTCTACGTACAAGGCCTGCCGTTGATCACATCAAATGATGGCGGCAAGACATGGAGTGGGCTGAACCCGTCGAGCGTGCACGTCGATTACCACGCGTTGTGGATCGACCCGGCCGACCCGCAACGGATGATCGTCGGCAACGACGGCGGCCTCGATATCAGCCACGACGGCGGCAAGCATTTCCGCACCATGGACGCACAGGCGGTCGGCCAGTTCTACACCATCGTCGCCGACTTGGCCGATCCGTATTACGTGTATGGCGGCTTGCAGGACAACGGCTCGTGGAAGGGCGTCAGCAATGTGCCTTGGGATCGCAACATCTGGACCGGAGTCGGCGGTGGCGACGGCATGCACGTGCAGGTCGATACCCGCGACAACGCGACGTTGTATACCGGATCGCAATTCGGCTACTACGGCCGACGCGGGCCGAACGGTGACCGTGGCGAAGTGCGTCCGCACGCCGGCCTGAAGGACACGCCACTGCGCTACAACTGGAACACGCCAATCTTGCTGTCCTCGCACAACCAGGACATCGTCTATTTCGGCACCAACAAATTATTCCGCTCGATGGACAAGGGCACCACCTGGACCGCCATCAGCCCGGACTTGACCACCAGCACCCATCGCGGCGACGTGCCGTACGCCACCATCACCGCGATCAGCGAATCGCCACGCCGTTTCGGCTTGCTGTGGGTCGGCACCGACGATGGACATGTCGATGTCAGCGACGATGGCGGTGTGCATTGGAACCTGGTCGACAAGTCGCTGCCCGGGCAGTGGGTCAGTCGCGTGGTGGCGTCGGCATTCAACGACCAGCGCGCCTATCTCACCCTCAATGGATACCGCAACGACGACATGACGCCGTGGGTGTATCGCACCGACGACCTGGGCAAATCGTGGACATCGATCAGCGCGGGCCTGCCGACCGAATCGGTCAACGTGATCCGCGAGGACACCGTCAATCCCGACGTGTTGTATGTCGGCACCGATCGCGGCGTGTACGTCTCGCTTGATCGCGGCGCGCACTGGGACAGCCTGCAGGCGAATCTGCCAAACGTGCCGGTGCACGACCTCGCCGTGCACCCGCGCGAACGCGAACTGATCGCCGCGACCCACGGTCGCAGTGTCTGGATTGTCGACGTGCTACCGGTGCAGGAACTGAGCAAGGTGCGCGGCGAGACGGTGCATCTGTTCCCGGTCGAGAAAGTGCAGGCCGAGCGCGAATGGCGCAGCGCGCCTTCGTTGTGGTTCGACGAAAGCGAATACCTGCCCAAGGTCAGCTTGCCGTTCTGGGCCAAGGCCGCCGGCACCGCAACCTTGACTGTGATCGACAAGAACGGCAACGCCGAGCAGAAGATCGAGATCCCGGCCAAGGCCGGTCTCAACAGCTACGAGTGGGATCTTCAAGTCGATCGCACATTGGCGCTGGCGGCCGAGCAGGCCGGGCTGGCGAAGAAGCGAAAGGACGGCGCGTCCTCGACCAAAGATGGAGCAAAGGCGAACGACTCGCTCGCCGACACCCCCGTCGCCGAAGCCATACGCCTCAACCAGCGCCTGTATTTGCCAGCAGGCGAGTACACCCTGCGGCTGGCCTTGAACGGCGCCACCTCCGAGGTCAAGTGGACGCTGGACGCACCCGAAGCGCAAAAAGACCGCGCCCCGCCCAAGCCCAAAGTGCGCGGCAAGGACAAATGGTCGCGCCCGCATCCGGAAGCCGAGCCGCTGCCGGGCGCCGAGGACGAAGGCGGGCGCTGAGCGGGCTCCGAAGCGCAACTTCAGCGAATAGGAAGTCCGTGAGGAGCTCGTCATCACTGAGCAGAGCGCGACAGGACGGGCGCGAACGTTACGCCGGGCCGAAGGGCGATTGCCACGACGGCGTCAGGCAAACTGCATTGCTGGCGTCAGTCAAACGGCATTGACAAGGGAGCGCGCCGAAGCGAAGTTCCGCGCAGCGCATGGCCAAAAGGGGCACACGACAGGGCGTCTGGTGTTACCCATGATCGTCATCAGCCCACCCCTATTGGCCATGCACTGCCACAAAGCGGCTTGTCGGAATTGCGACTCTTGACGAATTTGCGACACACTTCACTATAGACAGCGCGATTATGTTAGATTTTCGTCAGCCTGGGTCTCGGCGCGTGGCCAATGCTGCCGGCTTGGGATGATGAGGCTGGTTAACGATTGTCCGGTTTGCACCGGGAATTGCGTCTCATACAAGGTAAAGGGGCTGCACTCCAAGGGGTTGTTCCACAGCGGCAAAGCGACCCGGCACGATGCCCGGGCGCGACCAAACAACGTTGTTTCGTCAATCAACCAAGGCAGCCCGAGCGGCTGGGAGAGAATCGCATGAAGAACAAACAGAATCGTCTGCTGACGCTGGCCGTTGCGCTGGCCTTTGGCTCGATCACCAGCAATGTCTGGGCGCAGGAGACCTGCACTGGACCGACTGGCGAAGTGGCTTCCGGGTTCAACACCGTAGCCTGCGGCACTAATGCATCTGCGAATGGCATCAACAACGACGCTTTTGGCTATTCTGCATCTGCGAGTGGCATAAGCAACGACGCATTTGGCTATTCTGCGTTTGCCAGTGGTATTGGCAATGCAGCTTCGGGACCTTATGCATACGCACAGGGCATTTTTAACAGCGCAACGGGCTACCGGAGTCGGGCAACAGGCGTCAATAACACGGCCATCGGTGCAAACAGTAATGCAAATGGAAGCGGCGCGACCGCGGTTGGAGCGAGTGCTTCCGCCACAGTCAATTTCAGCACTGCCTTGGGCGCGTACAGTACCGCCAGCGGCGTTGGCAGCAATGCGACGGGTAACCACAGTACTGCCAGCGGCAACCTTTCCAGTGCGACCGGCTTTTACAGCGCTGCCGCTGGCACCGGCAGCACAGCGAGCGGCGCCTACAGTAGTGCCTCGGGCAATTACAGTGTCGCCAACGGCTACGGAAGTGTGTCAAGTGGATATGCCAGCACAGCGAGCGGCGAGCGCAGTATCGCCAGCGGTATCTACAGTTCCGCCACCGGTGCCAGCAGCAGCGCGACGGGCAACTACAGCACTGCCTCGGGCGCGTTCAGTAGCGCCAGCGGCACGGGCAGCGACGCCACGGGTTACCACAGTGTTGCCAGCGGCAATCTTTCCAGTGCGACAGGCTTTTACAGCACAGCCAGCGGCATCGGCAGCTTGGCAAGCGGCGCCTACAGCAGTGCGACGGGCGATTACAGCGTCGCCAGCGGCTATGCTAGCCAGGCAACTGGATACGCCAGCACGGCGAGCGGCGAACGCAGCCTGGCCAGCGGCCGATACAGTTCCGCTACCGGTGCTAGCAGCAGCGCTACTGGCGATCGCAGCACAGCGATCGGTGACCACAGCAGCGCAAGTGGCTTCGGCGCGAATGCGACTGGCTCGTACAGCACCGCAAGTGGTGTAGACAGCGCTGCATCGGGTCGCTACAGCACCGCCAGCGGCAATTTCAGCACGGCAACCGGTTCGTTCAGCACAGCCAGCGGCGCTGGCAGCACGGCGACCGGTTCCTCGGCGAATGCCGGGGGCACGTACAGCACGGCGACCGGCGGCTACAGCAATGCCGCAGGCAACTTCAGTGTCGCGACCGGTGCTTATAGTTCAGCGTCAGCCTTGGGCACAATTGCAACCGGATTCCACGCTTCTGCGTCTGGCTTGGCCGCGATCGCGACTGGCGCGTATGCCAATGCTTCCGGCGCCGATGCGATCGCGACAGGCGTTTTCGCTGCAGCGACCGGAGACCTGAGTATCGCCACCGGCACCCTTGCGAACGCGGAGGGCGCTGTCTCGATCGCGACCGGCTTCCGTGCCACTGCGATGGGGGATCTTTCCACTGCGACTGGCTACAGTAGCTACGCCGGTGGCACCGGCAGCATTGCGAACGGCGCCTTCAGTTCGGCAACTGGTATCGGCGCAATGGCGCAAGGCTATGCGAGCTACGCAAGCGGCCAACTCAGCACTGCCACAGGCGCTTACAGCTATGCCAGTGGCGCCGGTAGTTCGGCCACCGGTGCGTTTGCTTATGCCAGCGGCAACTACAGCACGGCCGGCGGCTTCAACAGCTACGCCAGCGGCTTCGGATCCACCGCCAGCGGGTATGCCAGCAGTGCCAGCGGCCTGTACGGCACCGCGACTGGTGCGCACAGCAACGCCTCAGGCGTGGGTGGTACGGCGGACGGCATCGGCGCGCAGGCGACCGGTGACCTTTCGACTGCAACCGGTGCCAACGCCATTGCGTCCAACGAGTTCTCCACCGCCAACGGTGCCGGCTCGCATGCGTATGGTCTACGCTCCTCGGCATTTGGTGGTGATGCCACCGCCAGCGGCAACTACAGCACGGCGCTGGGTTCCAGCACGATTGCCTCGGGCTATGGTGCAACCTCGGTCGGTGTGGGTGCGTTGTCTTACGGCGGCCTGAGCACGGCAGTCGGTGGCAATGCCTTTGCCCAAGGCGATTTCAGCTCTGCGTTTGGTGCCGGCTCGTATGCGGCCGGTCCAAATGACACGGCAGTGGGCGCGAATTCGGCGGTGTTTGCCGATGGCAGCACCGCAGTGGGTGCCGGCAGCACGATCGGCCCGGCTGCGACCAACGCAGTCGCCTTGGGTGCCAATAGCACGGTGAACAATGCCTCGGGCACGGCACTCGGCCAAGGCGCGACGGTGAATGCCAATGGCGCCGTGGCCCTGGGTCAAGGCTCGGTGGCCAACCAGGCCAATACGGTCTCGGTGGGCACGGTCGGCGGCGAGCGCCGCATCGTGAACCTGGCCAATGCAACCGGTGCACATGACGCCGCAACTTGGGGCCAAGTGCAGGCTGGTGATGCGGCCACGCTGACCGCAGCCAATGCGTTCACTACCACACAGATCGGTATCGTCAATGGCAACATCACCGCGCTGTCCAATAGCGTTGATACCCGCTTCCATGCGCAGGACCGCCGCATCGATAAGATTGGTGCGATGGGCGGTGCGTTTGCGGCCATGGCGATGAATACCGCAGGTCTGGCCGGCGATAATCGCGTCGGCGTCGGCTTCGGTAACTTGGGCGGCGAGTCGGCGTTCTCGGTCGGCTACCAGCGTGCGTTCATGGACCACAAGGCCAGCGTGTCGATCGGCGGTGCGTTCTCCAACAGCGAGAGCAGCGTCAATGCGGGTGCGGGTTTCAGCTGGTAGTACGATGATGTAGCAGGTGCGCCGCTGCGTTCGATCATTCGACGCAACGGCAAGCCGGGCTTCGGCCTCATAGTCGGAGTCAACAATCCAGCGGCGCGACGGAATTCTTCCCGTCGCGCCGTTTTTGTTTCAGGGAAGATGACATTTCACTGCGCCGGTTGAGCGCTTTTGCGAAGCGCGGTCACACTGATCCTTGGCGCCCACCCAGCGCAATGCACCATAAACAACGTTGGCAGGTGTGGGATTCGACTTTGTGATGCGTATCCGCCCCACGGGATTGTCAGAATCGGGAGCATTACCGGGCCGCCATTTAGTGCCGCGACTGTCAACGCTGCATGCCGCACTCGCAGCGCACTCATCGCTTGCTGCGGTAAAGTGCCGGTTCCTCAGTTGGGCAGGTGCGTGGCGTGAACGCAGCGGTTTCCGAACTTCTATACGACGGCCAAGCCGGCGACGCATCGTCCGAAGCGAATGGCGCCAAAACTTTGGACGAGCGCATCGTCGATGCCTTGCTCGCGCGCGGCCGGCTGAAGGACGTCGACCTGGCGCGCGTGCGCCGGCTGCAGGAGGACAGCTCGCAAGCCGATGCACACCTCGGCCAAGGCGGACATCTGACTGCACTGCTGGCCAAGCTTGGCATGGTGTCCGAACGCGACATGGCCGAGGCCAGCGCTGAGGTGCTGCACCTGCCGCTGATAGCCGCGCGCGATTGCCCGGATCAGCCGCCGGCGCTGCAAGTCACTATCCGATTTCTGAAACAACACGCGGTTTGTCCGATCGGCGAGGATGGCGACGCGATCGATCTGTTGGTCGCTGACGCGCAGGATCCATACCCGGCCGAAGCAGTGGCAATGGCGAGCGGTCGCGCAGTGCGATTGAAGATTGGCCTGCGTTCGGAAATCGCCGACCTGATCGAGCGCTACTACGGTAGCGGTCGCAGCGCGATGGGCACCATCATTGAAAACGTTGGAGATGACAGCCAGGCCACCGATGCCGACGATGTCGAACACCTACGTGATCTGGCATCCGAAGCGCCGGTGATCCGGCTGGTGAATTTGATCATTCAGCGCGCGGTGGAAGCGCGTGCGTCCGACATCCACATCGAGCCGTTCGAGAATCGTCTCAAGGTGCGCCTGCGCGTGGACGGCGTGCTGGAACTGGTGGAATCGCCGCCGGCCAACCTCACTGCGGCTGTCATCTCACGCGTCAAGATCATGGCCAAGCTCAACATCGCCGAGCGCCGCCTGCCGCAGGACGGCCGCATCATGCTGCGCGTGCAAGGCAAGGAACTCGACCTGCGCGTGTCCACCGTGCCGACCGCGCATGGCGAGTCCGTGGTGATGCGTTTGCTCGATCGCGAAACCGTGGTGCTGGATTTCCACAAGCTGGGTTTCACCGACGAATTTTTGCCGCAATTCCAGAAAGTGCTGGAGCAACCACACGGCATCTTGCTGGTGACAGGACCGACCGGCTCGGGCAAAACCACGACGCTGTACACGGCGCTGTCGAAGCTCAATACGGCGGACGTGAAAATCATCACGGTCGAGGATCCAGTCGAGTACCAAATCGAGGGCGTCAACCAGATCCAGGCAAAGCCTTCAATCGGCCTGGATTTTGCGCACGCGCTGCGATCGATCGTGCGTCAGGATCCGGACATCATCATGATCGGCGAAATGCGCGATCTGGAAACCGCGCGCATCGCGATCCAGTCCGCGCTGACCGGCCATCTGGTGCTCTCGACCATGCACACCAACAACGCCGCCGGTGGGATCACGCGACTGCTCGATATGGGCGTTGAGGATTACCTGCTGACATCCACCATCAACGGCATCCTCGCGCAGCGGTTGGTTCGCAAACTCGAACCAACCCATGCCGAGCGCTACGAACCGCTGCCGGTCATAGTGAAAGAGCTGGGCTTGCGAAAACTGCAACCCGAAGGAACGATCTATCTGTGGCGCCCGAAACCTTCAGCTCTGACGCCCACCGGTTATCTGGGTCGCACCACGATCATGGAATTCCTGGTGATGACCGATGGCTTGCGCCGAATGGTGATGCAGCACTCCGGCATGGCTGAGATCGAAACCGCAGCGCGCATCGAAGGCATGCGCACGATGTACGACGATGGCCTGATCAAGGCGATGCAAGGGCAGACTACGATCGAGGAAGTGCTGCGGGTGACCGATGATGCTTGAGAGTAGGAATAGGGAATAGGAGAGTTTTTTTGCTCGTCATCGCCGCGTAGGCGGGGACCCATGGACCCTACTTTGGAGTTGAAGAATGCTGCGGCAGCCTGCTACCTACATGCTAGCAAGCAGCCGCAATGGCACGTTGTATATCGGAGTGACCAGCGATCTCATAGCAAGGATATGGAAGCATCGAGACCACTTGGTGGACGGATTCACGAAGAAGTACGAGGTAATGAATCTCATCTGGTACGAGTTTCACGCCACAATGGAAGAGGCGATTCAGCGCGAGAAGCGGATCAAGAAATGGAATCGGGCGTGGAAACTGCAACTGATTGATGCAATCAATCCGTCATGGCGCGATCTTTGGCCGGATATCACAGATCAACTCACTGGAAGCAACGTCCTTGGGTCCCACCTACGCGGGGATGACGAGCTAAGAAAAAACACATCAAACGCTGGTACCAGCGCTGCCCATCACTCAACACCGCTTCGCACGCACCACAGCACCGCATCACACGCGTATCAATAAATATTCCAAGCCGGCCATACATGCCCCTGTTCCGCTACAAAGCCCTCAGTACCGCCGGCGAATCCCTGCAAGGGCAGATGGAAGGAGGGAGTGCGGACGAGGTGATCGGGAAGTTGCAGGACGCGGGGCATATTCCGCTGGAAGCCAAACGCGCGGATGAGGCGGGGACGGAAAGCAGTTGGTCGTCGTTGTTTGCGCCCAAGGCCCTCGGCGCGGAACAGATCGTGCAGTTCACCCAGCAACTGGCGACGCTGCTCGGCGCCGGGCAGCCGCTGGATCGTGCGCTGGCGATTTTGCTGGATTTGCCCGAAGGCGAACAGGCACGCCAGATGATTGCTCGCGTTCGCGACAGCGTGCGCGGCGGTGTGCCGTTGTCGAGCGCGCTGGAACAACAACACGGCGTATTTTCGCGGTTGTACGTCAGCACCGTGCGCGCAGGTGAACTCGGCGGCAGCCTGCACGAGACGTTGCGCCGGCTGGCCGATTATCTCGAGCGTAGTCGGCTGCTGCGCGCGCGCGTGATCAATGCGTTGATCTATCCGGCGATTCTGCTGTCGATGGTCGGACTCTCGGTGCTGTTTTTGCTGGGTTACGTGGTGCCGCAGTTCAAGGTGATGTTCGAAGGATTGAATGCGCCGCTGCCGGTGTTGACCAAGATCGTGCTCGGGCTCGGCGATTTCGTGCGTGGTTACTGGTGGCTGTTGCTTGCCGCATTCATTGGCATCGGCCTGTGGCTCGATCGCATGCGCCGTGACCCCGCGCTCCGGCTCAAACTCGATGACTGGCTGCTGCGACGCAAATTGCTGGGCACGATGATCGCCAAACTCGAAGTCGCACGGCTGGCGCGCACGCTGGGAACGCTGGTGCGCAACGGTGTGCCGTTGTTGCAGGCTCTGCAGATCGCGCGCACTGTGCTGGGGAACCGCGTTCTGGCCGAGGCGGTCGAAGTCGCAACCGAGGAGGTCAAGACCGGTGGCGGTCTGTCGCACGCGCTGGCGCGCAGCAAGCGGTTTCCGAATCTGGCGCTGCAGATGATCCAGGTCGGCGAGGAATCCGGCGAGCTCGACAACATGCTGCTGCGCACCGCCGATACCTTCGATTACGAAACCGGACAGGCGATTGACCGGCTGCTGGCGGCGCTGGTGCCGTTGATCACGATCCTGATGGCCGGCGTGGTGGGCATCGTGGTGATGGCGATCCTGGTGCCGATCTACGATCTGGCCAATTCGATAGGATGATCCTTATTCCATGACACGGACCCATTGATGAAAGCGAATTTCAACGCAATGCAGACTGAGAATTCTGGGCAGCGTCGGGCCATGCACGCGCGGCAAACGCGTGGTGCTGTGGCTAGCGGATGCGTCTCATCCAATCGACTTAGGCAAGCCCATCGTGGCGTCGCAACTCAGGGCTTCACCCTGATGGAAATCATCGTGGTGATTATCCTGATCGGTGCGATTGTCACCTTCGCCGCCAGCCGTATCCTCGGCGGCGCGGACAATGCGAAGTTCAAGCTGGCGAAAACGCAGGTCGAAACGGTTGCCAGCAAGATCGACCTGTACCAGCAGGACGTGGGCTCGCTGCCGCCATCGCTCGATGCATTGGTGACGCAGTCAGCCGATGCCAACGGCTGGCTGGGACCGTACGCCAAGAGCGAGGACCTGAAGGACCCGTGGCAGCATCTGTTGAGCTACAAGGTTCCGGGCGACAGTGCGCCTTACACGTTGATGAGCCTGGGCAAGGATGGTCAGCCGGGCGGAACGAGCGTCAATGCGGACATCGTGCATCAGTAATCGCTACGGCTGGCGAGCGCGGGCATGACAATCCGGAGTGCGGCACTGGCGGGTCGCGGCGCTCGCGCTGAGGCTCGTGGTTGCATTCGGAGCTGTGGATCCACGCGGTCTCAGGGTTTCACCCTGCTCGAAATCATCGTGGTGATCCTGATCATCGCCGCCGTTACCGGCTTGGCGGTTGGCGTGCTCGGCGTCGGCGGCAGCGGCCGCGACCTGCGCGGCACCGCAAGATCATTGCAAACCGAATTGCGTTTCACCCGCACCCAGGCGATGGCGACCGGCACCTCGCAAACCTTCAGTCTGGATCTGGATTCGCGGCAATGGGATGCGGCAGGCAAACATCACGGCGAGATTCCGAAATCCTTGCAGGTCAAGTTTGATGCCGTGCGCGTGGAGCAATCGGATGTGCGCAGCGCGGCAATCAGATTTTTCCCGGATGGCTCATCCACCGGCGGTCGCATCAGCCTGCGCATCCACGGCAACGGCATTCGCGTCGACGTGCGCTGGCTGACTGGCGAAGTGAGCCAAGCCAGCCTGATCGACAGCGCGCCATGATTGCGCGCGCGCCGTCGCCACAACGCGGCTACACCCTGATCGAGGTGATCGTTGCGTTCGCGCTGCTGGCGGTCGGCATTGGCATCCTGCTCTCGATCCTTGCGAGTGGCGTGCGCCAGGTCAGCTCGGCCAGCCAGACCACGCACGCCAGCCTGTATGCCGACAGCCTGCTGTCGACACTCGGCGCCGACGCGCGTTTGCAGCAGAGTCAACGCCGGGGGGCGTTCGAAAATGGCAAATATCACTGGGTGATGCAGATATTGAAGGTGCCGACGCCGATTCCGCCACCGACGGCTGCAGCTGCCGATCCGGCGTTTCCGGTGCGGCCCGATCTCGACGCGCTCAACTTTCGCGAGAACGAGTTGTATCGGATTACCCTGGATATGCGCTGGGGCGATGCGCCCGATCAACGGCTGCTGGTCGAAACCCTGCGAGCGTATGCACCAGGGCCGGAGTTGCAACGGTGAGCGCCCCTCGGCGCATCACGCAAGTGCAAGGCGGCGGCGCTGCTCGCACCGCGCGCGGCTTCACCTTGATCGAAGTAGTGCTGGCGACCTTGCTGCTCGCGTTCGGCATCGCGATCGCGTTCGCCAGCGTGCGTAGTTCACAGGGCGCGGTGGCGCGCTCGGATGCGGCCTCGCGCCGCAGCGAGCACCTGCGCGCGGTGCAGAGTTTTTTGCGGCATCAGTTTTACGCCGCACAGCCATTGGTGATGCGACGCGATCCGCTGACTAACCAACTCACCTTCTTCGATGGCGATCGCAAGCAAGTGCAGTTTGTCGCGCCGATGCCGGGCTATCTCTCGCGCGGCGGACCGTATGTGCAGACGCTTCGGGTCGACGGCCAGCGCCTGATGTTTAGCTACGCGATGCTGGTCGACGACAAGCCGCTGGCCGACGACGCAAAGCAATCGCCTGAAGTGCTGCTCGATGGCGTGGCCGACGCGCATTTCCAGTACCGCAGTCTTGGCCCGGACGGAAAGATTGGCGACTGGACCGACCAGTGGCATCGCTTCAACGAAATGCCGCTGGAGCTGCGCCTGCTGCTGCGCTTTCGCGATGCGGCGCTGATCTGGCCGGATTTCGAGACCGCAGTGCCGCTCGCCTTCGCCCGCGCGCAGGCCGCTGATGTGGTGGCCCAGCCGAACGTGCCAGAGCCAAACAATGGTGACGTGCGATGACTGGTGGCAGCACGCCTTGCAGACAAGCTGGCGCCGCGCTGATCCTGGTGATGTGGATCCTGGTGCTGTTGACGGTGCTGATCGGCAGCTTTGCCGGCAGTGCGCGGGTAGAAGCGCTGCAGGCGCGCCAGCTGCGTTCGAGTGTGATCGCGCGCCAAGCCGCGCAGGCGGGTGTTGAATACGCAGTGCTGCGGTTGCTGTTGCCGGACGAAGCCCGGCGTTGGGTGCCGGACGCGCGCGCTTACGGCTACCAGGTCGGGCGTAATCGGGTCGAGATCCATGTATTGGACGAAGCCGGCAAGGTTGATCTCAATACGGCTTCGCCGGAGCTGCTGACGCGGCTGGCGCTCGCTGCGGGCGCCGAGCCTGTTCGCGCTGTCAGCCTGGGGGCGGCGATCGCCGACTATCGCGATCCCGACAACCTGGTGCATGCCGGCGGCGCCGAGGATGGCGATTACGCCTCGGCCGGCAAGCCTTACGGCGCCAAGGACGCGCCATTCGAAACCGTAGCCGAGGTGCAGCGCGTGCTGGGGATGGATTTCGCGCTTTACCAGAAATTGGCTCCAGCGTTGACCGTCTATTCTGGCGAGGATCCCAATCCGGCGTTCGCAACCAGCCTGGTATTGCAGGCGATCGGCTATGAGCAAGGCGCCGGCGATCGCTTCATCCATGCTCGCGAACAGTGGCAGGGTGACCCGCGCGCGGCGCCGACGCTGCCCAACGGCCAGCCGCTGACACGGCAGCCCGGCAGTGGCACGTATGAAATTCGGAGTCGGGCGACGCTGGTGGACGGCACCGTGCTGGATCTGGATGTTATCGTGCGCGCTTCGCAAGTCGGGCCATTCGGGCAGCTGTATGTGCCGCTGCAATGGCGCGAGGGCGAGTTGTATTGATCGCAGCGAACGCGCCTGATCGCCTCACGCTGAGCGGGCGTTTCGTGTTCAGCATTGGGTTTAGTGTGGCGCGCCGCCGGATTCATTAGACTGCATTGTTCGATTCGAGCCTGACCTGCTCCATGCCGATATCTCCATGCCGATTGCGTCGCGACTGACCAGCACCCGTTTTGCCGCGCCGCTCGGGCGCGTGCAGGTGCGCTATGCGCAAAGCCCGCTGCCGCGTTTCCTGCAATGGTGGGGCAGCGAGTTGGTGCAGTTGCTGCCGATGCGTTGGCGCGCGGTATTCGCCGCGGCCAACGCGCGAGTGTTTTACGAGGCCGGGGTCGACGCGCTGGAATTGCGGCTCGAGCAAGCCGGTCGCGAAACCCTGCTGGCCAGCGTGTCGCTGCACGATGACGCTGGAGAGTCCGATCCGCGTCTCGCTGCGACGATCGATTCGGCACTCGGCGAATCGCGCCGCGAACGCGACCGTTGGCTGTTGCTGCCGGGTGGACAGGTGTTGCGACGTCAGTTCGCATTGCCGGTCGCGGCCACCGAACGCTTGCGCGAGGTGATGCGCCACGAACTCGACCGCCAGACTCCATTTCGCGCAGAGCAAGTCAGCTACGACTGCCGCGTGTTGTCGGTCGATCCGGTCAGCAAGCAGGCGCAGGTCGAACTGCTGGTATTGCCGCTGGAAAAACTCGACGCCGCACTCAAACCACTCGGCACGTTGGCCGACGGGTTGGCGGGCGTGGATGCGCGCGACCCGAACGGGCGCCCACTGCGCGCCAACCTGCTACCGCCAGCCCGTCGCTGGCCGCGCAACCGGCGCGCGTTGTTGATCAATCTCGGTCTGCTCGCATTTGCGCTGGTTGCGGTGCTATTCGGGCTGATGCAATCGCTGGACAACCGCCGCGCTGCGCTGCAGCGCTTGCAGGCGACGGTCGACGTACGCCACCGCGAAGCGCAGCAGGTGAACGCACTGAGCCAGCAACTCAGGCAAGCGACCGAAGGCGCCGGCTTTCTCGCGCGCGCACGCGCTGAGAAACCGCCGATGCTGGTGCTGCTGGCAGATATCTCCCAGCGGCTACCCGACACCACCTGGGTCGAACGTTTCACCCAGAGTGAGCAGCAGGTGTATCTGACCGGCTTCAGCAAGGAGGCCACGGCATTGGTGCGCCAGTTGCAGAACTCGCCTTATCTGCATGGTGCGGCGCTTAGCGGCAGCGTGCAGCCCGACGCCGCGACCAAACTCGACCGCTTCACGCTCACTGCAGAGCTCAACGGACCCGCAATCAACGGATCAGCCCGTGCTGTCGGCAAGCCCTGACCGAGGCCGGCTGAAGGCGCTCGGCCTGCTCGCGCTGGTCGTGGCGGTGCTGTATCTGGTCTGCCTGCACTGGTGGTGGACTGCGCCGATGTTGTCGATGGGCCAGCAGTTGCAGGACTTGCGCGAGCAGGAACTAAAATTGCGCATGATCGCCGCGCAGCGGCCGCAGATTGAAATCCGTTTGGCCGCAATCAAGTTGCTGGAAACCAACAACCCTGGCTTCCTGCCCGAAGCCAGCGTCGAACTCGCCAGCGCTGCCCTTGCGCAGCGGCTGGAATCGCTGACCAACGCCGTCACTACAGACAAGGCCGCGTGCTCCATCAGCCAACGCACGCCGACGCCGGTGACCACGCCAGAGTCTTATCAACGCGTGGTGGTGCAGGTGCGGATGCTGTGCGGCATGGGTGATTTCAGCGCACTGCTGCACTCGATCGAAAGTGGCCGACCGCAATTGTTCGTCGACAACCTCAACATCATCAGCCGGCATGATTTCGCCGATGCCAACCGCAGCGAAGCCAACGGGCCGCTGGATATCAGCTTTGATTTGTACGGCTATCTGCGTTCGGATGGCAGCAGCAATGCGCGAGGCGCCAATGCTCGCTAGGTTCACACCACTGAACTGGTTGCTGGTCGCGCTCGCCACATGGGCGCTCGGCTTTGCGCTCGTCACGTTGGCCGGATTCGGCGGCCGCTACACGTTGGAGGGCGACAATCCAGGGCTGGCGCCAGCCTTGCCGTCGGCCCGCGTCAGCGCCAGCAAGCCGGCGTTGCAACCGTTGCAGGCCTACGCCGAAGCCGCCAATCGGCCGCTGTTCTATCCCGACCGCAGGCCGACCACGGCCAGGGCGGTCGACACGCCCGCCGATCAGCCGCTGGACGTCGTGCTGACCAGCGTGATCATTACTCCGCAATTGCGGATGGCAATCGTGCATGACAACGCGTCCAACAAAAGCTTGGGCGTGCGCGAAGGGCAGCCGATCATCGGCGGTCCGCAGGGCTGGAAGCTGGTCGAAGTCACGCCGCGACAAGCGATTTTTGAAGGCGCAGGCGGACGCAGCTCACTCGATCTTCGCGTGTTCAACGGTCAAGGCGGCGAGCCGCCAACGGCGAACGGTCTGAATCCGCAGGTGGTGTCGGCCAGCAATGCCAATCCGCCGCCACCACCGCCGATGCCGCAGCCTCCGGCGACGCCGGTACTCGATCCCAACGCGGTGCCGCCGATGATGCGCGCCGACGCCGCGAACGCCCAAGCTGCCGCTCAAGCCGCGACAGAGGCCGCGGACGCCGCAAGTAATGCAGAAGCCGCAAGCGCAGCCGAAGCCATCCGCCAACGCATCGAAGCCCGCCGCAAACAGGCGCAGGTCAACGCCGATGGGGCATCTCCCACCACAGACAAGGTACAGTGAGACGGATGAGTATTTCCGCTTTGATTCAGTCGGTTGCAGCCGAGTCGCGAGCCGCGCCCAAGCCTCGTCGCCGATTCGCCAGCGCAGTGTTGATCGTCCTGCTGACGGTGATCGCCGGGTGCGCTACCGAGCCGCGGGTGCGGATGGATCGCAATCGGCCGGGCGCGTTGCCGCCGCCGGCTGCGTATCGGGTCAGTCAAGACCCCGAACTCTCGCAAAACGAACCCAGCAAGCGCTCGCCGCTGACACGGCCGATCATCCAGCCCGGCAACGGCCAGGTGATCAATCAGGGCGCGACCAATCCGCCGCGCAGCAGTGGCGGTGGCGGTGGCCAGGCGACCTTCAATTTCGAGGGCGAGTCGTTGCATGCGGTGGTCAAGTCGATCCTCGGTGATCTGTTGCAGAAGAACTACGTGATCGCGCCCGGGGTGCAGGGCACGGTGACGCTGTCAACGCCGACTCCGGTCAATGCCAGCCAGGCAATGTCGTTGCTGGAAATGGTGCTGGGCTGGAACAACGCGCGGATGATTTACGCCGATGGCCGCTACAACATCGTGCCGGCCGATCAGGCGGTACCCGGCAATCTTTCGCCGCGCAGCGGACCGGTCGGTGATACCCGCGGGTTCGAGGTGCGCGCGGTACCGCTGCACTTCATTTCCGCGACGGAGATGCAGAAATTGCTCGCCCCGTACGCTCGGCCAGCCGCGATCGTTAATGTCGATACCGCGCGCAATCTCATCGTACTTGGCGGAACCCGCGCCGAACTCGAAAACTACCTGCGCACGATCCAGGTATTCGATGTGGACTGGCTGGCCGGGATGTCGGTCGGCATCTATCCGCTGCAGCAAACCGATCCGGCGCGGATGGTGATTCAGCTTGATTCGGTGTTCGGCCCGCAGGGCAAGACGCCGGTCGCCGGCATGTTTCGCTTCATGCCGCTGGACGGCATCAATGCGGTGCTGGTGATCACGCCGCAACCCAAATACCTGGTCGAAATCCAGACCTGGATCGAACGCCTCGACCAGGGCGACGGGCAAACGCCGCGGGTTTATGTGTACGACGTCAAGAACGTGAAAGCGCAGGATCTCTCCGATCAACTCGGCATTCTGTACGGCAACTCCGCGCCGCAGCCGGCACCTCAGGCATCCTTGTTGCCGGGGCTGGAACCGGTTGAGGTGAACACGCTGGATTCGGGCAGTGACTCGCGTTCCGACAGCGCGCCGCGTCCGCCGGCCCGCTCGAATTCATCGCGAGCGAACGCCAACTCCAACGCGCAAAACGGCGCCGACAGTGGCGTCAGCATCAGTGCGGTGGAGGAAAGCAATTCGCTGCTGGTGAAGGCCACGCCGAACCAGTGGGAATCGATTCGGCGTGCGATCGATCGCCTCGACACCGTGCCGTTGCAGGTGCATATCGAAGCGCAGGTGATCGAGGTCAAGCTGACCGGCGATCTGAGCTATGGCGTGAGTTGGTATTTCCAGAACGCGATCCCCGATCCAACCTTGCGCAATCTTGCCTCGACTCGCCACAGCCTCGGCGTCATCGCCGGCAGCATCCTGCCCTCGACCAACCCGCTCTCGCCCGGCGCCAGCTTCACTTTTCTTGGCCACAATTCGGTTGCGATCGTGCAGGCGCTCGACGCGGTCTCCAACGTGCGCGTGCTCTCGGCGCCATCGCTGGTGGTGCGCAACAACGTCGAGGCCGACTTCAATTCGGGCACGCAGATACCCGTTGCAAGCACGATTTTCAATCCAATCTCCGGCAACACACCCTCGCCGATTCCCGGCGATCCGAGCACGCCAAATACTTACAGCCAGGTGCAGTTTCGGCAGACCGGCGTCAGCCTGAAGGTCAAACCCCGCGTGAGCGCCGACGGCATGGTGTTCATGGATATCACCCAGGACGTCAGCTCGCCCAGCTCGACCGGCCCTGTGATTGGCGGCAATATCAGCGTCGACAACCGCAAGCTCAAAACATCGGTCGCCATACAGAGCGGCGAAACCGTGGTGCTGGCGGGCTTGATCAAGGAATCCAGCGGTACCACCAGCAACGGCGTCCCATTCCTGAGTCGCATCCCGCTGATTGGCGGCCTGTTCGGCACCAAGGGCGTCAACAGTGGTCGCGAGGAAGTGCTGGTGCTGATCACGCCGACCGTGATCCGCGATCCCTACGATGCGCGCCGTCTGACCGACGAGTACGGCAGCCGTTTCCGCGCCTTGGAGCCATTGCGGGTTCCGCCGAAAAAGCAGTAGTCGCGGCGTGCGCGAATCGTCGACGGCGATCACAGATCGATCCAGCACACAACGCGCCGGAGCGCCAGTTGCCGGGATCGCGGTATTTCGCGCATTGCTGCGACGTGAGTTGAGCGAGCGCCACCAAGGGACGCTGGGCGGCTGGGCGTGGGGACTGTTGCAGCCGCTGCTGCAATTCGTGGTGCTGGCGTTCGTGTTCACCCGCCTGCTGCCGTCGCGTGCCTCGGGCGATCATTTGCCGTATGCGGCGTTTCTCGCGCTCGGTTTATGGCCGTGGCAGGTGTTTGCCGACGCGCTCACGCGTGCCACCACCGCGCTCACTGACAACTCCGCGATGATCGGCAAGATCGCTGTGCCCAATGCCTACTATGTGCTGACGCGGATGGCCGGCTCGGCGATTTATAATCTCGCCGGATTCGTGGTGGTGCTGGGGTTGCTGTTTGCCTTTCAGGTGCCGATCACGCTACTCGGGTTGCCGGTCGTGCTGCTGGCATTGTTGCTGATCGCACTGCATGCCATCGCCTGCGGATTCGTGTTGGCAACGCTGCAGGTATTCCTGCGTGACACCGCGCAGGTGATTGTGCAGTTGATCAGTCTCGGTTTTTTTCTTTCGCCGGTGTTGTACGACATCAAACGATTCCCGTCCGCTGGTGCGCAACTGCTGCGATTCAATCCGATGGCGCCGCCGATCGAGGCCATCCGCGCGGCGCTCACTGGCAACGCCGTCGAATGGACGATGCTCGGCTATTCGCTGGCGATGGCGATTCTCGGACTGTTGGTCGCGCGCTGGTTGTTTCGTCGTGCGCAGCCGCATGTCGAGGACTTCCTGTGAGCACGCCGTCGCTGATCATCGACGCGGCACCGCTGGTGCAGGTGGAAGGGTTGGGCAAACGTTATCCCATCGTCGGCCAGCGCGGCGATCGCGTGCATGCGCTGTGGGATATCCTCCGCGGACTCGCGCCGCGGCGTACGGTGAGTGTGCTGGGGGACGTCAGCTTCAGCGTGCGTCGCGGCGAATCGCTTGGCATCATCGGCGAGAACGGCGCTGGCAAGTCGACCTTATTGAAATTGATCACCGGCGTGCTCACGCCCAGCAGCGGCAGCGTGCATACGCAAGGCCGCATCGGTGCGTTGCTTGAACTCGGTGCGGGTTTTCATCCCGAATACAGCGGTCTGGACAACGTGCGGATGACGGCCGCTTTGCATGGTCTCGCTGGTGCGGCGCTGACCGAAAAACTGCCGGAGATTCTCGCCTTCGCCGACATTGGAGACTACATCCACGAACCGGTGAAGCACTATTCCTCCGGAATGATTGTGCGCCTGGGCTTTGCCGTGACCGCCGCGTTGCGACCCGACCTGTTGATCACCGATGAAATTCTCGCGGTGGGCGACGAGAGTTTCCAGCGCAAGTGCATCCGCTGGATCGACGATTATCTGTCCGAAGGCGGCACTCTGCTGTTGGTGTCGCATGGCATCTACCACGTGCAGAAGTTGTGCAGTCACGCGTTGTGGCTGAGTGGCGGAAAGGTGCAGGCGTTTGGCGACGTGTTCGACGTGACGCAAGCCTATATGGCCTGGCACGAACGCAAGAGCACGCGCGCCGAAGAGGCGCAGGACAGCATCGAGAGCAACGAATACGCGATCGTGGAATCCAGCATCAATGGCGAATTCGGGTTGACGCCGATCGTGCTGCAGCCGCACTCGCCTTTGCTAGTCGAGGCCGTGCTGCAATCGGTGGATACGCGCGCGCCGGTGTTCAGCGTCGGTATCGTGCGCGTGGATGGCAGCCCGGTGTATGGCCTGGCCAGCGACATGGAAACGATCGTGCCCGAAGCGCTCGGCGGCAACCGCTTTCGCTTCCGCCTGCTGTTCGATGCACTGCCGCTGCTGCCGGGCGAATACCACGTGCGCCTGCATCCGCTCGATCCCGAGGGCGTGCGCCTGTTTGGCACGCTCACTCGCACGCTGGTGGTGCGTGGCGCCAGTCGCGAACTAGGCATGGTGCAGTTGCCGCATCGCTGGCTGGATGCGGACGAGCGCGCATGAACATCGTTGTGCGTGCCACGCTGCCGACCGTGATCGTGCCGGTGTTCAACGCACTCGCGGCGGTGGATGCGTGCCTGGCCAGTCTCGATCGCACATTGCCAGTCGACGCGCGAGTACTGGTCGCAGATGACGCCTCGACCGATCCGCGAATCGGCGATCTGCTGGCGCGCTGGCAACGCAACTCACCGTGCGCGGCAACCGTACAAACCCGCGAGCACAATCTGGGCTTCATCGGCAACGTCAACCTGGCATTTAAAGAAACCGGCGACGATGATGTGGTGCTGCTTAATTCCGACACCATCGCTACCGGTGGCTGGCTGCAACGCATTGCTGCATGCGCGGCCAGCGACCCGCGCATCGCCACCGTCACCCCGTGGTCGAACAACGCAGAAATCTGTTCGTTTCCGTTGTTGTGCGAAAACAATCCGGCACCCGACGAGCCGCATCTGTACGCACTGGCGGCGGCCAGCGCCGGCGCGCCGGCGTATCCGGAGCTGCCGACCGGCGTCGGCTTCTGCCTGTATGTCCGACGCGCGGCATTGCGTGCGCTGGGCGATTTTGATGCGGCAATGTTCGGTCGCGGCTATGGCGAAGAAAACGATTTCTGCCTGCGCGCGGCAGGCTTGGGCTGGCGCAACGTGCTGTGCGACGATGCCTATGTGGTGCATCAGGGCAACGCCTCGTTTTCAGCGCTGGGCGAACGTGCCGGCGGTGAGAACATGCGCCGCATGAGCGTACGCTGGCCGCACTACCAGCAGCAGATCGCCGAGTACATCCTGGCCGATCCGCTTGCGCCATTGCGCGAGCGCATCATCCGCCGGCTGCAGCAATTGCAACAACCGCATCCGCAACGCGAACTGTTCGACTGAGCGCCTTGCACATGGTGGAACACGCATGAACGAGCCTGCGGATACCTCGTCCGAATTGCCCTTTACCGGCGAGCGTTTTACGCCTGACTGTGTGCGCGAGATTGCCTACGAACATTGGCACCGTTACGCATTCGCGCAACGGATCGCGCAGGACAAATGCGTGCTCGACGCGGCCTGCGGTGAAGGTTATGGCAGCGCTCTGCTGGCAACGATGGCGAAACGGGTAACTGCAGTAGACATCGACGCGAGCACGATCGCGCATGCGTCTTTGCGGTACGGCTCGCATCAGAATCTGGAGTTCATGCAGTGCGACGTGACCGCGCTCGATACCTTGCCTGCCAGCAGCTTCGACCTGATCGTGAGTTTCGAGACGCTCGAACATGTCGCCGAACAGGCACGCCTGCTCGATGGTTTTGCTCGCCTGCTGTCGGATGATGGCGTGCTGCTGATTTCCACTCCCGACAAGCACAATTACAACGCCGGCTGCGAACCCAATCCATTCCATGTTCGTGAGCTGCAGCGTGATGAATTCGAAGCCTTGCTGGCCGCGCGATTTCCGGCGCACCGATTGTATGCGCAGAAACTGCTATTCCAGTCGACGCTATGGTCGCTGGATGCAACTGTCGCCGACGTGCAGCCGTTGCTGCGCGACGGAGAAACGCTGCGCGAAGGATTCTATTATCCGCCGCAATACTACCTCGCCGGTTGCGCGCGTGATCCGGGAGTCTTGGATTCATTGCCATCGCTGTCACTGTATGGCGACGCCAGTGAATCGGTCTACGCGCACTACAACGCCGAGGTGCGCAAGTCGATCGCCGCAGGGATGCGCATCGCCGAACTGGAAGCCGAACTGGCTGTGCTGCGCCGCATGGCAACGCCGGATACTGCGAAATGAGTGGAGCCGGCGGGACGGTGCGCGCCGTTGTGGTGTCCTTCTGCAACGAAGACACTATCATCGACTGCCTGCAACGCTTGCTGCACGCGCCGGAAGTTGGCGAGATCGTGCTAATCGACAATGGGTCGGAAGACCGGACCATTGAGCGCGCGAGCGCGCTGGCCGATCAGGATTCACGCATCGCGCTGCACTGCGATCCATCCAATCCCGGCTTCGCCAGCGCCTGCAATCGTGGCGCCAGCGATGGAGCGCTGCCGTGGCTGGCGTTCGTAAATCCCGATTGCCTGGTCGAACCCGACACGTTCACTCGATTGCTGACGCATGCCGATGCAGTGCCTGTGCTTGGCGCATTGGGATGTGCGCAGGTTGATGGCCAAGGCGTCGAGGACGCGGCGGTGCGCCGACGCGACCCATCATTGCGCCAGATCCTGTTTGCGGGCGGCGCACGCGATTCATTGAACGTTGACAACGATGGCACGCCGCTGCAATCGGTGGATGCATTGTCGGGCGCGCTGATGCTGATGCCGACGTCGGTGTTCAATCAGGTCGGCGGTTTCGACCCGGGCTACCGCATGCACGCCGAAGATCTCGACCTGTGCCGGCGCGTGCGCGATGCAGGGTTCACCGTGCGTATCGCAAATGACGTGCGCGTCACCCACTTGCGCGGTATCTCCAGCCGAAGTCGACCAATGTGGGTCGAATGGCAAAAGCATCGCGGACTGTGGCGCTATTTTTGCAAGTTCGACGCTGCGCAAACTTCAATTTCGATGCGTGCGGTGCTATGGCTCGGATTGTGGGCGCATTGTGCGATCGCCGCTCCGCGCGCTTTCTTGAATGCGCGAACCTGACTCTCTGCCACCGGGAGAGGATGCCTGAAGGGCAGGTGAGGGGCGAGCGGAGCGACGTCGCAAAGCTGCCCCTCACCCCGACCCTCGGCAACTGCTCCTTGCGTTGCTCTACCTCCTGCATCCATGCAGTCGTCTCCCGCAGGGAGAGGAAGTCTCAAGGTCAGCGATAGCGATTGATTGCGTCGCGTAATTCCATCGTGGCCGCACGCGCGGCGTCGGCGAAATCGGCGCCCGAGCTTGCATAGAGGATGGCCCGCGACGAGCTGATGACCAGGCCAGTGCCATCGGGCGTCAGGCCATTGCGCATGACGGATTCGAGATCACCGCCTTGCGCACCGATGCCCGGGATCAACAGCGGCATCTTGCCCACGATTTCGCGTACGGTGCGCAATTGTTCGGGCCAGGTCGCACCGACCACCAGCATGCAGTTGCCGTTGCCATTCCAATCGCGCGCAACGGTTTCGGCGACCTGCTGATAGAGCGGTCGCTGCGTGCCCTGCGAGCCGTCTCCATTGCCAATCATCAAATCCTGGAAATCGCTCACACCCGGATTCGAGGTGCGACACAAGATCACCACGCCCTTGTCGGCACGATCCAGAAACGGTTGCACCGAGTCGCGACCCAGATACGGATTCGCCGTTACCGCATCCGCGCCGTAGCGGTCGAACGCCTCGATCGCATAGTTCTGGGCGGTGCTGCCGATATCCCCGCGTTTGGCATCGAGGATCACCGGCACGCCCGGGTGTGCGGCATGGATATGCGCGATCAACCGCTGCAACGCATCTTCCGCACCCAACGCGGCAAAGTGCGCAATCTGCGGCTTGAAGCAGCAGACGAGATCGGCGGTTGCGTCGACGATTGCGCGACAGAACATAAACACCGCGTCGGGATCGTCACGCAGGTGTGCGGGGAATTTCGCCGGTTCGGGGTCGAGGCCGACGCAGACGAGAGAGTTCGCGGTGGACCAGCGATTCTTCAAGGCCGAGACAAAACTCACTGATGCGGTGCCTTGTCTGATAGATGCGACGGAAGTTCGCTTGTAGCTGGCGGTGTGGGAGGATTTGGCTTTTCAGTGAGGCGAATTACGACGGTCGAACTCTTTTCCAGAACGTTGTGCGTCGTTATGTATCGCGCAATTCCAAAATCGGGATGTATCGCGACGAGCTCGACCGGGAAGTCGGAAGCGCAAGCCATGGCACTTAGAGAGAAATGACCCTTTGCATCCGACCAAATAATAGTGTCGCTGCCTTTGCCATCGACAAATACGTAAATCGGAATATTCGTCGCAGCCGTGCCGCTCGGCGTGACAACGTGGCCCTCGAAGTTGATGGAGCCATCGCAGCCAGCCAAAAGCAAAAAGCCCGCAATCACGGCTACGCGAATTGCTCTCTTCATTTAAGCGCCTTGTACCGCAAGCGATGCGGCTGCGCGCCTTCTTCGCCGAGGCGGCGCTTCTTGTCGTCCTCGTATTCACGATAGTTGCCCTGGAAGAATTCGACGTGTGAATCGCCCTCGAAGGCGAGGATGTGGGTGGCGATGCGGTCGAGAAACCAGCGGTCATGCGAGATCACCAGTGTGCAGCCGGGGAATTCCAGCAGCGCATCTTCCAGCGCACGTAAGGTTTCGATGTCGAGATCGTTGGACGGTTCGTCCAGCAGCAGCACGTTGCCGCCTTGCAATAGTGTTTTTGCCAGATGCAGCCGCCCGCGTTCGCCGCCCGACAGCGTGCCGACCAGCTTCTGCTGGTCAGTGCCCTTGAAGTTGAAGCGGCCGATGTAGGCGCGCGACTGGATCTCGACCTTGCCGATGGTCAGGATGTCGGCGCCACCGGACACTTCCTGCCACACGTTTTTTTCGCCTGAGAGTGAATCGCGCGACTGGTCGACATAGGCCAGCTTCACCGTCGGCCCGATAGTCACTTCGCCGCTGTCGGCTTTCTCCACGCCAGTGATCAGCTTGAAAAAGGTCGACTTGCCGGCGCCGTTCGGGCCAATGATGCCGACAATTGCACCCGGCGGAATCTGCAGGGTCAATTCATCGATCAGCAGCCGATCACCGAACGATTTTGATACCTGTTTGAAGTCGATCACGTTGTTGCCCAGGCGCTCGCCGGGCGGAATGAACAACTCGTTGGTCTCGTTGCGACGCTGATATTCAACCGAGTTCAATTCCTCGAACCGCGCCATGCGCGCCTTGCCCTTGGTGCGGCCACCCTTGGCGTTCTGACGCACCCATTCGAGTTCGCGTGCGAGTGCCTTCTGCCGCGACTTTTCCTGCGAATCTTCCTGCTTGAGCCGCTCGGATTTTTGTTCCAGCCACGCCGAGTAATTGCCCTTCCACGGAATGCCACGACCACGATCGAGTTCGAGAATCCATTCGGCCGCGTTATCGAGAAAATAGCGATCGTGGGTGACCGCGACCACGGTGCCGGGGAAACGCGTAAGGAAGTGCTCCAGCCATTCGACCGACTCGGCGTCGAGATGGTTGGTCGGTTCGTCCAGCAGCAGCATGTCGGGCTTGGACAGCAGCAATCGACACAGCGCGACGCGACGCTTCTCGCCGCCCGAGAGCTTGCCGACGATCGCATCCCACGGCGGAATTCGTAGCGCGTCGGCGGCGACTTCCAGTTGCTGTTCCAGGGTGTGCGCATCGCCGCTGGCGAGGATCGCTTCCAGTCGCTGTTGCTTCGAGGCCAGCGCATCGAAGTCAGCGCCGTCCTCCGCGTAAGCCTCGTACACCTTGTCGAGCTCGGCCTGCGCATGCAGCAGTTCGCCGACGCCTTCTTCGACCGCCTCGCGCACGGTCTGTTCCGGATTCAGGCGCGGCTCCTGCTCCAGGTAACCGATCTTGATGCCCGGCTGCGGCCGTGATTCGCCGGAAAAATCCGTATCGACGCCGGCCATGATCCGCAGCACCGTCGATTTACCGGCGCCGTTCAGGCCCAGCAGGCCGATCTTGGCGCCGGGGAAAAAGCTCAGTGAGATGTCCTTGATGATCTGCCGCTTCGGCGGCACGGTCTTGGACACGCCGATCATGGTGTAGATGTATTGCATGCTGGCTCCGCAGGCGATGCGGCCGCAAACCGCGCTGGGCGGGCGACCGAGGGGGATCGGGAATGCACGGATTATCGCGGAATCACGCCGCCGATGCCACCGCAGCTGGCCGCAAACCCGCGCCACGGCTACAATTCAAGGCTCCCCGTCTGGCCAAGGCTGCCGCATGTTCCCTGCCGATTCCCGCATTGAAGGCTATGACCCCGAACTGGCCAAGGCCATCGCCGACGAGCGCCAGCGCCAGGAAGACCACGTCGAGTTGATCGCCTCGGAAAACTACGCCAGCCCGCGTGTGCTGGAGGCGCAAGGCAGCGTGCTGACCAACAAGTACGCGGAAGGCTATCCGGGCAAGCGCTATTACGGCGGCTGCGAATACGTCGATGTGGCCGAGCGCCTAGCGATTGAGCGCGCCAAGCAATTGTTCGACTGCGACTACGCCAACGTGCAGCCGCATTCGGGCTCGCAGGCCAACCAGGCGGTGTATCTCGCGCTGCTCAAGCCGGGCGATCGCATCCTCGGCATGTCGCTGGCGCACGGCGGGCACCTCACGCATGGCGCCAAGGTCAACATCAGCGGCAAGTTGTTCGATGCCACGCAATACGGCGTCAATGCCGAGGGCCTGATCGATTACGACGAAGTGCAGCGTCTGGCGACTGAGCACAAGCCGAAGATGCTGGTCGGCGGATTCAGTGCGTATTCGCAAGTGGTGGATTGGGCGCGGATGCGCGCGATCGCCGACTCGGTGGATGCGATTTTCTTCGTCGACATGGCACACGTGGCCGGCTTGATCGCGGCCGGTGTGTATCCGACGCCGCTGCCCCACGCGCACGTGGTCACATCGACTACGCACAAAACACTGCGCGGCCCGCGCGGCGGCATCATCGTCGCCAAAGGTGCGGGCGAGGAGGTAGAGAAGAAGCTGCAGTCGATCGTGTTCCCCGGCATCCAGGGCGGCCCGTTGATGCACGTGATCGCGGCCAAGGCAGTCGCCTTCAAGGAAGCGCTGGAACCCGAATTCAAAACGTATCAGCAGCAGGTGGTGAAAAACGCGCAGGCGATGGCGAACACGATCATCGCGCGCGGTTACAGGATCGTGTCCGGCGGCACCCAGAATCACCTGATGCTGGTCGACATGATCGGCAAGGGCATCACTGGCAAGGACGCCGAAGCCGCGCTCGGCCGCGCCCACATCACGGTCAACAAGAACGCGGTACCGAACGATCCGCAAAAGCCCTTCGTCACCTCCGGCCTGCGTATTGGCACGCCGGCTGCGACCACGCGCGGTTATCTCGAGCAGGACTGCATTGATCTGGCCAATTGGGTCTGCGATGTGCTTGATGCGCCGGCTGATGAAGGGGTGATTGCGGCGGTGCGCGAGAAGGTGACCGCGCAGTGCAAGAAGTATCCGGTTTACGGTTGAGGATGGCTGAGTCATGCACTGCCCCTTCTGCCAGCACGAAGACACTCGCGTAATCGACTCGCGCGTTTCCGACGACGGCGCGACGATTCGTCGTCGGCGCGAGTGCGAGGCGTGCGGCGAGCGGTTTTCGACGCTGGAAACAATTGAACTGAAGCTTCCGGTAATCATCAAGTCCGATGGTCGCCGCGACACCTTCGATGCCCGCAAGTTGCGCCAGAGTTTCGATCGCGCGCTGCACAAGCGACCGGTGTCGGAAGAGCAGGTCGAGTCGTCAGTACGAGCGGTAGTGCACCAGTTGCGCATGACGACCGAGCGTGAGCTGGCATCGCGCCGCGTCGGCGAATTCGTAATGTCGGAATTACGCAAGCTCGATCACGTCGCGTTTGTGCGCTTCGCGTCGGTGTACCGCGCGTTCGAGGATGTCGCCGACTTTCGCGAAGAACTCGACCGACTCGAACGCGACCTTCCAGGCGAAGGCCAGTTGCCGCTGCTTGGCGCGGACGTCGTGCCGATCGAGAAGGGCAAAAAGCGCTGATGGCGTTTTCCGCGTTCGACCACGCGATGATGGCGCGAGCATTGCGACTGGCCGCGCGCGGCGCCTACACCACGCGGCCCAATCCGATGGTCGGTTGCGTGTTGACCCAGGATGCGGGTGTCGTCGGCGAAGGCGCGCATTTGCGCCGCGGCGAGCCGCATGCGGAGACGTTTGCATTGCGCGAAGCTGGTGGACGCGCGTTTGGCGCCACCGCCTACGTCACGCTGGAACCCTGCGCGCATACCGGCAGCACGCCGCCATGCGCGGATGCGTTGATCGCGGCTGGCGTCTCGCGCGTGGTGGTCGCCAGCAGCGACCCGTTCAAGCGCGTGGACGGCGAAGGCCTGCGCAAGCTCGAAGCCGCCGGCATCGCAGTCGAAGTCGGACTGATGCAGGCGCAAGCGCGCGTGCTCAATCGTGGCTTCTTCTCACGCATCGAACGCGGACGCCCGTGGCTGCGGATCAAGCTGGGCATGAGTCTGGATGGACGCACGGCGCTGGCCAACGGCGATTCAAAGTGGATCACCTCGCCAGCGTCGCGCGCTGACGTGCAAAGCTGGCGCGCGCGCTCCGGCGCGTTATTGACCGCCAGCGGCACGGTGCTGGTAGACAATCCGCGCTTGACCGTGCGGGTCGATGAGCTCGGCGGAGTGCGCGAAGTGGTTCCACCGCTGCGCGTGGTGCTCGATCCCGGCTTGGCGATTCCAGAAAGCGCACGCATTCTTGATAGCGAGGCGCCCACCTTGCTAATTCACGCATCCGATGCGCGCATTCCCCAGTATCTTCGCGCACACGATCGAGTGGCGGTCGCATCCGCACGCGGCATGCTGGATTTGGCGGAAGTGCTGCGCGTGCTGGGCGAGCACGGCATCAATGAAGTGCAGGTGGAGTCGGGCGCGACCTTGTGCGGAGCGTTCCTTGATGCCGGGCTAGTCGACGAACTGCTGCTGTATGTCGCGCCGAAATTGCTCGGTGCCGATGCGCGCGCGCTGGTGTACGGCGAGAATCCGGCGACGCTGGCCGCTGCGCCGGAACTTGAGTGGATCGACGTGCGGCATGTAGGCAACGATCTGCGTTTGTTGCTGCGCCCGAAGATCGCGGGCTGAGCGCGGATGTTTACCGGGTTGATCCAGGCTGTTGGTCGCATCGCTTCGCGCGAAGATCGCGGTGGCGATGTGCGGTTACGTGTGAAAAGGGGGCAGAGTGAATTTTGCGAGCCTCAGCAATCGTTGTTGCCTCGCAATCTGGATGCAAAACTTCACTCTGACCCTTTTTCATTAGGCGAGAGCATTGCAGTCTCCGGCGTCTGTCTGACCGTAGTCGACTGCTCATTAAATTGGTTCGATTTCGATGTCTCCAACGAAACGCTGACGTGCACGACGCTCGGGCGGTTGCCGATCGGCGCAGGAGTCAATCTTGAATGCGCGTTGCTCGCGACGGACCGGCTCGGCGGGCATCTGGTGTCGGGGCATGTCGATGGCTTAGGCACGCTGATGACGATCGCCGCCGACGCGCGTTCGCAACGCTGGCGGATCGAGACATCGCCCGAGTTGCTGCGCTATATCGCCAGCAAGGGTTCGATCTGTGTCGATGGCGTCAGCCTGACGGTGAACGTGGCCGATGCAAGCGGGTTTGAGGTCAATCTCATCCCGCACACCATTGCCCACACCACGTTTGCCAAAGCGTGCGTGGGCGATGCGGTGAATCTGGAAGTCGATCTGGTGGCTCGGTATGTCGAGCGGCTCTCGACGTTCGTGATTCGTGGGTAGTGAATCGTGACGCGCACTTCGATGTGATGCCCGTTTGCTGAAAGATGCCTGACAATCAGCTGTTCCACTCAGACCAACTAGCTCATGCCCTTCGCCCCGATCAACGAACTCCTTGAGGAAATCCGTGCCGGCCGCATGGTCGTGATCGTCGACGACGAGGATCGCGAGAACGAAGGCGACCTGATCATGGCCGCCGAGCTGGTGCGGCCAGTCGATATCAACTTCATGGTCACGCACGCGCGAGGGCTGGTGTGCCTGGCGCTGACCCGCGAGCGCTGCCGGCAGTTGCAGTTGACGCCGATGGTCAACGCGAACACATCGCAGCACCACACCAATTTCACTGCCAGCATCGAAGCAGCCGAAGGCGTGACCACCGGCATTTCAGCCTACGATCGCGCACACACCGTGCGCACTGCGGTGCGGCCGGATGCGCAACCCGCTGATCTCAACCAACCCGGCCACATTTTTCCGTTGATGGCCCAAGCGGGCGGCGTGCTGACACGCGCTGGTCACACCGAAGCGGCCAGCGACCTGGCACTGCTGGCGGGGCTGGAACCGGCCGGCGTATTGGTCGAGATTCTCAACGCCGACGGCAGCATGGCGCGGCGTCCACAACTGGAAATCTTCGCGCGCGAGCATGGCTTGAAGATGGGTTCGATCGAACGACTGATTCGGCATCGCCTGGAAACCGAGCACACCATCGAGCGCATCGAGCAACGCGCAATCGATACGCCGTGGGGCACATTTGTTTTGCATGCGTATCGCGATCGCTTACAGCACGCGCTGCACTTCGCGCTGGTACGAGGCACGATCGATGCCGCGATTCCGACCCTGGTCCGGGTGCAGGTCGAAAACCCGTTGTCCGATCTGTTGCATTGGCAACGCGCGGATTTTGGTGT
Source organism: Lysobacterales bacterium (assembly GCA_038216155.1). Lineage (GTDB taxonomy): Bacteria > Pseudomonadota > Gammaproteobacteria > Xanthomonadales > Xanthomonadaceae > SZAS-103. The sequence continues at coordinate 40,644 of JBBQQH010000025.1, forward strand.
GCCGATCACCGAAGCGTTACACCGGATCGCTGCGGAAGACCGCGGGGTGCTGGTGCTGCTGGCCGAACCGCAATCGGCCGATGCATTGCTGGCCCGACTGCGCGCGCCGGTCGTGGAATCAGCGACGTCCAGCACCACAGAATGGCGGCGCAACGGCGCCGGCGCGCAGATCTTGGCTGATGTCGGCTGCGGCAAGCTGCGCGTGCTGGGCACGCCGCGCAAGCAGGTCGGGCTGGCCGGCTTTGGCCTGGAAGTGGTCGAAACGATCGACGTTTGAGGATGTTCGCAGTGCGTTTCGGGTGATCAGCCCAGCCGATTCGTCGGTCACGACTTGCTAGACTGCACGCCCTTGTCCGCTGCGCCACGCCCATTGCGATGACCCACTACGAAGGCGACATGCGCGTCGCACCCGATGCGCGCTTTGCCATCCTCGCCAGTCGCTGGAATCCTCGCATCGTCGATGCGCTGGTTGACGGTGCGCGAAGTACGTTTGCCGCCAACGGCGTGCACTCATCGGCGATCGATGTCATTCGCGTCCCGGGTGCGTGGGAATTGCCACAAGCTGCCGCGCGACTGCTGCGGGACGGCGCACATGCGGGCATCGTCGCGCTGGGTTGCGTAGTGCGCGGCGACACTCGGCACTATGAACACGTGGCGGATGAATGCGCGCGTGGACTGATGCGGGTGGCGCTGGATTCGGGCGTTCCGATCGGCAACGGCGTGCTGGCGGTTGAGTGCCATGCCGATGCCGAAGTGCGCGCCGGCGGCAGCCACGGCAACAAAGGCGAAGAAGTGGCTATGGCAGTGATCGAGATGGCGAGTTTGTGGCAGGCATTGCGACGCAACGAGGATCGGCAATGAGCAAATCGCGAACCGATGGCATCGATCCCGCGGCGCGTTCGCGCGCGCGCCGTCGCGCCTTGCAGGCGCTGTACGCATGGCAGCTCGCGCAGGCGCCGATGACCAAGATCATCGAGCAGTTCCGCAACGAGCAGGATATGGAAATTGCGGATCTTGCGTACTTCGAAGATTTATTGCGTGGCGTCGACAAACACCTCGCATCGCTCGATGATTCGCTGCAACCATTCCTGGATCGCGGTATCGGCGAAGTCGATCCGATCGAACGCGGTGTGCTTCGGATCGCCACGTACGAATTGTTACATCGGCCCGATGTGCCGTATCGCGTGGTGCTGAACGAGGCGATCGAATCGACCAAGCGTTTTGGCTCCGATCAGGGTCACACCTACGTCAACGGCGTGCTGGACAAGGCAGCAGCGCAGTGGCGCGCAACCGAAGTGGCCGCGTCGCGCACGCGTTGATCGCATGAGCCAGGTCGACGCCGACTCGACGCCAGGCGTGTTATCAGCGCACCGCGACCGCGGCACTGACAACACAGAAACGTTTTCGGATTCGTGTCGAATCGTAGTTGCGCCTCGCGCACTGAGATGAATGCGGAATTCGACCTGATCGATCGCATCCGCGCGCGCGCGTCGCATGCGCGTGCTGACGTGGCGCTCGGTATTGGCGATGACGCAGCGATCCTGCGCGTGCCTGCCGGTCACGATCTTGTAGTCAGTACCGATACCCTCAACAGCGGTGTGCATTTTCCTGCGAAAACCGACGCGTTCGACATCGGCTGGAAGTCGCTTGCGGTCAATCTCTCCGACCTCGCCGCAATGGGTGCGCAGCCTGCGTGGTGCACGCTCAACCTGACCGTGCCCGATGCGGATGGTGAGTGGCTGGATGCGTTTCTTGACGGATTTCTTGAATTGGCTTCGCAACATGCAGTTGCGCTGGTTGGCGGCGACATCACGCGCGGGCCGATGTCGATCACGGTGACAGTGCACGGACTGGTTGCGCACGACAAGGCACTGCTACGCAGCGGCGCAAATGTGGGCGATGACATCTGGATCAGCGGCACACTTGGCGATGCGGCAGCCGGGCTCGAGTTGCTGAGCGCCGCCCCGCCCTTGAGCCCATCTCCCCGCGCGGGAGATGGGCTTGGGGTGATGAGGCGTGCTGGCGAACTGCCAATGGCAGTTCGTGCGCCGAAGAATGCCCGGGAGGGCCGGACTGGGGGTGCTTCAGATTGCCAGGCGGTTGAAGCTCTCTCGGCTACCGACGCTCATCGACAGCCACAGCAATACGACGGTCTGCTCGCGCGCCTGGATCGCCCCACGCCACGCGTCGCACTCGGCATTGCCTTGCACGAAATCGCAACCGCTTGCATCGATATCTCCGACGGCCTGCTCGCAGATCTCGGCCATGTTGTTGTCGCCAGCAACGTGGGCGCGGAAATCACGATCGCCGCGTTGCCCACGTCGGCCGACCTATCCAAAGCATTCGATCGCGCACGGCGCGTCGCGTTGCAATTGGGCGGCGGAGACGATTACGAATTGTGTTTCACGGCAGCTCAGACTAGCGCGCCAGATGTCGTTGCAGCCGGCGTGCATGGCTCAGTTGCCGTGACCCGCATTGGCCGCATCGAAGCGCAATCAGGCTTGCGCTTGTGTGACGCTGATGGCGCGGTATCGTCGGCGCCGGCAACCGGCTACCGTCACTTCGCTTCAATGCACGCCCAATACGACAAATGATTGAGCACAGCTCGCAATCACCCGCTCAAGTGTTGCGGTATCCGGCAGGCTGGATCGCCACCGGTTTCGGCAGCGGTTTTTCACCGCGTGCGCCGGGCACAGTTGGGACTCTGGTCGCGCTGCTGCCTTGGCTGTGGCTACGCACGTTGCCGCTGCCTTACTACCTAGCGGCAGTGGTGAGCGCGTTCGCAATCGGCATCTGGGCATCGAACTGGGTCATCCGCCAAAGTGGTGTGCACGACCCGCAAATTGTCGTCTGGGATGAATTCGTCGGCCTCTGGATCGCGCTGACAGCAGCACCGACAGGGTGGCCGTGGATGCTCGCCGGGTTCGCATTGTTCCGCCTGTTCGATATCTGGAAGCCGTGGCCCGTACGCTGGGCCGATCGCCGCGTGCAAGGGGGCCTAGGAGTGATGCTGGATGATGTGCTTGCAGGCGGCTATGCGCTGTTGGTTTTGCAGGCCGTCGCTGTGATGGCAGCGCCACACCACAAATGAGACCGTGCCGAACGTGCCTGAATCCCCGACCTATCCAAGGTCGAATTCAGATGGTTAATTGAGTCATTCAAACGCGACGACACGGCCATCTTGTTGCACGAATCGCAACTGTTCCTTTTGTTGAGAGTTGAATTGAACAAGCACACCGCGCAAGAGCAGGTCGGGTTGACGCAATACATCCGGCCACAGACTTTTCGCGTTTAGCGTTTTGATCACCATGTCGCGCCAACCGCCCAGAGAGCTGGCCCCGGAAATCTGCACAGCGCGATAAGTGGATTCTCTGCTCACTGAGACGATGATACGTCTCGCACTGAGGAGCAGCAGATGACCAGACGCATCCGCCGGAATCACTCACCGGCTTTCAAATCCAAAGTGGCCTTGGCGGCGATCAAGGGCGAGCAGACGCTGGCTGAGATGGCCAAGCGTTTCGACGTTCACCCCAACCAGATCGCGCAGTGGAAGGAGCATCTGCTCGGCGGAGCGGCCAACGTATTTGGTGACGTGAACCGCCCGACCGAGCCGCCGATCGACATGAAGTCATTGCACGCCAAGATCGGCGAGTTGACGTTGGAGAACGATTTTTTAGAAGGCGCGCTCACCAAGGCGGGTTTGCTGAGCGCAAAGCAGATGATCGATCGCACCCACCCGTTGTCGTTGACCAAGCAGGCCGCTGCCGCCTACCTGCCCACGCCGGTCAGTGCTGCCGATCTGGCGTTGATGCGGCGCATCGATGCGCTGCACCTGGAGCATCCCTTCGCCGGTGCGCGGATGCTGCGCGATCTGCTGTGGCAGGCGGACATCCATGTCGGTCGCAAGCATGTGGCCCCGCTCGCAATCAAGCTCACACGATCTATCCGTGCCTGCTGCGCGGCTTGAAGGTGACGGCGCCGAACCAGGCCTGGGCGATGGACATCACCTACATCCCGATGGCCAAGGGCTTCGTCTATCTGGCCGCCGTGATCGACTGGTACAGCCGCAAAGTGCTGGCGTGGCGGGTATCGATCTCAATGGAAACCAGCTTCTGCATCGATGCCGTCGAGGACGCACTGCAGCGCCATGGCACGCCGCAGATCTTCAACACCGACCAAGGCAGCCAGTTCACCAGCGAGGCCTTCACCGGCCTGCTCAAGCAACACGGCATCGCCATCAGCATGGACGGCAAGGGCTGCTGGCGCGACAACGTGTTCGTCGAGCGGCTCTGGAAATCGATCAAGTACGAAGAGGTTTACCTGCGTGCCTACGACTCGGTCAGCCATGCCAAAACAGCGCTCGGCCGTTACATCGACTTCTACAACACACGCCGACCGCACAGCGCACTTGAACGCCACACCCCCGATCAGGTCTACTTCAACCTGCTGCCACTACCCTTGGCAGCATGACCATGCAGCGAATCCACTTATC
>JBBQQH010000026.1:0-44403 GCA_038216155.1 Lysobacterales bacterium
TGTGTAATTTTTATCGCGTTACCAACGCCGTCGTAGTCGGTCTGTGTCGTTGCATCGTTGGGTGAGGACGAACAATTGGCGTTCACACACACGGTACGCAGGTGCAGCCAGCCGCGTGGGTGGTAGCCCATGCTGGTCGCAATCCCATTGGCGTCCTTCGTTTGTGTCGCGCGGCCGTTGCCATCGTAACTCACAAATTGCGCCACGTGGCCAAGCGCATCGATGACCTGGGCGAGGTCTCCGGCCAGATACGCGGCGCCGTTAGCGAGGTAATACTGATAGGTTGTCCAATCGTTCACGTCGGTTGCGGGACGCGGGTTGTCCACACGCCGGATCAGTCCGACCAGGGGACAACCCTTCGCGAGATTTTCGCCGCTGCTGCCGATTGGATCGGGCACCGTTAAATTGATCGCATCGCAGTACGTGTACACCCAGCGCCGAATTCCTGCCGGTGGCGAGCCCGCAGCCGAACACACATAACTGCTCGCACCGCTTTGAGTCAGATCGTAATCGCAGCGGGCCAGAGGTTGGCCACGGGTGTTATAGACCCAGTTTGTGCGTGTTTCGAGCGTGTTGCTGTGATTGGACACTGTGCGCTGGTCGGGCACGCGAAAATTTGCATTCCATGCTGTGTTGGTGATGCGTTCTTCTGCCTGACCAACTGCTTCGTCGCGCTGCGTCTCCAGTCCGCGCGGGTGGCCATTGCTGTCCGTTGCGGTGTACGTGGACGTTGTCTGATACCCACGAAAATCTGTGCCTGTACTTGGATAGCCGTTGCTGTCATAGCCCCGTGTGGCGAACAGGGTTCCGCAGTAGTCGCATGCCGTGTCGAGAATGGTGTTGCGGGCGACGAGATACTGCACCGGTGTCTGGAACGTAAACTTGCGTGCTTGGCCGAGTCCATCCGTTATCGTTGTTGTACCATCGGCATTGAACAGGAGTGACGTGCGATCGATGGTGCCACCGGTATACGGACCGTGCACGCTCAGGGTGGCGCGGCCACTGCTGTCGTAACCCCAACTGGCGAAACGCTGTGTGTTTTCATCTTGGATGCCGGTCAGGGCGTGGGGAAGACTTGCACCGCCTGTCTGTCCCGTTTCGTTGTAAAAGTAGGTTCGAACTTTCGTACCGCTGATGTCGGGATACGTCGTTGTCTGTAAATTTCCGCCGGTGTCGTAGCCGTACTGAATTACGGCGCCGTTGCCGTCGGTCACGCTCGTAAGTTGGCCGGTTGTGCTGTTGTAACCGAAGGTCAGCGTGCGGCCTTGTGGGTCGGTAACTTTCTGCACTGTGTCGCGTGGCAAGTTACCGGCGTCGGTATAGCTCAGCGTCTGGACAAATCCATCGCGACTCGTAATCGACGTGAGCCGACCCTCAGCATCGTAAGCTTCTAAGCTGTCGTCGTTCGTAGTGTAGGTCCAGCTTACCGGTGTGCCAGAGCCATCGGCTTGCAACTGCAGCCGCTCGGAAATATCCGGATCGCTCTGCCATATACCGCCTACGAGCACGAATTTCTGCAAGCGCCCATCCGGCCGGTCTATGACGGCATGATCGACGGCGCCGCCGGTAGTGGTAATTCCGATAATTTGACGCAAATAGGAATGCACCCAGCCCACGCCAATAGGCGCGGGGTTGTTATCTCGCGTCCTGTTGCTGTTGTAGGTACGCCCGAAGTAAAGCGGAAAAGGTCCTGTACCTAAAAAATCCGTTTCCACCTGGTGCTTGTTGCCCGAAGCAGTTTGAATCGGATTGCTACCGTTCTTGCAGCCGTTGGGCACGCAACACAGTCCATTGCATTTAGGCGGCCCACATTGGCCGGTGTCCGGATCGCTGTAGCCGGCGAGACTGCACGCATCGGCGCCGCCATTCGGGCCATATACCAAGGTATCGACAACTGCGCGGGTGACCCAAATGTTCGTGTAGGTCCTCTCGATATCTCCGCGACACACCCGTTCCCCGAGCCCCTCATCAGGCCCGATAAACATCACCGAAATACGAAAGCGCACGTTCGGGTTGGTTTCTGCCTGACGATACGCGCTAATCTGCGGTTTAAAGACTCCGAGGTAGCACGCTTCTTCCGGCGTGCGATAGTGGGGGCGGGTCGGATCGAGTTGATTGTCGAGCCAATAGATATCGGCGTGGGCGGCGGCCGCGAAGCCCCACAGCAGTAACAGAGTGACGATTTTCGCTATGCAACGCATCTCGCACCTCTCGATTTCACCGGCGACGTTCTCGCCTAGACCTCTTACCAGGATTTTTCGCAGATTGTCACTGTGAAAATTTACAGGCGCAAGGGAAAATTTTACAACACAAATATTTCTACTTGTAAGTAGCCTATTGATCAGTAGTAGTTAAGCGCGGTGCCGCTTCATAGGGTGCGGGGCCATGACCCCAGATACCCTCAAGCAACGCCTTGCCTTTGTCATCCGACGTCACCGCGAACGCCGCAAGTTCAGTCAGGAAGCATTTGCAGACGAACTCGGCCTGCATCGCGCCTATTACGGCCGTGTGGAAAACGGCCAGAACCTCACTCTGCAAACGCTCGAACACGTCGCCCGGGGATTGAAACTGACCGCCTCCCGCTTGCTTCAAGAAGCCGAGCGTCTGAATCTGGACAAAGCGCTTAAGAGTTCCACGAAGCCACTCCGTCGCGGTCGTCCCCTGGGCCGGAAAAGCCGTTGGCAATAGAATCTATGCCGAAGCGGTCCGCAGCAGAAGCGGGGCCATCGGCGCAAAGTGGCCCACGCATTGCTTCTGATCTCCTGAAACGCCGCTTCCGCGGCCCGACGCAGAGCAAAATTTCAGGGGTCGGAATCGACGTAGTCGATTGCTTCAAGTACGCTCTTCGCCGTGAAACAAGTCTTGAAGCCCCGACTTCCAACGCTCATTGCAGATCGACAGCACCCTCTGAGCCGTACCACTTCCGGCACATCGCTTCCGCCACCACGGCGGTCGCGATTCAACTTTTGCGTGCGGCAAGTCGGGACTGAGCCGACTCCAGTGCAGCGGCCCGTGGGCAGAGCCGAACGGCCGTTGGTACGGCGCAACTATACGCGCCCTGGCGGGCTAGAATAGCTCGCCGAAAAGCTGCGCAGTTCGCACTGCCCGCACCGGAGCTCGCGGGCGAAATAGGCGGCTCATTGCTGCACCGATTCCAATAGACCGCAGACGAAATCGCGATGGTGCAGCAAGTCTATCGCGCCTCGGCATGGCATACCGATCGACGGGCATTCATCCGAAAACACCGCTGCTTATGTGCTGCGGACCGACGCGCAGCGCATCAAGAAACTAGCGATGGAACGTTCGCCCGAAGTGGACGTGTCGCGAGTATTCTGTGCTCTGCAAGCACCCCGAATAGACTGCTCGCGAGCTGTCAAAGTTGCTTGCCGGCCGCTCCCGAAAGGCCGTCCTCCATGCACCATCAAGGCTGCCCACAGCCTCGCTGTTAGGGGGTATTTGCCCGCATCCGTCGATCCGCTTTCGAGTCTGCATCAAGGCAAGGTTTGCCGCTCTGCGACTGCCAAGTTGCTCTCATCCTGAGTGCGGCTGGCGCGACAAGTTCGGAGTTGGAAATCGCCCCGCAGAGCAGATAATTCACGCCCGAATCCGGCACAAAATTCGGCCACAAATAGCGCGTCGAATCGCATGCGAAAATAACTATTAGGATCAGGTGGTTATAAAACGTGTTGTGCATAGAATGGCATGGCAGCTAGCTTTCCTGCGATGCGACTACACGCCCCAAAAACGATGTAGTCACGCAAAGCCTTGTGGGATGCGGCTTCCAGGCATGCCAACAACACACCCTTTTATCTTGCTCCCCGGATTTTTCTTCCGCTTTCGATCATCTTGACCCAATCGAGCGGTTCTCTGCGCACCTTGAGCAGAAAGAAGCGCCGGCCTGGGGAACGGGAGCCGGCGCGCGCGTTTTGTCGTTGCCTGAGTGGCCTCCGTGGCCGTGTCTTCAGCTTCGACTCGCGGCGCTCACGCGCGGCGGTTCTGAACGTTTCGCAGATCTGTGGCTGCGGGCGGATTATGGCATCAGTGGATGGGGGCGCCACAGCCGGAGAACCCCTAGGAGCAAAGACTGCAAGATAAAAGGGTGGGTTCCGCGTTGCATCGAAACTGAGGCGGCGCAAGGCATTTCGCGGAACCGCCAATGCGGCGGCGGTTCCGCGCCACGCGCAAAACGGCGGACCTGTGCGGTTTACAGCGGAACCGCGATCGCAAGCTGTTGATTTCACTAGATCGACTTTCGGCCGCTTCGCGCACCGCGAGAAGCGTTCTCAGAGCGGCGCAGCGGCGAATCTCGACAGGCATCATGCCGCGACGGTGAAGCACGCCAAGACCGCTTGTCGTCGCACCGGCGAACTGGCGTCTTCGGGTTGCCCCGAGAGTCGTTCTCGGAGCTGCGCGAGATTGATCCTCGCGTGTGTGCGAGATCGGTTCTCGCGCTGCCGCCAATCAAAGCGGCAGTGCTTGCGGGAACAGTGTTTTGAAGCTTGCGAGTTCTTCGTCGAGCCAGGGCATATAGACGATATCCGTGGCGTAACCGGACTGGTCGATCGTCGTTACGTGATCGATTTTCGTCCAGGCGGCAAGCACCGGGCCGCGATGGCGCAACGGTATCAGCTTGGTGGCGAGGTGAATCGTGATCGACCCGAGCGATAGCGCATTGTCGCGCAGCAGGATGGCGACGGCCTTATTACCGATCACAGCGTCGATGACACCGCGCAGATTGCCCTTCGCTGGCACGGCGATCGTGATATTGGGATGCTGACCGGCAGTCGCCAATTCACCGCACTTCTGAAAGGCGAGCTTGAGCGCTTCTGGATCGGGGCCGGCTTTCGAAGCGTAGAAGGATGTCACGCGGTTCTCAGAAGGGCATCAGGTTCGCTTAGGCTCGATGCTTTCACGAGATTCGGCCAATCCGTCAGCACCCGATGAGGTGCTGCCATCGGAACGTCACTGTCGCGGGCTACTCGTAGGTGGTATCGGGGACCAGGGAGCTTACTTCGACACGTCGCTCAGCTCAGGTTCTCGGCCCGGCCTCACGAAGAGATTCACTTGCAAGTTTGCCGGGCCCGGATCAGCCGCGGGATCAACAACGTCATTCTTGTCCACAACGAACCAGGCGTTATAGATCATCTGCATCACGCTGAGTTCGTAGCGCTGCTTGGCCACCCGTTCAAGAATCTCCGAAACGAAAATCTCGGCAGCGGCCTCCCACGACTTGCACTGCGCAAGTAGCGGTTACGAGGATAGCTGTGCCTGGCCGTAGCGTTGACATTGTGCTGGTCGAACAACACGCCACTGCGAACAAAAAATTCTCGATCAATCGACATGACCAATCATCCGACGTGCCACACTCAAAGGATCGATATATTGATAGTTTATTTGATAGTTGCAAAAACTACATATACGCAAGTTATTGAATTAAAAAGCGAGAATTGCTATATATGGCGGAGAGGGTGGGATTCGAACCCACGTTACGGCATAACCGTAAACCGGATTTCGAATCCGGCGCATTCGACCACTCTGCCACCTCTCCGTTCTGTTCCATGAACGCGTCAACCACCGTGACACCCGCGGGTGCGCACTTTGCGTGGAAGGGCGCGAATGATACGGGCAGGGCGCGGAAGAAACAACCACAGTCGGTTCGACAAATCGGCAGGACAGCCAATTTGTGCAGGAAAACTACCTGCAGGGCTGGCGTGCACCCAGATTCAGTTCGCGCCCACGCCCAACATATCGCGGCGCATCCAGCGCGCGCGCCTTGCGCGGCTGGTCACTGCGGCAACCAGGTGACGGGGTCGAATCGGTTTCAGCAAAAAGTCGTCGCCGCCGATATGCAATGCGTCGAAGCGTTTTTCGGTATCCGAATCGCCCGACAGCAGAACCACCGGAGTAAAAGCCGTCCGCGGATGCGCGCGGAATAGCGCGAGAAGCTCAAATCCGGACAACTGCGGCATATACAGGTCGACGAGGATGACATCCGGGCTGAAATCATGCAGTGCAAGCAGCGCTTCTTCAGGCGTCGCCACGGCGCGCGCCTGCAGGTTGTTGTGGCGCAATACCGAAGCGCAGAAAATGCGCATCGATTTGTCGTCGTCCACGATCAGGACACGATGAGGTTCCGTGCGATCGGCGATCAGACCCGCCAGTCGCGGCGCGATACGACCCAGATCCTCGGGCACGATAAACACCACTTCCGCAGCGCAGCGCATCGCCGCCAGTCGTACTTCAAGCAAGTCGTGTGCGCTTATCACCGCCAGCGGCACCCGTGCGGAACCGCTGCCGCCGTCGCTGGTGTGATGCTCGGCGAGCCACTCCGTCAGCGCATCCTCGCCGAGAACTATCGCCAGCGCCGCGTCCGTGGCGAGCGCTGCTTCCACGTCAGCAACTGCCGTGTACGCATATACCTGGTATCCCAGCGGGGCCACACTCTTTTCCAGGATCGCCAGGTGCTCGGCGTTGCGACCGAGGAAGACAATCGCCGGATGAGACGGCAAGCTGGCGCGCGGTGGCGGCGCCAGCGCTGCCACCTCGACTCGTCCTACGTAGCGCTCCAACGCTTCTTCGATCGCTTCGACCAGTACTTCCACTTGCTGCAGTTGCTCGCGCTGGGGCGTGGGGCCTTCGTCTGCGAATGAACTGACGTAGACGCTGAAACCGAGCAGCGCTTCCGACAGATCGTTGAACCCGGTCGCCTGTGTCCGCTCAGCCAGCCTGTCGGCTTCCTCGCACAAGTACTGACATTCGTCCGCTCTCCATGCATCGCGAACAAGTTGCCGGCACTGGTTCGCGATGGCACGTAGCCGCAACCTCAATTCCGGATCGATATGAGCAGATCCCATGGCGAACGAACTCCAAATCTTGATCCAGAATAAATGGAACGCAGGCGTGGCGGCAGACAGCGTCGGCGAACGCATTCGTCGGCGCCTGCTTACAAACCGGCGCCCTTCGATTCCCGCCGCGCCGGGACCAGTGCCTGCGGTGACGGCGGCGGTACGCCAATGCGCTTGTCGCTATGCGGCTGTTTACCCTTTCCGCTGCTTGATTGGCGCTTGCGAAATGCGTCGCGTATTTGCGTCCGCAGTTCCTCGTCATCCCACGGTTTGGTAAGAAATTTGTAGATGGCCCCCTGATTGATCGCGTCGGTGATGGCATCAAGATCGGTATAGCCGCTCAACACGATGCGCACGATCTCCGGATGCATTTCCTTTACCTTGCTCAACAGTTCCGTACCGGTCATGCCCGGCATGCGCTGATCCGAGACAATGACGTCAATGGCATCGCGCCCGAGAATCTCCAGCGCCTCTTCCGCGCAAGTCGCGGTAAGTATCCGGTAGCCATCTCGACGCAGGGTACGACTCAGGGCACTCAAGATGTTCGCTTCGTCGTCTACCAGCAACAGCGTTTGCACTTGCTGCTTATCGCTTATGTCATCACGTGAAAGATAGCGGTGGCGCAACATTTCCAGGGCCTTTTCCGCAATGACCGGTTGGCTGAAGTAATAGCCCTGAAATAGGTCGCAGTCGTTGCGCTTGAGGTAACCAACCTGCGCGGCCGTCTCGACCCCTTCGGCCATGACGCGCATGCCCAGCTGGTGCCCAAGCGTGATGACGGCGCGGCAAATACCGGCCGCGCCCGCATCCGTGGTGACGTCATGCACGAAGGACTGGTCTATTTTCAGGCAGTCAATGGGAAACCGGCGCAGATAGTTCAGGCTGGAATACCCCGTACCAAAATCGTCGAGCGCAAGACGCACACCCAAGGCCTTCAAGGCCCGCATGGTGCCGATCATCCGCTCGATATTTTCCGCCATCACGCTTTCGGTCAGTTCCATCTCGATGTAACCGGGCGGAATCTTGAATTGCGCCATCGCCGAGCGCACGTCTTCGGAAAATTCAGGCCGGTGCAATTGCAACGGCGAAATGTTGACTGCGATCGAAAAATCACTGGCGCCGGCGTCGATCCAGACACGCGCCTGGCGACAGGCTTCCTTGAGAACGAAACGACCCAGATCTACGATGAGTCCCAGTTCTTCGGCGGCCTTGATGAAAATCTTTGGCGACACGACACCAAGTTCTGGATCGCACCAGCGCGCCAAAGCCTCAAAGCCGAGGACCTGCCAGTCCAGACCGCTGATTTGCGGCTGAAAATGCAGCTGCAATTGCTCGTCGCGAATCGCGATGCGCAGGCGCGAGCCCAATGCGAGGCGGACCCGCAGCTCTTCACTTTGATCGTTGGAAAAGGCGCTTACTGCATTTCGACCCTCACGCTTTGAACGCATCATCGCCGCTTCGGCTTGACGCAGCAGGTCCTGCGGAGTGGTGGCGTTGTCTGGAAAACAACTGACGCCGATGCTGCAGGTAACGTAGATTTGCTGTTCGGCAATGACCATCGGCTCGGCGATGGCTGCGCGCACGCGCTCGCCAAGGACAATTTGATCCGGATTTCCTTTCGTGTTGGCCTGGTTCGTGTCGACTTGGATCACCGCGAACTCGTCACCGGCCACATGCGCCACTTTTCCACCCGCGCCCACGGCCGCGGACAGGCGTTCGGCAATCACGCGCAACACCTCGTCGCCGATTGCACGACCACGCGTTTCATTTACGGAGTGGAAGTAGTCGATATCCACGTAGAGCACAACCAGACGGCCATCGCGTCCGGCAGCCGCCGCCAGGGCAGTTTGCAGGTAATCTTCGATCAGCTCGAAGCGAGGAAGCCCAGTGACCATGTCGTGCGTGAGGTGATGGGTCAGTTCTGCCGCTGCGCGTTTGCGTTCGGTGACGTCTGCCATGGCGCCGATCATGCGAATCGGGACACCTTGCGCATCGCGTATGACGAAACCACGATCGTGGATGTCCAGGTAATTGCCGTTGCTGCGGCGAAAACGGTATTCGTCGCTCCATGTGTTTGCATGCGAGGCGATCGCCGCGCGAACTCCAGTGGCCACCCGTTCCCTATCGTCCGGGTGGATGCCCCAGTACGCAGCGCCCTGGGCCAGTGCCGCCTGGTTGTAGCCCATCAACAACGTCATGTTCTGGTTCCACCAGCGCTTGTCGGTGATCAAATCCCAATCCCAGACGATATCGTTGGTAGCACGGGCGACGAGTTCGAAACGATCGTTGCTCGTGCGTAGCTCAGCCTCCGCGGCCAGTCTGACGGTTACGTCGTTTGCCTGGACCAGCTTCGCCGCGCGTCCGGCAAAATTCACCCGGTGCGATGTAATCTCGACATCGATGCTGGTTCCCTTCTTCGTGCGATGACGCCAGAGACCGGCATGATCGAAGTCGGCGCCTCCAGTCGGCATGACCGCCAACAGCCGGTTCAAGTCTTCCGCGGGGCGAATGTCCCTGATCGTCATGGCGAAAAATTCGGCACGGGTAAAACCGTACTGGTTGATGGCGGCTTGATTGACCGCCAGAAAGGCGAGCGTCGCAAGGTCATAAACCCACATCGGCGACGGGTTCAAATCGAATATGGCCTGGTAGCGCAGTTCGCATTGCGCCATTTTTCGCACGGCGCGCCTGGCTTCGGAAATGTCGCGTGCGACACAGATCATGTGCCACTTGCCATCGGATCGAAATGGACGCCGGCTCAATTCAACGGGTACCCGCGAACGGTCCCTGCATGTCAAGCGCAATTCGATGGTCTCGATCTTGCGGCGCGTAGAAATCAGGGCGTTGTATTTGGCCTGCAGTCTTGTCCGCGATTGTTTGGACAGATCTGCGGGGCCCATGGCGAGCAATTCTTCACGGGTATAGCCGAGCATGTGCGTGGCGGCAAGATTCGTGTCCGCGAACTGCATTGTCGCCACTTCGACGAGAAAGATGGCATCGCTGCTCGCATCAAGCGCAGCGCGAAAGCGGAGCAAATCCCGTCCCGCGTGAGGAGGCAGGGCGTCGGCCTCGGCCACAGAAGGGTCGGCGACTTCCAAATAGCTGCGCAGACTCGCGAGGCAGCGGCGAAGCATCGTGGCGCTCGACCGATGCATGTTCTCACCTTATGCGTACTGACACGGTCAGACGATGTCGCATCCAAGCGCTGGCGTCGGTGCGCTGGCAGACATAGATCGCAAAAGCGGGAAAATTGGCTCGCAACGATCAATCAACATGCCGATGGCCGCTCGAGCAAACCGCACACCTCATGCTTGGCGTGACCCGATTGCGGGCTGTCAGCGCCAGGCAACCGGTACTTATTTGATGGCGGCCAGCGCTCCGGCCTGGATCTGGTACGCGCCAATGTCCACCATTCCATTGGCTGTGCGGGAGAATCCACGCTGGTCAGTGGTTTGCAGGGCCGAATTGTTTCCCCGATTCCGTGCCGAACTGAATGCCGACAGACTGTGAGTCCGGGTCGGACCACCATTGCTGGCCAGCGGCATCAGCATCGGATCGCTCCTGACCGTAATGACGCCGCGACCTGTCGCCTCTAGGTTCGTCTCCATGATGAGGTTGTCGGCGCCATTGAGCCCAGTCGCAAAAAGATCCGAGACCGTGCTGTCGCCGTTTCCGTTCTTGGCGATGATCGAGCTTTGCGCGCTGACGCTGCCGTTGGTGTTGAGGCCGTCGCCATAGGAAGTCGGTGAGGAATTGAATACCAGGGTGCTGTTCAGGATCTGAACCGGCTGCGCGGCGCAATCGTTGCAAAAAACTTCAATGCCGGCGGACGTCAATGTTGCCGTGTTTCCGGAAATGGTGCTGTTCTGAATTCTCGTGATCGGGGTGTATCCGGCGAACTCCATCTGCATGATGCCACCGCCCTGGCCTGCGACGTTGGTGTCGACCGTGCATCGCGAGAGATCCACATCGCCGTTGGCAATCATGGCGCCACCACCCTGGCCGTATCCATTGCTCGCATCAGCAGCGACGGCATTGCCGCTCAGTGTGCCGTCGATGCAGGAAAGGCCCGTCGCATAGACTCCACCGCCGCGCGCAACTTGATAGTAGCCAGAAGACAATGCCGAGCTGCCGCTGATGCGGCTGTTGACCATGGACACGTGCTGCGCGCTGATGGCGCCGCCGCGAGCCGAGGAGTTCGTCGAGCTGGCTGTGCAGCCATCGACGACGGAGCCGGTCAGGGACACGTTGCCCGATGCGAGGATGCAACCACCCTCCGCGTCGCCGCTCGTGGTGTAAACGCTGCCGCCGCTGACCGTAAGATTGACCACGGAAAGGTTGTTCGAGGTACTGTGAAAGACGCGGCCACTTCTGCTCGTGATCGTCAGCTTGCGTGTGGCCCCGCCGGAAATCACGACATCGTGCGCAATGACGACCTCACCCTGGGTGAGGGTAATCATGTTGTTGGCGCACACCAACCCGCCCAAATCGACTTGAGCGCCGCTCACCGCATGGCCAATGACATTTCGCAACGTACCGCGCGTGTTGTCGTCGGCGCAGCTGGTAACTGCAGTGACGCTGGCGAAAGCGTGCGCTTGCACACCGATCAGAGCGATGGCCACGGACAAACCAGCGGCCAGCTTCTTCATGCGCAGGTTGGGAGTATTGACTGACATGGCACTCACCTTTCTTGTGGAATGGTTGCCTCGCTTTCATCCGTTCAAGTGCATTTGGCTCAGCAGGTGAGTGCATCCTATGCATCCGGGTCGCCTGAGGTAATTCGTACGAGTACGTATAAGTAGGACTACGTATGCGCGGAGGGTTCGATTCGGCAGCACACCTGGGCGTATTCATGCCTATAAGTAGGCGTACGGGTTACGTGCAGCGGCGCCTCTCAGTAGGATGCATTCACCCGCGCGCTCCACCCGACACAATCGCAACCAGGTGAATTCGCACCAGCCTTTCAGGAATGAGCACTCGGGTATGCGCCATGCGCCTTACTTGAGGACACGAACATGCACTCTTTTGACTTGAATACCGATGGCAAAATCAGGTCGTTTGCCGTGAGCCGTCAATGCACGCTCGAACAAGTCAAGCGCGCGATCGAACTGGTCGGCGCGGACATGTCGGCAGTCAACAAATATCTGCTGCAACGCGGCTTGACCCACGGGCAGCACCATCAGGCTACTCGCAAATCGGTCGGCTGCGGCTAGACTGTGCACAGCCAAGTCTCACCGCTCGCCTGAACATTCAGGCTCGAGTCTACGTATCCCGGACCTTGACAGTCGCGTTTGCGTGGCTGTATAGAAAGTCAGGGGTGTCACGATTCATGCGCATCATGCGGCGGCAAAACTGTGGACGCGGTATTTCACCGTCTTTTGCTCGACGAATACCCTGCCGAGGTTTTCCCGGCCTCCCATCGGGCGAGATTGTTTCCCGCAACGACAGCGCGGAATCCATTCCTGGATTCTTCAGCGCCAGCTGCCGGTAAATCGCCACTCGACACCATCATTCCCGGGAGCGCCGCGCCGATCCGGGACACAAGAAAAACTCAAGGTCGTCGATGAACACGGTTCCGCTCGAGCGCGACAGGATGCCGCTTGGCGCGGAGGACCTCGAAGCTCTGCTGGATTGCGTGCCGCATCCTGTCTTGCTCATAGGCGCAGACGGTGCGCTCATCCATGGCAATGACAGCAGTCGCGAACTGCACGCGTGGATGAAACAGGAAGGGCGCGCGCGCGATCTGGCGGCAGAGCTATGTGCCATGGCGGGCATAGCCGGACCAGTGGACTCACCGTTGCCGATGATTGCGCTCAAATCCGCGGCAGAAGTTCGCCGCTATCGTGTGACGTCGCAAACTGTTGGCAAGTCAGGAGCAAAAATGATATCGCTTGCGCCAGAGCTCGACAAAGATCTTCCGCATCCATTGGTGGACGCGGAAATAGCCAGGGCGCGCCTGGAAAACGTGCAACAACAGCTACTGCAGGCGGATCGAATGTCCTCGATTGGCCAGCTCGCGGCGGGCGTGGCGCATGAAATCAACAATCCGATTGGCTATATCCAGTCGAATCTGGGAACTCTCTCGGAGTATGTTTCCAATCTTTTTCGACTGCTTTCCGCTCAGGATTCCGCCCTGCGCATGGGCACCGCCCGGCCAGAGCAGCTGATACAGATCGAAGAAATCCGACAGCAGATTGATTTCGAATTCTTGTCCAAGGACTTACCCGCACTGCTGAGCGAATCCCAGGAAGGCATCAGCAGGGTGCGCAAGATTGTCCAGGATTTGCGCGAGTTTTCGCGCGCCGGTCACTCGGAAGCCTGGGTAGCGGCCGATATCCATGTGGGCCTTGAGAGCACGATAAACATCGTCTGGAACGACCTGAAGTACAAGGTCGAGCTGATCAAACACTACGGCGAGCTGCCCTTGATCGAGTGCTTGCCTTCGCAACTGAATCAGGTGTTCATGAACATTCTGGTCAATGCCGGACATGCGATCGAGGAGCGCGGACAGATAACCATCAGTACCCGAGCCGCTGCACAGCAAGTCTTCGTTGAAATATCAGACACCGGCAAAGGTATTGCTCGCGAACATCTTGAACGCATTTTTGAACCGTTCTTCACCACCAAACCGGTCGGAAAAGGTACCGGACTCGGCTTGTCCATTTCCTATGGCATCGTGAAAAAGCACGGCGGCGAAATCGACGTGCGCAGCGAAGTGGGTGTCGGCACCACCTTTTTGATCAGATTGCCCGTCCGGCAATTGGAGAATAAGGTAGCGGCGGCAAATGAGCTCCACACTACCTAGATCAGCCTGCCGGATCTTGTGCCCATTCCTGCTCGCCGGCGACGATGCGGCTGTACGGCCGCAAGCGGCGCCAACTAGGGCAAACGGCCGGCAATTGCGAACTCGACGCAACCGCGAAGACTTCAGCCCTTGCCTTCGGTGCGCACCGCATGCACGGCGCGCGAGCGGTTGCGTGTATACACGTATACCGACGCCGGCGGCATGTTCCACCAGGCGAAACCGCCACGCCTTACCGACAGGCCGAGTTCGGCAAGCAGTTCGCGCGATACCGGCGATTTCGGCCCGTAGGTGAACTGGATAAAGCGGCCTTCAGGCTTCAGCGTGCTGAATGCGGCCTGCAGAATCTCGGCCTGCGTACGCTTGGTCATCGACAGCAGGCCCAAACCGCTAATCACCGCATCGGCCGGACCTTGATCAAGAAATCCGTCTGCGCTGGCGATCGCTTTCAGTTCGCGCGCATCGCCACAGACCACGTGGGCATCGACAAAGCGCGTACGCAAATGTTGATACAGCGCTTCGTTAAGCTCGAGCACCAGCAGATTTTTCTGCGTTATCCCATGCCCGACCAGAGCGCGAGTGAAAACCCCAGTACCACCGCCCAGCTCGATCACTCGCGTGGCTTCGTGCGGCAACTCCGCGATCATCTGCCGCGCCAACTGGCGCCCGGACGGCGACAACGCGGCAATGGCGAGTGGGTTCTTCAGCCATTGGCGGAAAAACGTCCAAGCAGCCGGTGGACCCGAATCCAAGTCGTGGTTTTCTGGCCGGGTCGGCTGGGTCATGCGCAAATCCGTAAGTCGAAGCGTCCGCCATGATAGTGCCGCAACGCTTCAGCCGCCAGCAAAACGCGGGGGTTGCCTCCCAGCCGCTCTGGCTTTACGCAAAAAGAAAGCCCCGCTGCAGCAGGGCTGGCAGCGGGGCTGACGGCGCTCGGTCTACGCGTCGATCAGAGACTGGTCAATGATGATGATCGTGATTGTAGTACCCGTGATCGCGATTGTAGTACCCGTGATTGTAGTAGCCATGATCGCGATTGTAGTAACCGCCACGGTAGTGGTGATGCGGATAGTAGCCGCCGCTGCTGTAAACGACTCCATACGCCGGGTACGGCGCGCTGTAGTAATCATTCGCGTAGTAGTCATCATAGTAGGCGGGGGCGTAATAGGTTGGCGCGTAGTAGCCGCCGTAGTAGCCACCCACACCGACATAGCCATGGCCGTGGTGGCCACCGTTATAACCCAAGCTCACGCCCGGCAAACCTATGCCGATACTGACGTGGCCGCGGGCGAACGCGGCCGGCGCCAGTGCCAGGCCCGCTGCAACCAGCAGTCCAAGAACCATCGCGCGAAAACCACGCTTGGAGAATCTCATGTCATTACTCCCGATCAGGTTGGCGACTCTTTCGTCGCAGGCAAATGATGGAGTCGCGCGGCTGAATCGCCACTGACCTGAAATGGGCTGATGTCGGCCATTCAGAATCAATTCTGAACAGACTGAATGAAGTGCATGTGAAAGTGCGAACTGCTTCCGCTTGCTGCGGCGAACAGTTCACTTTCCTATGCAGGTTTTGAGACGAGCTGTCGTATCAGCGCAAGCGCAATTCCCAGCACCTGTGAATGCGCGGGCTGCGCTCGAAATCGAACGGAATCGTCGCCACCGAAATGTCGCGTATCGCAAATTGCGTCAGTGCAGCTTCATCCAGCTTGAAACGGCGGAAGTTGTTCGAGAACAAAATCGTGCCGCCCGGAAACAGGCGCTCGCCGCACATCGTCAGCAGTCGCACATGATCGCGCTGCACGTCAAAATCGTCGGCGCGCTTGGAATTGGAGAACGTCGGTGGATCGACGAAGATGAGGTCGTACATCGCCGAGTGCGATTGCAGATAACTCATAGCGTCGGCCCATACGAGCTTGTGTTGCGGCTCGCCGAATCCGTTCACGGCAAGGTTCTGCTGGGCCCAGTCCAGATACGTCTGCGACAAATCCACGCTCGTGGTTTCGGCCGCACCGCCCGCCGCAGCGTAGACACTGACGCTGCCCGTATAGCAAAACAGGTTGAGGAAGCGTTTGCCGCGGCTGATTTCGCGCACGCGTCCCCGCAACGGTCGGTGATCCAGGAACAATCCCGTGTCCAGATAGTCGTGCAGGTTGACGAAGAATTTCAGTCCGCCCTCGATCACCTCGAGAAATTCGCCGCGTTGATCCATGCGCCCGTACTTCTCGCCGCCCTTGCCGCGTCGGCGCGTTTTCAGCGCAACGCGCTCGCGCGGCACGCCCAGCACTTCGCCGGCGACACGCCCGAGTTCGCGCATGCGCGTACGCGCCAGGTTTTCGTCGATGCTTGCCGGCGCCTGATACTCCTGGATGTGCAGATGATTGCCGTCGTCCGTGCGATAGATGTCGATCGCGGCGGCGTACTCGGGCAAGTCTGCGTCGTACACGCGCCAGCACTGGATGCCTTCGCGCTCGGCGCGCTTGCGCAGATGCTTGAAGCTTTTCTCGATGCGGTTCTTCAGCATCTGCGCGCCGTCGGACAACGGCTTGGGCGCGTACGCTTCCTCGCTGCGCGGTGCCAGATCGAAGTTCAGCAGTACGCATTCGAGCGCACCGTTGTAGAGGCGATACTTCTTGTCCGCGCGCAAGTTGATCGCGCGCCCGAGTTCCTCGTCGGAGGTAATCACACTGGCGTGCCAGTTCGGGAATTCGGCCTTGAGCTTTTCGCCGAGCAAGCGATACAGCGACACGACGCCGGAGTTCGCGCCCATGCGTTCTCCATACGGCGGGTTGCAGATCACCAGCCCCGGCTGATCCAGCTCGTGCGGGCGATGCAGGTGCTCCAGCGATTGCCGGCCCAGGTGGATAAAGCCAGACAGCAGCGCAAACTGCGCGTTGCGCTTGGCCTCGTTGATAACTGCCGGATCCTGGTCAAAACCGAAGAATGCCGACCGCAGCGCCTGCAAGCCAATGCTTGCCCGTGCCTGCGCCGCATCATGCAGCGTTTTCCACAATGCCGCGTCGTGACCGCGCCAGCCGCTGAAACCGAAGTAGTCACGGCGCAGACCCGGGGCGACATCAGCGGCCATCAACGCCGCCTCGACCAGTAACGTGCCGGAACCGCACAGCGGATCGACGATGCCGCCGCCGGCCGCATACACGCCTGGCCAGCCTGCGCGCAACAACATCGCCGCAGCGAGGTTTTCCTTCAGCGGCGCCTGACCTGCACCCTGGCGGTAGCCGCGCTGGTGCAGCGGCGATCCGGACAGATCGATGCTGACGATCGCCCTGCCCCGGCGCAGGACCAGATTCACGCGCAGTGCGGGACGCTCCGTATCCACATTGGGGCGTTCGCCGGTTTTGTTGCGGAATTGATCGACTATCGCATCTTTGATCCGCAGCGCGGCGTATTGGCTGTTCGTGATTTCCTTGGATGCACCGACCGCGTCGACTGCAAAGCTGGCGTCGACATCCAAGTGTGCGCTCCAGTCGATGTCGAGCGCGCCGGCGTATAGCGCATCGCCATCCTCTACCGGAAATTCCGCGACCGGCGTCAGGATACGGCTGGCCAGACGCGACCACAAACACGCACTGTAGCTCGCCTCAAGTTCGCCGCGAAAATAAACTCCGGCCAGTGCTTCGCGTACGTCGCTGGCGCCGAGCGCCTTCAACTCGTCGACCAGCAGGTATTCCAGGCCCTTGGGGCAGGTCGCAAAGAAATCGCGCATGTCAGACGAATTGTTCAAGAAAATCCTGGAACTGGCGCGCGACGAAATCCACATGCGCGCTGAGCCGGTGATCGTCGCGCACTAGCGTGATCGCGTCGCCGCGGGCGCGCGCGAATGCGATCACCTCGGTGACGGGACACAGTTCATCGTCCCAGCCGTGCACGAGCGCCGTCGGCGCCGGTTTCGCATCGAATCGCCGCGGATAGCCCGGAATCTCCATCGGCAAGGCGATCAGGAACAACCCGATACAGTCGTTCATTTCAATTGAGGCAAAGCCTGAGATGAAGGCTCCCAGACTCGATCCGGCAAGAACGACTGGCGCACCGGCAGGCACATGCTGCCTGAGCCGCGCGATGCGCGCATCGATGCGGCCGGCGTCGCGTCCAGCATCCAGGTCGCGGTAATCCGGACGCACGCTGCGCAATCCCATCGCATCGGCGATTTTGGCCAGCGCGCTGACCTTGGTCGCATCCGGACCACTTTCCAGGCCGTGCGAGAGAATAAGAAAGGGTTTCATTCGTGCATTATCGCATGGCGTTGGCTTGACTTAAGCGCTCATGCGAAACTGCGCGCATGCCTATCGACCTTGCAAACGAGCTTTCCATTCGTGACTGGCCGCTGCCCTACGAAGCGCGTCTGCCGGCACGTCCCCTGGACGCAATCGATCTGGTAGTGATCCACTGCACCGAGTTGCCGGACATGCAGATGACCCGCGAATTCGGCGAGCGCGTCCGCTACGCCGCAAACCAGACCGGCAATAGCGGCCACTACTACATCGACACTGACGGCACGGTCTATCGCTTCGTCGCCGATGCGCGCGTAGCCAATCACACGTTCGGCTACAACACGCGCTCGATCGGTATCGAAATTGCCAATATCGGGCGCTTTCCGCATTGGGGCGACAGCCGCCATCAGGCGTTCACGGTGGAGTATACAAAGCAACAAATCGATTCCCTGCTGGCCTTGCTGCGGCAATTGCGCGAGCATATTCCGAGCTTGCACTACATCGCTGGCCACGAGGATTTGGATCGCCGCCTGGAACCGGCCAGTGACGATCCCGCGATCATGCTGCCGCGCAGGCAGGATCCCGGACCGTTGTTTCCCTGGGCACAGGTGACTGCGCCGAGCGGCCTGCAGCGTCTTACCCCGTAGAATTGGCACTTTCGGAGACACCACTTGTCCAGCCCCATCGTTGGCGAACTGATCGATCTGTTGCAACTGGAACGCATCGAGGAAAACCTGTTCCGCGGCCAGAGTCGCGACATCGGCACGCGTTTCGTTTTCGGCGGCCAGGTGCTGGGTCAGGCACTTTCAGCGGCGCAGCGCACAGTCGATCCGGATCGACAAGTGCATTCGCTGCATGCGTATTTCCTGCGTGCCGGCGACATCGAAGCGCCCATCGTTTACGAAGTCGACCGCGCGCGCGACGGCAAGAGTTTCTCCGTGCGTCGCGTGGTTGCGATCCAGCACGGCCAGACGATCTTCAATTTTGCGGCGTCGTTCCAGGTAACCGAACCGGGTGTGGATCATCAAATGGACATGCCGCAGGTTCCGCCGCCTGAGGAGATCGCACCGCGCGAACCCCTATCGGCGTCGGAGCTGGCGAATATGCCGGCGAAGCTGCAGCGCTGGCTAAATCGCAAGGGGCCGTTCGAATTCCGCCACGTCAATCCGCGCAACGAGCTCAACCCGGAAAAGCGTCCGCCGTTCCAGCAAGTATGGTTCCGTCTGATCGACCGCGCCTCGGACGACCCGGCTCTGCATCGCGCAATGCTTGCCTACGCTTCGGATTTTCATCTGATCGGCACGGCGACACTGCCCCACGGGATTTCCTACCTGCAGCACAATGTGCAGATGGCAAGCCTGGATCACGCGATGTGGTTCCACCGTCCGTTTCGCGTCGACGACTGGCTGCTGTATTCCTGCGACAGCCCAAGTGCCCAGGGTGCGCGCGGCCTCACCCGCGGCATGATCTTCAGCCGCAACGGCACCCTGGTTGCTTCCACCGCGCAGGAAGGCATGATCAGGATTCTGGCAGAGAGCTGAACAATCAAGTTCACAGATATACTGCGTCGAAACTGGCGCGATGACCATTTGGTAAACCAACACCATGCGACAAATCTATACTTCTCCACGAGTGGAAAATGTCGAGCGCGTCGTCGCCATGCTCGGCGAGGCCGGGATTGCCACCAGCGTGACCAACCGGCGCTCCTGGGGCGGGCACGAATTCAAGCGTCATAGTTACAGCGCGCGCCAGGATTCGGCAGAATGGCCGCAGGTCTGGGTGGTCAACGCCGAAGACCAGCCGCGCGCGCGCGCGCTGTTGCGTGAAGCCGGCGTCGAGCCCGCCACGCGCCACGCCGAGGAACTGGCGCGATCGCGCCAGGTGGCAGCCCCTGATCTGCGGCGCTCACTGGCGATCTATTTGCGATTGGCACTGATTGGGATCATTGCGATCCTGGTCGTGCTGCATTGGTCCGGCATTTACTAGCAGTTCACAGCGTGTCGCAAATTCGGCGCTAGAATGCGGGCATGAAGTCCGACCTCGTCCGGCTGTTCCAGACGTTGCCGCATCCTTGTGGCTACTTCGCCGAACGCGTGGCGCGCAACCTGGTGATCGATCCGGCGTCGCCGCATCTTCCACAAATATACGATGCGGCACTCACGCGTGGTTTCCGCCGCGCCGGCGGCCACGTCTATCGACCGCAATGTGGCAGCTGCCACGCCTGCATTGCCGCGCGCATTCCGGTGAAGCAATTCCAGCCCGACCGCAGCCAGCGCCGCTGCCTGCAGCACAACACCGATCTGCAATTGCGCATCGAGCCCGCACGCCACACCGACGAATATTTCCAGCTGTACCGGCGCTACCTGGATGCGCGTCACGCCGGTGGCGGCATGGACGACCCGGATCCCGAGGACTTCGCGCGCTTCCTCTACACCGCGTGGAGCCCGACATCGTTCATAGAATTGCGCCTGCGCAGCCGGCTGCTGGGCGTTGCCATTACCGATGTCGCGTCCACCGGCCTGTCGGCCGTGTATACATTTTACGATCCCGACGAAGACGTGCGCGGCCTGGGTACGTATGCAATCCTGCGCCAGATTGAATTGACTCAGGAACGGGGCCTGCCGCATCTGTATCTGGGTTTCTGGATCAAGGACCATCCGAAGATGGACTATAAAGCGCGCTTCCGCCCGTTGGAAATACTCGGCGCGGAGGGCTGGCGCGAGCTGTAGCGTGCGCTCAATCCTTGACGAAACCGAACCCACGGCCGTTGTGCAGCGACATGATCAGTTTCACCATCGCGTGCGGGATCATCAATTCCAGTTGCGACTCCTCGCCCTCCGCGTTGGTACCCTGCATGACCATCTGGAAGAACGGACCGGATGAATCGATACTCGCACAGATGATGTGCTGACCCGCGGGCGCGTCGCTCAGGTATGGCCTGATCGCATCGCCGAGCGCTTCCTGCGCCTGCGGGAACAGAAACACGGCGTAGCTGGGAGTGTCCGTCATCGGTGTCGCCTGCGTCTTGCGTATGCAACGATTGTAGCCAATCCACGCTAGGCTATGCTTGCCCCGCTCTCGTGGCTACATGGATTGCCGAATGCCAGCGCACCGTATTCTTGTCATCGTTTTCCTATTGCTGCCGGCGTACACCGCACTCGCCGCGCCCGCCGACGACACCTGGATGAGGGTCCTACTGGACGGCCGCAAGATCGGCTCCATGCATACGACACGCAAGGTCGAAGGCGATCGCGTTGTTACCACGCAGGCGCTGAATGTGCAGCTGGACCGTGCCGGCACCAAGATCGCACTGACGACCAGCGAAACCGATACGGAAACCGGCGATGGCAAGCCGCTGGAGTTCGCATCGCGCACCATGATTTCGGGCACAGCCAGCGCCCTGCACGGCAGCGTACGCGCGGATGGCAAGTTTGATGTGGTCAGCGAAGTCGGCGGTGCGAAACAAATGCGGGTCCTGGTTTGGCCCACGGGTGCGCTGCTCGCCGAAGGCCAGCGTCTGGCGGCGCTGCGCAGTGGCCTGGCGCCGGGAACCAGGATCCGCGAATTGGCCTTCCAGCCCGAAAGCCTTGATGCCGTCGAAGTCGAATCGACCTTCGGCGCCAGTGAAAATGTCGATCTGCCGGACGGCGCGCGCGCACTGACCAGGATTGAACAAATTATACATTTACCCGATGCCGCGACGAGCACCGTCAGCTGGGTCGACGCCGATCAAACTGTGCTGAAGATGGCGATGCCGCTGATGGGCTACGACTTGACCATGCTGGCCTGTTCACAGACCTGCGCACAGGCGCCCAATCAATCGTCCGACATTCTTACGCATGCGCTGGTGCGCGCGCCGGTCGCGTTGAGCGCGACCGATCTGCAGCGCGGGGTAATCCTGAAACTGAGCGCAACCAAGGCCGGCACGCCGCTGCAATTTGCCGACACCGACGAGCAGCAAGCCAGCGCAACCGACCATGGCGTGGAATTGCGCGTCGAGCCGCTCAGCACGCGCAACGCGCATGCGGGTGCGCCAACCGGTCGCGAGGTGAAACCGGCTGCCGCTGATTCGCAGCCGAACGCCTGGCTGCAAAGCGATGCAGCGGAAATCCGCAAGCTTGCCCACGACGGCGCTGGGGCGGCAAAGGCACCGCGCGAGCAGATGCAGCAGCTGGAACAATTTGTGCGCAGCTACATTCGCACCAAGAATCTGAGTGTCGGCTACGCGTCAGCGCTGGAAGTGGCAAGGAAACCGGAAGGCGACTGCACCGAACATGCCGTACTGCTCGCCGCGCTCGGCCGCTCACTGGGAATTCCCACACGCGTCGTCGATGGCCTTGCCTATACCGAACGTTACGCCGGCGTCGAGCACGTGTTCGTGCCGCACGCCTGGGTGCAGGCTTTCATCGATGGCCAATGGCACAGCTATGATGCCGCCCTGCACGGTTTCGACGCCGGTCATATCGCGCTGTCGTTTGGCGATGGCGATCCGTGGCGCTTCTTTTCCGGCTTCGACACTCTGGGGCGGATGCGCGTCGATGCCGTCGTGCCGCTGACTGCTCAATAGCGACAGGCAGAACACCAGCCAGGCGGCGCCACGCTCGAAATAGCGCGTCACCGGTGTGCGCGCCATATTGGATGGGTCGTAGTTGAATCGCTCGCGCAGCAGGGTCAGTGTTTTCTGATCGATCGGCTCGTCAACACCAAGATCGCTGTTGAGGCGTTCGCTGCGTTTTTGCGCGTCGAAATATTCAGCGAATGTCCTGATGCCAAGTCGAACCACACCCTGCTGGGCGACAAATGTAAGCGAAGGCCAATCAAATGTAGATTTTTGTGTAGCCGCTGTAGTACCTCTATTCGCAGGGTCGAGATTGACTATGTGATATCAATATGATATCAATCTGTCGCACACTTACCGCTGTGGAGATTTCCGATGAACGAACTTCGCTATTCCGCGCCTTCAGGTATCCCGGCCCTGGTCGGTCTCGTCGCACTGTTATTGGCAGACGGTGCCTGGTTGGTCAATTCGATCCAGCATGAAACCGTTTGGGCAGTGATCGTGGCCGTGCTCGCCGGAATCGTGGTGCTGATCTCGCTCGGCGGTTTTTTTACCGTCGCGCCGAACGAGGGCAAGGTGTTGCAGTTCTTCGGGCGCTACATCGGTACCGTGCGCGACGCCGGTCCGCGCTGGACCAATCCGTTCTACAGCAAGCGCGGAGTGTCCCTGCGCGTGCGCAACTTCGAGTCGAGCAAACTGAAAGTCAACGACCTGGACGGCAATCCGATCGAGATTGCCGCGGTCGTGGTCTGGCAGGTGGTCGATACCGCCGAAGCGCTGTTCAAGGTCAACGACTATGAAGACTTCGTCCATATCCAGAGCGAATCTGCACTGCGCGCGATGGCAACGAGCTACCCCTACGATTCGCACGATACGGGTGCCCTTTCGCTGCGCAGCCATGGCAAGGAAATCTCTGATCACCTGCGCAAGGAAATCCAGGAACGCCTCGCCAGCGCCGGCGTCGATGTGGTCGAAGCGCGCATCACGCATCTGGCCTTCGCCCCGGAAATCGCACAGGCGATGCTGCAACGTCAGCAGGCCAGCGCGATCATCGCTGCGCGCACGCGCATCGTCGAAGGTGCAGTGACGATGGTCGAGATGGCACTGGAACAGCTGCAGGCGCGTGGCGTGGTGCATCTGGACGAAGAACGCAAAGCGGCGATGGTGTCGAACCTGCTGGTCGTGCTGTGCGGCGAACGCGGCACTCAGCCAATCGTCAACACCGGCACGTTGTACTGAAGGCCGGTCCGTTGGCAGAGAAAAAAGCCTACCCACTGCGCATCGGCAGCGACGTGCTCGACGCCGTGCAGCATTGGGCCGACGATGAATTGCGCAGCGTCAACGCACAGATCGAATACGTGCTGCGCGATGCGTTGCGCAAGGCCGGACGGCTCAAGTCTGAGGCTGCGCCATCGACGGCTCATCGAGCGAAAAAACCATGAATATGTCGCCTAGTTCTCCACCCTCAATCGGGCATTTTCGCATTGCCCTGCTGCTCGCTGCGGCGGGCGCAATTTCGACGTTGCTGCTGTTGCCGTACCTGTTTGTGCTCATGCCGCAACTGACTGCGAGAATCCCCGTTCCGCTGCCGATGTTTGCGATCATACAAACCCTGCAGGCCGGCGTCGTGTTTCTGCTGCTCGCATGGGCCGGACTGCGACTCGGCTACGCACACGGCCTCGATGCGCCGCTGCTGCGGCAATGGGTCAATGCAGGCCCGACGCGCTCGTCTCCCACGCGCTGGCTGTCATCGATCAGTCTCGGGGTTGCGGTTGCGTGCGTTTGTTTACTCGCCGACAGAGCAATCGGCGCGTGGCTGCCTGCCGCGTTGGCAACAGCTGCGCCGGTTCCGGATTGGTGGAAAGGATTTCTCGCTTCGTTCTACGGCGGCATCGGCGAAGAAGTCGTTTGCCGATTATTCCTTGTTTCCTTGCTGGTATGGCTGGGCGCGCGAACACTGCACGCCTCGCCACCACACACCAGCATCTATTGGATCGCTATTGTCGCGGCAGCCGTCCTGTTTGGAATCGCCCACTTGCCGGCGCTCGCCCAAACCACGACGCTGGATGCCGCGAACATCTCTCGCGTCATGGGATTGAATGGTTTGGCCGGGGTGGCATTCGGCTGGTTGTACTGGCGCCGCGGTCTGGAACACGCCGTGGCCGCGCACTTCAGTGCGGATCTGGTCGTGCACGTCGGCGCACCGCTGTTTGCCTAGCCTGTTCTACGCAATCGCGCGCCACGTGGCCGCGCACGAAGCAATGACGCCGCGCTGAATTGTTCTATCTCAATGGCAGGAGGTGTGTCATGGCATCGGTAAAAACCTACGTCACAATCAGCGCAATGGTGTTTGCAGTTATCTCCATCGCGCATCTGACTCGCGCAATCGCCCAATGGACGATTGTCATCGACCACTGGACGATCCCCATCGCTGTATCGTGGATTGGCGCGGCAGCGGCTGCAGGTCTGAGCTTCTGGGCATTTTCGCTGGCGCGCAAAAATTGACCGGACTGATTGACTGGACTTACGGCGAAGCCAGGTCTTGGTTAAGCTCGCGCACATGACCGACAGATCTGCATCAGCGCGATCTTCATCAGGCCGAACTGCGCCAGCGCGAACCGCTGACCCGCGCGCGTGCATCGCAACCGCGCATGCGCTTGGCGTACCGCGCGACTATGCGAGCACGCGCAAGCTGCGGCGCGTGCGCGAACCGGTGCACCTGGTCTTTGTCGGTCAGGACACGCAGGACCGTCCGCAATGGCTCAGCGCGCGCGCAGCCCGCGCCTGGATGCGCATGCGCGATGCGGCGGCGCAAGCCGCAGTGGAACTGCAGATCGTTTCGGCGTTCCGCAGCACGGAATATCAGCTCGGCATCCTCACGCGCAAACTCGAACGCGGCCAAAGTATCGGCGACATCCTGCGCGTCAGCGCGGCGCCCGGCTACAGCGAGCATCACTCCGGCCGGGCACTCGACCTGACTACTCCGGGTTCTGCGGCGCTCGAAGAAGCGTTCGAGGGTTCGCCCGCATTTGCGTGGTTATCCACAAATGCACAAAGCTACGGTTTCCGGCTCAGCTATCCGCGCGGCAACGCGCATGGCATTGCCTACGAGCCATGGCATTGGTGCTGGCACGCGCGGAGCAGGAACCCAAGTGCCTCGGAGGCCATGGATGGCCGAGAGAGGCCGCCGCGCGCCGCGCGGCGGCCTCTCCCGCAAAGGAGAGGCGAATAGCATCAACCCCCAGGGGTAAAATTCAGTGTCGTCTGCGCGCCCTGCCCTGCCGCATTCGGGTCGACCACCAGCGGGTGATAGTTGCCGGTGAGCCACAGCAGCAACTGGCTGGCGTAGTTCGGATCGCCGAGCACCGCACTCTCGCCACCGGGGATCACTTCGACCGCATTGATCGGCGTACCCATCTCGCCGACGAAACGGCGCCCGGGCGCGCTCGCACCGCTGAACATGAAATCGTTCACGCCGCTCACGCGCAGCGAGCCGCCACCCGGATTCACCGTCTCGTAGGCGCTGTCGCGCGCCAGGCCCGGCAGGTTTGGCGCCAGATCGGTAAACCCGTAAGGATTGGGTCCGGGCAAGTTGAATGGCCCACCCAGCGGATGCTCAAGCACGAAACGATGCAGCGCGCCCCAGTGATAATTGGCTTGCGCGGTCGAGTTGCCAAACGCTGGCGCAAACGCGTCGCTTGCGAGCTGGTTCAAACCGTCCTTCAGGCTCTTCAAAAGGACGTAGTCGCGCGCGGAGGCGGCATCCGGCGCGCCGGGCACAGTGAAGAAGTTGATGCCGGAGGCACCGTGGCCACCGAGTACCGGAAACGCATCCAGCAAGAATTTCAGGCTCGTATACGCGCTGTCGTCGCCGGGCAGATAGTTGCCCAGTCCGTAGCCCGTCAGAGTCGCATCGACGACATTCTTGATCGCATTGCTGCGCCACATGAAGAACTCGGTCGCGGCGACGCTGTTGTCGAGCTGCGCCGCGGTCGGCGCTGTGCCCGGCGCCCTGCCTGCATCAAATCCCTGCGGAAGTCCCGTAGGCGTTGATTGATCCCACTGCTCGAGCCGGTTGATTGCTGCCGCGATCGCAGGATCCGCCGCCAGCTGCGCCAACGGCGCCCACGCGCCGGGCTTTTCCCCGTTCTTGTCGGCGGTCACCAGATACGGCAGCACAAGTTGCGCATCGACTGGCTGCGTGTTGAGTTGCACCTGCTCAATATCGGTCATCGTGATCTTGTGCCCGCCCGCGATCATCGATGCCAGCAGGCGATCGATGCGGCCCATGCGATAGGCGTCGTAACCGAAATTAAGATAGTAGATGCCGCCGCCCGGCCGCAGCTGGTTGAACGGGTTGTTGTCCAGGGTCACGCCGATCGGATCGTTGTTCGCATTGGCGACATAGCCTTTCGCCGGATTGATCACGTGCGGCATTTCCGCTGCCGGCATGATTTCGTTCGGCGTTGCCTGATTCGGCTGCGGGTGTTGCACGCCGAGCCAGTCGTGATGCAACGCGCCAGTGCCATCGCGAATGAAAAGTGGCGGAACGCCGCCGCCCGGACCGCCATCTTGCTGCAGATCCTGACGAATCGGATTTTCCGCGCTGGTGAAGTAGGCAATGTTGCCGGCAGTATCGGCGTAAGCGAAGTTCTGCGAACCAAAGTCGAAATAGGTCAAGGCATTCTGGAAATCGCCGATGTTCTGCGCGCGGTTGATCAGCCTGAACGCCTTGAGCTCGAACGTCGCGCCCCAGCCGGTATAGGCGATCGACAGACCACAGGCGTACCCGGGGCCGAAATGCTGGCCGGCCTCGGAGACGCATTGCCCCGCCGTACCCAATTGCACCATCGGCCCATTGTTCCGTCGCGGCACGATCACGTTCAAGGCACCATTGGTGTAGCCGATGGAATTGGTGCGCGCGATGCTGTCGGTCTGGCCGGCGGTCATCTGGTTGACGTAGAAACTCTGGAACACCCACTGTACCGGTTCAATTGTATCATTGTGCACAATTCCCACCGGCAACCCGTAGCTGTTGAGTGCGAAGGTTTCCTGGAACGTGTCGGTGACGTCCATCGGATTGACCGTGCTGCCCCAGCACAGATTGCTGTTGCAGCCCTGGATGATGCCGGGCGCGCCGGGAACGCTCACCCCGGTCGCATTCAGCCCATCGTTAGAGATCAGATGCATCTCGATGAAGATCGGCGGCAAGGCCAGGCTCAGATGCGGATCGTTCGCGATGAGCGGCTTGCCCGAGGAGGTAAACGCGCCGCTGACCGCGAACTCGTTGCTGCCACCGCGGCCCATGCGTGGATTCAGCGTCGACGCGATAAACGGATTGCCCGCGATCGCATCGCGATAGGCCTGCGCGAGCTGCAATGTTTCTGGAGCAACATGCAGACCGACCAGGGACGTGGAGAGCGACTTGGCTTGGCTGACCAGATCGCTGCTGACCAGATCGGCACTGGCGTCATCGGCCGCGCTGGCGCCCGGCTGGAATCCGCTGATGGTCACATGATTGTCCGGCGGCGCCAGACGATGCGTGTCGCCGAAAAACAGCGCCTGCGCATCGACGTGCGCTGCTGCCGCTGCCTGTTGGTAGGCACCGAAGTTGATCGTGTTCTGGATATCCAGGTCGAACGACAACTGGAATGCGAGGCCCTTGCCGACGGTGATCGTATCCACCGGCGACCACGGCTCGGCGCGGGTCAGCTTGAGCGCGCCATACTCCGGCGGCAATGCCTGCGTCTGCAGCCAGAAATTCACCCCGTCGGTGTAGGCCTTGAGCCAGCCGCGGGTGCCGTCATCGAGCGCGGTCCAGGTTGCCCACGCGGCGCGGCGCAAACCCAGCGTGCGCGTCTGCACGTCGTTGGCCAGCGCCGCGGCTCCCACCAGTTCAGCCAGGCTGCCGCTCGCAGCGCGGCGGTCGAAGTCCATCTCGAAAAAACGCGCCTTGGCGTGAGCGTAGCCTTGCAGGAACGCAACATCATTGTCGGTCGTCGCGCGAATCGTCGGCGTGCCGAGCGCATCGTAGGAAATCGTGCCGGGAGCCGACAGTCCGGGAGCGCTGATGGATTGCGCCGCCAGCGGCAACGGTATAATTATACAAATGCACAAAACAAGGAATGCGCGGCCGTAGCGGCCGTTACCAGCGCGCGAAGCATTCATGGCTTTTCCCTCCCGGGGAGGCGTTGTGGGTTTTGGACAAACGCTTGTTTGAGCGGGATTATGCGCCGCCGCGGGAAATCCGCAACCAGTCGCCTAAGTCGGCGAGGAACTACGTCCAAACGCGATCGCCAGAGCGATCCAGCCAGCAATCAGGGCCAGGCCACCGATCGGGGTGATCGCACCGATCCAGGCGGGTGCGCCGAGCGCCAGCGCGTAAAGGCTTCCACAGAAAGCGACGCTGCCACCGACAAAGGCCGTGCCGGCGACGCGCCACCAACGCCGGTGATGCGCCGGCGCACATGCAGCAACCGCAAGCAAAGCCAGGGCGTGCCAGAACTGATACTCGACCGCGGTGTGCCAGATTTGCAGCGACGCCGCGTCGAACTGGCTGCGCAGCGCATGAGCACCAAATGCGCCGAGCACCACGGCGGCAGCGCCTGACGCCGCGGCCGTGATACCGAATGCGCGATGCATGTCTGTTCTCTTCTGCTTTCTAGCCCGAGCCTGATTGCCGGGCCTACTTGCCCGGGGGCTTGATCGCCGGCTTCGGCGCGGCCGGCTTGGCGGCGTCCTTGGCAATGGGCTTCTTCTGCTCCAGCGGCTTGAGCATGTCGTCCATGGTCTTGGTGAGGTTGCTGTACTTGAAGCTCGGCAAGACAAAGGTCCAGCCGGAGAAAGTCTTGTTCAGCGCTTCCACTTCCTTGTCCAGCGCATTCAGACGCCGCTGGCGATCCTTCTCTGAACCGCTCACTTCCTCTGGCTTAAGCGCCTGCGCTGGCGTTGCGGTGGATTTGCTCTCGGCGGTCTTGTTGCTCGCGGCTTGCGCGGCGGCATCAGATTCGGCCTTGGCCTTGGCCTGATCAGCGGCAATCTGTGCCTCCACTGCTGCGGTGTCGAGTCGGGCCGAGAACTGCGCATAGTCCTTGCCGTCCTTCTCCCAGGCGCTGACGTCGACGACAAGGCCATCAAATGTGGAATATTCGGCCTTGTATACTTTTTCGCCCGGCGCGACGTCTTTGGCAGCGAACGCGTCTTCAGCCTTGAGCCCGGCCAGGGTCGAACCCAGAGTGTTGGCGGCGAATTCGGAACTGGTCTCGCGACCCTTCGGCACGTCGGCGACCTTGAAATTGGCGTCACCCGCATGCTCCTTGAAGATCTTCAGCACCTTTGCGTCCGCAGCAGTTAGCACAACCGACATCAGGCGCGCGTCAGCGATGTCGGTCAGATCGCGCTTTTCCCAGTCGACAGCATTCTTGTCGACGCTGAGGTTGCCTTTCGTCAGCCAGCTTTGATCCTGTCCCGGCAGACGCACGAACGTACCGCCGCCGCCAGCGCCGTTGTAGTTGCCGATGATCAACTTGAGCGGCGCCGACAGACCCGCTATGTCCACCAGCAAGCCCTTTGCATCCTTGGCGGCGACGTCATCGACGCCCAGATCCGCGTAGTGCTTCGGGTTGCTGGTCTTGGCCTCGATCAGC
Organism: Lysobacterales bacterium; assembly: GCA_038216155.1. Taxonomy (GTDB): domain Bacteria; phylum Pseudomonadota; class Gammaproteobacteria; order Xanthomonadales; family Xanthomonadaceae; genus SZAS-103. Next base: position 30,081 of record JBBQQH010000026.1, read on the forward strand.
GTCGCGGCGTCGAGCTTGAGCAGGAACTCGCGGACCTTGGCCAGATCGGCCGGATATCCGGATTTCTCGGCCACGCTCCAGCCGTCCCCGCCGCGCTTGAGCGTCACCAGCACTTTGTTGTCCGCCCCGGTGAGCGTGATCCCACTGACGTCGTTGACGTGGCCATGCAGCGCCGGCAGCAGCGGCTTGGCCTGGTCGCTGACATCGCTCTGCGGCTTATTCGACGAGTTGATGACGATGGCCACGATCAAGGCCATCACGGCGACCGCAATCAGGGTGTAAAGCGTCTTCGCGTTCATTTGAAATCTCCTCAAACCGCACGCCGGCGGCGTCGCCAGATGGCAAACGCGAGCGCGGCCAGCGTGATCAGTACGGGCATCAGCACGATGTTTACTACCTTCAGGCGCGCGCCGAGCGACTCGATGCGTTCGTCCAGTCCCCGGCGTACCTGGCGCAGCTGTTTGCGGATATCAACTTTGGTCTGCTGGAAGCTGGTCAGCTCGGCTTGCTGCTCGGGCGACAGGATCATCTCGCTGCCCTTGCTCTTGCCGCTTTGCAGCTCGGTGAGCTTGCGCTCGGTGTCGCTGAGCTGTTTTTGCAACTCCTGCTCGGCACCGCGGAAGTTTTCCTCGGCCGCGCGCTTCATGTCTTCCACCGTCGTGAACGGCCGCTGCGACGTCGCGCGGCCACGGATCGAGATCAGATCCGACGAGCCGGTCAGGTTGTCGACCGCGTTGACGAAGAAATCCCCGTTGTTCGCGAAAGCATTCATGATCTTCTGGCCGAAGAACGGCTGGATCTGCACCCACAGGCGATTGGTCAAGAGGTCCGTATCGCCGACCAGGATGATCGCGCCGTCGTCCTTCGCTGCGGCCAGGTGGCCGTCGTCCTTGCGCTCGGGGAACGCGGTCGTGAACTTGCCTTGCAGGCGTCCGGCGATGACGTAGTTTTCCTTGCTCGGCTGGTAACCGGCGAGCAACTGACTCGGGTCCGGCAGAAACTTGATGCGATCGGTCGGCACCGCCATCGCGTCGTTGCTGGTCTGGATCAGCGGCACGAGTTTGTTCTTTGAATCCTTCGCCAACTGGAAGAATCCAGTGGTGGAAATATTGATGCTGCCCAGGTTTGCAGTGGTCACATCGTCGTTGTTCAGATCGCGCTTGGCAAAGCCGAGAATTGCCGCGTCGCGCACCCGTGGCGCGCCCTGGGCAATGCTGATTTCCAGCGCATGCTCGCGATCCAGCGCCACTTTGCGCGGGTCATATTCCACGCCCCAGGCCTTAAACAGCTTCGGCAGATCCGAGGACTTGTCGGCAAACATCGCGGCCTGCGGATTGTTCGGGTCGGCACCGGAGTCGTCCGTCTCGGCGTTCGGGTCGACAAACACCAAAAGGTGGCCGCCACGCATGACGAACTGGTCGATCGCATACAGCGCGTCGTCCGGCAGCGCCTTCGGATGCACCAGCACCAGCACGCTGATTTCCTTGTCGATCGTCTTGACCGACGCCGCGTTCAACTGGCGCACGTCGAACAGTTGTTCCAGCTGCTGCTCGACCGCCCAGGGTTCACGCATCTGCCGCGTCTGCGGATCGAACCCGGTTCCCATCTGCAGGCTGGAAATGAGACCGACCGCGGGTTTCTTCGGGTTTCTCAGTTCGTGGATCAGCTTGGCCACGTCATATTCGAGGAACGCTTCCTTGTCCGGTTGCAGGAACGGGATCACTGCCTTGCCGTTGGTGGAATTCGTGCCGGCCAGACCGAAGAAGATATTCTCGCCACCCTGCCCGCTCGGCACCGGCTGCAGGCCATAGCCGGTCGCGCGATCTTCGTCTTCGGAGAATGCCTGCGGATCAATCACATCGAGCTTGAGCTTGCCACCGGAACGCGCGGCCATCTCCTGGACCATCTCGCGCACCCGCGTCGCGTATGTACGCAGCTGCGGCAGATCCTGGGTCGCTTTGTCAGAGAAAAACAGGTACAGGTGCACCGGCTCGTCGATGGAGGAAAGTATATTTTTTGTACCTTGCGACAAGGTATACAAGTTGTTCTGGGTCAGATCAAGGCGCGCGCCGCGGAACAACGCGTTGCTGATCAGGATCACCGCCACGAACAGCACGGCGAGGACGGCGAGTGCGCCGCCAGTCATGAGTTTACGATTGGATGTCATGGCAGTTAGTCAGCTTTTTTAAGATCAATCACCACCGCGCTGGCATACAGCCAGAAAGCGATGGTGAGCAGGAAGTAGATAAGGTCGCGCAGGTCGATCACGCCCTTGCTGATCGAGCCGAAGTGACTCAGGAAGCTCAGGCCGGAAATCGCATCTACCATGCCCTGCGGTGCCCAGCCGCTGAAGAAATTCAGCACCAGTGGGAACCCGGCGAGCAGGAACAGGAAACACACAACGACAGTCAGGATAAACGCTATCACCTGGCTGCGCGTGCACGCCGAGATGCAGGAACCGATCGCGAGGAAGGCACCGGCCATGAGGAAGCTGCCGAGGTAACTCGCGAAGATCACGCCGTTGTCCGGCGAGCCGAGATAATTGACCGTGATCCAGATCGGAAACGTCAGCACCAGGGCGATGCCGATGAAGGCCCATGCGGCGAGGAATTTTCCCACCACCGCCTGCCACATCGTTATCGGCAGGGTCAGCAACATCTCGATGGTGCCGCTCTTGCGCTCTTCCGACCACAGGCGCATGCCGACGGCCGGAACCAGGAACAGGTACAGCCACGGGTGGAAATTGAAGAATGGCAACAGATCGGCCTGGCCGCGTTCGTAAAAATTGCCGAGGTAAAACGTGAACGTTCCCGCAAGCAGCAGGAAGATTACGATGAATACATACGCCACGGGGGTGGCGAAATAACTCGACAGTTCGCGCTTGAAGATGGTGCGGATCATGTTCATGCGCGCGCCTCCTTCGCTTCACCTTGCGTGATCGTACGGAACACCTCGTCCATGCGCCCACTTTCCAGCTGCAGTTCACTCACTTGTATGCCCTGGGTCCTCAGCAACTCGCTGATCGGCGCGAATATCTGCTTGCCGGGTTTCGGGAACGCAGTGATGCGATGGTCCTGCGGATCGATCTCGACCGCGGCGACATCGGCCACGCGCGAAAGCGCTTCCTTTGCAGCGGCAATGTTTGTCGTCGTCAGTGACACTGCCTGGTGGTAGCGCGAACGCGCTTCGAGTTCAGCCGGCGTCGCGTCGGCGAGAATCTTGCCGTTGGCAATGATGATCGCGCGACTGCATACGGCATGGACTTCTTCCAGGATATGCGTCGACACAACGATGGTCTTGTCCCTGGACATGGCATTGATCAGCGCGCGCACTTCGTGTTTCTGATTCGGGTCCAGGCCGTCGGTCGGCTCATCCAGAATCAGCACGGCCGGGTCGTGGACGATCGCCTGGGCCAGACCGACACGCCGCTTGAAACCTTTCGATAGGGTTTCGATCGGCTGCTCCATCACGCCGTTGAGATGCAGGCGCTCGATCACGTCATCCAGGCGTTGCGTGCGCCGCGCGCCGGTCAGGCCGCGCACGTCGGCAACGAAACCGAGGAACTGGCGCGGCGTCATTTCGCCGTAGCTCGGCGCGCCTTCGGGCAGATAGCCCACCACGCGCTTGGCAGCGAGCGCATCGTCGACCACGTCATGCCCGCAGACTTTCGCACTACCCGAAGTCGGCGCGAGAAAACCCGCAAGCATTTTCATCGTGGTGGATTTGCCGGCGCCGTTGGGGCCGAGGAACCCGAGTACGCGCCCGGGTTCAAGCTTGAAAGAGATGTTGTCGACGGCGGTCAGGTCGCCGTAGTGCTTGGTCAGGTTCTGAGTTTCGATCATCGTCAGGTCACCGTGGATTGCTTCGATAAATCGTGGGCGTCGGACCCATGGATTAGTTTCTCCGTCCGACACGCGTTTTCATCTGGATCGCGACAGGCAAAACAGCGCTCGCCGCGCAAAATACCGCAAAGCGCGAAAAAAGTTCCTTACACGAAAACGGGCGACTCGCGCCGCCCGTTCGAGAACCAAAACTCTGGCGTTACTGCGACTGGATCGGCAGGAAAACGCTGTAGGACTCCGTGCCGGCCTCGGCTTTCGGATCCGCCACCATCAATTGATCGTAGAAGCGGCCGCTGCCTTCGGAACTCTCGTCGAACACATATCCGTGCGTGTATGCGTAGGCCTTCAGGACCAGACGCATCAGCGGCAGCTGTGCCGCCGTGCCGGTGAATGAGACAACCAGGGCCTTGCCGCCGTAGCTCTGCCCGGTCTTGACCGGATCAGTGACTTGCGCATCGGCACGGTCCACCGACAGGGCGATATCGAAATCATAGTTCTCATCACCCCAGTTCGTGGTGATGGTGGTGCGCGGACCGACAACCGTCAGCTTGTCTTTCTTGATTGCGGCCTGCAACAGCACCATCGCCTTTTCGGTTGCGTCGCTGACATCGTCCAGAGTGCGCTTGGCAGTGGTGGAGACGAACAGGGTCGGTTTTGAAATCTCGTCCTGCAAGTCGATCTTCTGGTCTTTGTAGTCCACGTTCGGGAACGTGGCGATCATGCTCTGCAGCGCGGTCAGCTGGTACTGAATCTGGGTTGCCGGATCGCCTTCCAGATACAGGCCGGAATAGCGCGCGACCAGATCCCAGTGGTAATCGACGTCGTAGCCCATCGTGATCTTGGCGGTCTTGCCATTGGCCGCCTGCTCGATGTCGATGGTGAATTTCTTGTTGTCGCCCTTCCAATTGTTGACCACCGTCCAGGTGACTTGCTTGTCCTGTTGCGGCGGCGGATCAGTCGCCACAGTCAGATTGCCGCTGCCGATGCGTTCGTCGGCACTGGTCCAATTGAGCTTGGCGCCCGGTCCCGCGGTCGGGCCTTCGAAATTCAACTGCACCTTGGGATCGTAGGCGCGCAGCGCATTCCAGGAGGGATACGTATGGAAGGCATTGACGACGTCGAAGACCTGCCGCACCGGTGAACTGACCTCGACCGAGCGTTCGATATGGGCATGGCTGGGCAAGGCGACGGCGAACAGCACCGCCAGCACAAAGACGATGGCGATGGCGACGAGTATTTCGAGCAGGCGGGTCATTCCAAACATCTCCCTAAAACAGGGGGCAAATGGTACTTGCTCCGGGGCGGAATGGCTACGGCTGTTGCGGAGGGCTGAGGGCCGAGGGCTGAGGGCTGAGAAACCAGCGCGGCCAGCGCTCTGGTTGTCTCCCAGCCCGCGGCCCTCAGCCCTCAGCCCTGATGGCTCAGACTATTCCCAATTCAAACGCCTTCAGCACCGCCCTTGTGCGGTCGCGGACGCCAAGTTTGGACAGGATATTGGACACGTGATTTTTCACTGTGCCTTCGGCCACACCCAGCGAATTGGCGATTTCCTTGTTGCTGTAGCCGCCGGCCATCAGGCGCAGGATTTCGGTTTCACGCTCGGTCAGTGGATCCGGGCGATCCAGGCTGGTGAAATCGTTGTGCATGCGCTCCAGCCCGGCGAGCAGGCGCTGGGTGACGACGGGCGCCACCAGCGAACCGCCGTCTGCAACCGTCTTTACCGCATCGACGAGTTGATCAAGCGACACGTCCTTGAGCAGATACCCGCGCGCCCCGGCCTTGAGTCCGCCAAGCACGAGTTGGTCGTCGTCGAACGTGGTCAGGATGATCGTCGGCGGCAGCGCATTCTTGGCCGATAACGCGTTGAGCACATCAAGGCCTGACATACCGGGCATGCGCATATCGAGCAGGACCACGTCGGGATTGGCCTTGGGAATGATCTCGACCGCCTGCATGCCGTCGGCGGCTTCGGCCACGACGCGGATATCGTCGGACAATTCCAGCAGCGAACGAATTCCCTGCCGCACCAGGGTTTGATCGTCCACCAGACACACCGTGATCATCCTTGCCGTTACCGGTTGTGCAGATGTCATCTTGAAGCCTCCAGCGGCAGCCATGCGTCAAGCGCGAAACCCTGGTCGCGCGCCGTGGTGATATCCAGGCGCCCGCCGATTTGCGCCAGGCGCTCGCGCATTCCGGTCAGGCCATTGCCCTGGCGCAATTCGCCAGTCCCACGGCCGTCATCGTGAGCATGGATCGCCAATTCGTTCGCCTCGGTGCGTTCGCAGCGCAACCACAGGTTGTGCGCAGCCGCGTGGCGTACGGTATTGGTGATGATTTCCTGTGCGCAGCGCAACAATACTTGCGCGCGCCGCGGATCGTCGACCGAAAAGCGTGGCGGCAAATCCAGGTGTATGGCCAACCCCGGCACGCCTTCGACCAGCGTGCGCAGCGCCTCGGTCAGATCGATCGCATCGTCATCGCGCAACTGGCTCACAACTTCGCGCACATCGGACAACAGTAGCTTGGCGACGGATTGCGCCTGGCGCACATGCTCCTGCGCGCCGCCGGTAACCAGGTGGCTGGCGACTTCCAGGTTCAAACTCAGCGCAGTCAGGTGGTGGCCGACCAGATCATGCAGTTCACGCGAGATGCGCATACGCTCGGCAATGCGGCTGGACTCGGTGAGCAAGGTACGCGTAGCGCGCAATTCCGAATTCAGGCGGCGCTGTTCCTCGCGCGAATCGGTCTGTTGCTTGGCGACCAGCGAAGTGACGTAGGTGAATGCCGAAAAGCCAAGATACAGCGAGCACTGCACGATCGCAGTGAACGCGCTCCATTCGTTGAAGACGACGAAAATCGGCGCCAGCGAAAAACTCTGCAGGAATACCCAGGCCATGCCGGGCCGCAACGGCAGCGTCCACGGCACGACGCCGGCGATCAGCATGGTCAAAACGCCAGAGAGACCGCTGTGGCTGAACCAACCGATCGCAAATGCAGCAACGTTCATGACAATCAGCAGGGGGATTTGCTCAAACCCGGGATGGCGCCGCCCGAGATCACGCGTCGCAAACAAATAAGCCAAGCCGAATATCGCGTAGGCAACGCACCAGCCAATATAGTCGGGCGAGCCGGTGGGTACGTCCTCGGCGCGCCAGGTGATGCTCAGCAACGGAACGCCGACGCAGGCATAGGTGAATAGCCCTGCGTAGCGCAGAAGCTGGATGTGATTGAACGTGGACAAGCGCATTCGCGCATCATAGACCGCAGCGGGCTCGCTGCAACCTGCCCGAAGTCATTACGAAGCAATTCTTTTGTCACGCCGCCTCGACGTTGCGTTAACGAAAAAGCCAGACAGCCGACATGACCGGCGCTCCTGTGCATGCGATAATCCGCCCCCATCAAGACCGCACGGATGCCCAAATCCGTGCCAGTGGAGTGAAACACGCATGACCATAGCGATCCGCGACGTACACGAGCATGAACTGGACTCGGTGCTCGCGCTGAACAATGCCGCGGGTTCCACGATTCTGCCCCTGGACATGGCGCGCCTGCGCGCGCTGGCCGAGCAGTCGGTGTATTTCCGCGTGGCCGAAGCCGACGGGCATCTGGCCGGATTCCTCATCGCGCTGCGCGAGAATGCGGCCTACGCCAGCCCAAACTTTCTGTGGTTTCGCGAGCGCTATCCGGAATTCCTGTATATCGATCGCATCGTCATTGCGCGCCCCTATCGCGGCCTGGGCCTGGGCCGCGTGTTCTACGCCGATGTGACCAGCTTTGCCGAAGTGCGCGTGCCGCTGCTGACATGCGAAGTGTTCCTGGAACCGCGCGACGACGTTTCCGTGCTGTTCCACGGCACCTACGGTTTTCATGAGGTCGGCCAGCAGATGATGCCGACGGTGAACCGCCGCGTTGCCCTGTTGGTAAAGGAATTGTGCAGTTACGCTTTTGTGCGCGATACGTATCTGCGCGGCCCAACCGCTGCGTTGCCGAGCCAGCCGTGGCTGGCCGAACGCGCGCATGCGCCGAGTCCACTGGCGGCACGTGCCGCCGGCGGCAACTGACGGATGCGGTCCAACCCCGCGGCGGCGGAGCCGCTGTTCGAACTGAAATTCGGCCAGGTCGGCATCGCCAACCTGAGATTGCGCGAGTGCGATCCCGCGGCGCTGCACACTGAACTTGCCGCCAAGGTGGCCGCGGCGCCGCAACTGTTCGGCCGCGCGCCACTGGTGCTGGATCTGGGCCACCTGGCGCAATTGCCCGATGCCTATGCTGTCCAGGCGCTGCTCGAGGCGATTCGCGCCGCCGGCATGCTGCCGGTCGGCCTCGCCTATGGCACCACGGAAAACGAGCAATTGGCGCAAATGCTGCAATTGCCGCTTTTTGCAAAATTCCGCAATGCGTATGAGCGCGCGACGGCGGACACAACGCCAGGCAAACCGGCGCCGGCGCATGTCGAGCCTGCGCCAGCTTCAGATCCGGTCCTGATCGGAATGCGCCACGACAAGCCAGTGCGCTCTGGGCAGCAGGTCTATGCGCGCGGTCGCGACCTGATCCTCGGCGCTACTGTCGGCAACGGTGCCGAAGTAATTGCCGACGGCTCGATCCATGTCTACGGTCGTCTCAGCGGCCGCGCCCTGGCCGGGGCACAAGGCGATACCAGCGCGCGCATCTATTGCATGGATTTTCAGGCCGAACTGGTTTCGATCGCCGGCCAGTATCGGGTGTTCGAGGAATTCCCGGCCGAGTTGCGCGGCAAGCCCGCGCAGGCCTGGTTGCAAGACGACAAGCTGCTGCTAGCTAAATTGTAAACATTGTATATTTTTCTGCAAATATTTGAATGGAGATTGCACCTTGACTGAATTCATCGTTGTTACATCCGGCAAGGGCGGCGTCGGCAAGACCACCAGCAGCGCCAGCATTGCCGTCGGCCTGGCCAAGCAAGGCAAGAAAGTGGCAGTCATCGACTTCGATGTCGGCCTGCGCAATCTGGACCTGATCATGGGCTGCGAGCGCCGCGTGGTTTACGATTTCGTCAACGTCATCCACAGCGAATGCACGCTCAAGCAGGCACTGATCAAGGACAAGCGCCACGACAATCTGTACGTGCTCGCGGCCTCGCAGACACGCGACAAGGATGCGCTGACCAAGGAAGGCGTCGAGCGCGTGCTCAACGAACTGCGCGACGACGGCTTCGACTATGTCGTCTGCGACTCGCCTGCCGGCATCGAGAAAGGCGCCTACCTGGCGATGTACTTTGCCGACCGCGCGATCGTCGTGGTCAATCCGGAAGTGTCATCGGTGCGTGATTCAGACCGCATCCTCGGCCTGCTCGCGAGCAAGACCCGGCGTGCAGAACTCGGCGCCGCGCCGATCGAGCAGCACCTGCTGCTGACCCGCTACAACCCGGCGCGTGTGGTCAACGGCGACATGCTCAGCATCGACGACGTCAAGGACATCCTCGGCATCGAGGTCGTCGGCGTCGTGCCCGAATCCGAAGGCGTGTTGGCGGCATCCAATGCCGGCGTGCCGGTGATTCTGGACGACGACTCCGATGCCGGCCAAGCCTATGAGGACGCGGTCGCGCGCCTGCTCGGCGAGCAGCGGCCGATGCGCTTTCTCGACGCGCCGAAGAAAGGTTTCTTCACGCGCATGTTCGGAGGCTGACATGGGCATCTTCGATTTTCTGCGCGCACGCCAGAAGAACACCGCGTCCATCGCCAAGGAGCGCCTGCGCATCATCGTCGCGCAGGAACGCAGCCAGCGCGGCGCGCCGGATTACCTGCCGCTGCTGCGCCGCGAGTTGCTCGAAGTGATCCGCAAGTACGTGAACGTCGATCAGGACGCGGTCGAAGTGCATGTCGAGCGCGACGGCGATCACGAAGTGCTGGAACTCAGCGTCGCGCTGCCGGAAAAGGCCAACGCAGCCAACGTGGCCTAGTCCTTGTTGACTCTGGCGGACATTGCGCTCGACGACGCCGTTGCGCTGCTGGCCCGCAATGACCTGACACTTGTGCATGTCGCTGACGGCGCGCCGATTCCGGGCTGCTATTGGGGCGAACCCGAAGCCGGCGTAATCGGTGCGAACGTGTATGCGCGCGGTGATACGCCGGTGCATTCGCTGCTGCACGAGGCCTGCCACTTGATCGTCGTGACGCTGGAGCGACGTATACAAATCCACACTGACGCTTCCGAGTCGCAGGCCGAGGAAGATGCGACCTGCTATTTGCAGATCGTCCTTGGCGATCACCTGCCTGGCGTCGGCCGCGAGCGCGTGATGGCCGACATGGATGCCTGGGGCTACACGTTTCGCCTGGGTTCGGCGCGTGCCTGGTTCGAGCAGGACGCCGAAGATGCACGTGCATGGCTGGCGGTGCGTGGCTTGTTGCCTGTCGTCATCAAGCCTGCAGTTTTGTAGCGACCCGAGAGGCCGCAATCGGCCACAACCAGCCACACAGATACTTGATTTGATTTCTGGAAAGGAGACGCTCACGGCGCACGCGAGTTGCGATCATGTTCGGGTTCGCCTGGAAGTGCTGACCGCGCAACGCGAGGCAGAAGCTGGCGCTATCACTGCCAGACACTCACAACATCCTTGCACTCCTCTGATTCGCTCAGCGTCTCAAGCATGTTGATCGGACTTTTGGCGTGAATGTCGACTTGAAACAGCAGGCGGTCGGTGCGGAAGCTGCGGTTATCCCTGATTCGCCCCTTTCGTCAAACCGCCCCTACCTGCTTGCGAGTATCATCGGTTGCTTAGGTGGCGAATTGCGGTTCAAATCAATCGGGTTTTGCCCGTACACCACAAAAGTGGAACTGCGGCCCGTGAATGAGGGAGCTATGTGCAACCTCTTTTTTCTCCTGGCAACCAATTTTCTTGCACTCGTTTGTTTGGCGTCGGCATTTGCCAAGACGATTCAAAAGCCCGACCCGTTTAGTTCGAACCAGCACTGGGTCTTGGCGATCGCGCATGCACGCTGGTTTCCCCTGATCGAGTTCGGCATCGGGACAATGCTTATTTTCCCGCTACCGATGATCCTTCAGGCATGCGCCGCGATTGCCGTAGCAAGCGTCGTCGGGGCGGGTCTGTACTTGCGTGTAGTGCATGCGGAGGAGGAATACGAAGGCTTTGGCTCGATAACACCCAGCAGCCAGGGCCAATATTTCGCGTTGGGTGTCGCTGTAATCGGCGCGACAGCCCTTGTTACCTTCAAGGCTCTGCAAACACCATTTGTGGAATCGCCAGTCAACTGGTGGGTGACGGGGACGGCAATTGCACTCCTGATACTCATCGCTGGAAAACTACGGCATGACCAAACCTCCGGGAAGGGCTACGCGAAAAAGTGTATCGATCTTGCGAAGGTCAGCGAGTTGCCACGAAACCTTTTTCTCGGCGCGGACAATCGCGGCGCCTTGACTGCCGGCGAACTCGTTGCGAATGGCAAGCCTTCAGTCATTCTCGCTGTTTCCCCACATTGCACCGAATGCCGCGATGCCTATGCGGTTCTGGCCAACCATGCCAAGTTGCTCAGCAAGACGTTGACCATCGTCGTGATCGCGCAGAATGACGAACTCTTTCGAACCACTCCGGAGGCGCCGATGCGCCAGCTGATAGATCCAGCCAGCCATCTGAACCGCTTTCTCGGTCTGCGCACACTACCCTACGCGATCTTAGTCAACGACGACCTCACCCTGCTGGCGCCTCCGTCGCAGACCTCGCACACCGTACAACGCTTGATCACGCTTTTGGTCGTCATGATAGAGAATGCGCCGGACACCTACCTGACATAGCCACACACGTCACGCGAAGACTGGGTAGGCCACCACTCCCAGGCGAAAGACAAAGACAAGCAAGTCAAGTCGTCGAATTCACCTGCACGCACTGGAACTGATGCTACCCGCACATATCTGAGAGGGACCGACACACCGGTTACCCTGGCACAATTGACCGGCGGACTTGGCGAGACACGCGCAGCGGCCGGCATCTATTCGGCTTTGCAGTATCGGCGGCAAAGCGCCGCAACCTTCGTTCCCGGGATTCCGGCTGCCTCAGGAATGTAGTCGGCTCAGATCGCGCGTCACGCATGCGATGATCCACTCCGTGCCGTGTCTTACGGCCTGCCGTTGAATTTCGGCCGGGAACTGCGAGCCATCCTTGCGTTGTAGCTGACTCTGGCAGAATGTGATCTTGCCGGGGTCAGCAATGGCAGAATCGTAGACGCTCTCCAGGTCCCCACGTGCCATCGCGTACAACTCGCCGGGGCCGATGGCGAGTAATTCTTCGCGCGTATAGCCAAACATATGCGTGGCAGTTGTATTGACCTCGATATTACGCATGCTGGAGCGCTTGATCAGAAAAATCGCATCGGCGCTGGAATCCATCGCCTTGCGGAACAGATTCAGATCGGCCGTGCGCGCGTCAACCTGCTGCTCCAGGATCAAATTGTGGTTCTTTAGAAAATCGGCAGCTTCCTTCAAACGCAACAGATTGCGCACCCGTATGCACAATTCGGTGCGGTCGACGGGTTTGGTCAGAAATTCTTCAACCCCCGTCTCCAACCCAACCATGCGAGCGCTCCGACCGCTATGCGCTGTCACCATGACAATCGGAATATTCGAGGTCGCGACGTCGCCTTTGAGCAAGGTGGCTACCTGGTATCCGTCCATGTCCGGCATCATGATGTCGAGCAGGATCAAGTCCGGTGGGCACTCCGCGATCAGGGCAAGGGCCTCTGTGCCATTGGCGGCGGTGCGCGTGAGATACCCTTCCGGGCGCAGCATCGCTTCGAGCAGCTTGCGATTCTTGATTTCGTCATCGACGATGAGGATGGTGGCGTTTGGATTAGTCATGTTGTGTGCTGGCATTGGTTGGCGTTAAGGAGCTGGCGACGTTTTTCCGGCCAGAAGCGTATCGATCATTGTGTACAATTCCTGATAGCGCAGCGGTTTGGCGATATAGGCATCGCAACCAGCAGTATGGCTTTTTTCCTCATCGGCCTTCATCGCCATTGCGGTCAGCGCGATGATGGGGATCGAGGCGGTTTTCGCATCCTGTTTCAGCAGCGCCGTCGCCGCCAATCCGTCCATGCCTGGCAGCTGGATGTCCATCAGGATCAGATCCGGCTTTTCGGTACGCGCCAGCGTCAAACCGGCCTCTGCGTCGGCCGCGCGCAGAACGGTGTGACCGACATTGCCCAGCAGCAGCGATGCCAGTTTCATGTTCGCCGGGTTGTCCTCAATGACCAGGATGATGGGCATTCGAAACCTCTGAAATATTCATTGCACGCCCTACCTCGCCGACAAATGCGACCTGGGTTGCTTGCAGCCCCAGATTGGACAGGCAGGTCTGCAACTGGAGGCGGCTGATCGGTTTTTGCAGCACGGCGGCGGCCCCGCCTGCCAGCGCAATATTCTGGTCCGTCATGCCCGAGACGATCACGACGGGCACGCGCGCCAGGCTGCTGTTCTCGCGTATTTTCAGGAGGAATTCCTGGCCTCCAATGCCCGGCAATTGCAGGTCCAGCGTGATCAGACTCAGAGGCTGTTGCGGCGCCAGCAGGAGCCCGGTCTCGGCATTGGCGGCGACAATGACGCTGAATCCCTCCGCTTCGAGCAGCAGGCGAACCAGGTCGGATGCCTGCTCGTCGTCCTCGATCACCAACGCGGTGCGTTTCACTGTCGCGCCCACAGTCGCCGCCGGCGTGAGCACAGTGCCCGCGCCATTGTGCTGCCCGATGATGGATTGAGCCGTCGTGCGCAGCGGCAGCCAGACCGCGAACCGCGTGCCCTCGCCTTCTGCGCTGGCCACGGCCACCGTGCCGCCGTGCAGTTCTGCCAGCTGCTTGACCATCGCCAAACCAAGCCCGGTCCCTTCGAATTTGCGCGCCAGACTGCTGTCGATCTGAGTAAAGGCCTGGAACAATTTCGCCATGTTTTCCCGTGAAATGCCGATGCCGCTGTCGCTGACGGTTATTTCCAGAAATTCGCTGTACTCATTCACTGCCAACGGGAAGCTTTGCAGCGGCCAGGCGCCGGACAGCGTACCCACGGTGCCGCGCGAGACACGGCGCGCACTCAAGGTCACGCGCCCGCCGTTGGCGCCGAATTTGACTGCGTTCGACAGCAGGTTGTAGACGATTTGCTTGGTCTTGCGCGCGTCCAGCATGAGCGCATCCAGGCCCTCGTCGATTTCCAGCTTCAGGCTCAGGTGCTGGGCCAACGCCTTTTCGCGAACGATTGACAGGCTGTTCGAGAGCAGGCCGTTGAAGTCCGTCGGCTCCAGTTCGAGCGCCATCATGCCCGCTTCGACTTTCGATAGATCCAGGATGTCGTTGATCAGGGACAGCAGGTGCTGTCCGCTGCTGAAGATATCGCCGATGTATTCGTGCTGGCTGTCGCTCATCGGACCCATCAAACCGTCATTGAGGGCCTCGGAAAATCCGATGATGGCGTTCAGCGGCGTGCGCAATTCATGCGACATG
>JBBQQH010000027.1:0-44123 GCA_038216155.1 Lysobacterales bacterium
GGGGGGGGGGGGGGGGGGGGGGGTACGTCAGGGTGAGCAATTGCGCAACTCAGGCCAGCCGCCCTCGAAGCGCATGCCTTGAACGATGGCGTCCTTGAGCTGCGCGGCTTGGCCTTGCCAGTCAGTATATTTTTCGCCACCAGACAAGAAGGTGAATCCAAATTTCAGGTAAATGTCTTCGCTCAGCGGAACCACATAGTCTTCGTTGTTATAGCGGCCGCTCTCTCCGAACACCAAAGCGACTGCACCAGCTAGACGTGTAGGTTGCGATTTGATCACGTAGTGGCGCATGTATTGATCCTGTCCGCCCAACTCTACAAATTTTCGATGCTCCTCATCGATCTGATCCTGCAGCATCTGTCTCAATGAATTCTCACAAGTCGCTTTCACACCGTGCGGCGCACGCATCACCGCGAGCTTAATCGCGACACTTCCGTGCACCCCTTCCCAGAACGGTCCGCGCCAGTCCCAAAGTTCGTCGACCAGCATGACCGGCTTCCCTGCTAATTGACCGAGGTCGAAGCGAGTCACCACAGGAGTTCGATCAACATCCTTACTCAGTCCCTTGGTGGGCAGCGGCATGCGCAAGACGCGACCTGACAACTCGAACGTCGTCGCCGAAAGATTCCTGGAATCTGGGCCTGATATCGCCATGGCTACCGGTGGATATGCGCAGGAGACAAGCACTAGCGAAACCAAGATACCCATTGCGACGGTAACGAGAAATCGATTCATGGGTGCTGGTCTGGCGGCATGTACGGGAGGGTGTGAGGACTACGATTCTCATCCTGGAACAATCGAGGAGAAATGACCAGCGAACCAACGAAGTGGGTTGGATGGAAGAGACCATTCATCCCAATGACTTGAGGTACAGCATCAAACGGATTATTGCGATAGCCGGAACCGTCAATGCCCCCGAAATGGGTGACTCCTGCTCTTCTCATGATGTTGTTGGTGACGCCAATGTTATTGGCGCCTCCATGGAAGTCCGCATGAATGTTGCTGAATTGCTCATGTGTGGCGTTGTACGCGACTCGAATCGCCTCACTGAACATCGCTCCGCCTCCGCTATGTGCAACCAGATCAAGGCTGCGGCCTCCCTCCTGCACATCGATCAAAATCCGGGCCAGTTGTTTGGCGGCCGGCGTGGTCCAGCCGATCTTGTCGCGGAAGACCATCCAGCTGTCTACGAGGAGACCATGCGAAGGGCTGTTGATCAGTTCGAAAGCCGAAGGCATCGGATTGACGTCGGCTTCCAAATGCTTCGCGCCCAGGTAAGCATGCCGCTCTTGGTCGCCGAGGATGCCGTTCAAGAACGCTAAGCCTTGCACTTCCTCCGTACCGATTTCACCAAGCACTGTCGGCCGGGCCGATCCGTTGTCCTGAACTCGAACACAGGTCAATGGGCCGCTGCCACCACACTGACCATTTGCTGCTGGGGTCGCGATACCTCAGGGTCAGAGAACATTTCCGTTTGAAACGCACCGCGCTGTGGGTCTGCATCGAGGAAATGTTCTCTGCCCCCGTTTTCGCCCTTTTTCAATTAACTCGTATCGTCTTTGATTCGCTCCACCCGCTCGCGGTACTCACTCACGTTGTCGCCAGGGATGCCCGTCTCGCGCGTACCTTTGACCTCGTCGAACTTGTGGTCCGTGCCGGTCACCGGCTTGGCCACGACCGCCGTTTCGTGTTCGAAATCGTGCGATTTGTCGGTGTTGCGGTAGTACCGGTACAAGGCCCAATAGAGCCCGGCTGCGCCGGCTGGGCCGAGCAGGAGTATGCCTAGTCCGCCATCGTCGCTCATGACGAGTTCCCCACGATAAAGAGTGCAAAGGTTTCGAGGATTGTGCCGACGGTGAGCGCGGTCATGATGAGCTTCCACTGCTGCACCGGCACGCTGCCCATGGTTTCGCCGGTGCGACCGTTGACCGCGATGTAATGCAGCATTCCGCCGTTGGCGCCCGGCTGGTGGTACGAATACAGCCACACCGGCAGGTACATCGACACCCAGCGCGTGCCATGGACGCTGAGCCGTTCGCGCTCCCAGCGTACGCCGCGATCGTATTGCTCCACCGATTTCTGGACTTGCGCGCGGCCGATTGACAGCAGCTCGTCTTCCAGTCGTGGGCGGAGTTTTTCCACGCCCTGGTCGCGCTTCTCCGAAGTAATGCCCACCAGGTAGGACGCGTTCCATTTCACCGCGTTCTTGGTGTCGAACGGCAGGATCGTGTTGATGATGTTGTTGGTGTTGGTGCGCGTGTCGAGATTGCCGCGTGTGCTGGAGGATTCCATCGGCAGGTCGTCCACGGTGAAGTCGACGTGCCGTTCCACTTTGTAAACATCGGCGTCGTAGTAGGTCTTCTTGTCTGACGTGTAGCTGCGCGTCTCGATTTCGCCTTCACCGGTGACGTCGACGCTGGTATTGCCGTCGACGATCATGTACGGCAGGTAGACGCTAACGACATTTTCCGGCGTGAACTGTTCCTTGAATTCCTTCAGCGCGAACAGTCGCCGCTTGTCGACGAACTGGCGGATGCGCGCGACCGCATCGTCCTTTTTGATGTGGAAGGGCAGCACCGCGTCGGGCACCGCGCCGTTCGGTATCTGCTCGTTGACGCCGAAGATGTGGCGGCACCAATGGCAACGCGCCGTCATCGCGTTTTCAGTATTGACCGTCACCTCAGCGCCGCAGGCGGGGCACTTGAAGGTCATCAGGGTGGCGGCGTCCGCCGCGATGTCCCGCGCACCGGACGCGATGACCGTGCCGGTGAGCGTGTCGATGCCCTCACCGAGCCCGAATTCTTCCTCGACCCGCTCGGCATGCCATTCGTTGCGGCAGTACAGACAGATCAGCAGGTCAGTACCGGGCTTCTGCCGGATGTCGGTCGAGCCGCATTTCGGACAGCGGTTGAGGCCGTCCTTGAGCTCGTCGGATGCGGTGTCGATGGCGACCGGGTCGGGCGCCTCCACTTCGTCGCGAATCGCTTTCGGCAACGTCGCCGGGTCGATCGGAAAACTGCCGTGTGGCGGCGGCACGTCCTGCGGCGAGCCGGGGCCGGTGGGTGGCGGCGGATTTGTAGCGTTCGACATGATGGTTGCGCCGTTTGCGATTTATTGATTCGGATCGTTATTAACGCTTCTCCTGTTGGCGGGAGAAGCTGCCGACAGGCTGATGAGGGTGGTCGGTTGAAGCGCCGTCTTCACGCATTTCGTAAAAGGCCACCCTCATCCCCCTTCGGGACCTTCTCCCGCTAGCGGGAGAAGGGGAAGGCTAAGTCTAAGTCGCCGCATTTGTCAGCCCAATCAATCAAAGACCGAGCGCTTTGTTTTTTGCCGTGTCGTAATCGGCCTGCGTGATCAGGCCGAGATCGAGCATCTCTTTGGCCTTTTTCAACTTGGCGATCGGGTCGTCGGCAGCCGGCGCGGCTGGTGCAACTGGCTGCTGCAAGCTGCCGATGCCGCCCATCATTCCCGACGCCATGCCCAGGCCCACGATCCCCGCCGCACCGCCGTTTTCGCCCGCTGACTGCATGCCGGCAGCGACGCTGGCCTGCAAATTAGCATTGCCGCGCGAGCCGGTCAGCGCGTCGGCGCGCTGCACGGTCTTGAGCAGTTCCCGCGTGTTGGCGTCGTACTCAATGGAAACAATGGCGGTCTTGACGATCTCCAGGCCACGATCGGATTTCCACTGATAGCCATTCTCCACTGCAGCAGACAAGCTCTTGGCAAAACCAATCGAATCCTGCTGCAGCTTGGTGATGCGATGGCCCTTGTCGGCGTCGTTCGTATACAGACTGAAGGCCGGCGCGAGCGAACCCACCACTTCGTTGAAGAGCTGGCTGGCGGCGGCATTGTCCATGTCGGTGAAATCGAAGATTTGGCCTGGCTGGAGATACGAGGCCGGCACGAAGTGCTTCACGAACAGGATCGGATCGACGATCTTCAACGTGTAGGAGCCGCGCGTCACCGCGCCGACCTGGGTGTTGAGGAAGCTGTCGTCCCAGTAGATTTCGGATTGCGTGCCGAAGCGATTGTCCGGAAGCTCTTTCAGCGAGACGAAGAACGCGGCTTGCTGCGAACCCGGCTGGCCGCCGAACTTGAAACGCTCCCAGCTCTGCTTGACCAGCGAATCGACGACGCCATCGCCGGAGAAGATCGACTTCGAGTTGAGGTCGTCCGATTTCCAGATGTAACCGCCGGCCTCGGCGGCGAAGCCGGTGATTGCTCCATCCTGGAACAGCAGCAGCCCGTAGCCTTCGGGCACGACGATCTTCGAGCCATTGGTGATGATGTTCGAAGACCCGTGTGTATTCGAACCGCGCCCGGCATTGGTGCCTTGTGGCACCGCCGCGAACAGCGCCGCCGTCGCTGGCAAGCCGCCCGGAACCGTGTAGAAGTCCTTCCACTGGTCGGCCAGCACGCCGCCAATTGAACCCTTCACTGCCTGAAATAGTCCCATGACATCTCTCCGCGATTCGTGGCCGGGCAAGGTGCCCAGCATCCCCGGTGAACTATACATTCATGGGCGGCAGGTAGAAAAATGGTTTCAGGGACACTTCCTGATGTTGGAATGCAGCTTGTGCTGACCCTTTCTTGTGTTGTCCAAAGTCTTGTGCGGCGGGCGGTAGTCTCGCCGTACCGTTTAAAGGTCAGCTCAGGTCATGCGTTCGTCATGCGTATAAACTCGATGGTTTACAAACCGGACACCAAGCGATGAAACCAGCGCCAATGCCGCCCGACGAACGTAGCCGCCTGGAAACGTTGCGCGCGCTGAATCTGCTTGACTCCGCCCCCGAGGAGCGTTTCGACCGGCTCACCCGGATGGCCCGACGGATGTTCGGCGTGCCAATTTCCCTGGTCAGCCTGATCGATGCCAACCGTCAATGGTTCAAGTCCAACCAAGGCATGGATGCCACGGAGACGCCTCGGGATGCTTCCTTCTGCGGCCACGCGCTGTTGGGTGACGACATCCTGCTGATTCCGGATGCGACTCTGGACGAACGCTTTTTCGACAATCCGCTGGTGATCGACAACCCAAACATTCGCTTCTATGCGGGCTGCCCGCTGAGGGTTCTCAACGGCAGCAAGATCGGTACTTTGTGCATCATCGATCGCGAGCCGAGGGAATTTTCGGAGGAAGACATCAAGTTGCTGCGCGACCTGGCCACGATGGCGGAACGGGAAATCGCTGCGGTTCAACTGTCAACGCTGGACGAATTGACCCTCATCTCCAACCGGCGTGGCTTCATGGCGCTTGGCCAGCACAGCATCAACTTGGGAATTCGCGCTCGCGTTGTATCGATGATGGTGTTTTTCGACCTGGATGGATTCAAGGAGATCAACGATCGCTTCGGTCATGCGGAAGGTGACCGTGCGCTGATCGCTTTCGCCGAACGCATGCGCAGTGTGTTCCGCGATACGGATGTATTCGGGCGCATCGGCGGCGATGAATTCGCGGTGCTGATGAGCGGTGCCGATGACGCGATCATGGACGAAATCCTGGCCCGCTTTGCGGAATCGATTCGCGATTACAACATCACTGCACAGCGCGGCTACGACCTGGTCTATAGTGCCGGCCGCGTCGTCCACCAGGATGCGAATGATTCGATCGAGACTTTGCTCGGCCAAGCGGACGCGCTCATGTATGAGCACAAGCATGGCAAGCGGTAGGTTCGAATTGGTGGTTAGAAAGCCGATCAGGTTCGCCGCGTCGTCGGCGGCTATTTCGTAGGTTGGTTGTCCAGCGCGAACGCCACGATTTCATCGGCGCTTCCCCAGAGTTCACCGTCGCCTCCAGCGGCGATCGCGATGAACTGGCGGCCTTCGGCTGCATAGGTCATTGGCGTCGAGCGTGCGCCTGCTGGCAGTGTGCCGGTCCACAAGACGTGTCCGCTCGCGATGTCGAAGGCGCGCAGGTGTGGGTCGGGCGTCGCACCGATGAACAGCAAGCCGGTGGCTGTGGTGATCGGCCCACCGAGGTTGACCATGCCGTCAACCGGCCCAAGCGGCGTGCCGGCACCCGTGCCGAGCGGCACGTTCCAGACGGTCTTTCCAGTCGCCAGGTTGATCGCATGCAGCGACCCCAATGGCGCAGGCGCGCACGGGCGTCCGCCGGCGGCGAAGAATTCGCGCTTGAGCACGTAAGGCGAGCCGTGCATCGACGCGAACTCCAGTCCGAGTCGTTCTCCGCTTTTGGCTTCGCGCGCCCGCTTGGTGGCTTCTGCATCGCGCGGCAGCAGGGTGATCACGGCGGCGATGCGGTTGGTGGGGACCACGACGATCTGACTGGCGGGGTCGAACGCCACGCCACCCCAGTGCGCGCCGCCGATGTTGGAGGGCATCACCAGGGTTCCGCGTTCGCTGGGCGGCGTGAATGAGCCTTCGTTTCGCAGCGCATCGAATTTGGCGAGGCAGGCGTTGCGCAGCGTCGGATCGGTAAGACCCTGAATCAGGTCATCGCGCGAGATTGAAAGCGGGCTCAGCGCAGGCAGGCTGCTGAACGGTTGCGTGGCCGCTGCCACCTCGCCGAGTGCGTCGCTTGCAGGCACCTTGCGCTCTTCGACCGGAAACAATGGCACGCCGGTGTCGCGATCGAGCACGAACAGCTGCCCACTTTTGGTGGCGAGCAGCACTGCGGCCACTGGGTGCCCGCCGATGTTGATGTCGACCAGCGCCGGAGGCGAGGCATTGTCGTAGTCCCACAGATCGTGATGCACGGTCTGAAACGCCCACACCTGCTTCCCGCTGCGCGCGTCCAGTGCAACCAAGGAGTTCGCGTGGCGGTTATCGCCCAGGCGCGCGCCGCCCCAGTAGTCGACGCTGGGCGACGTGGTCGGCAGGAACACCATCCCACGCTCGGCGTCGGCAGCGATCACCGACCAGGTATTGGCGCCGCCGGTGCGATGTGCAGCTTCGCCTTGCCAACTGGCGTACGCCGGATCATTCGGGTTCTGCGGCACCGGATCCCAACGCCACGCGAGTCGACCACTAACCACATCGTAGCCTCGC
The DNA here is from genome assembly GCA_038216155.1 of Lysobacterales bacterium. Classification (GTDB taxonomy): domain Bacteria; phylum Pseudomonadota; class Gammaproteobacteria; order Xanthomonadales; family Xanthomonadaceae; genus SZAS-103. The sequence goes on from JBBQQH010000027.1 coordinate 7,009, forward strand.
ACTTCACCGCTGGCCGCATCCACGCGATTGTTGTCGGCAATCCCGGAACCCACCACCACCATGTCGCCCACCACTGCCGGCGGCGAGGTGAGTTCGTATTCGGAATCCCCGTCGGGTGCGTTGCGCAAACCTTGGTGCAGGTCGACTTTGCCCTGCTTTCCGAAATCCATGCACGGCTTGCCGTCCAGCGCGTCCAGTGCCAGCAAGCGGCCATCGAGCACGCCGGCGAGGATTCGGGTTTCGCACGCCGCACCGCTATGCTTGCCAGCGCGCGCCCAGTAGGAGACGCCGCGACTGACCGGATCGCCGAAGCCGATGGTGCGTTCGACACCGGCATCGAACTTCCAAAGTTCGCGACCGCTGGCCGCATCCAGCGCGATGATCTTTCCGAGTGCGGTGGAGAAATACATGCGCCCGGCAATCACCAGCGGCGTCGCCGACAGCCGCGCCGGACGCAGCCCCTCGCGGCCCGATTCGTTCTCTCCAGTGTGATAGCGCCAGGCCACCGCCAGCCGCGACACGTTGTCCTTGTCGATTTGCGTGAGCGGGCTGTGGCGGTCTCCAAGGGCGGTGCGGCCGTATGCGCCCCAATCGCTGTTTTCACTGGCGCAGGCAAGACCGGCCAACGTGCAGCCGAGGCCGAGCGCAAGCAGCGACGCAGATGTTTTGAAGGTCATGCGGTTCTCCCTTGGTTGGTCGCACCGGCGACCGTATGCAGGCAGTGTGGTGTGGCATTCGCTGCTTGCAGCAATGCAGTGACCAGACGAGTGCAGGCGATGACCAAGTGCAGGATCGGGAGACAAACTGCGGTTAGTCGGGACCAGTGCTGAGGAAGAAAAATGGCGTCACAGACAATTTCTGCAAGCATCACGGCGGGATACAGGCCGCGGAAGCACCGTCTGACAATCGAAAACCATGCATGCTGGTGCAACGCGGTCGTCGTAGGCGCCACCCACTTTACGCGTCGACGGAAGCTTCAGGTCTCCGTCCGGATCCGATCACGAACTTACCGGGAATCTCGTACCGCTCGTCAACTCGCCAAGACTCGATCGACGCCAGATAGTCGGCGCGCACCGAAAGCCGCGTCGGTTCGTCGAACCGCGAGTATGCGAGCGCGACCGGGCCGGAGAGAAAGGCCGCGTCGCAGGCCGCATCCGCATTTGCGTACTCGAGTGTCGTGGGCGGATTGCTCAACTGCACATCGACCAGCCCGGCTTCACGCAACGCCACTGCAAGCGTATCGCCGGTACCGACCCTGAAAAACATCGGGCAAACTTCTGAACGCACCTGAGAATCGACGATTGGAAAAATCTCGGCCCATCCGCAGGCTCGCCGTTCACCCCATACCGACACTGCCATGCGCCCGCCTGGGCGCAGACAACGTGCCATGGCGACTAATGCCGCCTCCGGGTCAGGCATGTACATCAGGCCGAGGCCGCACAGCACTGCATCGAAATGTTCGACTGGTACAACGTCATCGAGGTGTTGCGCGTCTGCGCGCACGAAGCGACAGTCGGGTGATCGTTCTGCTGCTTCGGCAAGCATTTGCTCCGAAATATCGGTGCCGACCACCTCGCCGCCATTGGATGCCACCGCGTCCCATGCGGCACGCGTGAGCAAGCCGGATCCGCAGGCGACGTCGAGCACGCGCTCGCCTGATTGAAGCTTTGCCGCGTTTAATACCGCGGCGGTTGCCGGCGCGAGTGCCTGTTTCCACGCCAGCTCGTAGCTGGGTGCTGCGCGGTCCCAGCCGTACCTCTGTACTCGCAGTTGCAAGCGTGCGTCCATTGGTTCCCTACACCTTCGGTCGTGGGCCAAAGACGACTTGCCCAGACACTGGTTGCGCATTCGAGAACACGTCTAGATAAGGACTGTTGCGCTGCGCCCTTTCAAGTGCCGGCTGCACTGCGTCGAGCGGCGCATCGGTTTCGAGGTACAGCGTGTGCCGCACGTCCAGGTAGCCCGGCCTGATGTTGTCCATTCCCAGCATGCCGCGGTTGTCATAGTCGACCTGCAGTTCAACCTCGACGCTGCGCGCTTGGATTCCTGCGCGTGCGAGCTCGATGCTGTAGCCGATGGCGAGACAACTGGCGAGCGCAGCCCGACCATGCACGCCAGGAGTTGCACCCGCATTTGTGCCACCCGCCTCGACCGGCATATCAAGCGAAAGCAACCAGTCGCCTTCACGGGCCTCGCATTGCAGGCCGTCGATGATGCGGGCGCGCATGGTTGCACTGGCTTGGGCCACTGCAGGCCGTTTTGCGAAGACGTGTTGCATCCGATCAAACGCGTCTCGAACTCGCTGCATGCTGGTCATACGCATCTCCCCGCAAAAGACTTACCGCAATCGAGCACGTCGGTATCAGCAAAAAGGGCCAAGTCGCATCAATGTGTGGCCTGCTTGGTCGAGCCGCCATTGCCGCCGCACGTTAGCACGCACTCGCGTCACGTCCTTCATTTTTCGAGTGGCTTTCGCTGAGGTGAATTTTCAAACTCTAACCCGTCACAAGAAGGATTACTTAAACTCGCACGCACCACATTCGGTTTTTTGTATCTCATCCGAATGACACCCGGCGTTGCTGCAGACAACGCTGTCAGGTTCACTTATCGTGAAAACTATTGTCGCTGGGAATGAGTGGCACCCCTGTCGCAATGTCGGAGAGCACGCCTTGAGTCGAAAACGATTCCACTACTGCGGTTTGGCCATGCTCGCGGCGCTCTCGCTATGTGCCTGCGCCGGGCGTTCACCCACCCGGGCCGGCGACAACGCACGAGGACGCGCGCAGGCGGCCGTGTCCTTGGCACGCAGCAACTGGGCGGTCGCGCGTGTCGGCTATACGGTTTTCGCGTTTTATGGACTCGGATCCGGCAAGACGTCCGGCGACATCGCACGCGACGTGCATGCCTATGACCTGCGGCGTCACGCGTGGTGGAAAGTGACCGACATCCCCGTGCCGTCAGGACGTCTGGCAAGCGTGGCAGTGACAATCGCAGGCCAGGTGTACCTGCTCGGCGGCTACACCGTCTCGGAAAAAGGCGACGAGGTTTCCACGCCCGAGGTGCTGCGCTTCGATCCGGTCCACGCGCGTTTCGATCTCGAAACTCCAATGCCCGTCCCGGTCGACGATAGCGTCGCGCTGCCATGGCGCGACCGCTGGATCGTGCTGGTCAGTGGTTGGCATGCAACGGGAAACGTTGCCGACGTGCAGATCTATGACACCCACACCAAGGTGTGGAGTTCGGGTACGCCATGGCCGGGCCGGCCGGTGTTCGGCCACGCTGGTGGCCTGGTGCGCGATGCCATGGTGATTTGCGACGGCGTGACTGCGGTGAGGGGCGCGAATGGAAAGAACCAGTTTTCCATCAGCAATGCTTGTTGGCGCGGCGATCTCAACGCCGGCGCAGTTGGCGACATCCGCTGGACCGCGCTGCCGCCACATCCCGGCAGGCCGCTATATCGCAGTGGCGCAGTGGGCTCACTCTCCGCTACGGGTGTCGCGCGAATTGTTTTCGCCGGCGGCAGTGAGCGCCCCTACAACTACAACGGCATCGGCTATGACGGCGTGCCGGCAGCGCCATCGTCGACGGTCGTCAGTTTTGATCTCACCCACAATGCCTGGATGCAGCGCGAGCCGTTGCCCATCGCGGGCATGGATTTTCGCGGCCTGATCGCAGCGAACGGCAAGTTCCATCTCTTCGGCGGCATGCGAGAAGGGCAGGCCGTCAGTGGCGGCGTGATTCAATTTGCGTTGCAGCCCTGACCAGCCAAGGTGACGAGTAGCTTGTCCGCACCGAGAAAATGAGTCAGTGAACACTTGTTCGAAGCGGAAGTGGTCTGCGGCGTAGCAGCGATTCGGCTGTTGAAAACCACCGGGATGTCGAGCTTTTTGTCTTCAGTGATTTCATTGGCCTGTGGGGCCACCGAACGAGCGCCTGCCGCGTCGTGCCCTAAAACCTTTCCCCTACCGGAAGATACCGCCACTGCCCCGGCGGGAGGGCGCCTTGTGGCCCTTTGCCCAGCGGGATCCGGCCGACGCGCAGGCGCCGGATCGATACCACGTCCAGTCCTACCTGCGCGCACATATCGCGCAACTGCCCGTTGCGAACATCCTTGATTGCGATCCGCAACCGCGTTTCGTTTTGCCAACTCGCTTTGCAGGGCGGCAAGGCGCGACCGCCGTAGCTCAGTCCGTGATTGAGGCGCATCAGGCCGTAGGGAGCGATGTCGCCGCTGATTTCAACCAGGTATTCGTGCTCGATGTCGCTCGCGTTTTCGAGCAGGCGCTTCATTACGCGGCCATCCTGACTCAGCACCATCAGGCCGCTGGCATCGGCATCCAACGGAACGAGCGGGGTGAGTCGCTGGAAATGGCGTTGCAGAATCCGGACACCAGATGGATCGTCGGCCCAGTGCGTCGCCGGCGTCACCAGGTCGGCGGCGGGCCGCATGCCGCGAATCGTGTCGTAGCCTGCCGGCTTGTGCAGCAGGATGGTCGCCGGCTCGACCGGTTCCAGGCGCGCGTCTGCGGCTAGTTCGACGTTGTGACCAAAGATCGAATGCTGTGGCGCCTCAATCACGCAGCCGTCGACCGTGACCCAACCATTGCGGATGTATTGCTCGGCCTGCGCGCGGGTGCATCCCGCCAGTTCGGCGACGCGGCGTGAAAGGCGAACGGGATCTGGCATCGGGGCGACTGTGAACAACGGAGGCGCAGTGTAGCCGCAGCATCAGAAACGGTGTCTGAGAGCGTGAGCGTTTGGACGTCCGTATGTCGGTGCTACGGACGTCATGCCTACTTTTGGCAGATCCACTGCTTCATCAACTCAGGTAGTTTGAGCTTTGTAACGAGCCCGCCTGCGCGCCGCGCAGCGCGTTTGGAGCATGTCCATGGAGCACGTCATGATCTCGAATCGATTGCAGCGCGTGGCAGTATTGTTGTGCATGGCCTCGCTTCCCGCGTTGGCTTGGGCGGTTGCACCTTCGCCCGAGCCGGCGAAGGTGATGATGATGGGCGTGTTTCATTTCGCGAATCCCGGACGGGACATGGTCAAGTCGGGCGTCATCAACGTGATGACCAAGGACAACCAGGCTTGGCTGGAGGGGTTCGCATCGCGCGTCGCGGCGTTTCATCCGACCGATGTGCTGGTCGAATGCGAGCCGGCGGATCAGGCGAAGTTTGACGAGCAGTTTGCTGCGTACCAGAAGGGCACGTTCGCGCTGACTTCGAGCGAGGTGTATCAGATCGGGTTTCGCGTGGCGAAGGCCGCCGGCATCGACAAAGTGACCTGCTTTGATGAAGGTACGGTCGGCTGGGATGCGGAGCCGATATTCGATTACATCAAGAAAAACGATTCGAATGCGCAGGCTGCGTTGGACGCGATGTACAAAACATTGTCGGCACGCCAGAACCGCGATCAGTCCACGCTGTCGCTGGCGCGATTGCTGCAGGGAACCAACGACGAGTCGCGCGATCGTGAGAACAAGGATTTGTACATTCGTACCAACGCGGTAGATTCGGGCGGTAGCTTCGCCGGTGCCGATGCCTCGGCCAGCTGGTGGCACCGCAATTTCCGCATGTACGCGAACGTGCAGAAGGCCGCTGCCCCGGGCCAACGCGTGCTAGTGATCGCCGGGGCAGGGCACACGGCGATCCTCAAGGATCTGCTCGCGATCGACAGCCAGCGGCAGTCGGAGAACGTCAATGGCTATCTGACGCCCTGAAGCGAGCTGCAACCTTCTTCATAGCGTAGGGCCTTGTGGTTGGAACGCTATTTGTTTGCCAGTCGTAGATGCGCTTCCACCCGAGCATGCGCCGCACCGCCTTGACGCCGCTTTACGGCCGCACGTCGCATGCTCAAATATCCACCTGGAGCCATCCCATGAAGACCGCCACCTGGAACGACACCGTAGTCGCCCGCAGCGACGATATCGTCGTGGTTGAGAACAACCAGTACTTCCCTGCCGATGCGTTGGTGCTTGAGCACTTCCGCCCTTCCGCACACACCACCACTTGCGCGTGGAAGGGCACCGCTCATTACTACGACGTGATGGTCGGCGATGCGGTCAACGCAAACGCGGCTTGGTACTACCCAGAGCCGAAGCAGGCGGCCGAAGAGATCCGTGGGCGGGTGGCGTTCTGGAAGGGCGTACAGGTCGGCGGCTAGCCGTCGAAGTCGGGTGCAGGACTCGTCGGCATGGCACCAGGCGTGCCGCGTTGGTATTTGCTGCAGCGATTCCAGCTAATGTGTTTGCAGTTCCGGTTCGCGGCCGGACTTCATCACCATGCACGCGCGGGAACTGCCTATGACACCAATTGATGCTGGCTTTCTGCTGCTTGGGTTGATCCTGGCCACGGCGCTCGTGGCACGGCGAGTTAGCGTGCCAGCACCCATCGTGTATGCCGCCGTGGGCCTCGCCGCGGGCGCCGCGTGGCATCTGGTGCCGGCGTTGCCGCTGGTGACGATGCCACCCGATCTGGTGTTGTTCGTTTTCCTGCCACCGCTGCTGACCACGGCGGCATACGCGTTGCCGTTGCAAGCGGTCCGACGCGAGTTGCTTCCCATCGCGCTGTTAGCCGTGGGCCTGGTGGTGGCGACGATGGCTGTGACCGCGGTGGTAGGCCACGCGCTGGCGGGATTGCCATGGGCGGCGGCGATCTTGCTGGGCGCGATTCTTTCGCCGCCCGATCCGGTCGCGGCAACGGCCGTCGCCGGCAAGACCGGCTTGTCGCACCGACTGGTGGTCATTTTGGAGGGAGAGGGCCTGCTCAACGACGCAGTGGCGATCCTTGCCTACGGCATCGCCCTGGAGGCGGTGGTCGCCGGCCACTTCAATGTCCCTCATGCGATGTGGGCGGTGCTGCGCGAGGCACCGCTTGGGGTGGCGGTCGGCTGGGCTGCAGGTTGGTCGGCGGGATTCATCCGCCGGCGCGCGGACAGCGTGCCGCTGGAAGTCGGTATCTCGCTGGTCGCGCCATATCTTGCCTACCACGTCGCCAATGGCATCGGCGGATCGGCGGTAATCGCGGTGGTGACCCTGGGCCTGCTGTTGCGTGCATCCTCGTCCAAGGTGTCATCGCCGGTGGCGCGCCTTGCGGCTCGCACGGTGTGGAGTTTCCTGCGCTATGCGAGTACGGCGGTCGTGTTCCTGCTGCTCGGATTACTGATGGGCGAGATCATCGTCGACTGGCCCGGCCGGGACCTGTGGGTGGCTGGGGGTCTGCTTGCGGCGGCGATCGTCGCCATTCGACTCGCGTGGATGCTGACGGTGCCACGTCTGGTCGCGCGTCTGCGATCGGTACCGAGCCCAACGCCCACCACGGGCGAACAGTTGGTAATGGGCTGGGCCGGGATGCGCGGCGTGGTCTCACTCGCCCTGGCACTTGCGCTGCCGTTGTCGCTCGGAGGCAATGGCACGATGCGCACGACGATCATCTTCCTCACTTTGGTGGTCATCGTGGTGACCCTGTTGTTGCAGGGAGCCACTCTGCTTCCGCTGGTGAAGTGGCTGGGCGTTGGCGACTCGTCGCGCGAGCAGCGTGAGGAGGACGAGGCGCGAACGCTGGCCGGGCGCGAGGGCGCAGCCGCAGCGCAAGAAGCGCCTGCGAGCGGCGAGTCGGCGGAGTCGGGGAGTGGGCAGGCGGATCGGCGCCGGGAGTTGGTCGCGCGGATTGCGGACGGACAAGTGGGAATTGCGCGCGCTGGCGGCACCGGCCAGCATCCCCAGGAACGTGCGCCACTGGCTGCCGCGCTGGACGCGCAACGTGCAGTCGTGGACCGGCTGCGTGGCGAGGGACGGATGGGGGCGGCGCTAGCGGAACAACTCGACACCGAGCTGGATATCGAGGCGATGAGTGCGCAGGCCCAAGGCGCACGGCTGACTGGTGTCGAAGACTGACCAGGCCGCTGTGCAGAGTGTCGGCGAGCGATGAAGTTGGAGCCAGCAAACGGGGTCAGAGTGAGCTACCCATTCTTGATTCAGAACCCGAATCGGGCAAGCGCCGTTGACACGCGCTCACGCGTTGTCGCCGACTGCATCGGAAAAGCACGAAAGAAGTCATCGCTGCGCAGTGCGGGATTGCGTGAGCGCACGTTGTCCGACCACGCCGTGGCGCTGGCCGTGTCGTCAGCCAGCGCGTGGGCAACCAGCGCGATCATGGCGATCAGTACATGGGCGCCGGGTGAGCGCGCCGCGCGTTCGGCCCAATCGGCTGCTTCGACGTCCTCGCCTTGCATCATGTGGGTGAAGGCGCGCGTGCCGATCATGGCGTAGTGCAAGGGATCGAGTGGGCTCAGGCGCATGGCAAGATCGACGTGTTTGCGACCTTCGATGCTTCGCTCCGCCAACGACTCGGTCCAGGCGCGGGCGTAGAGACCTTGCGCGTAGTTTGGGCTGATCGTCGTCGAGCGTTCCAGCCAGACGAGACTGCTCTGCAAATCACCTTCGAGCCAGAAACTGCGGCCCATCGCGAAATTGACGAACGGATCGGCCGGGTTGAGTTCCACGGCCCGCGTCGCGAATCGCCGAGACAGGATGATTTCGCCGGCGACGTCGTCGGTGTGGTGCATGAATGCGCTCTGGAAATGCACGAACGATAATCCAGCGTGGGCACGCGCGAAGCCCGCGTCCTTGGCGATCGATTGCTGGAACAGCGCCAAGGCCGCGGCGTTGTCGGTGCGATTGAAGCGGTACATGTGCTGCAGGCCGAGGTGATAGGCAGACCATGCGTCGAGGTTTTCGCTCACGGACAGGCGAGCCTGCGTTGCCTCATGCAACGGAATCCTGATCTCCAGTGCGGCCAGGGTCTGCGCGCGGATATCCTCGCGCACTTGGTGCACATCTCCGATCGCGCCTTCGAAGTGCTCGGCCCAGACGATGCCGCCATCACGGGTATCGATCAACTCGACCATCACGGCGAGTCGGCTGCCGATCATTTCGACGCTACCCGACAGGTAGTAGCGGACATCGAGCAGGCGACCAATTTCGCTCGGCTCGGCTTCCGCGCCACGCAGGCGGAATGAGGACTCGCGGGCGGTGACAAATAACCAGCGCAGGCGAGCGAGATCGGCAATCAATTCGTGCGGCAACGCATCGGCTAGCGTCGCATACGGTCCAATCACTCCGACATTGCGAAACGGAAGCACCGCAATGGACGGTCGCAGGCCATGGTTTGCAGGAAGCAGGGCTGCGTCCGTCGCATCAGAAAGTTCCACTGCCCTCGACCCCACGACGCGCACATCCGCCACAAAGCGGAAACCTTTCCGATGAGCGGTCTTGATGAAACGTTGCGCCGTGCCATCGTCACCGAGCGCCTGGCGCGCAGATTTGATCCGGCTATCGACGGCCGAATTCGACACCACGCGCCCATCCCAGACCTTTTCGATGATCTCGTCCCTGGAGACCACACGCTCACGATTGCCGACCAGCAACGCCAGCAAAGCGAATACCTGCGGTTCCACCGGACGCACCACGCCGTTGGCGCGCAGCTCGAGCTTCGCCAGATCGAGTTCAAACGCGTCGAACCGATAAATCATGCGCCCAGCATAGGGCAGCTGCTGCGCAATTTCCTGCGAATCTCCAGCACTTCTCCAGCAAACCTCCAAGCAAGTGCAGTCGGTGCGTGTTGAAATTTCCTTCAAGGCGCCGGGTGAACTTGGCGCTGGTACATCAACCTCAAACAGGAGTATTCCCATGCCCATGATCACCATTGACGTCATCAAGGACGTCTTCACCCCTCAGCAAAAACAACAACTCATCACCAACGTCACTGATGCGGTTGTCGCCGTGGAAGGCGAAGCCCTGCGCGGTGTCACCTGGGTCCGCATCAAGGAATTCGAGGGCGGCGACTGGGCCATCGGCGGGAAGGCACTGAAAGCGTCGGACGTCCACGCGCTCGCCGCTTCTAAGGCAGCCTGATCGGGATCCTGCTGCTTCCCGAGCGCAGTGACCAGCAGACGGGGAAGCTACATTCAGCCCAGGTCTTGAACCCAAAAGACGGGGTTGGAGTGACATTCTTCCAGTCGTCAAGATTTTTGTCTGGCGCGCGACTGGCAATGCGCTCCAGTCCCGGCTTTGGCCAGTGTTGACCATGCTGCAGCGCTGCAAACAACCCCTTGGCCGGGAGAGCTATCGCTGATCCAGCTCGTGGTGGATCAGCACCACGCATTGCGAAGCAAACAGCATCTTCGACCCTAGTGTGATCTTGGTTGCACCCAGGCGTTCGAGCGTGCTGAAGGTCTTTTTCGGCATCGGGATATGGTCGGTCAACAGGAAGCATGGATTGCCTTGGAAGTCCTGCTCGCGAATCGATGTGCCTTTCCGGTCCATCACGAAGAGTTGATGTTTTTCGGCCAGCTCCTGCACCAGACGCTCGAAGCTCAACGTGCGCACGGTCACGCCTGAATCCACCGGGCGCGTCTCGTCCTTGCCCATGCCTCTGGAAGTATCCAGCGCCGTGGCGACCTTGCCCAGCAGCGCCTGCTCGTCAAAGCCGCCGATGTCATGCATTTCGTTGGCTTCGAATCGAATCGTGCGGGAGAAATCCTGGGTGCTTTCCAACACCAGGTACACCACCACATCCGCGCGATGCGACTGCGCCACGAAGATCGCATTCATCAGCGTATGCGCGAGGATTTCGGTGTGCGCCTCGTTGCCGACAGATGCCAACAGCTTCTGGCTGTCCGTCGGTGCCGCACGCGCTCTGAGTACAAAGGTTCGCATGTGTGTGGTGGCCGGGTCGTCGTCTGCGCGCTTCTTGTCGCTGGCGCAGAACAATTGTCCACGAATACAGGATCGGCAGGTTCGATCAGGCGCTGACAGCCATTGAGCGCGTCCGATCGAATGTAAAGGTCAACCCTCGCTCACGGTCTTCCATCTGGCGGTCCGTGTCACCGAGGCGCGAGCAGCGGCACTATGGTTGAGTTGGCGGCACGAACCTCGCTGGTCCGGCGCCACTTCCAGAACAATCCAATCAAGGTCAGGTCGACGATGACCGCGAAGACGCTAGCCTCGGGGCCGAAACCGCCGCCTGTCACCCATGCGGGTTTGTCGAGCAGCAACGGGTGCAGCCAACCGGTTTGATCAATTCCACTGACATTGAAGCCAAGCAGGGCGCCCTGACTCCAGTTCCAGCCAAAATGGAAACCGACGGGGAGTGCAAGACTGCGCGTTCGCAGATAGCAGAGGCCCGACGTCCCCCCGCTTTTGAGTAGCGCAGCGATCTGGAGTCCAATTCCCCTAGCTCAGGAGATTGGACGTGAAGAAGCGATTTTCGGAAGAACAGATCATCGGATTCCTGCGTGAGGCCGACGCCGGCATGGCGATCAAGGGACGCCAATCGCGGTCGCGCCGGCATTCCTGCGTGGTCGCTTTCTCAAGGATCCGGCCACTCGCGAGCCACGCATCCTGGAAAAACCTGAAGGCGTTGCTGTCTTGCACGTCACGCGTATCGACGACGCTGGCCATCTGGCGCTGTCCCGGCTCGGCACCGACCTGCACACGATCTGGACCGCCACGCTGCCCCTGAGCGACAACAGCATCTCGAATCCGTTGCAAGTCTGGCACGTGGCCGATCGCGTCGTCATGGCGGGCAACGAGGAATCCAAGACCGACGGCATGACGAGTCGTGAACCCCACATCGTCAGCATTTCGCTCGGCGATGGCAGCTGGAAGGCGTGGAACCTGGTTGGCGAGGCCGCTATCGAGTGATCGTCACGCGTCGGCACCACAACAACGCCTGTCACGCTAAGGGCTTACGATAGCGGCTTCCGACAGGACACAAGGAGTTTGACTCATGAAGACCTTTCTGGCCGTTTTTACCGGAACCAAGGCCTCGCGCGCCAAGTGGGATACGTTGGATGCGCAGACGCGCTCCGAACGCGAAAAGGCCGGCATGCTTGCATGGCACCAATGGATGACCGACCACCAGGACATCCTTGTCGACAGCGGCGGCCCGCTAGGCAAGACCAAGCAAGCGTCGCAAGCAGGCATCAGCGACATCTCCAACAACATGGGCGGTTACGTCAAGATTCGCGCCGAATCGCATGAGGCCGCGGCGCAACTGTTCGAAAATCACCCCAGTTTCGCGATCTTCCCCGGCGAGGGTGTCGAGGTAATGGAAGTCCTGCCGATTCCGACGATGTAGCGGAATCGTATGGCGGGTCATTTCGCGCTACGAGTCGACCCCATGGATCGTCGCGATTGCATTCAAGCCGCCATCCGATGCTCGTAGAGAGGCCTGGCACGGTCGTCGAGGACTGCCTGCATCGTTTCCACATCGCCTTGCGGATCGAGCCAGGCGTCGAGGTATTCGGGCTTGATCGGAATGATGCAGCGATCGTGGCCGGCGGCCGCGACTTCAGCCGGAGGCTCGTCGGTGATGGCGGCAAATGAATCCATCTGCCCGCCGTCCGTCCCGGTCCAGTGCGACCATAGGCAGGCGACGATCATCTCGCTGCCGTCCCCGGGCCTGAATTCCAGCACCACGTTTTCGCCGTCTTGCACGACGTGCTCGAAAAACGCCGTGGCCACAATCACTGCATGTGTGTGCGCAAACTGGTTGCGCCAGTAGCGGCCAAGGCTGTCGCGGCGCGCGTTGTAGGTGCCCGGATACTTGCGATCGAACGCGGCGGGCACGCCGGCGATGCGGCACTGGTAGCGCATCGGCTTGATCACGCGCTGGCCGTGGTCGAGCAGCATCACCGGCGCAATGCTGCCTGGGTAGATGCGCGAATCTTTCGCTGCTGGCTCGCCGCGCTTGAGATCTGACAGCCGCACCTTGAGTTGCTCGATCTTGCTTGTTGAAATGCGCAGGTCATCCTGGGCTTTTTTCGTCGCCTTCAAATGCAGGCTGCGGGTTGCGTGGGCGTTGCGTCGCGACTGCTTGAACAATTCCTGTTCCAGTTCGCGCGCGTCGCGCTTGTTGCGTTGCACGATGGCGTCATTGAGGGCTTGTTCGTCCGCCGTCGCCGGTTGCGCGAACGCCATGTCCATCGCCTTTGGCGTGCGTACGAGCTTGCGCTGCTTGGCCTCGTCAGACAGATACAGCTCGGCAAATTCCTTGAGCGAAAGGGTGGCTCCAAAGCGGCGGACGTACTTGCGATAGTCTGCCCAGATCATCGCGGAGTAGCACATGTCGGCAAGTCTGGTCGGGGTCGGCCGTTGATGGTAACCGCATGTCCCTCGGAAGCCTCTCACGCGCCTTTTGCTAGAGTGATTCGATTCCTTGGCGGTTCGGCGCGGGCCACATGATGAGTACCCAGCAATATTATCCAATCGGCACTCCTGGCGTTGCCTGGGGCGCTGCCGAAGTGTCTGCATGGCGGGCGCTGCAGAAGCGCCAGCGCAGCTATCGCGACGATGTGCTGGACGCTGTCGACACGCTGCGTTTGCGCTTTTCGATCGAGCAATACGGACAACTCGACGGAGACTCAGGCTATCCGATGGAGGACCGCTATCCGCTGTTCGCGATCCGCACGCGCGGCTGGCGCGACTCGCGGCCCTGCGTGTTAGTGACAGGTGGAGTACACGGTTACGAAACCAGCGGCGTGCAAGGCGCACTCAAGTTTGTCGATCTGCATGCCGAGCGTTATGCCGATCGCGTCAACCTGATCGTGGCGACTTGCGTCAGTCCATGGGGCTATGAGCGGATCCAGCGTTGGAATGCGAATGCGATCGATCCCAATCGATCGTTTCGCAACGATAGCCCCGCGCCCGAATCGGCCGCATTGATGCGACTGATCGCGCCGCTGCGCGATGCCACGCTGCTGCATATCGATTTGCATGAAACGACGGATAGCGACGAATCCGAGTTCCGCCCGGCGCTGGCAGCGCGCGATGGTACGACGCACGTTGTGGGCGAGATTCCTGATGGATTTTATCTGGTGGCCGACAGCGAAGATCCACAACTCTCGTTCCAGCAGTCGGTCATTGAGGCGGTGGCGAAAGTGACGCATATCGCGCCAGCCGACGCGACGGGCGAGATTATTGGCTCGCCAGTAATCGCGCACGGCATCATCGAATATCCGCTGCGCTCGCTCGGTCTGTGCGCCGGCATCACCAATGCGCGTTACAAAACCACAACCGAAGTCTATCCAGACAGCCCGCGCGCCACCGCTGAGCAGTGCAACGATGCGCAGGCGGCCGCAGTGTGCGCGGCAATCGATTTTGCGCTGGCGAATGCGTGATGCGACGCTGGCTTTGCCGCCTGGTTCAGCGCAGGCACCCTGACAGACCGTGCAACTCGGGCGCCCGCGTACGGTAGATATTGACTTTGCCAGCCTTGGGTGATGGTGCGATGCCGCTGATCAGCAACTCGCCCGGCCTGGACAGATCGGCCACAGGCCCGAGCGTGTAATTGCTCTCGGTGTTGAATGACAGCGCAAGCGGTTGCGGATCGACGTAGCGTGAGCCGTCACAGCGCGACACCATCAATCGAATCGGATTGTTGTCGGCATCCTTCGAGTACGCATACACGATCGCCTTTCCGTTATCCAGCCATGCCGCATCGAATTAATCGGCGGCGGAGTTGATGCCCGGTACGGGTTTGGGATCGACAAACACGCGCCCGTTCCAGTGCGCTACCAGCAGATCGTGGCGGCCGGCGCCGCCGAAGCCATTGCTGGCGAACATCAGGTGCTGTCCGTCATTGCTAGGAGTAGGGGCCCATTCGTTGCCCGCGCTGTTGACGCCCGCGCCCAGATTCTCGGGATCGCCCAGCGTGCCGTCGGCCTTCCGTGGCGCACGATAGAGATCATCGCCGCCCACTCCGCCATCTCGATTGGAGAAAAAATACAGCCACTGTCCCTCAGCGCTGATCAGCGGATCGAAATCGTTCGCGGTCGAATTGATCGCAAGTGGCTTTGGGTCCGCCCAGCGTCCTTCGCGCCGTGTTGCTTGCCACAGGTCCCATCCACCGGCGCCGCCTTTGCGATCAGTGCTGCCCCAAACGATTTGCTGACCGTCGGGGCTCACACTTGCGCGGATCTCAGTGTCGGGTGTGGAAACCACCCCGTAACCCTCGATGCCGAATTCTGCCAATCCGGCGCTGGCGGTGCCGCAGGCGATGCACAAGCTGGCGACAATCCGATGACGCATGCAAAGAATTCCGTGCGAGTTCGGTCGCTCAGTGTATGCCGTTTGAGTGCCCTGAAATGTGCTGACGGCGATCACTGGCGGCAGCCCGCCGGTCCTGCTCCTGCTTGAAAAAAAACGGCCATCCCGGCACGCCAATCCAGGCCGCTTGTGCTGATGCGGGCGCTTCATGCATCAGTCGACACGGTCCCCCGGCATCGTCATCCAGTCGCTTTCACTGCCGATCGGCGGGCCAGGCGGGATGTTGACGGCGCGTGGTCGCTCGGCCAGCAATTTGTCGAGTTGTTGCGGGTTGAGTAGACGGCGCGACAGGCTGCTGGCCCAGTCTTGATCGGCCTTGCTGCCGCCGCGATGGGCGAGGGCGGTAGCGATGTCATGGACGCGCGCATCCAGCATCGCAGCGACGCCCGGTGTGGTTTTCGGATCGTGCTCGACCTGCGCCATGCTGATGATGGTGCGATAGGCGATGCGTTGCGTCAGTGCGTCGCTTGTGTTGGCAAGCGTGACCGACTGCAGACGGTCAAGCAATTCGTCGACACCGAGCGCATTCGAATCGGCTGCGTGTTGTGAATCTAGACGCGCCAGACGCGCCGGAGCGAGCAACGAGGCCAGCGTCAGTTCGGCGGCGGCATCTGCAGCCACCAGCGAGTCGAACGGCGTGCCTTCAGAGCTGGCGAACAACTCGATGTCGTACTGGCGATTCGGGCTGGCATTGCGTGCCGCCGAGAGCAGCGGCACCAGCCGTTGCGGAACCCGCAGCACATCCGGTGACAGCGTGGCCAGCACGGCATTAAGCGCCGCGCGCTGGGCCTGCGGCGGAACTGGCAAGGCGAGCTCGTGGCCACCGCCATTGACGGCATAACTCAAGTCGACGCCACCAATGGATTTCGCCGCCGCGACCATCTGGTAACGGTGCAGCAGCCACACTGGCACGAAGCGTCGGCGCAGGTTGACCATCGGTTCGCCGGCGGCCAGCACGTTGAGCCCGAAGCGATCGAGGGCTGACTGGCGAACTGTCATTAGCCGTATCAACTCGGCAGTCGTGTCGCTGCCGTCATCCCAGAGCGCCGCCTGCGGTTGCGCGGTGTCGTCGGCGCGCGCGTTTGCGTCCTCGATATAACGCATTCCGGATGCAACCACGGCTGTGGCTTTGGCATCGGCAAACTGTTGCGGATCGCCGCCGTTTGAAGGCTCGCCATACAGCCAGTCGACCGTCGCCATGTCCCATGCGCCAATGCCACTCGCATAGGCACGTGACAAATCGGGACGACCATCAACCAGGCCGATTCGCGGCGGCGGATAGTCCATCACCGACGCGCGATCCTGCGTGCTCGCGGCAAAGTTGTGGGCGAAGCCGAGCGTGTGCCCGACTTCGTGCGCGCCGAGTTGGCGCAAACGCGCGAGTGCGGCTTGCACCGGATCGTTTGGACCGCCGCTGCCGAGTTGGTCGGCGCCAACCAGGCCTTCGAAAATCTGGATGTCCTGGCGCACTCGCAGCGATCCCAGCACCACCATGCCCTTGACGATTTCGCCGGTACGCGGGTCGACGATTTCCTGTCCGTACGACCAGCCGCGCGTCGCGCGATCCACGAAGTTGACGATGTTGTAGCGCACGTCCATCGGATCGACGTCGGCAGGCAGCAACTTCACCTGGAACGCGTCGATGTAGCCGGCCGCATCGAAGGCCTTGCTCCACCAGCCGATGCCTTCGATCAACGCCGAGCGAATCGGCTCCGGCGCATGCGAGTCGACGTAATAGACGATCGGCTTTTTCACCTCCGAACGTGGTGAGTCGGGATCGATTTTGTCGAGACGGAAACGATTGGCGTAATCGCGCACCACATCGCTGCCCAAGGGTGCACCGAAATCCACCACTTGCGTGCTGAAGCCGCCGATGCGTGGATCGAATTTGCGCGGATGAAAGCCTGGTGGCGGTAACCGAACGAAACTGTGATGCACGGTGAAGCTGACTTGGCGAGCGTCGGGCGCGATGTTGGTGACTTCATCGCCGGGCAATTGCGACGCGTACGTTTGCACCGCGTCGACCTCAAGGTTTTCTGGGAACAATTTCACCGATGCCGCGTCGGCGGCACTGCGCTTGTCGTCCAAAGTGAAGCCACTGCCTGCGCCCTGCGATCCACCGACACCGAACGTGTCGCTGCTCTGGTCAAGCGATTGCGCGATGCCGAGTGTGTCGGAAGCGAGAAATCCCGACAGGTCGATCACTATCCGACCATCTGGCAACGTGGTTGCGATCTCGCCCATCCAGGCAATCGAGGTGGCGAAGTCAGGACTCGCCGTGTCACCAGTGCCAGCGGCACGAAAGCGCGGATTCTCGAACACCGCAGCGACCTTGTTGCCGTAGCGACGAAACGCAAGCACCTGCGTGTTGCCGACGCGGCCGCGATCAAGAAACGTCGGCGCCGAGCCGAGGCCAGTGCGCAATGCTGTCGCATACAGAAACCGCGCCGACACACCGTCGGCCTGCGCGGGAGGCAACGTGATCAGGATCTTCCCGGCTTGCGCATCGACGTGCAGCGGCAGCAGGCCATCCACCGCCGTGGTGTTCTTGAACACGTCCGCCGGCGATGTTTTTTTGGTTGCCGATGGTTTGTCGTTAGTGGCCGCAGCGGCGCGCGAGGCGGTCGGTATGCCGATCAGTGCCAGACACAGCAGCGTTGCCGCAACCGGCTTGCCGAAAAATCCGATCATGGATGACGTCCTTAGCTTGAGCGAATTCAGTAAGCGCGCCGTGCAGTGTGTTACTTCGCAAGCGCGTAAAGATATTCAACGAACGACATGACCGCGCCGTCGTAGCCATCGATGTTTTTGTTGGTCGATTCGATCACGTAGAATTCGTCTGGCGCGTGCGCGCCGGTGCCGTAGCCGGTGCCAAAGTGCCCGGAGGGCAGGCTAAGCGGCGGCTCGGTGAAGACGAATCCAGGATAGGAGCCCGCACTGCGTGGCCACAGCAGCGGATCGATTCCGTGATCGCGATAGACCTTCAGCGAGGTCTGGATCAATACCGAATCCGCCGACGTCTGGGTCGGGTTGTAGCCGCCGCTGACGGTCACTTCAATATCGCCAAAGCCATGCTTGATCAGATGCGCTTTGAGCGCGGCAACAGCATCGGCAAATGGCATGCCAGGCACCAGCCGCAAGTCGAGTTTGGCTTCGGCGCGGTACGGCAAAACGGTCTTGCCGCCCGGGCCGGTGTAACCCGCAACCAAACCTTCGATATTGACAGTCGGTTGCGAGACGAGGCGTTCCTGCGCCTGCTCGAAGGGCAGGTCATCGATCCAGTGCTTCACGCCTAGGCGTTGCATATCGCCAGCTTCATCACCGCGCGCGCTGGCCGCCCGGATCATTGCCTTATGCTCGGCGCTCAGTAGCGGCGGCTTCGGATAATTGTCGATGGTGATTGTGTTGCCGTCGGCCGAAACCAGGGTGTCTAACGCCTTGACTAGATGCCAGGCCGGGCTGTCGACTTCGGCCTTGAGCGAGGAATGGATATCTTTCTTCGGTCCGCGTCCCCAGCGTTCGCCGCTGGCGATGAGTTGCACTTCGGCGATACCCTTTGCTCCGAGGCTGACCGTCACCACGCCATCGAGTCCCTGTTCGGTCGAGGGCATGAACACGCCAATGCTCTTCGACAGCGCCGCCTGTACTTTCGGATTGAGCGCCAGTTGGCCGATGTGGGGCGAACCGATTTCCTCCTCGCCTTCGGCAATCAGGACCAGGTTAACCGGCATCGTCTTGTGCGCATCGCGAATGGCATGCAGGGCAGCGATGAACGCCGATTCCGGCCCTTTCTGATTGACCGCGCCGCGCCCCATCACCACTTTGCCGATACCGGGCTTGTCAACCATGCGCGCTTCCAGCGGCGGCGAACTCCACTCCGATGGATCAAACTGCTTGACGTCGTACATGAAGTACACACCGACTGTCTTTTTCGCACCCGCATCCAGTGTTGCGAACACGCCCGGCTTGCCATCGGTTGGAAGAACTTCGACGTGCTGGAAGCCGGCGTCGCGCAACATGCCTGCCATATAATCGGCGCCCTGCTGCGTGTTGAGACCTTCGGCTGCAATCGTCGGCAGCGCGATCCAGTCCTGCAAGCGCTTGACCGACGCGTCGTGCTTGGTGTCGACCGCTTTGCGGATGGCTTCCATGTCGGGGTTGACTGGTGCGGCGATCACCTGGCTTGCCGCGAGGCTCGACAACGAGACGAGAGCGATGGCACAGGCGATGCGGACTGCGATTGCGAGACGAACTGGTTTCATCGTGTACTCCCGGGTGGCATTACCCCGAAGATACTCCGCCAACCGTCGTGCTGTCAGACTGTGCGGCGAAGAGGCCCTGACCGTGCTGGTAACGGAGTGCTCGTTCTTGATTTTAATTGACGCGTAAACAGAAACGGATTTGTGGTTCGACAGGCCTGTCCTGAGCCTGACGAAGGGCTCACCACGAACGGTTGCGGTCGAGCGGATCGATCCAATCCTTCCATAAGTCAGCGACGCTGGGCAACTTGCGCGCGCGGCAGTCGTCTCGTCCATCGGCTCACCCACGAACGCTTCAGGGGGCTGCCGCGCCTGGATGGATGACGCAGTGCCGCCAGTCCTGATAAAACGACGGATGCCCCGCGAGCTTCCCGTATCCCGCGTTCGACTGGCGCTGCTGCTTGGCGGACTGGCGATGTTTGGGCCGTTCTCTATCGACACCGTTTTTCCCGCATTCCGGGTGATGGCTGCCGATTTGTCGGTCAGTCCATGGATGATGCAGCAGACGATCAGCGTGTACTTGATCGGCTATGCCGCCACGTCGTTGTTCCATGGTGCGTTGTCGGATGCGTACGGGCGGCGGCGGGTGATCCTGACCGGGCTGGCGGTGTTCGCGCTGGCGTCGATTGGTTGCGCTCTCTCGATCACGATGACGCAGCTGCTGGTGTTTCGCGCGCTGCAGGGTTTGTCGGCGGGCGTAGGCCTGATCGTCGGTCGTGCGGTGATCCGCGACTGCCTCGATGGCGACGATGCGCAGCGGATGATGAGCAACGTCTCGATGGTGTTCAGCATCGCGCCTGCGATTGCTCCGATCATCGGCGGCTGGCTGTTGGGCGGGCTCGGCTGGCACGCAATCTTCTGGTTCCTGTTGTTGTTCGCGGTCGTGTTGTGGACCACGACCTTGCTGGCGTTGCCGGAAACGCATCCTGTAGAGCAGCGCACGCCGTTCCGCCCATCGACGTTGTTGCGCAGTAATCGCGCGATGCTGGGTAATGCGACCTACGTAAAGCTCGCAATCGCCGGCTCGCTCAACTTCAACGCATTGTTTTTGTATATCGCATCGGCGCCGGTTTTCGTGATGGACCTGATGGGTTTGAACGAGCGCCAGTTCGCCTGGTTTTTCGCGCCGACTATCGGCGGCATGATGCTGGGTGCGTTTACTTCCGGACGCATGGCCGGACGAGTTAGCGGCTTGCGTATGGCGAACCTGGGTTGTGCGATTAGCGGCGCTGCGGCAGCGGTGAACATCGTGTTCAACCTGTTGGCGCCGAACCTGCATCCGCTGGTGGTTAACCTGTTTGGCGTGCCGTTGTTGTTGCCGCTGGCGGTGTTGCCGATACTGCTGACGGCGTTTGGTGTGGCGCTGGTGTTTCCGATTCTGACCCTGGCGTTGCTCGACATGTTTCCGCGTCAACGCGGCGGCGCGTCGTCGGCGCAAGCGTTTATCGGGCTGGTGTTGAACGCGACCGTTGCTGGCGTGATCTCGCCGCTCGTTGCGCACAGCGGTATCGAGCTAGCGCTCACCGCGGGCGCGTTTTCCGTGGTTGGATGGCTGCTATGGCGCGACTATGCACGGCGGTGCCTGCGGATTCCGGACGTGCCAGTCGAGTCGGTGGCGCTGGAGCCGACCGATCGGATGTAAGAGTTCGATGTATTCGAGTTGCTGCGGCTATTCACGGCAGTGCAGGTTGGGTCACCACGTTGTGCGCGCGCATCGCGCAGTAGATCGGCACGCCCACTGCCAGCAGCAAAAATCCGAGATAGACCGGATTGGCGTGCCACGGTGTCCAGCAGATCAGGCTGCTGCCGCAGGTGTGCGGATCGGTGCTGATGCCGGCGCCGGCAAGTGCCCACAAAGAAAATACCGCTCCAATCGCGCCGCCGATTGCGAGGCCCATATTGCCCTTGCTGGCCGGGATGGTGCCGTTGCGCAGCAGCTTGAGCGCGGCCAGCGAGCACAGCAGATACATGAACAACACGGCGGTGGTCGAGAGCAACACCAGGAACGTGAATACCGCGACGATCGACTTGCCGAAGTTCATCAGCACCAGCACGCTGGCAAACGCACTGGAGACGAACAACGAAATCGCCGGCGTGCGCGCGGCGGTTTCACGCGCGAACGATTTCGGAAACAAACCGGATCGACCGAGCTGGAATCCCAGTTGCCCATTGACCAGAATCCAGCCGTTGAGCGCGCCGAAGCAGCTGATCGCGGCAAACAGCGCAAACCAGTGCGCGACTCCGGACCCCCAGAACATCGCAGCGACATCGGCGAACGGCGCGTTCGATTGCGCCAGCCGATCGCCCGGAACCAGCAGCATGATGGTCGTGCTGGCAATAATGTAGACCACTGCGGCGAGGACCGTGCCAACGATGGTCGCGCGAGGAATCGTGCGCGCGGGATCGCGCACTTTGCCTGATGCGACTGCGGCCGACTCCATGCCACACAGGGCGAACAACGTGAGGGTTGCGGCGGCGGTGACCGCGCTGAGATCGAAATGGGTCGATGTCAGATGCGTGGTTTCGAGCAGCGGGCTTCCGCTCAATGCGAGGTACACACCCAGTCCCACGATCGCCAGCAGAGGAATCAGTTTCAATGCCGCGGTGACAACTTGCACCTTGCCGGCCGAACGCGTGCCGAGCACATTCACCGCCGTCAGCAACCAGATGAAGCCGATTGTCAGCAGGATCGACGCCGCGTGCGTGGATGCGATCCACGGCAACAGATTGCTCAGGTAACTGACCAATGCGGTGGCGATCGCCGCGATCCCAACCCAAGTCGAAATCCAGTAGCACCACATCACCAGAAAACCGGGCAGGGCGCCGAACGCCAACCGGGTGTAGTCGTACGGCCCGCCCGCCGTCGGCAGGCCGCGACTCAGGCCGGCGAATACCAGGGCGAGTCCGATCGCGCCGGTGCTGGTCAACAGCCACGCCCACACGCTATTCAATCCATAGGGCGCCAGCGATGCCGGCAGCAGGAAGATGCCGGAACCGATGATGTTGCCGATGACCAATGCCACG
The DNA here is from genome assembly GCA_038216155.1 of Lysobacterales bacterium. Lineage (GTDB taxonomy): Bacteria > Pseudomonadota > Gammaproteobacteria > Xanthomonadales > Xanthomonadaceae > SZAS-103. The sequence continues at coordinate 29,404 of JBBQQH010000027.1, forward strand.
CACATCCAGAAACCAAGCTGGCGCGCGCTGGAATTGAGTTCATTGGACATCGGAAAGTTCCTGTCGGTAGGCGGTGCGCAGCAATTCGTGGAAGTGGTGGACCGCGTTTTCGCGTAGCGGATTCAGGCGGCCTGCCGTATAGGAACCCGACGCCAGCCCGCGCTGCACTTCCTCGCACAACATGGCGTCCTCGGCCTGCACCACGTCGCTGAACTCGATGTCTTGCGCGCGGCGTGACTGCGCGGAATCGCTGTCATCAATGGCGTAATAGAAATCGAACTCGACGCGGCAATGGTCGACGCCGCGCGGCAGCACGCGATTGGTCTGCAGTCGCCCAGGCAGGATGTTGAGCATCGTGTTGGGATACAAAAAGTAGTACAGCGCATCGCCGCTGCCATACAGCGTATCGCTGCTTTCCAACGGGCTGTACTGGTGCGAATGCCAGGCTGCTGTCTCGGTGATGTAGCTGCGGTAGTCCAGCAGCGCGTTGAGCGTGGGATGGATGTGCGGGACGTGATACCCCTCGAGGTAATTGTCGACGTAGACCTTCCAGTTACAGTTCAAGTCGTAACTGATGCGTCGATGATGCGAATAGTCATCGAGCGATTGCGCGCCTAGGCGTTCGCTGATGCCGGCGACAATGTGCTCGAACGCCGGCACCTCGCCGTTCGCAACGAACACCAGCCCTTGCCAGATCGCGACTTGCGCCTGTGGCAGACGAATATCGGAGGCGACAAAATCAGGCGCGGTACCCATCTCCGGCGCGCTGCGCAGCACGCCGTCCAGGGTGTAGGTCCAGCCGTGGTAGTGGCAGCGCAGCGCCTTGGCACCACGACCGTCGCAGCGTGCGATCGGTCCCGCGCGATGGCGACAGACGTTGTGCAGCGCGCGAATGAGGCCATCTTCGCCGCGCACCACGATCAGCGGCAGGCCGGCGATCTCGATCACCACATGGTCGCCGGCATCCGGTAATTGCGATTGGTGGCAGGCCAGTTGCCAGCCGTGGGCGAATACCGCGGAATCATCCAACGCCTGCATGCGCGGATCGACATAGAAGCGAGCATCGAGCGCATGCGCGTGATCGAGCGGCTGTGAGGCCAATACGTTGCGTGCTAGCAGCGGTTCAATGGACGTTTTCATGCGATCAGCCCGCGGCCAGTAGTACGGCGATCAACGCCACCAATGCCGGCAGCCCTTGCATCAACAGGATCGAGCGCTTCACCGACCAGCCGCCATACAGCGCTGCGACCAGCACGCAGCCGAGGAAAAATAGTTGCAGTTGATGGGCGATTGCGTGGTCTGGATGCAGCAGGCTCCAGACCAGCCCGGCGGCAAGGAATCCGTTGTACAAACCCTGGTTGGCTGCGAGCGATTTACTTTGCTCGGCGAATTCCGCAGTCAGGCCGAACGCGCGCCGGGTCGCTGGATTCGTCCAGCGGAACATTTCGAGGTAGAGAAAATACAGGTGTTCCAGCGCGACCAGCGCGACGAGAATCACGACCACAATATGCGGCATCTTTTACCCCTTGGCTGATGCGATCTGCGGAAAGAACGGTCTTTGTCACATCGGAAATCAGCTTACGGAGTGCCGGCGAAGTTCCCTTCCCAGCCGCATTCCTGATCCTTGTTCTGTTCCAGCAACCACTGCCGCAACGGTGCAAAGTATTCCAGGATTGCACTCGCGTCCATGTGATCCTCGCCAGTCATCTGCTGCAGTGTTTTTTGCCACGGCTGGCTGGCGCCCTTGCGCAGCATCGCCAGATACAGCTTGCCCGCTTCGGCGTTGCCGGCAAACGAGCATTGTGCCAGCGGCCCGTCGTAACCCGACGCCTTGCACAGCGAACGATAAAACTGGAACTGAAGAATGTTGGCAAGAAAGTACCGCGTGTAAGGTACGTTCGCCGGCACGTGGTATTTCGCACCGGCGTCGAAAAATTCCTCGCCGCGCGGCGTCGGCGGCGCGACGCCTTCGTACTTCGCGCGCAGGTCCCACCAAGCCTTGTTGTAGTTGGCCTGGTTGATCGAACCGTCGAACACGCCCCAGCGCCAGCGATCGATCATCAATCCGAACGGCAAAAACGCGACCTTCTTCAACGCCATCCGCATCTGCGTGTTGATCAGTGCCGCGTCGCTGATCGGCGCGTTGTCGATCAATCCCAGTTGCTGCAAATAAGCCGGCGTCATCGAAAGCTGGATGGTGTCGCCGATCGCTTCGTGAAAGCCGTCGTTGGCGCCGTTTTGAAACAGCAATTGCAGCGGGTTGTAGGCCAGGTCGTAATACAGGTGTCCGAGCTCGTGGTAGATCGTGAAGAAGCTCTCAGCCTCGGGCTTGATGCACATCTTGATGCGCACATCGCCTTGCAGATTCATGTCCCATGCACTGGCGTGACAAACCACATCACGGTCGCGTGGTTTGATCAGTTGCGAGCGCGTCCAGAAGGAATCAGGCAGGTTGGGCATGCCGAGCGAGACGTAAAACCCTTCGGCGCGTTTGGTGATCGCGACCGCTTCGGCCTGGTCGGCAGCCTGTGCGATATCGGCCTGTTCGAGCGCGCTGGGAGCATGACCCAGAGCACTGATGCGCTTGCCGAAATCAGCGTCGCGTTCTGCGTTGAGGTGTGAGCTGATGTCGAGTGCTGGCACATTCGGATATGGGGCCAGCAGGTCCCACAGATTTGTCCAGTCCTGCGCCCACATATTGCCGGTGAGATGCGCCGGAATCATGCCGTTGACCTCACCGCGCTTGCCGTATTTTTTCACCAGCTTGGTGCGCGTATAGCATTGCAACTGGTCGTACATCGGTTTGACCTGGTTCCACAGCCGATCTGTTTCTGCCTGGAAATCGGCCGCACTCATGTCATATCCGGCGCGCCATAGTTCGCCCGCGTTGGCGTAGCCTTCCTCCTTCGCGCCTTCATTGAGCAAGGCGACATAGCGCTGGTAATCCGCGCGCTGGCTCGACGCGGTAGCGTGCCAGCCGGTCCACGCATCGAGTTGGGCGTCGTAATCGCGGCTGCTGCGCAACACGTCTTCAAGCTCGCCGAGCTGGCGGCAATCGGTTTTTTCCGCGTCCTTGCAATAGCGGCCCGCGCCGTAGTTGCCCTCCAGTCGCGTCGCGATCTGGGTGAGCTCACGCAGTTTCACCGGATCCTTCGGCGCCGGGCTGGCACTTTGCAACTTCAACAAGGCGATTGCGCGGGCGGTGTCGGGTTGCAGACTCTGGCCATCGAAGTCGCGCGCCTTCTCGATGTAGCCATCCAGCAGCGTGAGGTAGCGCTCGTTTGCCTTGGCTGCCACCAGTTGCGAATCGGTGTTGATATCGGTTGCCGCCAGCCATTGCGCGGCCTGCGATTCCGCGTAGTCGGCACGCAGTCCGGCGTTGACCTTGTCCACGAACGCCGCCGCCTTGGCCTGCGTGCCCTTGTCCACCGATTGCGTGTTTGCGGCGTCGGCGTTGTTGGCTGGCGGCTTGCGCGAGCAGCCCGGCAAGGCGAACACGAGGAGAACCGCAATCGACAGCAGCGCAAGCGACAGCAGTGCGCGATCAGGCAGTGCCCGATGAAATGACATGGCAGACCCCTGTGCGTCGACGGACGCAATACGGCAGGCTAGAGCGCGCACGACGCGGGCGCAACTGCGGGGTCAATCTTGCGGAGATTCCAATACGCCTGGTGGCGCTGCATCCGCTATCAGCTGCTGAAGGTCAAGCAGGCCGCGTTGCAGCAAAAACGCACGCGCATCTTCAGCGTCTTGCTCGAACCATGCGCGGGTCGAACCCAGCCGGAACGAATAGCCCCAGCAGTCCATGTCCTGCATCAGTCGCGTGGCGCCGACGCCGGAAAGCATGTCCGCCAGCAGGATCTGCAGGTAGCAGGCGGCGTCTTCTTCGGCGATGGAATCGGTGGCATCGGTGTGCACCAGAGCCTGACGCTCCGTCGGCATCACCAGCAGATGCGCAGCTTCGTGCAGGATCGAATGGATCGGTGTGTCGGCGCGTGTATAGACGTTGATGCCAATCAATCCAGCTTCGCAATCGCCCCAGTAGCTGCCGGGAATGGCAGTGCCGTCGTCAACCACGATTAACGCCAGACCATGCAGCCGCAACAGATCGGCAACGGCATCGCGATCACTGTCCACCAGCCGCAGCACGTCCAGAGCGCCGTCGTCGCTGACGATGTCAGTTTCGATTGCGCCCAAGGCATCGAACGCAGGCAGTGCGGCGGCTTTCACGACTCGTCAACAATCCGCTCAGCCAAGCGCGACATTCAACCCGGGCTTGTCGGGCAGCGACACCGAGATGTCGAGCACGTCGTGGTCACCTTCCTTGGTCACGTCGACTTTGATCGCATCGGGATCGATGCTGACGTAGCGCGTGATCACTTCCAGCAGTTCGCGCCGCAGCATCGGCAAGTAGTCCGGCGCGCCGCGCGCTCCGCGTTCCTGGGCGACGATGATGCGCAGCCGCTCTTTGGCGATTGAGGCGGTGTTCTTGTGCCGGGTGCGCAGGAAATCGAGCAGTCCCATGCTCAACCTCCGAACATTTTCGAGAAGAAGCCTTTCTTCTCGATCTGGGTGAAGCGCAGCGGCCGGGTTTGGCCAAGGATGCGTAGCACCGCATCGTCGTAAGCTTGTCCTGCGTTCGACTCCATGTCCAGGATCACGGGCTCACCGGAGTTGGAGGATTGCAGCACTTCTGGCGCTTCAGGGATCACGCCGACCACGTCGAGGCCGAGAATTTCCTGCACGTCCTTGATCGAGAGCATGTCGCCGGCTTCCACGCGCTTCGGGTCGTAACGCGTCAGCAGCAGGTGTTCCTTCACGCGCTCGCCTTGCTCGGCGCGACGAGTCTTGGATGCGAGCAGGCCGAGGATGCGATCGGAGTCACGCACCGAGGACACTTCCGGATTCACCACTACCACGGCGCGATCAGCGAAATACATCGCCAGAAACGCACCTTTTTCGATTCCCGCCGGCGAATCGCAGACGACGAAATCGAAACCATCGTGACCCAGGTCAGTGAGCACTTTCTCAACCCCCTCCTTGGTCAACGCATCCTTGTCGCGCGTTTGCGAGGCGGCCAGAATATGCAGCGTGTCGAAACGCTTGTCCTTGATCAGCGCTTGTCGCAGCGTGCACTCGCCATTGATGACGTTGACGAAGTCGTACACCACGCGGCGTTCGCAGCCCATGATCAGGTCGAGGTTGCGCAGGCCGACATCGAAGTCGATCACCGCGACCTTCTTGCCGTGACGCGCCAGCCCGCAAGCAAGGCTCGCGCTGGTGGTGGTCTTGCCCACGCCGCCCTTGCCGGACGTGACTACGATGATTTCTGCCAAGTTGGTTGCTCCGGACGGGTTGGGTTGCGATGTGGTTGCGTGCAACGTGTTGGATGGGGTTGTGTTGGACGATACCGTGCTGGACTGCGATGCGTCAGGTCTAGCCAGATTTGATTGCTGCGAGGTCGCGTGCATCCGATACGATTGCGGCGCCGTCGGCAATTCGGCTGCAGAAGCGACCACTTCACATTCAAGCGAATCCGGAATGATTCCCGCCTGCGCATGCACCGCTGGCAATTCAGCCGTGATGCGGTTCGCGCGGACTTCGGCATCGACCTGAGCGTTGGCCTCGGCGCTGACGGCATCGGGGATCGACATGTCGAGATTGCCGGAGTCGGATGCAATCGCATTGCCGCTGACGAGGCCGGGCACGACCACCGTGGGAACGAGGTCATCAGGAGCGACGACATCAGACGCAACCACATCGGTCTTTACCATGTGAGGTTCGACCACTGGCGCATCATTGAGCTCTGGCGTCTGCGCGGCAGTTTGATTGGTCGGCGGGCTTTCAGTGGGCATCGATGATCCAGTTGGCAAAATGCGGGCGGCGATTTCGATTGCGCGACCGGATGAGTGAAATCGTCACGTGCATTCAGTCCATCGCCTCGATCACCAGCGCGTCATTGCGCAGGAAAATCTGCACTGGTTTGCCGTGGAATTCCTTCGGAATCTCGTCCAGTACTTTGTAGTTGCCGGCCACCGCGACCAGTTCGGCATGAAAAGCGCGGCAAAAGATGCGCGCGTCGGTGTCGCCTAGGGCACCCGCCATCGCGCGACCGCGCAGTGGGCCATAAATGTGCACCGAGCCATCGGCCATCACTTCCGAGCCGGCGCCGACCGCGGCGCAAACGGTCAAGTCGCGGCCTTGTGCGTACACCTGCTGGCCCGAACGCACCGGCGTGGTGTGCACGAGTCCAGGCGCAGTAGGCGAGCGTGCGGTGGGGGCTACGGCCGCGGGCGCTTTGCTTGCAACCGCTGCCGCAGGCACAGCAGGTGGCGCGGGTGGCGCGGCCGATGAGGTGTCACTGCGTTCGTATTGAGCGCGGAACTTCGCCAGCAGCGGTAGTCCGACGCTGCGCGAAAGTTCTTCAACTTCGGTGGTGCCAAACGCCAGCGCCACCGGAATTACTCCCGCATCGCGCAGGCCGTCGAGCAGAGCGCGCGCAGTCTTTGCATCAGGACACTGCGATAACGATCCAAAATCGACCACGACGGCGGCGCGTTCGAACAATTTCGGCGCGCGCTGCACGCGGTCACGCATCTCATCAATCAGCTTGGGAATATCCAGCACGCGCACGCGAAGGTTGGCGATCCCGACCTGACCTATCTTGAGCTCGCCGGCCTGTGCGTAATCGGTGGTTGCCGCAACCACGCTCAAGTACCCGTCGCGCGCTGCGGGGGCGCCATCGTGACCGCTGAGTGCCGCGCAGCCAGCCAGGCGACATCAGGCAAGCCTGCCGCCGGTTCGCGCAGATAGGTCTCGCGGATCCAGTCCCAGCTGCACAGGTCCTTGGTCAACAGCGACACCCGACCCAGCGTCCCGGGGACCACATGTTGCCCGACTTCGTGGAAGCCAAAGCTGCCATGGAACAACAGCGCCGGATTGTTGCCTGCTTCGGCACGCACCTCACACGCAAGCCGCGGCACGCGCGGTTCGGCAAAGCTTTGCACGTCGGCATAGAACACACGACCAAGACCAGCACCGCGGCGCATGCCGGCGACCACGATCCGGTCGATGTATAAAAACTCTGGATAGCGCTCGCGAAACCAGCGGAAATTCGGGCTGTCGTAATCGACATCAGGCGTGAGTGCGATCAGGAAACCGGCAAGATGCTCGCCCGATTGCGCCACCCGGAAATAGGCGGCGTTCTCCCAGAAAAATCGCAGGCGTTCGGCATCCAGAGGCAGGATGGCGTCACCGGCGGTGTTGTTGAGGGCGAGTACCGAATCGAGTTCGTGCTCGCGGACATCGCGGATGACGATCGTCATTCCGGCACCACTCCTGCGTTGCCTGTCGAAAGTGGGCGCGATCGCATCGGCCCGATGTGCGGATTATGCCACGGCTGGCCGCGGCGACGGACATGTGCAACAGCAACATGGGAGCCAGTGCAATCCTGGCAACTGCCGACGCGTGCATGACTTTGGGCCCGTCCGTGCGCGGCCTCGCGCGCCTATGATGCGCGGATGCTCGGACGTCTCAGCCACACCCAATTGCTGCGCTACGCGGGAATGTTCACCTGGGTGATGGTGGGCATTCCGCTGCTGCTCAACTCCTCGTACTTCCCGGCGGAGGAGGGCATCGAGCGGCTGGCGGCAGAATTCAATCTGCGCTGGTGGGTGATCGCCTATCTCGCCTTCGGCGGCGGCTATCTGCTGGTGACGCGTGCGCTTGGCGTGCGGCGGCCGCGCTGGTACGACTTCCTCTTGTTGCTGATGCTGACCGCCTCGGCGATCGCGGTCTGCCAGTTCAGCGGCAGCGGTTTGGGTGGGATCCTGTTGTTGGTGCTGGCCGGTGTGCTTCCGTGGCTACTGCCGCTGCGGATCGGCGTGCCGTGGCTGATCCTGCAACACGTGGCCCTGATCCCGGTGTTCACCAATGGCCAAGGATTCAAGCTGGGCGAGGCGATCCTGCAAGCAATGCTGTTCGTCGGCTATTCGAGTTTCACCTTTATTACCGCGCTGGTTGCCAAGCAGCAGGCTCAGGCGCGCGAGGAACAACGCCGGCTCAACAGCGAACTACGGGCGACCCGGGCGCTGCTGGCCGAAAGCAGCCGTTTGAGCGAGCGCATGCGCATCTCGCGAGATCTGCACGACCTGCTCGGCCACCATCTCACGGCGCTCAGCCTGAATCTTGAAGTGGCCGGGCACCTGTCCTCGGGCAAGGTGCAGGAGCACGTGCGCCAGGCGCACACGCTGGCGCGGCTGCTGCTGACCGATGTGCGCGAGGCTGTCAGCCAGTTGCGCGACGAGGGCGCGGTCGACATGGGCACTGCCTTGAGCACACTGACCGAAGGCGTGTTGTCGCTGGAAATCCACCTGGCGATGCCGCAGCCGTTTCTGGTCGAGGATCCCGAGCGCGCCACGGTGCTGTTGCGCTGTACGCAGGAAATCATCACCAATGCGGTTCGGCACGCACAGGCGGCTAACCTGTGGCTCGAGTTCCGCCAAGAGATCGGCGCGGTCGAAATGCTGGCGCGCGACGACGGGCGCGGCGCCGACGTGTTCGCGTTCGGCAACGGCTTGCGAGGCATGCGCGAGCGCATCGGCCAGCAGCGCGGTACTGTGGATATCCAGACCGCGCGTGGCCACGGCTTCGCACTTACGTTGCACCTACCGATAGGGAGTCCGGCATGATTCGCGTCTGTCTGGTTGACGATCAAACCCTGGTGCGTCAGGGAATTCGCTCGTTGCTCGCGCTTGATGGCGGGATCGAAGTGGTAGCCGAGGCCAGCGATGGTCGGCAGGCGGTCGAATTGATTCCGCAGTGCAAGCCCGACGTGGTGCTGATGGATATGCGCATGCCCAGCATGTCCGGGCTGGAAGCCTTGCAGGCACTCAGCGCCAGCGGCGGGCTGCCGCCGACGATCATTCTGACCACCTTTGATGATGACCAGCTGGTGCTGGCCGGGATCAAGGCCGGCGCGCGCGGCTACATGCTCAAGGACGTGACCCTGGAGCAACTGGTCTCGGCCATTCGCACCGTGGCTAGTGGTGGTTCGCTGGTGCAGCCGGCGGTTACCCAGCGCCTTCTGTCCGGACTGGAACACATGAACAACGCCTTCGTCAGCCTCGAGCAACCCGATCCGCTGACGGAGCGCGAAACAGAGATCCTGCGGCTGATGGCAGGCGGCTTCTCCAACAAGGAAATCGCTAATTCGTTGCGCGTGGCCGAGGGCACGGTCAAGAATCACGTCTCGAACATTTTGTCCAAGCTGGGCGTGCGCGATCGTACCCGGGCCGTGCTCAAGGCCTTTGAGCTGAGTCTGGTTTAATTGGATATTCGCGGTTGCGCTCCCTCCCTTGCGCTGTTTGCAGCGGAGGGTTGAGGAGCGTGCAGCCTGCAAGCGCAATGCGACACCGGCTAAATGCGAAACCGACTACAAGACGTGAGGCTGGGCCCTGCCGGCTGCACCGTTCCCTGATAACATTCGGATTCCCTGCGTCGGGAGCGGTCGCTGTTCTATTCGCCGGACTCAATTCAGCCTGGAAATGCGGCGAGGCCGCGCCCGGATTTGGCAATCTGCTGGTCGCGACCGTATCGTTAGCACTGCTGCCCATGAATCCAACCTTCGCTTTCCACCCAATTGACCTGGCGCTGTCCGGAGATTTTCAGAATGATTCGACTTCTTGAACTGTTGATCGCCTTGGTGGTGGTTGCCGTGTTGTTTGTGGTGTTCGGGGCGGTATTGCCGCCGCATCGCTCGGTGCAGCAAGTCACCGAGACCAACCGGGCGTTGCCGGTTGTGTTCGACCTGATGAACGGCTTCAAGCGGTTCAAGGACTGGAGCGAATTGCGAAAGCTCGACCCCAAGGTCAAGTTGACGATTTCCGGGCCAGACAGTGGTGTTGGCGCGCACTTGGACTTCAGCTCGACCAATCCGGCGGTTGGCAGCGGTAGTTGGCAGATCACCAATGTGGTGCCCAACGAGCGCATTGATTTCGAGATCAAGGACGACGCCTACGGCACCAACAAGAAGATGTCGCTGCGCTTCAAGAAGATCGGCCAGAACAAGAAGACCGTAGAGATCACTGAGGCCTATTCGGTCGATTATGGCTGGAACCTGTTCGGCCGCTATGCCGGTTTGTACATCAGGCGCAGCGCCGGCGATCGCATGAAGTCGAGCTTGAACAGCCTGTCCGCGTTGCTGGCGACGGTACCCAAGTTCGACTACACGCGCCTGCCCAACCCGATCAGCATTGTCGAGGTACCGGCCGAAAACCTGTTGTACGCGCCAACTGAGGCGAAGCGTGCCAACGACGAAGTGCAGTCGGCGATGGTCACCCAGATGCAGTGGCTCAAGCAGGTGATCGACAAAAACAACCTTGTGGCTACCGGCCCGGTGCGCGTGATCGATACCAACTTCGGCGCCGAGAGCTATGAGTTCGATCTAGCCATTCCGGTGCGCAAGCGCGGTGGTAGTGCGCCGGCCAGCATAGATTCGGCGAAGACTGATGAGGCCGCTACGAATGCCGACGCTGAGCCTGCGATCGACACTGCAGCACCGGCCGCAGGTCCGCTAGAAGCGCTGACAATCAAGATCGATGGCGACAAGAACCCGGTCAAGTATCGCCAAACTACTCCCGTGCGCGCGGTCACCGTCAATTTCACCGGTCATCCTGCCGCGCTGCCTGCCGTACGCGACAGCATGAAGGCCTGGGCAGTTACCCATGGCGAGGACGTCGCCGACCGTCCGTGGGAGGTCTACAACAAGGGCATCGCCGGCAGTTTCGCCGAGGATGGCGAGTTCGCCATCTTCTGGCCGCTCAAGCCAGTCGCGAAGTAATTGCAACGCACAGGGAGTGCCGGCACGCGCCGGCCCATGCCGCATGACTGCGAGATAGCACCGTGATTCAGGCCCAAGCGCTGTCGCGATGCTATGGCCGCAAGACGGCGGTGGACTCGATCGACTTTCTCGTGCAGCCCGGCGAGGTGCTGGGATTTCTCGGCCCCAATGGCGCCGGTAAAACCACCACCATGCGCATGCTGGCCGGATTTCTCACGCCCAGCGCCGGCAGCGCCCGCGTGTGCGGCTGTGTTGTGGTCGCCGATCCTCTGCGGGCCAAACAGGTGCTGGGTTACCTGCCCGAGGGCGCGCCGAGCTACGGCGAGATGCGGGTCGACGCTTTTTTGCGATTCATTGCCGATGCGCATCGGCTCGATGCGGCGCGCCGTCGCGTCCGGCTGGACGCGGTGATCGGCCGGCTGCAACTGGAATCCGTGCTCGGCCAGCGCATCGAAACGCTATCCAAGGGCTTCACCCGGCGCGTCGCGCTGGCGGCGGCGATTCTGCACGATCCGCCGGCACTGATCCTGGACGAACCAACAGACGGCCTTGACCCGAACCAGAAGCACGACGTGCGCAATCTCATTCGCGAGCTTGCGCGCGAACGCACGGTGATCTTGTCCACCCATATCCTCGAAGAAGTGCAGGCGGTTTGCACACGCGCGATCGTGATTGCACGCGGTCGTCTTGTCGCCGATGCCACACCAGGCGAGCTCGAGCAACGTTCGCGGTTCAACAATGCCGTCTCGCTGGTGGTGGCCGACAGTGTCGCCGCGCGCTCGGCGCTGGAGAGTTTGCCCGGCGTGGCAGCGGTAGAAAACGACGCCGACAGCGGTCGCCTGCTGGTGCTGGCGCTGCCAAGCGCGCAACTGCTGCAGCCGGTGCTTGATCGGCTGGAGGCGCGCGGCGTTGGTCATGCCGATGCCCGGCTTGAACGCGGCCGGCTGGATGATGTGTTTCGCCAACTTACGCTGGGCGAGCAGGGCGCATGAGCGGCGTCGGCACCATCTTCCGACGCGAATTGCGCGGCTATTTGGCGACGCCAGTGGCGTATGTATTTACGGTGATTTTTTTGATGCTGGCCGCGGCGCTGACCTTCTACATGGGCAGCTACTACGAGCGCGGCCAGGCCGATCTGCAACCATTTTTCGCCTTTCATCCATGGCTTTACCTGTTTCTGGTGCCGGCGGTGGCGATGCGGCTGTGGGCCGAGGAGCGTCGCAGCGGCAGTATCGAGTTGCTGCTCACACTGCCGATTCCGCCGTGGCAGGCAGTGCTTGGCAAGTTTCTCGCGGCGTGGGCGTTCATCGTGCTGGCGCTGGCGCTGACCTTTCCGATGTGGATTACGGTCAATTACCTGGGCGATCCCGATAATGGTGTGATCTTCGCCAGCTATCTGGGCAGCGCGCTGATGGCTGGCGGATTTCTGGCGATCGGCATGTGTCTGTCGGCGGCCACCCGCAACCAGGTAGTCGCTTTCATCCTGACCGCGACGGTCGGATTTTTATTTTTGCTGGCCGGCTTTCCGCTCGTGCAGGACAGCCTGCGTGCGCTGACGCCTGCCGTGTTCGCCAACGCCGTCGCGCAACTGAGTTTTCTCACCCATTTCGACGCCATCAACAAGGGCGTGCTCGACGTGCGCGACGTGTTGTATTTCCTGCTGTGCATTGGTGCATGGTTGTACGCGGCGGTGCTGGTGATCGACATCAAGAAGGCCGACTGAGCGCATGTCCACGCCCAAGCCGCCAGTGACCACCCCTGCGACTGCGCCTTCGGCACAGGCCATCGATAGTGGCAAGCGCCGACTATGGAAAGCACGGATCGCGCTGGCGTTGCTGGCGGCGGCGTTCATCGCGGTGGTGTCGGTCAGCGGCATCCTGCTTAGCGGTGCGCGCATCGACCTGACCGCCAACCGCCTCTACACGCTGTCGCCCGGCACCGTGCATCTGCTCGATAGCAACCGCACCCCGGTGCACCTGCATTTTTATCTATCCGAACAGGCCGCACAGCAATTGCCGCAGGTGCGCACCTATGCACAGCGCGTGCACGAACTGTTGCAGGAAATGGCCGCTCGCTCGCACGGACGGGTCACGCTCGACACGGTCGATCCGCAACCCTTCACCGATGCCGAAGACCGGGCTGCAGCCGCTGGTTTGCAGGGCGTACCGCTGGGTACCGTCGGCAATACGCTGTACTTCGGCTTGGTCGGCAACAACGATCATGGCCAGCAAGCGGTCGCACCGTTTTTCGATCCGAACAAGGAAGTGTTTCTCGAATACGACATTGCCAAGCTGATCAGTTCGCTGGGCAATGCGCACAAGCCGGTGGTCGGGCTGCTGTCAGGATTACCCAGCGGGCCGGGGTTTGATCCTTCCAGCAATAGCGTCCACGACGGCTGGGCGATCGACGGCGAATTGGCGCGATTGTTCGAGCTGCATCGCCTGCAAGGCAACCCGAAATCGATCGGCGATGATGTCGACCTGCTGGTTGTGCTGCATCCCAAGGAACTGGCCGACGATACGCAATACGCGATCGACCAGTTCGTGATGCGCGGCGGGCGCCTGTTGGTATTCGTCGATCCTTACGCCGAATCCGATCCGGCCGGCGAGCAGCGCGGCGTGCTGCCGGGCGGCAAGCTGTCGGCAACATCTTCTTCGCTCGACACGCTGTTCAAGGCGTGGGGCATCGCGTACTCGCCGCGGATCGTGGTGCGCGACCCCGGTAACGCGTTGCAGGTGCAACCTGACCCGCAGCGTCCGCCGATCGACAATCCATTGATGATCGGTCTGCGCAAGGATGCGCTGAACCAGGAGGACGTGGTCTCAGCGCAACTGGCGGCGGTGAATTTCTCCACTGCTGGCGAAGTCGATCTCGCTCCCGGCAGCGCGCTGAATATGGAACCGCTGGCGCGCAGCTCATCGCAGTCGGATTTGATCGACGACATCCGCGCGCGACTACTGCTCGGCGATCCTGCCAGCCTGACCACCACGTTCGGTGCCAATCGCAAAAGCTATGTGTTGGCCGCACGATTCAGCGGACCGCTCAAGTCCGCATTTCCCGATCGCATCGGCGGCAAGCATCTGGCTGCAACGCGGATTCCCGCCAACCTGATCGTGGTCGCTGACACCGACGTATTGACCGACCGCTTGTGGGTGAACGCGCAGAATTTCTTCGGTCGGCGATTGCTCAATGCGTTCGCCAACAACGGCGATTTCGTCTTCAACATGGTCGACAACATGGTCGGCAACACCGATCTGATCGCGCTGCGGGCACGACCCGGCGCAGCCCGGCCCTTCACCCGCGTAGAGCTGTTGAAGAAGCGCGCCGATGCCAGCCTGCAGGGCAAGGCCGCGGAGTTGCAAAGCCAGCTGACTGCACTTGAACAAAAACTGGCCGAACTGCAGCCGCAAAAGTCCGCTGGCGCCGCGGCGTTGGCGATGACGCCGAAACAATCGGCCGAACTGCACACCTTTCAGGAAGAACGCCAGACCATACGGCGCCAATTGCGCGATGTGCAGCACAAGCTTGACGCCGACATCCAGTCACTTGGCACGCGATTGAAGCTGCTCGACATTCTGGCGGTGCCCCTGCTGCTGACATTGATCGTGTTGCTGGTCGCCTTCTGGCGGCGTCGTACGTCGCGCGATGGTGGCTGAAGCAAATCCGCGTCTGAACCGCGTGCTCCGCGTTGCCGGTGCGCTCGCGTGTGCAGTCGCTGTCGCGTTGGGTGCGTATGCCGCACGAGTTCCGCAGCTAATCACGCAAGTTGTTGATTTGCTTATACCACGGCATGCAAAAATGACACTACAGGGCGGCTTGTGGCTTTGCCAGCTTTAGCGCTGCAAACAGGTCGAGTTGCTCCGAGGTGGTCTTGCTGGTG
>JBBQQH010000028.1:0-43244 GCA_038216155.1 Lysobacterales bacterium
TATTCACGCAATACTTCCTTGTTGCCTCGGCCCGCAGCGCGCTACAATGGCGTGTTCGATTCGGCCGACGCCCATACAGTTTGTTGTCGGAAGTCACGCGGCGCTGCAACACGGCCGCGGCCACGATCCACGACGGATCGCGGTTTGAACATCGCCCGCACGTAGCGACGCGATCAGCCTGTGTGGTCGGCCTGATTTTATCGGCTCGACCGTGTCGGGATTGAAGCCATCGCGTGCAGGTAAATCCAGTGTCTCCACGGCGGATCAGGCGGTAGTGCCGCAACGCGGCAGTCTGCGGGTTTCGCATCAAGCAAAGGCGTTCAAACACATGTCCATCGATACCGCAAAAGTCATCGAAGAATACAAGCGCGCTCCTGGCGACACCGGTTCTCCGGAAGTGCAGGTTGCCCTGATTACCGCCCGCATCGAAATGCTGACTGGTCACTTCAAGGTGCACAAGCACGATCATCATTCGCGTCGCGGGTTGCTGATGCTGGTCAACCAGCGCCGTCGCCTGCTCGACTATCTGCACGGCAAGGACGCTGATCGCTACAAGACGCTGATCGGGCGCTTGGGTATCCGCAGGTAACGCCTTGGTAATTTATGCATTCATCCTTGAATGCAGAATCAAACGGGCAGCGCTGAATTTCAGCATTCGTCCTTGAATGCTGGATCAAACGGGCAGCCATCCATGGCTGCACTCTTTACAAGAACCTAGGACAACTATTCGTGGCTAAAGTGACCAAGACCTTTCAGTACGGCAATCAGGCAGTCACGCTGGAAACTGGCGAAATTGCGCGCCAGGCCGGCGGCGCAGTGATGGTGTCGTGCAATGGCACCGTGGTGCTGGTCAGCGCGGTCGCCAACAGGACCGCGCGAGAGGGGCAGGATTTCTTCCCGCTCACCGTCGACTACCAGGAAAAGTTTTACGCCGGTGGTCGCATTCCGGGCGGATTCTTCAAGCGTGAAGGACGCCAGACCGAGAAGGAAACCCTGATCTCGCGCCTGATTGATCGTCCGATCCGTCCGCTGTTCCCGGAAGGTTTTCGCAACGAAGTGCAGATCATCGCCACCGTGATGTCGATGAACCCGGAAGTCGACGGCGACGTCCTCGCACTGCTGGGCGCGTCCGCCGCGCTGGCGCTGTCAGGCGCCCCGTTCGATGGCCCGATCGGCGCCGCCAAGGTTGGTTACAAGGACGGCCAGTATCTGCTGAATCCGACCAAGACCGAGCTGATCGATTCCCAGCTCGAACTCGTCGTCGCCGGCACTGCCGCTGCGGTATTGATGGTTGAGTCCGAAGCGCAGGAATTGTCGGAAGACGTGATGTTGGGCGCCGTGATGTTCGGCCACCAGCAGATGCAGATCGCGATCGACACCATCAACGCTTTGGTCGCCGAAGCCGGCAAGCCGAAGTGGACATGGTCCGCCCCGGCTGCCAACCCGGAGATGCTCGGCGCGATCAAGACCGCCATTGGCGACCGCCTGACCCAGGCATTTGCAGTGCGTGACAAGCTTGAGCGCAAGGATGCAATCTCGGCGCTGAAAAAGGATGTGCTTGCCACGTTGGCGCCGCAATGCGAAGCCAACCAGTGGAAGCCGGCCGACGTGGCCAAGGAATTCGGTGAGTTCGAATATCAGACCATGCGCGACGCCGTGCTCAGCAGCAAGATCCGCATTGACGGGCGTGCGCTGGATACCGTGCGCGCGATCAGTTCCAGGGTCAGCATCCTGCCGCGCGTGCATGGCTCATCGCTGTTCACCCGCGGTGAGACGCAGGCGATCGTCGCGGTCACTCTTGGTACCGCGCGCGACGGCCAGATCATCGATGCCGTCTCCGGCGAGTACAAGGATCACTTCCTGTTCCATTACAACTTCCCTCCGTATTCGGTTGGTGAAGCCGGCCGCATGATGGGTCCGAAGCGTCGCGAAATCGGTCACGGTCGCCTTGCCAAGCGCGGCGTGCTTGCGGTGATGCCGTCGATGGAATCGTTCCCGTACACCATTCGCGTGGTGTCGGAAATCACCGAGTCGAATGGTTCGTCCTCGATGGCATCGGTTTGCGGCAGCTCGCTGGCGCTGATGGATGCCGGTGTGCCGATCAAGGCACCGGTTGCGGGCATCGCGATGGGCCTGGTCAAGGAAGGCGACAACTACGTGGTGCTGAGCGACATCCTCGGCGACGAGGATCACCTCGGCGACATGGACTTCAAGGTTGCCGGCACCGAAAAGGGTATCTCCGCGTTGCAGATGGACATCAAGATCCAGGGCATCACCGAAGAGATCATGAAGACGGCGTTGCAGCAGGCGAAGGCTGGCCGCATCCATATTCTCGGCGAGATGGCCAAGGGTCTGGCCGCACCGCGCGCCGAGATGAGCGAGTTCGCGCCGCGCCTGATCACCATGAAGATCCATCCGGACAAGATCCGCGAAGTGATTGGCAAGGGTGGTTCGGTGATCCAGGCGATCACCAAGGAAACCGGCACCCAGATCGATATTCAGGACGACGGCACCATCGTCATCGCGTCAGTCAATGCCGCCGCCGGCCACGCTGCCAAGTCGCGCATCGAACAGATCACATCCGACGTCGAGCCGGGCCGCATCTACGAGGGCAAGGTCGCCAAGATCATGGACTTCGGCGCGTTCGTCACCATCGCCCCGGGCAAGGATGGCCTCGTCCACGTGTCGCAGATTTCCAGCGAGCGCGTCGAGAAGGTCTCCGACAAGCTGAAGGAAGGCGATATGGTCAAGGTCAAGGTGCTGGAAGTCGACAAGCAGGGTCGCATTCGCCTGTCGATCAAGGCAGTGACGGAAGACGCCGACGCTGCGGCTTGATTATTGCGTTGCAGTTTTTGAGTTGGTAGACAAACAGCGGGCTTCTGCCCGCTTTTTGCTTTTGGAAGATGTGATGGGCGCGAACTTGCAGGGGCGAGTGTTCAGGCCGATCGCCTCACAGCGCGCATACCGGCTGCACTCCGCGCTTCAATCAAGCCAACTGCGCATGCTCCAGCGGGCGCTCGCGGTGCAGCAGGATCCACTCGGCGTGTTCTTCCAGACAGGCGCGGCCCAGCGCGAACAGCAGTTGTCGTGTCTCCGCATCCGAGCGTGAAGCCTTCAAGCGCACGCGGCAGCTCTCGAACAAGCGGCCCATGAAACGGAATTGCTTGATCAATTCCTTGTCGGCTTTTTTGTACGAATAGGCTTCACGGATGCCGGCAAGCAGTGGCAGCAGGCCCATCGCCAATATCAAGACATTCTGCATCGTCAGCGACAGATGCTGACCACCGAACAGCAGCACACAGGCACCGGTGAGACCCGCGATCAATCCGGCTTGGCCGAGCAGGGTGGTGTTGCGATACGCCTGCTCACGGCGCTGGCTGCCACGCTGGAAATACGCCAGTTGTCCGCCGTTGCCCCGCGCATCGCCGACCCAATGTTCGATCACCCAGTGCAGCCAACGCGCATCGGGAACGAAACTGTCGTCGCGCAACAAGCTGGTGCCGCGCATCGCATGGCGAATCCAGCTCAGGTCGACGTCCTGTTTTTGCAGGAAGCTGTCGTAACCCAGGCTGCTGTTGGGCGGAATCTCGACCCCGGCCATCCGCCAGTACAGCTGCACGCGCAGGCCTTCGGCCAGTCCGCGATAGTCGAGGTACTTGCGCTGCCATTCGCGGCGCCGGCCAATCATGTTCAGCACCAGTGCCAGTACGAACAACAACAGAAACGCCACCAGGTACACGCGCGAGCTGTCTACATCCGAAAACAAAATGAACGCCAATCCCATTAACGCGGCGATCGCGTGCGTGGCCAGCAGGCTGCGACGCACCTGGCGCTGGAAATGCAGCGCCAGCCAGTCGGCTGCATGGAACTGGCATTCGACATTGGCGCTGTTGGTTGGCAGCGGCGTTGGCAACGGCGCAGGAAACAAATGCGATGGCGCAGCGGCAATCAGGGCGGCATGACGGGTCTGATCGGTATTGAATTGCTGCAACTGACCGAACACATGCCGGTATTGATCAGGCATGCCGTTAGCAGCAGGCGTTTCGCCGGCTAATGTGATCCAGGAAGTTTGCAACGGCGGTAGCCGCGGTGCGGTGCCGCTGGCGTGCGTGCGGCGCGAACAACTGAGGTGATAGATCAGATCGCTTTCGTCATCGGCCAGCAGATTGGGCGCTACCTGATCCAGACGCAGGTCGGGCATCACATCATGCAGATGAAACTCGACCACCTGCGCAGTGCCTCCCATCGCGTTGCTCGGGTTGCCATCCCACAACGCCAGCAGCAACTGGCAATGGGATGACACGAACATGCCGAGCTGCGCGTACTGGCGATTACGTGCGTCGCCGCGCGCTTCGACGTCGGCAAGGCTGATGCCAGGCGCCAGCGGCAACACGCGCACGTCGGCTTGCGCCAGCAATCGGTGAAAGCGTTCCAACACGAGAGGATCAGTGAAATCGCGTTCGTATTCGGCGCGTTCCATCGGCAGCGGCACAACCAGCTCGATGCCCAGCGCCACTGCTTCCTCGGCGACCAGTTGATCGCCGCCTTCGGCCAGCGCAGAGATCAAGCGCAGCGGCAGATCAGGAAATTGCGCGCGCAGGCTTTTGAAAAACGTGCGGACTGCCTCGCGCAGCGCAGGTTCCTCATCGGCCACCAGATCGCGATGCGCGGTCAGGCCGATGCTGAGACGAACGCGGGCGTCGGGTGCTGGTGTCATGCGGCCGCGATCATGGATTGAGTTGGGCTCCTTCCTTCAAGGGAAGGCCGGGATGGAGATGGTGTTGCTTCAGGGAATAATGAAAGTCAAATTTTTTGGATCAGTGTTTAGCCGTCTCGGTCGCGATCATTTGCGAGAGCAGGCGCGCATCCACCAGTTGTTGGGCTTCAGGCGACAGTCCGGCCATCTGTGCCGCGGCAGAGGCAAGGTCTGCGGCGCGCTGTGTGCTGCCAGCGGCGTCATCTGCCTGCACCAGCGCGCTTGCATACAGCGCGTAGGCGTAGTTGGCTCGGAATGTGGTGCTGTGCGCTCCGGCCTGCAATTCCTGCTGGTAATACGTCAACGCTGGTTGCAGGGCGGCTTGCGCTTCCTGCATGCGGCCCTGCATGGCGATCGCATGCGCCAGCATTACGCGCGAGGTCGAGACCAAGGCCTGCGGATTGCCGGTCGCTTGCGGGCTCACTGGTACCGCAAGCCGCCTGTTCGCCAGCACTTCGGCCTCGGCAAAGCGGCCGGTTCGCAACGCCGCTTGCGCTGCAATGGCAAGGTTCGCGTTCATCAGGTTGATCTGGATCACTGCGCTGAATCGGTCGCGATCTGCGGGAACAACAATCGCGGCGATACGGGAGTTCGCGGCTGTGGCGGTGGCATAGGCGGCTTGCACATCGCCTGCGGCCAACTGGAAGCTGCCCTCCAGCATCTGTGTCGGTTGCATCAGCAGCTGTTTACGAGGATCGTCCGGCGCCAATTGCGCGACGAACTCAGCAACATCGCGCGAATAGTTTTGCGCCGATTGCCGGGCGGCGGCAGTCTGGCCGAGCTGCGTCTGCAGGATTGCCAGCCCAAGCCATTCACTCCACATGATCGGTGCGAGGCTGGACGGCCGGCGCTTGTCGTGTTCCAGCGCCACCTCCGCCTGATTCGTTGCCAACGCGGTGGCGACATCGCCATGCTCGTACTGCACGTGCGACAGATTGCCCAAGGCCAACGCCCAGAATTGCCAGACGTCGAGATCCGATGGGTTGAACCGCACCGCGTCCTCGCCCGCGCGCACCGTTCGCAAGGCATAGTCCATCGCCGCGGCATCGTCGTGGCGACGCCTGGCCAACTGGGTCAGCAACTGCGCCGCGTAGTAACGATTGGCAAGGGAATGCAGGTCGCTGGGTCGCTGTTGCAAGACCTTTTCGGCGAGGTCGTACACCTGCTGCTCCAGCTTCAGCGCTTCGTCGACGCGATCCAGTGACAATAAATGCCGCGCTTCGGAATCCGCTGTATCGGCGTAGGACGCGGTGGCATCCAGGTCGGTTAGCTCCAACGCGCCCAGGCTGGCCAACACCTTGCGTGCCTCTTCGCAGGTGTTCACCCCGATCGGTTTGGGCTGGGTATGGCTCAGCACATTCAAGGTATCGCCGTACAACTGCCGCGATTCGCGGGACGGATCTGGCTTGTAGACCAGCGGGCGCAGCAGATCGGCGGCCTGCACCAGTTGCGCGGTGGTGCCGCGTGCGCGACCACCGATGATGTTGCTGCCTTGCTGGGAGAGGGCCAGTGCCAACCCATAGGTAACCGCTTCGCTGTGGTTGCCGCCGGCGCGTAGCGCCTCGAACTCGGCTTGCGCGATGCCGAAGTTACGAAACGCCGTATCAACATCGCCGCTGCCGTTTTGCGCGGCGGCTTCACGAATCAGCGCCATCGCCCGATTGATGCGGGTCTGCGTGGTCACCAGTTTTGGCGGCAGGCCGTCGTAATAACCGACCGTCATCTTCGCCAGCTTGCCCAGGGTATCGAGTCGACCAGTCGGGGCCAGCTCAGAATAGAAATCCTCGATCAGAAAGCTCACGAGTTTCTCGGCATCACTACGCGACTTCTGCGCTTCGTTCTCGGCAATGCGAGCGCGATGCAGGTTAACCCAGCCAAAAATCGCCCCAGCGATTGCGACCAACATCAACACGGCACACACGATGGCGATCGTGCGTGCACGCAAAAGCGCGCGATGGGTGGCAGCTTCGCGTTCCTGCTGTTCGGCCAGCCGGCGCTGCGCTTCGTCGCGGGATTCACGCTCGTGGCGCAGGTTGCGGCTGGATAGCACCACGCTGCACAGCACGTCGTGGGTGAGCTCGACTCGGCGCATGTCGAGGCGTTCCTCGATGCGTAGCAGGCGGCGGTTGACCAGCGTCGACAGCGCATCGGGCGACGCGCCGACCGCTTCCAGCGCCTTGACCACACGTTCCTCGGCCAGGCTTTCGCGGTAGCCCGATTCGGTCAGCAGTTCGTCCTCGATTACGCGACGTATGCCGACTGGTTGATCAGCGAGGGCGCGTTCGTAGAATTCGGACAAGATGGTTTCGCGCGAGCCGGCCAGCAGGTCGGCGGAAATCTCGCTGCGGCCTTGGGTCTGGCGCACCGTATTGAGTTCGCGGCAGACCAGGCTGAGCAGCGAGGGTTCGATTTCGGCATTGGCCAATTCAGAACCGCCAGCAACGAAGCGCACGATCGACTCGGCTACTTCCTGCGACACCAGCCGGCCACCGGGCTGGATCACCGCGCTCAGCGCCTGCGTGCCATTCATCCGCGCCAGCCGCATGCGGTTTTGGGTGATCGAGGGCATGATTGTTTTCACGCCTTCCAGATGCGCCAGATAGTCCTCACGCAGCGCGATCAGGATGCGGTAATCGGCGCGCGCGAAGTCGAAATCCTCTGCGGCGGCATCGTCATGCTCGATGCGTGATTCCAGTGCGGCGGGCGGGCGGTTTTCAACCAGGTCAGCGAGGTCTTCCAGAAATTGCTTGGCGCGCAGGCGCCCGGCATCGTCGGACTGGCCGAGAGTGAAAATCTCCTCGAACTGATCGAAGATCAGCAGCGGCATCAACGTGGCGCCGGCGGCGTCGCGCAACAGGTCGCCGCGATGATGCAGGAACTCCCACAACGATTCGCCTTCGATCGCGCTGCCGGATTTGGTCCAGTAACCTGCGGCGGCCGAGGCCTTGAAAATGGCCTGCTTGATCTGTTCCGACGGCGGCGGCGAAGCCGGCGCGTAATCAATGCGCACGTACACCGGACAAAACCCTTCGGCGCGCAAACGCGGCACAATGCCGGCGCGCAACAGCGAGGTTTTGCCCAGGCCCGACTGGCCGAACAACACGGTCAACAGCTTGCGTTGCACACGCCGGCACAACTCGCC
Source organism: Lysobacterales bacterium (assembly GCA_038216155.1). Lineage (GTDB taxonomy): Bacteria > Pseudomonadota > Gammaproteobacteria > Xanthomonadales > Xanthomonadaceae > SZAS-103. Next base: position 7,899 of record JBBQQH010000028.1, read on the forward strand.
AGTTTCTTCGTCGCGGCCGTGGAAATAGGCGCGGGTTTCTTCCGAATACGAGAACAGTCCGAGCCAAGGGTTTTGCGGGTCGATCGCGACCGTGTCATCGCCGACGCCAGCGTTGGACGCAGGCGTGCTCATGCGCGCCTCCCGTTCGACAGCTCTTGCAACCGGCGCAGAAAATCAGGCGTTGGTTCGCCGTCGGGTACACGCACGATATGCAGTGCCCTGAACTGTTCGGGCACCAGCGCGGTTGCCTCGGGCGTGTCGTCGATGCACAGCGGCAGGATAAACACCGCGCCGTCTGCCATGTTGCGCGCGCGATCGACCGCGTAACTCCATTCACGACGGAAGTAGGCTTCGTGGCGACGTTGCGTCGCGGCCGAAATGATCGGCAAGAAAAAGGTGCAACGGACGATGTTGGCGCGGATCTTGCGATCGTAGTCGTCGCCGCCTTCGAGGCGATCCAGGTCGAACCAGGTGACCAGGCCGGCATCGTCCAACGCCGCCTTCAGCCGCTGCACCGCGGGCAGGTCCTCGCGCGCATAGCTGATGAATACTGCGTTTTCCGGCATCTCACGCGCGGGTGGAAGGAAGCGTTGCGGCGCGTTGCCTGATGTGGCCGATGACGATTGCGGGCGCTGCCGCCGCGTCCAGCGCTCATGCAGTTCGGCAACGAATGCCTCGGCACCGCCATAGACGCGCGTGCGCACGCTGACCTGTTGCAAAAACGCGACCAGTCGTTCGTCCTTGGCGGTGTGATCGTCGGCAAAAATCTCGGTGAAGTCACGTGGATCCGATAGCCGCTTGCGCTTGGCCATGCGCAGAAACAAGCGCGCCAGCCAGTTGGAAAAATCGCTGCCAATCAGTAGCAGATGATTGTGTTCGAGTTCGTGGAAGAGTTTTTCGGGCGTCAGGTGCTCGGACTGCAACGCGCAGATGAATTCGAGCATATCCTCGTCGGACAACACATACGTCGGCGAGGCCGACAACCTGCCGAGCAGGTGATAGACCACGGTGCGTTGCAGTTCACTGCGTTCCGAGGGCAGATCCACCACGCGATTGGGCGCGTAGGCGATCACGTCGGCCGACGGTTGCCCACCGTGACGCTCCAGATTGACCGCCATTTCCAGCAATGGATCGAACGTGGTGGTGACGAACAGGTTGAAGTCGGTGATCTGCGCCAATTGCCGCAATGCGAGCGGCGGCTCGAACACCATCTCGCGCATGATTGAGCGAACTCGCGTGTACGCTTCCTCGCGGCGACCACGCTGACCGAGGTAGCAACACATCACGTCGTTGAGTGTCAGTGGTTGCGGCAGGCCGACGGTGTCGACCGACAATCGCGCCGCAAGTTTTTCCGCCAGCCATTCGTACAACGGTCGCAAGCCGCGATCGGTCTGCACGCGCAACAGGTCGGGCCCGATGATCGGGATGACCTTGCGCTCTTCAATGTAATTGAGCAGGTCGTCCCAGGCATCCTCGTCGAATGCCTGCAACGCGGTCGCTGTCGCCGGAAGCGTCATCGTTTCACCCCTGTCGGCGCGCACGGTTCCCGCCGCACGCATCGGACCAGTTTAGCGTGTTGCGAGTGGGGTGAGGAGGTGCTGGTTCGGCGCTCGGGACGGTGGCGCGATCAGCCCTGCAATTCGCGCAAGGTCACCGAGGGCGGGGCGTCCAGCACGCGGCGGGTGGCGAACAATCCGGCAACCAGCGCCGAGAGGGTACCGATGGCGGCGCCCGCGATTGCGAGCTTCCAGTTCGGTTGCCATGCAAGATCAAACACGCGGGTTGCGATCAGGCCCGACAGGATCGACGCTGCGATCGCCGCGACGATGCCCGCGATCAATCCGATCGCGGCGAATTCCGATGCCTGCGCCAGACGCAACTGACTGCGGCTGCCACCAAGAACGCGCATCACGCCGCCTTCCAGCAAGCGTTCGTCCTGACTGGCGCTGATTGCCGCCAGCAGCACCAGCACGCCGGCCGCCAGCGCAAACCAGAACACCACCTGCACCACAATCGAGACCTGATCGGCGGTGGTGCGCACCTGCTTGACCACTGCGTCGACATCGATCACCGACAGGTTGGGAAAACGTTCGACCAATTCGGCGGTGAAGCGCGGTTTGTCCGGCGGCACGCGGATCGCGGTGATGAAGCTGGATGGATAGGCATCCATCGCACCCGGCGATGCGAGCACGAAGAAGTTGGGCTTGAAACTTTGCCAGTCGACATCCCGCAGGCTGGTGATCGGCGCCTCGAAGCGTTGCCCGGCGATATCGAACGCGATGCGATCGCCCAACTTCCAGCCCAAAGATTGCGCAAAGCGCGCTTCCACCGAGAGTTGCGGTGGCGGATGCGCGATCGCATCCCAGAATTTGCCCGCAACAATCGAGTTGTCGCCGCGTAGATCAGGCGCGCTGGAGAGGTTGAACTCGCGCTCGGCCAGCCGCTTCGCCATCACATCACCGGGCGCAGTCTTGGCGCCAACAGAGGTACCGTTCTTGCCGACCAGACGCGCGCGCACCATTGGAAACAGCGTGGGCTGATCCAGATTTTGCGCACGGATGAAGTCGCGAATCGCCGGTAGCTGGTCGCGCTGCGCATTGATCACGAATCGATTCGGCGCGTTCAGGCCAATCGACAACTGCCAGCGATCGAGCAGGTCGTTGTGTACGAAGGTCAGCAGCAACAACGCCATCAACCCCAGCCCGAGCGCGCACACCTGCGCGATGCTGGTGCCGGCGCGACGACTAACGTTGGCCAACCCGTAACGCAGGCTGCCACGCAAGCGCGAGCGCAGCCGCCGCACCAGCACGATCAATCCCCACGCAAATAAAGCCAGTACCGCAAACGTGCCGACGATGCCGACCAGCATCACGCCGCCGAGCGCGGCCGAGCCGGCTTTCCACCACAACAATGCGGCTAGTCCTGCAAGGCCGACCAGCGCCACCAGCCACGCGCTGGGTTCGCCGCCATCCAGATCGCGACGGATCACGCGCAGGGCAGACACTCGACGCAACGCCAGCACCGGTGGCGCGCCGAACGCGAGCACCACCAGCATGCCGACGCCCAGACCTTGCCACGCGGGCAGCCAGTTGGCCGGTGGAATCGACAAGGAAAGCTTTTGCGCAAGCCAGTCGCCAACCGCCCATTGCAAGCCGAACGCGATCGCCACACCGATCACGCTGGCAGCAAAACCAAGCAATGCCAGTTCGCCAACGTGGATGCCGACCAAGGTTCGCTGGCTCGCGCCCAGGCAGCGCATCACCGCCGCGCCAGACAGATGTCGTTCGCTGTGCCGACGCGCGGCCATCGCCACTGCGACCGAAGCGAGTACCACCGACAGCAATGCTGCCAGTCCGAGAAAACGTCCGGCCTGATCGAGCGCGCTCCGAACTTCTGGACGCGCTTCGCCGATCGATTCCAGTCGTTGACCGCGTACCAGTGCAGGTTTGGCTTGCGCTATGAAACCCTCCACTGCGGCGGCATCGCCGGCTACGATCAATCGATAATCCAGTCGGCTGCCTTCCTGCACCAAGCCGGTCGCCTGCAAATCGCCATAATTGAGGAACACCCGCGGCGCGACATTGAAATAATCAAGTGAGGCGTCCGGTTCCTTGATCACCAGCGCAGTGAGTTGCAGGCTGGAATCGCCGATCGCGACCGCGTCGCCAATGTGCGCGCCAAGTGTCTGCGCGCCGGCTCGGCTCATCCACAAGGTGCCGGAATTCGGAGTGCTGCTCACGTCGCGTTCGCCATCGCGCGTCAGCAGGCGGAAGCTGCCGCGCAACGGATAGCCATCGCCCAGTGCGCGTAAATCGCCCAACTTGAGTTGCGCGTCCGGCCCGCTGCCTACACGCACCATGCTGTTGAGTTCGATCGTCTGCGTGCGCTTGAGGCCAGACGCGTTGGCTGCGTTTTCGAGCGCGCCGCTGATCCGTGTGTCGCTGCGCACCACGGCATCGCCGCCGAGCAAGCGGTTAGCTTCGATCAGCAGCGCGCGTTCGGTGCGGTCGGTTACAAAGCCGACCGCAGTAACCGCTACGACGGCCAGTACCACCGCCATCACCAAAATGCGGATGTCGCCCGAGCGCAGATCGCGCAGCAGTTGACGCCAAGCCAGTCGCAGCGTGTTCATGCTTCGGGGATGCGGCAGCGAAGATGCATGCCGACAATGGTCATGGCGCGACCAGTCGACCACCTTCGAGCCGCAACGTGTGCGTGCAGCGCACTGCAAGATGTTCGTCGTGGGTGACCAGCACCAGGGTAGTGCCTGCAGCGCGATTGAGTTCGAACAACAGTTCGATAATCGCCTGCCCGGTGCGAGTATCGAGATTGCCGGTGGGTTCGTCGGCAAACAGCAGCGATGGATGAGTGACGAACGCACGCGCCAGCGCGACACGCTGCTGCTCGCCGCCGGAGAGCTGGCGCGGGTAGTGTCCCAAGCGCTCGCCCAGCCCGACTTGTTGCAGGATTTGCGTGGCGCGCGCTTCGATCGTCTGCGGCGCGTCAGTCGCGGATTTCCCCACGCGAAGTTCGAGTGGCAGCATCACGTTTTCCAGCGCGGTGAGTGATGGCAGCAACTGGAAATTCTGGAACACGAATCCCACCTGCGCGCCGCGCACCCGGGCGCGACCGTCTTCGTCCAACGCAGACATCGGCTGGCCGTCAATCTCAACCGTGCCCTTGGTGGGTGCGTCCAGGCCCGCCATCAATGCCAGCAGCGTGCTCTTGCCGGAACCCGACGCGCCGACGATGGCGACGGTGTCGCCTTGTTCAATGGTGAAACCGATGTCGTCCAGAATGGTCAGCACGCCATCCGGCAACGGCACCTGCTTGCCGAGACCCTGCACACGCAGCGCCGGCCTTAGACTGGCGGACGGGGCAACTTCGGGCGGAACGGCAGCGGCTTCAACCTTGTTCATCGGCAATCGATCACCATGTTGAGAGTTGCGACGATCTTTATCGGGAGCATTGCCAGTGTCACTGCAATCGAATGGAAGTCATGTGAATTCAAACAGGTTGGGGCATGCTCGCGCGCTTCAATGGGGCAGGGCGGACTCGCGCGGATGGTTGCGAATGATTTTTGCCGCGGCGTTGTTGTGTGGCGCGCTGTTGTGCGCACCGATCGCGCGTTCGACGGCCGCGACCAGGGCGAAACCTGCGCAGGTGGTGCTGGTGATGGGCGATTCGTTGTCGGCTGCGTATGGCCTGGCCGAATCGCAGGGTTGGGTCGCGCTGACGGCTCAGAAAATGGCCAGTGAGCGACCCGATTGGCGCATCGTCAACGCCAGCATCAGTGGTGAAACCACTGCCGGCGGCGCGTCGCGTATTGCGCTGGAGCTGGCATTGCATCGGCCCAATTTGCTGGTGATCGAACTGGGCGCCAACGATGCATTGCGCGGTCTGCCGCTGGCACAAATGCGAGCAAACCTGTTGCGCATGATCACTGCAGCGCAGGCGGCAAAAGCCAACGTGTTGCTGATCGGCATGCGTATTCCGCCCAACTATGGGCCGGCTTACACGCGGGAGTTCGAAGCCAGTTTCCGCACTGTGGCCGAACAGAAAAAAGTGCCGCTGCTGCCGTTCTTGCTTGAGCCCGTCGCCCGCGATCGCACGGCATTCCAGGATGACAACCTGCATCCGGTCGCGAGCGCCGAGCCCAAGCTGCGGGACCACGTGTGGGTCGCACTCGCGCCGCTGCTGTCGAAACATGGCGCAGCGCCGAAGTAATGATCAGCGCATGAATGGAATTCGCCAAGGCTGCGTGATGTCGTCTTTGTCTGCCTGGTCTGCAGCCGGCTGTGCGATCAACAGTTCGTGCTCTCCGCTCGCGAGTGCGCTCGTCGAAATATAAGCGCAAAGCCCATCGATGCCGATTGCATCGTCGCGCATGAAATGCCAGCGCAGCCCTGGTAGCAACGCGCCATCGAGTTGCACGCGGAATAGATTGCCAAGACATGCCGCCAGCGCGGCTTCCTGGACAAATCGCTGTCCGAAATCCGCCGCGGCGGCGGTGGGCTGCGAGCGACTGCAAGCCTTGTCGAAAGAGCGTTGCCGATGCGGATCCAGAGGTACCCAGAGCCTCACGTATGGATCTGAAATTACGTCGGACTGGATGTGCGGGATCGATTTTGGGTTGGCAGCCATGTCCGCGTAGAAACTCGGATCCTGGCGCATCTGTGTGATCTGGCGCGCGATCGACAGGCGCGCAATCGCGCTGGGGTCGCGATGATAGATTGCGAGCAGACTGACACCGCTCATTAGTAGCCACAGCATGACAACGATCACCATCAATCCGTGCTTGCGCGTGATGTTTGTCGTGAGCGTGATCAACAATGGCGCGACCACGCGCTGACCGCCGAGGGTCGCAAAGAACTGGTACATCGATCCGATCAGGCGAGCGAGATAGCCATTGGGTCGTATCCGGGTGCCCATCGTTGAATCGAGCAGACGAAACGCGATGATGGGCACGAAGACGATCCCCATCATGATCAACAGCCAGGCGTCGGGATCGCGCAGCGGCCAGATCCGGGTTTGCAAGATGGGAGCGAGGATCAGCGCCGGCATTCCCAATATCGCGCCAACCATTGCCATCACGACCAGTGCAATGCCTACGGCGAACACCAGCGTCGAGAAATTGTCGGCGCGCTCGATGTTCGCATCCTGGTCGCCGTAGCGTTCGCGCAAGACTTGTCGTGAGATCGAGCCGGAGCGATCGCGATCCCAGCGAATGCCTTGTGGAAACACCGAACGAAGTCCGACCAGTGCTACCCAATAGGCGCGCGTGGCCAAATGCAGCAGAAACGTAATGATCAGGCCGTAGACCACCGCGTTGGCATACAAAGAACCGAGGAATACGGTGTAGTGCCAAGCGCTGGCAAGTTGCCCGTTGAGCCGACTGCCGAATGCATCGATTACCGGTGGCAACTGTAGCAACCCGAATACGCTCGCGCCCGAGATCAGCAGCTCGCTTTCCCAGGTCGGCGTGGTGTGTTGCGGGACGGCGTCGCTCGAAGCGCCGAGAATGTCGGAACCTGTGAAGGAATCGGGTGGTGGTTCGCTCATCCGTGGTTTCCCGCAATTCGATGCAGGGTCGCAAACACGCACCAACGATACAAGCGGGGCACGGTGAGAATGAACCCCGCATGCCGCGCCGCCCCGATTTGTTGCACCGCAACAAAGCACGATGCTAGCATCACGAGCTGGCCGCAATGGCCATAGCGGAGAACGCAATGAACGATTTCAACAACAACTGGGCGCAAGGGTTTGATGCGCTGTCAAAACAATATTGGAACGCGTGGAGCGACATGGCCCGCCAGGGCGGCGCGCAGACCTCGCCAACCGATGGCTGGCAGCAGATGCTGGCGTCGTGGGCACCGTGGGCACCGTGGGCGCGCAGCGGTCGTGGCTCGATTGATGAGGCAGTCGAGCGGATGACTTCGCAGGGTGGCGCGTGGTTTGGACAGATGCAGCAGGTCGCGCAGCAGTTTGCGCGCGGTCAGGCAAATGTCGGCGACATCATGCGTTCGTGGAAGGAGATGTTTGGCGGCAGCGGCGGCAATCCGTTTGCGGGTGTGTTTCCGCAAGGTGTCGCCACCGGCATGCCGGGCTTCGACCAATGGATGCAGCAGGCTTCGCCGATGCTCGAAAACTTTCGTGCGCAATGGCGTGGAACGATGGATATGCCGGCTTTTGGTCATGCGCGCGAGCAGCAGGAGCGTCTGCAGTCGTTCGTGCAGGCGCAAGGGGATTATCGGCAGGCGATGGCGGCGTATGCGGCGGTGCTGTTCAAGGCCGGCCAGCGTTCGTTCGAAGTCTTTGAAGACAAATTGATTGAACGTAGCGAGCCGGGTCGCCAAATTGATTCGGCGCGCGCGTTGTTTGATGTGTGGATCGATGCGGTAGAACAGGCGTGGTCCGAAATCGCGTTGTCGCCTGACTATCGACGCGTATACGGCGAGCTCGCGAATGCACAGACGCGCGTGAAGGGCGGCGTGCAGGACATGATCGAACGTGCCAGCGGGCAGTTCGGTATGCCGACGCGCACCGAGGTCAATTCCAGCCACCGCAAGGTGACCCAGCTTGAGCGAGACGTACGCGAGTTGCGGCAGCGTTTGGCAGAATTGGAGGTACGCGGTGCGAATGCGGGCGCCGGCAATTCGCGCGCCGCGGCTTTGCGTGCTGAATCTGTTCGCTCGCAAGCTAGTGATGCCAATGTAGCCAGTTCGCAATCGAAGAAAGCGAAATCGACGAAAGCGCGATCGAAGAAAGTGAAAGCAAAAGCGCCCGCAAAACCACGCACTGCGAAGGCTACGGTACGCAAGTCTGCCGCAACCAAGGCCCCGGCACGCAAGACGGCCAAGCGCACCCGCAAGTCGGCAGCGATTCCGAAGGCGATGCCCAAGGTACCGATGCCGAAAGCACCAGGTGCAGCGCCGGCAAAGAGTGCGCTCAAGACAGCCAAAAAATCCGCGCGCAAGACGACCAAGAAGACGGCACGCAAGGCCGCAACGCGCTGATTGCTGACCCGATCATTCGCAAGGTTTGGCTATTCGACGCACACCAATCATTTAACCCAGCTCGGATTAACCCAGCTCGACCCAAACAGGATTTTTCATGTACGGACCGCTGAACCTTTCACCGGAAAAACTCGCGCTTGAAGCGCAGACAATGCAAAACAAGTTGCGCGCGGGGCTCACTACGCTGCGCGAACTGGACGACGTCGAATACGGCGTTACCAACAAGGAAGCGGTGTACACCGACGGCAAGCTGGTGCTGTATCGCTACATCGGTGACAGCAAGCCGACCGCGAAGACGCCACTGTTGATCAGCTATGCGCTGGTTAATCGCCCGTACATGGTCGATCTGCAATCCGATCGCTCGATCGTCAAGCAATTGCTTGCGCTGGGCGAGGACGTCTACATCATCGATTGGGGCTATCCGGATAACTCCGATCGCTACCTCACGCTTGAGGATTACATCCAGCGCTTCATCGGCGGCTGCGTGGACTTTTTGCGTGCGAAATATTCGCTGGATGCGATCAACATGCTCGGCATCTGCCAGGGCGGCGTGTTCGCGCTGTGCTACGCCGCGCTCAACAAGGGCAAAGTGCGCAACCTGGTCACGATGGTGACGCCGGTCGATTTCCACACGCCTGACAACATGCTGTCTAACTGGACCCAGGGCATCGACGTGGATGCGTTCATCGATACCATCGGCAACGTGCCGGCCGATTTGATGAACATGTCGTACCTGATGCTGAAGCCGGCGCGATTGTTTGTGCAGAAATACGTCGCTATGACCGATATCCTCGACGACAAGCACGCGCTCGAGGATTTCCTGCGCATGGAAAAGTGGATTTTCGATTCGCCCGATCAGGCGGGTGAGGCATTCCGCGAGTTCACCAAGGGCTTCTACCAGAACAACAGTTTCGTTAATGGCGGGCTGACGATCGGTGGACGCGAGGTCAGCTTGAAGGACGTTGGCATTCCCGTGTTGAACGTATTTGCCGAGCAAGATCATCTGGTGCCGCCCAGCGCATCGCGGCCGATGGGCAAATTGCTTGGGAGTCGCGATTATTCCGAGCTCAGCTTCAAGGGTGGCCACATCGGCATCTATGTCTCCGGTCGCGCGCAACGCGAAGTGCCGTCGGCGATCCATGCATGGCTGGCCAAGCGCACTGACTGATCCGGGCGCTGCGCGGACATCGCCGAGGCTATGCTTCGGAGGTTACAGTAACCGCTGATTGACCAAGCCCCAAAGCCCATGGCACTGCGCGAGCAATTTGAACACCACGGGCGCTGGCTGTTCCGTTGGCGCGGCTATTTATTGCTGCCGATTCTGGCGCTGGTGTTGTGGCAAATGCGCCATTACCAGTACTTCGCGCACAGCCGCACGCTCGACGCCTTCTGGAAGTTCGCGTGTCTGCTGATCTGTCTGATCGGCTTGGCGATCCGCGCGTGGGTGATCGGTTACGTTCCGCAAAATACCTCTGGGCGCAATGCGCGTGAACAACGTGCCGACAGCCTCAACACCGACGGTATCTATTCCATGGTGCGGCATCCGCTGTACCTGGGAAATGTTTTCATCTATCTCGGCATCATTCTGTTTCCGCATGAGTTGTGGTTGGCCGCGGTTTGCGTGCTGCTGTACTGGCTGTATTACGAACGCATCATGTTTGCCGAGGAGAGTTACCTTCACGGCAAGTTCGGCGAGGCCTTTGATGCATGGGCGGCGCACACGCCGGCTTTTGTCCCGAATCCGCGTTTATGGAGGCGCTCGGAAATGGGGTTTTCGTTTCGCAACGTGTTGCGGCGCGAGTACAACAACTTCTTTACCATCGTGATCGTCTTGTTTGCGCTGGAATGCACGAGTGCCTATGTTGTGGCAGGGCGACTGACAATTGACCCGGCGTGGGTGGTGCTTCTGGTATCGGGATTCACGATCTGGATCGTGCTGCGAACCATCAAGCGCCGCACCGACTGGTTACGGGTTGCAGGACGCTAGACTGTAGCCATAGGCGTGGCCTCTGTTCATGCACGATCACAAGCGCTACACGGAGTCATCAATTAAGGGAGAGTCGCATGCGCAACGTTCCTTGCAATTTGCCATCTCGTTCGATTTGCGCCCGCCATGCCTTCATGATCCTGCTTCTGGTGGGCTCGCTGTCGATCATCAGCGCATGCGCCTCGTCCACGCGTTCGGCGCACAATCCGCACCCGCAAACCATCCGGGTGACCGTGCTTGACTCCGCAAGTGGCAAGCCGGTTGCCGCTATAGAAGTGCGCATCCACAGCGACAATGGCGTGCGCTGCATCACGGCACCATGCCCGACCAACGCCATGGACTGGAAGGGTTTCACCGACGCCGAGGGTATGTTCAAGTTGCCGAAGAAGATCCTGCAGCAATCGACTACCATCACTGCGACGGGCCACAGCGCTGGCAAAGACCTAGGGCGCGACGCGAGCAAGTCGAAGCCCGACGAGTGGGTCATTGAGCTGGATCCCGATCGCTGATTACGAACATCCTCCGGCTTGAGCCGTCTGCGCCGGTGCCGAAAACAAACCATGAACGACATTGGCGAGCGGGCAGCGAAGCGTTCCACCACGCGAGCGTTCGCGCAGGCTCTGGCCTGGATCGCCGGGGCAATCTGGACCTTGCCAAACACCGCCATCGGACTATTGATCGGATTGCCAGCGCTCGCGTTCGGCGCCAAGTTGCGCCTTGGCGATGCAGCGCTGGTGTTCGTCGATTATCCGTGGGGACCTGGCGGGGCGCTGGCGCTGGGCAATTCCATTCTGTGCACGCACGCTAGTCTTGATTGCCAATGTCGAACGTATGCCGAGCGCTATGGCATTGTGCCTGCCGGTGGCTTGCGACACCGTCTGGGCGATCACGAACGCGCGCACGTCTTTCAGGCAATGGCTCTGGGGATCTTCTTCCTGCCGATGTACGTCGTGTGCGGCGGCATCAGCCCCCGCAATCGATTCGAACAGGCAGCGGATCGTTATGCGCAGACCGGCCGAGGATGGTGGCCGTGGTCCAGAAGTGACTGATGTTTTTCGTGTCTACAAACCTGCCCGCCAAACGTGAGTAATTAGGGATCGAATATTTTATGACGGTTGGGAAGGGTTGGTCCGCAATAATGGCCAGCGGATCCCGCGTGATTCAACATGCGATGTGGATGGCGCAATCGTGGTACGCGAGCGACACCGGTCAAGGGGTTACGTTTTGACCAGCCGCTGCGGGCGCGGAAGCCACTGGCCAATTCTGGACTTTTTCCCACTCCATTTGTACATTGGGTGGAAGCTTGTCCATATGTTTCAGGAACAGCGCAAGCGTCCATCTCTGCGGATCGCTGAGCGTATGTCCAAACGAAGGCATGCCGGTGAGTCGGAGCCCATGGGTGATTTTCCAGAACGAATCGCCTTCCGGATCTTCCTCGACTCCATCGGTCGCAAACTGCGGCGGCTTTTGATACAGCCCTTTTGCGATCGGCGATGCAGACGCGTCGCCTTTCTCGGATCCGTGGCGCACCGAGCAGTATTGGCCGAACAGGTGCACACCATCGAGAAGGTGCTGATCCGTCAGCGCAACAGGGTTCTCTCCTTTGGTATTCTGGTTGAGCAGCGTCGTATCCAGCGAGGTTGTAGCCACCCAGGTTTCCAATCGTCCCGGCTGCGCGTCAGCGTTGGCTGGTATGAGCCCACTGCGCACGACCAGGTACGCGCCAATAATGGCAACGACAAGCGTCGATGCTACTCCTGCAAAAAAACCTTTCATTTTCAATCTCCGTCATCGTTGGCAACATCCCAGTGCGGCTTGAAGAAGCGCTTGGCAACTGGAGTCGCATGCGATTCGATGATTCTCGATATCGGACTGCAGGTCAACGTGGGCCGACTGTCTGTGCAAGAAAGCGCATTGCATCGTTTCGCATGACGGACTTCGGTTCCCATGGTGGCAGGCGGCGGAGACTGACAAACTGCGCGCGATGAATGGTCGCTAAAAAAATCACGATCGACCCGCAGGCCAGAGGTTAACAAACAATCTCAGCCAGTTTGTTTGGTGCGGTGGTTGCGTTAGATGCTGCGACCAGCCCGCCGGGCGTTCTGCGGAACGCTATGCTGCATCAATATCAGCAACGCCGACCGCGGTGTTATCGATTCCGAATGTGTTCAACTTTTGGCAAGATCCAACAATGATGCTTGCGGCGCAACTTTTTGATAATCGCAATCGGACTCGCGCGGGTGGTGGCCCCATTCGGTGGCGTTTTGTGCGTGCGCACGCGTGGTGGAATCTATCGAGTGCGCTTGCATTGGTCCTGTGGGTCCTGCCTACCGCTCAGGCGCAACAGACCGCGCAGACAAACGTGAAGCCGAAGCAATTACCCACGATCGTGGTGACCGGCACACGCATTGCGCAGTCCGCCTTTGATGTGCCGGCTTCCATCACCGCCGTGCAGATCGGCAATGCCGACGCCGATACACCGAATATTAATATCTCCGAATACCTCCGCGAGGTTCCGGGTGTGCTCGCGCGCGATCGACAGAATTACGCGCAGGACGAACAGATTTCGATCCGCGGTTTTGGGTCGCGCTCCACCTTCGGCGTGCGTGGCGTGCGCCTGTATGTCGACGGCATCCCCGCGACGATGCCGGATGGTCAGGGACAGGTATCCAACTTCGATTTCGATGGCGCCAGCCGCATCGAAGTGCTGCGCGGGCCGTTTTCGGCGCTCTACGGAAACTCCTCCGGCGGTGTGATCCAGATCTTTACGGCGGATGGAAGTACGCCACCCGAACTACGCGGAAGTGTCGGCGCCGGCAGCAACGGGGTATGGCGTGTCGGCACGGGTGCACGCGGGACGAATGGCAGCCTCGGATACAACGTGGACTTGTCAGAATTTAACACCGACGGCTACCGCGACCACAGCAGCGCGACGCGCAGCAACGGCAACGCCAAGCTTGACTTCAAGATGGGCGACGATGGCAAGCTGACTTTGTTGTTGAATACCGTTTCCTTGCCGGAGGCGCTGGATCCACAGGGCTTGACGCAGCAACAGTACGAATCCAATCCGCGTCAGGCCTCGCCATCGGCCTTGATCTTCGATACTCGCAAGAGCGTTCACCAAGCTCAGGGAGGCGCGGTTTACACGCAGCGGCTCGGTGCTGGACAGTCACTGAACCTGCTTGCTTATTACGGACACCGTACCGTTCAACAGTTTCTTTCGGTGCCTGTCAGCGCACAAAAAAATCCCCTGAATTCCGGCGGTGTGATCGACCTCGACACCCAGTACGGTGGTGCAGACGTTCACTGGTCCTGGGAGGGTGCACTCGCTGGTCAGCCGCTCAATCTCACCGCTGGAGTTGCCTTCGATAGTGCGCATCAGTTGCGCCTAGGCCACGAGAATTTTGTCGGCAATACGCTGGGCGTGGTGGGCGCGCTGCGACGCAACGAGCATGACGATGTTTACAATCTCGACGAGTACGCGCAAGGAACCTGGCATTTCGCGCCGCTGTGGTCGCTGACGCTCGGCGCGCGCCACACGGTGGTTCGATTCAGCTCGCACGACAACTACATCACCGCGACCAATCCGGATGACAGCGGGCGCGTGGCCTACGGTTCAACTGATCCAGTTGGCGGCTTGATCTTCGACGCGCGCCCCGACTGGCATCTGTATGCATCCTTCGGTAGCGGATTCGCGACGCCGACCTTCAGCGAGCTGGGCTATCGCCCGGGTGGCAGTGGCTTGAACTTTGCGCTGCAACCGTCGCGCTCGCGCAATGCCGAGATCGGGTCGAAGTGGGTTTTTGATGGTGGCGGCAAGCTGGATATCGCCCTATTCCAGGCCAATACCTCCGATGAAACTGGCGTATTGAGCAGCTCCGGCGGGCGCACGATTTATCAGAACGTTGGTCGCTCGCGTCGCCGTGGCATCGAGGCAGGGCTGCATCTTCCGTTGGGCGACGCATGGGCGGTGAATGTTGCCTACACGTATTTGGATGCGCGATTCCGCGATGCGTTCGGTGCTTGCAGTCGTCCGGCTGGCTGCATGGTGGCTGCAGGTGTACGCATGCCGGGCGTGCCGCGACAATTGCTCAATGCGGGAGTGCGCTGGGGTGGTACACAGGGCTGGCACGCGGGGTTGCAGATCGATGCGGCCGGTGCTGTCTCGGCCGACGATGCCGGAACCATCACTGCGCCGGGTTATGTGATCGCCGGCGTGAATGCCGGATACGTGCTGGATACGGCGGGCTACCAGATCGTGCCGTTCGTGCGTATCGACAACCTGTTCGATCTCAAATACATCGGTTCGGTCATCGTTGATCAAGCCAACGGCGGCAGCTTCGAACCTGGCCCGGGTCGCACCTTTTTTGCAGGCGTCAAAGTGACATTGGGTCGGGACTAGCTCTCGTTCAAACACTCGGGTGCCTGGAAAGTGCTGCGCCGCAACGGACTCTTCACGCCATGCAGGGATGCGCTTGCACGTTTCAACTGAACCGCCCACAAACCCGCATGCGCTGATTTGGCTTCAAGTGCAAGCTCCAGCGGTACGCTGTCATTTCAATTATTCTTGAGGAGACGCAGCATGGGTGGTGAAATCGCTAACTTGTTGCAGCAGGTTCTGAGCGCGGGTACGGGCCCTTTGTCCGATTCCACCCAAGACCAGTTCCACCAAGTCGCTCAGTCAACGCAGCCGGACGAGCTAAGCCAGGGAATATCAGCCGCATTCAACTCGGGCCAGACAGCGTCCTTTGGCGAGATGATCGCAACCATGTTCGGCCAAGCGAATCCCCAGCAGAAGTCCGGAATTGTGAATCGATTGCTTGCCGGTCTCGGTCCGGCCGCGGCTGGCGTGCTGGCGCAGATTGGCTTGAGCCATGGCCAGAACACCGCCACACCGACGCTGTCCATCGATCAGGCCGCACAGGTATCCCCGGCGCAGGTGCAGCAAATCGCCACGCATGCACAAAACGCCAATCCCGGGATCGTGGAATCGATGAGCAATTTTTATGCGCAACATCCCGTGTTGGTGAAATCCCTGGGTGCAGCGGCGTTGGCGATCATCCTGCGACAGATCGGCAATCGGCAGCGGTGATCCCCACAGCGATTTAAAGGTCGGCGGCACACAGGCCGTCGCCTGGTGCCACGTGACAAGCTGTAACCGGCATCACAGTCTCTCAGCATTCTTGCGAACAAAAGTCTTGAACGCACAGGCCTGCGCTTGCCAGTCCTCCCATTCAGACAGCGCCTATGAACCCTCGCGTCGCACCGCGTCGCTCTGTCGTGGCCAACGCGGTTTACGCGCTACTCAACCCGATTCCGTTCGGGTGCTTCGCGACCGCATTGATCTTCGACGTCATCTACCTGCGCACCGCCGTCATGCAGTGGGACAAGTGCGCGGCTTGGCTAATCGTGTTCGGTCTGTTGTTCGCAGTGGTACCACGGCTGATCAACCTCGCGCAGGTATGGATCACCTCGCGCAAGATCGCTACGCGGGGTGATCGCTTTGACTTCTGGCTCAACCTGTTCGCAGCCGGTGTCGAGATGTACGAATATCAGCGCACCATGATCCACAACAAGTTGCTGATCGCCGACGACGAAATCGTATCGGTTGGATCGACCAACTTTGACATCCGTTCGTTCCGGCCCAACGACGAGGCGAGTCTTAACGTGCATGACAAATCGTTTGCGTCACGCATGACCTCTGTATTCGAAGACGACCTTGGCAATGCCGCTGCCTACACGCATGCGATGTGGAAGCAAAGACCCTGGAAGCAAAAGCTCGGCGAGATCCTGATCTTGCCGATCAAGTCCCAGTTGTAAGACCGCGGAGTCGCGAGCGCAAATGATCGCCGGTGCGTTTGCAGTGGGTCGGGTAAAAGCACTCGACACCTGCACCAACGCAAATGCTTGCGCATCAATCGACTCTTTCAAGGTTGGTCAGTGCGAAGCGACTCACCATTTTGGTAAAATGTAGACATTCATGTCCGAAGGAAAGGAGTCCAGATGAAAGCCACTGTATGGATGCTGAGCTTTGCGTTGGCGTTTTCAGCTTGCGGGGTCGCAGCTGCAGATGAAAAAGAACAGGCAGCAGCTTCCGATGAAAAAGAACAGGCAAAGGCTGCCTGCGAAAACGAGAAGCAACAGGAAGGAACTGGCCCGGTAGTCAGCAAGGTCGCATGCGCGATCAAGGTTGTGTTTCAGAACCGAATCCGCAGGAGGAAAGAAACAGAACCTGTGGAAATGACGGTCGGATCGCCGCCAATGCAGACGGACGACACTGAAACCCCCGGGCCGCACAACTGGGAAGTCAATCTCGCCGTCAACGGAGACCTTGCCGGCCGCGAGCGCCTGATTGAGGCGCCCTTGCTGGATGTGAATTATGGCATCGGCGACAAGGTGCAGTTGAAGTATGAGGTTCCCTATATTTTTGCGCGGCAGGACGATCCAAACGCGACCAGCGGCCCAAGCACGATCGGCGTCGACGGCTTGGGCGATTCGATCGTAGGCGTGAAATATCGTTTTTACGATAACAACGATTCCGGATTGTCGTTCGCGGTATATCCGCAAATCCAGTTCCGCACGCCAGGTGCTCCGAGGGCCGTTTCGGAGGGCAGAACGTCAGTGATTTTACCGCTGGTCATGACTCGGGAATTTGAGCATTCATCGATTTCGGCCAACGTGGGAGTCAAGGCCTCATCCGCCGAGCGCCGCTACTTTGCCAGCTTTGGGGTGGGCAAGCGCCTCAGCGACCATCTCGCGATCATGGTGGAAGTAGCGGGCAACGACCTCAATGCCGCAGACGAAAGGCGAGTTCTTTTCAATATCGGTCTACGCCGCAAGATAAGCGACAGACGAACGATTGTGGGCTCTCTGGGGCGCGATATCAGTGCCGGCGGCGATCTCACTCGACAAACCTATTTCTCGATCGCGTATGAAATGGAGTTCGGGGAATAGGCGCCTGATCTTCCCCCATGCTGCGCCGAGAATCGCGTCCACTGGCTGATCACGTCCCTTCAATAGCCCCCAGAATTTCAACCAACGGGCTGATGTCGATCGGTTTAACCATGTGGTGGTCGAAGCCTGCTTCCTGCGAACGCTGGCGATCGGCTTCCTGGCCCCATCCGGTGATCGCAACGATCACCGGGCGCTGCGTTTCGGGGAGAGCGCGGATGCGTCGGCAGGCTTCGTAACCGTTGAGCTTGGGCAAGCCGATATCCATCAGGATGGCTTGCGGCGCGAATGCCTGGGCCATCGCGATGCCTTCAAATCCGTCGTAGGCCGTGCTGGTATCGTGCCCCAGCAATTGCAGCACCATCGCGAGGCTGTCGGCGCTGTCGCGATTGTCGTCCACGATCAGTACGCGCAACCCCAGGTTGCGGGCGGGCGCCGATATCGCCGTTTCTGTTGCCGGCGCAGATGCCTCGGCGGCGATCGGCAGCCGCACCTCGAGTGTCGAACCCATGTCTGCTCCTTCGCGTTGCGCGGTCACGCTGCCGCCATGCGTTTCGACAAGGCACCGCATCAGGGTGAGCCCGATGCCAAGGCCGCCCTGGTATTTTTCCAGTGAGTGATCCGCCTGCGCAAACATGTCGAAAATCGTGTCGATCTTGTGGGAGGGAATCGTTTGCACGCCATACAGTCAGCCTTCGATCAGATGATGGAGAATTTTTCGCGCTCGGAACAATTGTGTGAGCAAAAAAACGGAGATGGACGATCACTAGCTGGCGATTGCGTGTCTGCTCGACAGCGGTTCGAGAAGATTTTCGAGTTCCGCAAGATCGACCGGCTTGACCAGGTGGCCGTCGAACCCGGCTTGCTTCGACTCGAGCCGATCCGCCTCCTGGCCCCAGCCGGTAACCGCGACAAGAAGCGGGCGGCGCGCGCCCTGCTGCTCGCGGATCAGCCGCGCCGCGTCATGACCGTTCATGCGCGGCATGCCGACATCCATCAGTATAACGTCGGGAAGAAACTCGCCTGCGGCCTGCACCGCCTGCATGCCGTCGTTGACGACGCGCACATCGTTTCCGCGCGTCCGCAGCATCATCGCCATCGAGCGCGCGGCGTCTTCGTTGTCGTCGACGACGAGGATCTTTCTGGGTGTCTGCGCCGTTGCCAGATCCCCGTCGCGGCGAGTGTCCGACGCAGCAGTGTCGGCAAGCAGCAAGTGCACCGCGAACGTGCTGCCTCTATCGGGTCCGTCGCTCATTGCGGTCACGGTTCCGCCATGCATCTCGACCAGACCCTTAACCAAGGCGAGGCCAATACCGAGCCCGCCCGTGCTGCGCTCGATGCTGCGATCAACTTGCGAAAACATGTCGAAGACCTGCGCCAGCTCTGCAGCCGTGATGCCGATGCCGGTATCGCGCACAGTGATCTTCAACTCACTGTCGTGCTGCGCGCAGGTGAGCCAGATGCTGCCACCGCGGCGGGTGTACTTCGCGCTGTTAGTCAGCAAGTTGGAGAGAAACTGAGCAAGCCGCGTGAGATCGGCATCGAGGATGAGTGGGGAATCGGGTAGCACGATGTGCAGATCGTGCCCGGCGGCTTCGATGGCTGGTCGTGCGTTTTCCACGGCATTCTCGACAATCTCTGCCAGCGTAACGTGTGCCTTGCGCAACTCCATCTTGTTGCGACCGATGCGCGACACGTCAATCAGGTCGTCAACAAGGCGAACAAGGTGGCTGAGTTGCCGATCCATCATCGCGCGGGCCTGTTCGATCGCGTCGGCATTGCCGGCAGCCAGGCGGATGACTTGCAGTCCATTGCGGATCGGTGCGAGTGGATTGCGCAATTCGTGCGCCAGTAGCGCCAGGAACTCATCCTTTCGTCGCGCGAGCTGGTGCAGCTCCTCTTCCGCCGCCTTGCGGACGGTGATATCGCGGGTCGCGCCGATCATGCGCAGCGGACAACCGGATGCGTCACGGATTACCTTGCCGGAAGTGAAGATCCAGCGTATGGCTCCGCCTGCCTGGATGATGCGGAACTCGATCACGTAAGGCGCATCGGTCTCGATGCTCGTGGTGATGGCCTGCATCACGCGATCGGCGTCTTCCGGATGGGTGTGCCTGGTGAACATGTCCAGGCTGCCGTCGAACTCGCCCTGAGGCATGTTGTAGATCTCGGCCACGCGCGGCGACCAGGTGATGCGTCCGCGCTGACGAGGTCCCAGTCCCATACGCCGGTCGCGCTCGCATCGAGGCCGAGACGGTAGCGTTCCTCGTTTTCACCGATATGTGCGAGCAGGCGGTCGCGATCGGCTTCAGCGCGTTTGCGTTCGGTGATGTCGCGGTAGCTCCAGACGCGACCGACATTGCGCCCTTCGACGAACTGGATGCGCGAAATTCGTTCGAACACGCGGCCGTCGAGCAGATGCAGGATGTCGTTGCTTTCAGGAGGATATGCGCTATAGATCGCATCAAGTCGCGAGAGATAGCTTTCTGGATCGACCAGCTGATCGCGGTAGGTCTCGCAGGGATGCCGATGATCCTCCCACTGCATGGTCGGTTTCGAGAGCTGCCACATCGCGACGTATTGCTGGTTGAAGCCGGTCACGTTGCGATCGTTGTCGGACACCATGATGCCGTCGCTGGTGGCTTCGAGCGTCGCCTTCATCATCGCAAGCGAACGCGCAAGTTCCGCGCCGCGCTGCTCCAACGCTTCCTTTGCGTTGACCAGATCCGACTCCGCGCGTTGACGCGCATCCAGGATGCCGCGGGCGTTATGCATCGCGACCGAGCGGAGCAGGGAATCTTCGTCCTCTCGCGTCATCGACCGACTCCAAACTCCGAATCATGAGCACTTTCCGGGAGATGCCCTTGAAAGAATATTACCGTAACAGCCACCGCCCGAATGCGCTGAGATAAACCACTCGGGCGACGATGCGCCACGCCACACTCGCCGCACGCGAATTATCTCCCCGCCAGCCAATGTCGTCAGCGGGTTCGGAAATTTATTCTCATCCCTGAAAACATTACGCGGTATCAGGTCGAACATGCACGGCCGCTGCGACCTGGGAGCGTTGGCACGACTCTTGCTGTTATTGCTTGCAGGAAGAACTATGGCCAAGGACGGCTAGTGCTTAGGGAAGACTCAGCGACCCGGCGGCTCAGAAGCGCCAAGTGACACGGATGTCCGCAGGAACAGGGAAGTGTCGTTGGGTTTTAGGGACAAGCTATGGTGCTGAGTGTAGACGGAGCGGGGGCTCGTGCCCTCGCTCCGTTTTTTTTAGGTTCTTGTCATTTTGCAATCTAAATGGCAGCGATTGTGGCTTCGCGATTGCAGGAAGCAGTTGAGCCACCATCTGTGCGCGCGATGTCTGCATCGGGTCGATTCGACTCGCAAGAATGCGCAGCGCGCGGGGACGCGAGTTCAGGACGTGCCCGCAGAGGCGGCACTCGTTAGGGCGGCATCGTGCCCAGCAGGCGCAGGCAACGCTCGCAGCCTTCTTCGATCTGGCGCATCAGCGCATCGACCTGATCGTAGTGTCCGGCGCGCACCTCGAAACGGACCGCACTGGCAGCAATCGTGGTATTGCCCAGCGCGTTGCGAAACTCGTGCGACCAATGGTCACGCTCGCTGCGTTTTGCTCCGACCTGCAGGTGACCACCGTCAGTTGCTAGTTCGCAGGGTCGCGGCGTGTGCTTGCTCATCGCATCTTCCTTTGCTCCGACCAGCCCGCACTCGGGATTCGCAGCTGCCGCCTGCATGGTATCCAAGTGCAGCATCATGGACTCATTTCCCCAGTTCGCCCACATGCTGCGCCACTCAGCCGATGCACTGCGCTTGGCGGGAAGCGGGCTGAACGAAGGCGGGTCGCTGGCCGGAAACGAGTCTTTCAATTGCTCGTCCAGCCGATGTTCGGCTGCATCTTCCCTGCTGGAGCTGCGCAACCAGCGGCGCATTCCATGTGCCGACATAAAGTCCATGTCCTCTCCTTCTGGTGGGGGTGGCCGAACCCGGTCCGGCTCGGAGCCGGCATGGCCACCAACATTTGCATTTGAACAGCAAGCAGCATTCGTGCCATCGTCAACAGTGGCTGTAAAATCGGCGCAACCAAGTCGTTTTTGCACGCATTCGCGGCGCTGGCCTGGCGCGCAAATGGTGCACACTTCGCCGGCGGCTTGCTTCGGTCCAGGAACCCCATGACGTCTTCGAACACGCATTCGACTCCCGGACACGCGCTGCTGATCGTCGACGACGATGTCGGCTTCGTGCATGCGGCCGCTGAGATCGCGCGCCAGAAGGGGTTCGACATCACGATCGCCGCAAGCGTCGCCCAAGCGATCGTCCGGCTGGAAGGCAGGCAGTTCGACCTCGCGCTGATCGACCTGTCGCTGCCCGACGGAAGCGGCATGCAGTTGCTCGATCATGTGGATCTCGCACGGACGCAAACGGTCCTCATCAGCGGCGCGCCAACGCTCGAATCCGCATTGCTGGCCGTGCGTCTGCCGGTCGTGGATTACATCATCAAGCCGCTACAGATCGACCGTTACATTGAGTTGCTTGCAAACGCGCAGAAGCGGCACGCAAAACCGGTCGCCGGCCCCGCCTGGCGCGGAATGGCGGGAGGCGCCGCGCTGGAGCCGACGAGGCAAGCGATTCGCAAGGTGGCGCCCACCGACGCATCCGTACTGATCGTCGGCGAGAGCGGAACGGGCAAGGAGCTGGTTGCGTGCGCGGTCCACGAGGAAAGCGGGCGCAAGGGACTGATGGTTGCGGTGAACAGCGGCGCGGTGCCTTCGGAGTTACTGGCCAGCCAGTTATTCGGCCACGAAAAAGGAAGCTTCACCGGAGCCCAGGCACGCCACGCCGGATTTTTCGAACAGGCCGATGGCGGCACGTTGTTTCTTGATGAAATCACCGAGATGCCATTGCACCTGCAAGTGCATCTGCTGCGTGTGCTCGAAACCCGGACGGTTCGGCGGGTCGGTGGCAACGTCGATATTCCAGTCGACGTGCGACTAGTGTCGGCCACCAATCGCCTGCCGCGACAGGCGATTGCCGATGGACGTCTGCGCGAGGACCTGTTCTATCGCCTCAGCGAATTTCCATTGTCGCTGCCGACCTTGCGCGATCGCGCCGACGACGTCCAACTGCTCGCGCAGACCTTCCTAGATCGCCTCAACGAGCGCTATGGAACGCGGCGTGCATTCGCCAATGGCGTCGCCGACAGTCTCAGGCGCCACAGTTGGCCGGGAAATGTGCGCGAGCTGCGCAATGTCGTGCAGCGCGCCTACATTCTGGCCGAGGGCAATTCCGTCGACGTGACTTTCGAGCCGCATCGCGTTGTCCAGCCCCTTGCCGAGGACATGCATTCGATCACCTTCCACATCGGCACGACCCTCGACGAAGTCGAGCGGCGACTGATGATCAAGACGCTGGCGTACTACGACAACAACAAGCTCAAGACCGCCGAAGTGCTCGGTATCAGCGCGAAGACGATCTACAACCGCCTGTCGCGTTACCAGCAAGAGGTCGGCGATCCGGATGACAAAGCCGTTGCTGACGGAAAACCAGACACGAGAACCTGAGACTATGGAACCAGTAGATACATCGGCTGCGGACAACAAGCAGCAAATCGCCCACTCTGTACACGCGTTGCGCAACGGCATGAATAGTCTGGTGATGAATGCCGCGGTGCTGGCCAGCCGCACGGACGACTTACCTGAATCGTTGCGCCCGTTCCTGGAATGCATCGCTCAGGCCGGACAGCGATGCAGCGAAGAGCTTGCCCGCCTCTATGCCCTGATCGATGCCAGAAACCAGGGTCCGCCACCTGCCAATTAGTTGGGCACGCCGGACCGATCCACGGTGCACGACAGGCTGACTGGGCGCCAAGACAGAGTCACAATTATCTTCGCGTGATTTTCAGGGATTCTTGGACTTCGTTGGACTGCTCGAAACGCTCATTTGGTACCGGTGATAGGACTCGAACCTACACGACATCGCTGTCAGTGGATTTTGAGTCCACCGCGTCTACCATTCCGCCACACCGGCACTGTCTGGAAGCCGGGCAAGTATACCGATAGCGCGCACGTTTCGCACGACCAAAGCAGGATGTGAGGGTTTGAAATCGTGCGTTTGACGGATGCTGCAGAAGCTTTGGTTGATCCACCGTGCGCGCAGCACAACTTTGGAGCCTGATGTCAGGCGGCGTTGTCCAGCGCGAGCGACTTTACGGTGGGGCGGTACCAATCTTGGCCCATCGCGGTGAATACCGAGCAGCAGGTCATCGCACGCTTGTAGATGTGCAGCGAGACGGCGACGGCGTCTTCACTGGGGTTGCGGATGCTGTGGTATTCGTGTGGTGGAATCAGGCTGCCAGCCGATCCGGTACCAGCTTGCAGTGTGGCGACCGGAATGAAGTGATAGCAGCCTTCGGTGTTGCGCTCGCGCATGTCGTACTGGACGATTTCAAGCTGTCCATCCCACACGCCTTCCACGCACCACAGGCCGTCGTGATCGTGGATCGAGGTGCCTTGACCTGGCCCCCAAGTCATCGCCACCACGTTGTAACCGTGGCGTGCACTGGTATACAGCTCGCGTCGTGCGTAGTGGTCCGGACACGCCTGATAGACGCAATCAGGTAGACACACATCCTTGTCTCGAATCAGCTTGCACAGCGTATTGCGCAGCGCATCGGTCAGCGCGCGATCGCAGTCCCGATCGACCGCCGCATCGATCGCGGCGACAAACTTTTCGCTGCCGGCGAAATCCAAGGTCATTGCAGTGCAGGGATCGGCTTGCATGCGCACAGTCTAAACCTGTGCGAGGAAGCGCGCGACGACCGGGCCGAAGCGCTCGATATCGACGAGAAACGCATCGTGTCCCTGCGGCGAGGGCAGCGGCGCAAAGGTTACGTCGGCGCCGCCTGCGCGTAGACCGTCGGCGATTTGTTCCTGCTGCTGCAACGAAAACAGGATGTCGGTTTCCACGCCGATCACCAGCGCCTTCTGCAATCGGATGCGTGCCAGCGCGGCGGCAACCCCGGGTTCGCAATCGGCTGGTTTGTCGCTGGTGCAATCGGCAACATCGAACCAGTCCATTGCGCGGCCAAGATACAGATAGCAGTTGGGATCGAATGAATGCACGAACCGGCGCGCGTGGTTTTCCAGATAACTCTCGACCTGGAACTCCACGCCAAAGGGCTCGTCGTCGTCGCGTTGCTCGGCGTCCAGTCGCACTCGGCCGAAACGACCGCTCCATTCCAGCGACGATCGATAGGTGATCACGCCCAGCTTGCGCGCCATGCGCATGCCGTTTTCGGGATACGACTCGATGGTGTAGTTACCCTCGCTCCATTTTGGATCGAGCCGGATCGCCTCTCGCTGCAACGAGCGGATCGCGATCGAAAACGGCAGCGATAGCGCCGCGCCGGAGATGTTGATCTGCGTGCGCGACGAGTCCGGATGACGCAGTGCATACGCCAACGCGACCATGCCGCCCATCGAGCAACCGATCACGCTGGCGAGTTGCTCGATGCCCAAGCCCGACACCAGTGCGTGCGCGGAATCGGCGATGTCCTCGATCGAGAGATCGGGAAAGGCTAGCCGGTACGCCTGCGATCCATCAGCATCGTTTGCGTTAGGCTTGGTCGAAACGGGCATCTTTGAGGCAGGTCCGGTCGATCCCTTGCAACTGCCGAGCGCATTGACGCAAATCACGAACCAGCGCGAGGTGTCAATCGGCAGGCCATCGCCAAGCATCGCTTGCCACCAACCCTGTTCCGCATTCTCCGGCGTCGACGCAACGTGAGCATTGGGCGATAACCCGGTGAGGATCAGGAGAGCATTGTCGCGCGCGGCATTCAGCGTGCCCCAGGTTTCATACGCCAGTCGCGCATTGTGCAACGTGCCGCCACGCTTCATCGAGAACGGCGAGGGCAGGTTGAAGAAGTGCGTGCCGGGAGAAATGTGTTCACTCATGGTTGCTTGCCGTTTGTGCGTTGCGGCTTGGTCGTGTTCGCTTCGCCATGAATCGAGTCGATCACGACGCCGATGGTTTCGCTCGCGCCGACGGTTGCATTGACCGCCGTCGATTCGAAATCACCTGGCTGCGGCAGGGCATCGCCCGAATGCGAAATGCGTGCAAGCACATTCACTGTCTGCTGTTGCGACATCCGCATTGTCGGCATTGGCCCGTCGGCATCGGCAAGTTCGACTTCAAGCGGAAATTGGCTGACGGAGAGACGCTTCACCGCCAACGGCATCGGTGGGCCATCTGCTTGGCGCGCAAGCACGAACAAGACATCGGAGGATACGAGTTGTGCTTTGAGTGCAGGCGCGATTTCAACGCGCACGCGCACTAGCGCTGGTTGCGCGGCTGCGACCGGCAACGGCGGCAAACGCGCTTTGGCGCGCGCCTCATTGATCTGCTTGCGCAGCGCGGCGCGAGTCTGTTGTGGCGCTAGTTGCAGCAGTGGCGTCCAGGTTGCCGCGGCTTGCGCGAATTGTTGTTGCTGATACTGCGAGATGCCCTTGAACCATAATGCACGCTGATTGCGCGGATCGACGGACAGTGCCTGATCGAGCAGATCGCGCGCGGCGCCCTGCACGCGATGCTGCGGATCGGACAGCGACAGTATTTCGGCCAGTTCGACCATCAGATCGGGATCTCGCGGCGAGAGTTTTCGTGCCTGCTCGAATGCGTCGCGCGCGGCGTCAAACCGCTGCTGTTGCTTGCGACTGCGACCCAGCAGCACCCAGCCTTCGAGATTGTCCGGATGCTTGCGCATCTGCTGCGCCAACGCGTCAACTTGCTGATCCAGTGTCGGCTGCGCGGCTTGCTGCGCAGGATCGAGCGCTGCTCGATTGCCGACCACGGCGTACAGTCCGATCGCAAATAGCGGCAATCCGATTAACACGATCAGCGCTGTGGTGCGCGCCGACTTCCACAGCGGAGGCAGCACGACCGCGTAGACGATCAGCAACATGCCGATAGCGGCCGCCATAAACAACGCCATCACCAATCCTCGCTGCGTTCGGGCTCGACAACTCGCGTCGCATCGCGTGCGTTGCGCGCAGCGCGGCGGCGAACCACCACGATCAATACCGCGCCGCCGACCAATAGCAGCGCAATTGGACCGAACCACAACAACCACGTCGACGGTTCCACCCGTGGCGCGTAGAGCACGAACTCGCCGTAGCGTGCGACCAGGTAATCGCGGATCTGCGCATCGGTTTTGCCGGCGTGCATCAGGTCGAGGATTTCGCGCCGCAGGTCGTGCGCGATGGGCGCGCTGGAATCGGCCAGTGATTCGTTCTGGCACATCACGCAGCGAAGCGAAGCGGTCAATGCCCGAAAGCGCGTTTCCTCGGCCGCGTTGCGATAGGTCAGCGGTTCGATCGCGCGTGCGATCGGCGATGTCAGCAGCATCAAGGCCAGTGCAAGTGCAAATGCAAGTGCAAATGCAACGACAAACGCGGTGCGGTGGCGCACAACGGACGATTGCGTTACAGGCCGGGCGATGATCACTTGTCCCAATCCTTGCGCAGCAGTGGCATCAATTCGTCTTTCACCATCGCATCGGTCAGCGGGCCGACGTGCTTCCAGCGGACGATGCCTGCTGCGTCGACCAGGAACGATTCCGGCGCGCCATAGATACCCCAGTCCAGCGCCTCGCGACCGTCGGCATCGACCAGCACCATCGCGTAGGGATTGCCCAGTTGCGTAAGCCACCGATTCGCGTCAGCAGTTTCATCCTTGTAGTTGTAGCCGATCACGCGAACGATTCCGCCCGTCGACAACCGACTGATCACTGGATGTTCTTCGCGACAATTTACGCACCAGCTGCCCCAGACGTTGAGCAGATAGGGCGCGCCGAGCAACTCCTTGCTGTCGACAATATGCGCGCCGTCTGTTTGCGTGGCCGTGACCAATGTCGGCAACTTGAACGCCGGCGCGCGCTTGTTGATCAGCGGTGAGGGCAGGGCGCTGAGATCGCGTCCGGAATTCATGTGCACGCCGACGGCGAGCAACACCGCAAGCGCGATGAAAGCAATCAATGGCAGCAGGCGCCGCAGCATTCAGGTGCTCTCCCGCTTGGCGCGAAAGCGTCGATCGAACACTACTGTGAATCCGCCCAACGCCATCAACAACGCACCTAGCCAGATGCAACGCACGAACGGCTTGACGTACACGCGCAGCGCCCAGCTGCCTTCATCACCCAGCGACTCGCCCAGCGCGACGTAGAGATCGCGAGTGAGACTTGGATCAATTGCCGTTTCGGTCATCACCTGGCCGCCGGCGAGATAGCCACGGCGCTCGGGTTGCAACGTTGCGATGCGATTGCCGTTGCGCGAGACTTCAATCCTGCCGTGATCGGCCAGATAATTCGGACCCTGCACACGCCGCACGCCATCGAAGCGAAACTGATAGCCGCCGGCATCGATCACTTGCCCGGGCTTGGCGGCGACATCGGTCTGCACGCTGGTGCTTTCGGTCATCAGTACGCCGAAGAAAAACACCGCGACGCCGATGTGGGCCAGGCTCATGCCGATCATCTCGGCAGTGAAATGTTGCCCCGGCATCGACAGACGACGCCAGACGAAGCGCAGCGTGCCCAGCAGCAACCACAAACCCACAGCGATCGCTGCGGCGGTTTTCCAGGTTGCGTTCGGCAGCACGAAAAACGCGACTGCGCCCGCGATCAACGCCACTACAAACCACGGCGCCAGCAACTTCAACGGCAACGAGGGTTGTTCACGCTGCCAGCGAGTGATCGGACCGAACGGCAACAGCAGCAGCAACGGCGCGATCAGCAAGCCGAACATCAATCCGAAATACGGAGGCCCGACCGAATATTTGCCGAGATGCAGCGCATCCGCCAGCAGCGGAAACAGCACGCCGATCAGCACCATTGCGCAGGCTGAGGTCAGCAGCAAATTATTGAAAAGGATCAAGGTTTCGCGCGAGACCAGCGAGAACGGCGCACCGTCGTTATCACGCGGCGCGCGCAGTGCGTACAACAGCAACGAGCCGCCGATTACGATTGCAAGAAAGCACAGGATGAACAATCCTCGCGACGGATCGGATGCAAACGCGTGCACCGAGGTGATCACGCCCGAACGCACCAGGAAGGTGCCGAGCAGCGACAACGAAAATGCAGCAATCGCCAGCAATAACGTCCAGCCGCGAAAGCTGCCGCGTTTTTCAGTGACTGCCTGCGAATGCAGCAACGCAGTGCCGACCAGCCATGGCATGAATGACGCGTTCTCGACTGGATCCCAGAACCACCAACCGCCCCAGCCGAGTTCGTAATAGGCCCACCAACTGCCTAGCGCGATGCCAATCGTCAGCAAACCCCACGCGGCATTGGTCCACGGTCGCGACCAGCGCACCCATTGCGCATCGACGTGACCATCAAGTAACGCAGCGATGGCGAACGCGAACGCGACAGAGAATCCGACGTAGCCCGAATAGAGCATCGGCGGATGCATGATCAGGCCTGGATCTTGCAACAACGGATTCAGATCGCGGCCTTCGAGCGCTGCGGGAAGCAGGCGCGTGAATGGGTCGGAGGTCAGCAGCGTGAACAGCAGAAAACCGACGCTGATCAATCCCATCACGCCCAGCACGCGCGCGATGACTTGCAATGGCAGTGCGCGCGAACACCCTGCAACCGCGCTGGTCCAGACGTTAAGGATCAGAATCCACAACAGTAGCGAACCTTCGTGCGCGCCCCAGACCGCTGACAGCCGATACTTCAACGGCAGCAACGTATTGGAATTGGCCGCGACGTAAGCCACTGAAAAATCGTTGGCAACAAATGCCTCGGCCAGCAACACGAACGCGAGTGCGACAAACAGCAGTTGCGCATACGCCGCCGGACGCGCGACCCGCATCCACGATTCCACGCCGCGCTGCGCGCCGACCAATGGCAGCAGCGATTGCAGCGTTGCCAGCAGCAACGCCAGGATCAGCGCGATTTGTCCTATTTCAGGCAGCACGTCGGTGGCGTCTCAAGGCGCCGGCGGCGCGCAGGGCAGGTGCGGAAGCGTGCTACCGAGTTTGATGGCATCGGCAACTTCCTTGGGCATGTAGGTTTCGTCGTGCTTGGCCAGGATTTCATCGGCGCGAAAACTGCTGCCCTGCATGCGGCCGGTCGCGATGATGCTCTGACCTTCGCGAAATAGGTCGGGAAGTATGCCGACGTATCGAACCGGAATCTCATGCACGCGATCGGTCACCACGAAACGCACGTCAAGCGTTCCTGGTGCGCGCGCGATGCTGCCTTCGCAAACAACGCCTCCCAGCCGGAAGCCACGCGTCGCGGATTCGCCCTTGAACACTTCGGTCGGCGTCAGCAGATATTTGATGTTGCGCTGCAGGGCGAACGTGACCAGGGTGCCTGCGACCGCGAGTGCAGCGAGTGCCAGCAGCAGCGTGATCAAGCGGCGGCGGCGAACTGGATTCATGGGTCGCGTGCCTCTTCGGTCGCCAACGGACTGGTGAGCGCCGAATCCGTCTGCGCTGGATCGGACTTCAACGCAGTCGTACGCGACCCATCGCGTACCGCGCGCAGCCTGATCTTGCGCAATAACTGACGCTGCCGCAGCCATGGCGTGAGCGCGTCCCAGGCCAGCACGATCGCAAACACCGCGTAAGCCGCGATAATGTACGGAACATATGTCATCGGGTGGCCGCCGCGATGTCACGAGCCCAGGCCTTGCCTGATTCGCGTTCGAGAATGGCGACCCGTGCGCGCTGCAGCAGCGAACCCACAAACCAGAACTTGGTGCCGAGGAAGGTGAACAGCAGCGGCAGCAGCATGCTGCGATCCATGTGCGAGGGGCCGAGCAGGCGGATGGTCGAGCCCTGATGCAAGGAATTCCACCACTGCACCGAGAAATGGATGATCGGCAGATTCATCAATCCGATCAGTGCCAGAAAACCGGCGGCACGCGCGGCGCGGCGCGGATCCTCGATCGCGGTGTGCAATGCGATGACGCCGAAATACAAAAACAGCAGGACCAGTTCGGAGGTCAGTCGCGGATCCCAATCCCACCATGTGCCCCACATCGGCCGGCCCCAGATCGAACCTGTCGCCAGCGTGATCACCGTGAACGCGGCGCCGATCGGTGCGCAGGCCATCGCCAACACCTCGCACAACTTGATCCGCCAGACCATCGCAATGCCAGCCTGCACCGCCATCACTACATAGACAAACAGGCTCATCCACGCGCACGGCACGTGGATGAACAGGATGCGATAGCTGTCGCCCTGCTGGTAGTCGGCCGGCACCACGAACAGCGCCTGCCAGATTCCGATCGCCAGCAATAGCACGCCCAGCGCAAAACTCCACGGCGCCCAGCGTCCGGCGAACCGATAGAACGTGGGCGGCGAGCCGAGTTGATGGAACCAGCGGACGATGGTGTTCACGTCGAGATATTCACGCGTCAGGCGACCACATCAGGTGTTTAATTCGAAGGATCAAGCACATGGTTTCAGAGAGCAGTTCCGTCGGAAGACGAACCATCGCGGCGGCGGTTGCCGCGCAAACGCAATACAGCGCGCGCAAGCCGTGGGTTCGCGGCGCGAAACTGGCGTCGATCATGTCAGGGAAATACGGATGGCGGTGGCGGCCGCCAGCGGTGCCAGCACGGTAGCCATTACCAAGCCCGCCGCAAGCAGCAGGATCGCTCCAGACCAGTCCTGTGCCTGCGCCGCGGCCAACACGCTGCCTGCTCCAAACACCAGCACTGGCACGTACAACGGCAACGCCAGCAGTCCGATCAGCATACCAGAGCGACGCGTGCCCACTGTCAGCGCGGCGATTACGCAACCCAGCAGCGCAAGCAGCGGCGTGCCCAGCAGCAGCGACAACATCAGCACCGGCAGCAAGTGATTGGGCAGGTACAGCAATTGCGCCAGCAGCGGTGTCGCCAGCAATAACGGCGCGACCGTGGTCAGCCAATGCACCAGCACGCGACATGCGATCAACAACGGCAGCGGCGCCGGCGACAATAATTGTTGTTCAAGGCTGCCGTCGTCGGCATCGCTGCGAAACAGAGAATCCAGGCCGGACACGCCAGCCAGCAGTACGGCGATCCAGATTGCGCCGGGCGCCAGCATCGCCAGACGCGCGCGTTCGCTCCCGAGCGCAAGTGGAAACAGTGCCACCACCAACACCGCGAACAACAGCGGTTGCAGCGCATCGCCGCGACGCCGCCAGGCCAGACGCAGATCGCGCGCTAGCATCGCTTTTGCGGCGCGAGTGGCGGACGTCGCGCTCACGATCCCGCGCCCGCATCCGCGAATACCGAAGGCCGGGTCAGCGACAGCGTGCGGCTCGGCACTGGTGGTGCGGCGTGCGCGCCGTGTGTGGTCAGCAGTGCTGCGCCGCCGCCGGCCAGGTGTCGAAGCAGAATGCGATCGACCAGGGTGATGCCTTCGCGATCGAGATTTGCGTACGGCTCGTCCAACAACCACAGCAGGGCGGTCGAGAGAAGCAGTCGAGCCAAGCCCAGGCGCTTGCGCTGGCCGGCTGACAAGCTACCGGCGACACTGTCTTCGAAACCGGAAAGCCCCACGCTGGCGAGCGCGGCTGCCGGTCCGATGTCGCGCCGCGATCCATGCAGCGCCGACGCAAATCGCAGATTTTCAAGGCAGGTGAGTTCGGCCTTGTGCGCGGGCATGTGCCCAACGTAAGCCAGTTGCGACGGCGGCGCTGCGCCGGGCTGGCCGAACCACTGCACATCGCCCGTGTGCGGCAACAAGCCACACAGCACGCGCAGCAAAGTGGTTTTGCCGGCGCCGTTGTCGCCAGTCACCAACAGCACTTCGCCGCGATGGACGCGCATATCAAGCGGCCCGAACACCGGTTCGTTCAGGCGTATGAAGGCCAAGCGCGTTGCGCTGAGCACGATGGGCGAATCAAGGGTGGTCACGGAGTGGGATCGCTGCGGAATCGCGAGCATGCTACCGGCCAGTCACGGCGCGGTCTATCGATTCAAGCCCGCGCGAAATGCGCCATGTTCATGATTTTCTTCACCTCCGCTCATCGCGCAACGCCCGTGAAGACGAAAAAAAGCTTGCACGTGAAAGCTCTACCCGTAAACTGTTGGGTTCCATAAATGGGGTTTCCTCCACATGCGATCAGCACCTCTCGTCATTGCCATTGCGGTCGGCCTCGGCCTGTCTGCCACCACGCAAACCACCGCAGCCATCCAGGCGCACGCCGAGCGTGCGACGGAGCAGGCCAACAATGGCATGTACATCGTCACCTTCACCGAGGCGCCGCTGGCGCGTTATGCGGGTGGCGCACGCGATGAAAAAACCAACAAGGTGATGGCGGCGACTACGCCCGCCGTTGCTGGCGGTCGCAAGTTGAACGTGCACAGTGTCGAGAGCCGCGCATACCTCGGATTTTTGTCCGACCGTCGTCAGCGGCATCTGGCTGACGCATCCGCCCGCATCGGTCGCCCGCTGGCCGCTAAGTTCGTCTACGACGCCGTGCTCAACGGCGTTGCAGTGCAGATGTCGCCGGCCGAAGCCGAGCGCCTGCGCGGGATGCCTGGTATCGCCAATGTCGAGGCCGATTTCAAGCGCCACGTCACCACCGATCGGGGTCCGCAGTGGATTAAAGCCGACCAGATATGGGATGGCACCGCCACGACTCCCAATCCCGGCAACCACGGCGAGACCATCGTTGTTGGCGTGATCGACACCGGTGTCAATCGCACGCATGCGGCATTTTCTGGCGCCGGTCTGACCAATCCGCGCGGCCAGTTTTACGGCCTGTGTGCGTCCAACGCCAGTCTGTGCAACAACAAGCTGATTGGCATGTACGACTTCACCACAGGGTCTAAGGATGCCGAGCCGAACGATGGTCTCGACGCAGTCGGTCACGGTTCGCATACGGCGAGCACCGCAGTGGGCGCGCCAGTCGACTACACGATTCCTCTTTCCACCGGCGCGCAGGTTGTGCATACGCGCGGTGTCGCATATGGCGCCAACCTGATTACCTACAAGGCGTGCGAGGCAACAGCAAGCTGCGATGGCTCATGGCTCATCGCTGCCCTGAATCAGGCGGTGCTCGATCAGGTCGACGTCATCAGCTTCTCGATTGGTGGTGGCTTGAACGATCCGTGGACCGATTCCGACACCAAGGCGATGCTGGACGCACGCGCTGGTGGCGCGGTAGTCGCGGTCGCAGCCGGTAATGACGGCCCGGATGCGGGCACCCTGACTTCGCCCAGCAACGCACCTTGGGTACTGTCGGTCGCGGCTACCAGCCACGATCGGATTTATGCCAACAAGCTCGATCTCAGCGGCGGTTCGACCGCTCCGCCCAACGGCGGCGTGCTGGTCGGAGCGGCCGACACCGTCGGCACCGGTGTGCTGGACATCGTGCGCGCCAACCCGGTTCTGTGTGACGAAGGTAGCAACACCACCGGCACTGCGGGCGAGAACAAGCCGGCGGCGTGGAACAGCTCAACCTATCCGGGCAAAATGGTGATCTGCGATCGCGGCATCTATCCGCGCGTGTCCAAGAGCAAGAACGTGCAGCTCGCAGGCGGCGCGGCCATGATCCTGCTAAACCAGATCACGGACGGTAACAGCATCGTTCCAGATCCGCATGTGATTCCGTCCACCCATCTGGGCTACAGCGACAGCCAGGCGCTACTGACGTGGCTGTCCACCGGCAGCGGCCACAAGGGCAAGTTGGAAGGCACCGTCATCACCAATCTGGCCTCGCAGGGCGACAATCTTGCCAGCTTCAGTGGTCGTGGGCCGATTGACACTCCGGCCGGCGTGCTCAAGCCCGATGTTACTGCGCCCGGCGTCAGCATTATTGCTGCGTCGAACACCGACAACAGCGGCTATAACATCTACGACGGCACGTCGATGGCGACGCCGCACACGGCCGGCTCCGCTGCGCTGCTGATGAAGGCCCACCCCACTTGGGGCCCGAGCGAAGTGGTCTCGGCATTGATCAGTACGGCTCGTCCTTCAAACAAGGTGGGCAACAACGAGATCGGAACGCCATTCGACCAAGGTGCGGGTACGCTCGACTTATCGAAAGCAGTTCGCGCCGGCCTGTCGTTTGACATCAGCCAGGCCGGTTTTCTGGCGGCCAACCCTGCTTCAGCCGGCGTGCCGCACGACCTCAACCTGCCGTCGTTGACCCACGAAAACTGCGTCGAGCAGTGTACTCTGAGCCGCACTGTCCGCGACCTGGTCGGCGGCGGCAACTGGACGGTGACCGCCAACGTGCCGGGCGCCGTGGTGACTCCAAGCGACACCAGCTTTACTCTGGCCAATAACGGCAGCAAGGCGCTCAGCTTCGGCATCGATGTGCGCGTGGCGGCCAGCGTCGGCAAGTGGGTATTCGGCAACATCACCCTGCATCCGACCTTCGGTACCAATATTCCCGATACGGTGCTGCCTGTCGCGGTGTTTGTCTCCCCCGGTGCCGCCCAGCCGCCGATCGTGCTGAACGTGCCGTCCGAGTCAGGGTTCGCTGACGTAAGCTTCTCCGGCTTGGTCGCGTTGCCGGATGCCAGCTTCGCTGGTACGCCGCTGGCGCCGGTACTGATCCAGGACGCCACCGTCGCCAAAGACACCACCGCAAGTGATCCCTTCGACAAACCTGCAGGCACCACGACGCTGATCTTCAGCGCGCCTGAAGCGCCTGATCACAGCGCACGCAAGTACCGCATCATTGTAGATGCGACGGCTGAAACGGCCATCCACGATATCGATCTGTTTGT
This sequence comes from Lysobacterales bacterium, assembly GCA_038216155.1. GTDB lineage: Bacteria > Pseudomonadota > Gammaproteobacteria > Xanthomonadales > Xanthomonadaceae > SZAS-103. The sequence continues at coordinate 43,115 of JBBQQH010000028.1, forward strand.
CGGCCAGGATGCCAACGGCGATGGCAAGGGTTCTGCCACCGAGCAGAAGTGCACGTCGGCGGGCCCGACCGCGGTGGAGCATTGCGAATTTGAGTTCACCAATCCAGGCGGCGGTGCAGGGCCGGTCAGC
>JBBQQH010000029.1:0-42220 GCA_038216155.1 Lysobacterales bacterium
GTGACTGGTCCGCCGATGCCAATGTGCCAGCCGATGTCCCACAGCAGCTGGGCTTGCTGCGGGCTACCGGCAAAGCTGTGCACAACGCCTCCGGCATCACCGCCAGCCTTTCGGTGCGCGCGAAGCATGCCGATTACCTCATCCACTGCGCGCCGTGCATGCACGATCAACGGCAATTTGAAGTCGCGCGCGATAGCCAGCTGCGCATCGAAGTAGTCGCGTTGCAGCGCCGGATCGAGTCCTTCCACGAAGTGATCGAGGCCGCATTCGCCGACGGCGATCGGGCACTCGCGCTCGATCCATGTGTGCAACTGTGCCAAGTCGTCCGATCGGTGTTCCGCGATCAGCAGCGGATGCAGTCCGTAAGCCGCATGCAGCCCAACGTATTGCGCGCATACCGCCCGCAGCTGCTTCCAGCCTGACGCGGCAATCGCCGGAATGACCTGCCGTGTCACCCCGACCGCGCAGGCGCGCGCGATCACGTCGGCACGGTCGCCATCGAATGCATCGACATCCAGATGGCTATGGCTGTCGATCAGTTGCATGTCATTCGTGGCGATCGCCATCGAGCGGTTTGCGGCGGCGCAAGGATCCCAGCAACAGTGTTGCCAGCCCCAACAGGATTTCATCAATGAAAGGAATGAAATCGGGCACCAGTACATCGGCGATGAAAAGGAACGCCGTGACCAGGAACAATGTAGGAAAGCGCAATCGCCCGGCAAACCGGAACACTGGGGACAACAAAGGATTGGGCATTTGACCTCCGGGTAGAAACTGGGCGCGCCAAGGAGCCAGCTCGCCTTGCCAGCATACCGATGCGACCGCGGTGATGGGTGCATGCAAACGGTGACTTGATGCAGTCGGCGTTCACGTTCAAACGCTGCTCGGCGCAGCGGTTCAGCCTGCGGGTGTTCCAATCAATTTGCATCTCGGATGGCGCTATTGCTGTTTGATGCGCAATCCAGTTGATGTCGGAAGGCTCTCAAAGTGCTTGGCGGCCGGATCCATTGGTAGGTGATCCATTCGGAGGACAACGTGAATACCAACAATCTTTTGATCGGCATCGGCGCGGCAGTGCTGATCGGTGGCGTTGCCTTCGCTGCGTATGACCGAGATAGTTCGCAGCGGCCCGAATACGGGCAAGTGGTGGCGGTCGATTCGATCAAGGAATCCGAAACCGTCGCTACCCCGCGCCAGGTGTGCGAGGATCGAATCGTCCAGCCCCTGCACACAGAGCGGGGCGGCAACGGCGGCCAAGAAATCGACAAGAATCATGACGGCGATCGCTTGGCCGAGTCGATCCAGCGCGAATGCCATACCGTGACCGACCGCAGCAGTATCGAGCGCGTCACCGGTTACCGGGTGACCTACAGATACGACCACGAACTGCACACAATCCACATGGATCACAAACCGGGCAATCGTCTGCCGATCGCAGATGGTATGGCCGTGACCAATAATGCATTCGACAACTCGGATGGTTGAATGGGCGCATTGGTATCCTTCATCGTCAGCCTGACGATTCGGGCATCTCCAGAAGGCCGGGGCAACCCGGCCTTCTTCATTTCCGATAGACAGACGCGCTGACGACCACCGGTCGCATCACGTATCGTCACCCGCACTGAATCCTGCGAATGCGACGCTGCAGCGGTCGCTAACGCTAGGCCTTGTCAAATCGTGACGTCCCTCGGAGGTGACGTGGCTGCATCCAAATCCGCTCGACGCTGGTGGCTGCTGCTGATTCCAGCGGCGTTGTTGCTGGCTGCGTGGCAGTTTGGCTGGCTGCAGTTGCTGACAGTCGCAAATCTCAAGGTGCAGCAGCAGGCGTTGAACGGTTGGGTGAGTGCCAATTCCTGGTTGGCGGCTGGAGTCTTCTTCGTCGTCTATGTGGCAGGCACGGCGGCGTCGCTGCCGGGAGCAGCAGTGATGACGCTGGCAGGCGGCGCATTGTTCGGCCTGGTCGAAGGCACGCTGTTGGTGTCGTTCGCCAGTGCGATCGGCGCGACGGGCGCATTCCTGATTTCGCGCTACCTGTTTCGCGACAGCCTGCGCAAGCGCTATGGCAAGCGGTTGAAGGGCTTCGATGACGGCATCGCTCGCGACGGCGCGTTCTATCTGTTTTCGCTGCGGCTGGTGCCTGCGGTTCCGTATGTGCTGGTCAACCTGATCGCCGGGCTGACCTCGCTGGGTTTGTTCACGTTTTACTGGGTGAGTCAGCTCGGCATGCTGCCGGGCACGTTCGCGTTCGTCTATGCGGGCACGCAACTGGCGACTGTGGAGAAGCTGTCCGACGTGCTGTCGCTGCGACTGATCGGCGCGTTCGTGCTGCTGGGCCTGCTGCCACTGCTGTTGCGCTGGATCATGCGCTGGATCAAACGTCACCGCGTGTATGCCGGTCATCGCAAGCCGGACACGTTCGACTACAACCTGATCGTGATCGGTGCAGGGTCTGGCGGTCTGGTCGCGGCCTACCTGGGCAACGCGCTGAAGGCGAAGGTGGCCTTGATCGAACGCGCTGCAATGGGCGGCGATTGCCTCAACACTGGTTGCGTTCCATCCAAGACCTTGATCCGTTCGGCGCGCGCCCTTGCCGACGCTGAGAACAGCGCGCAATTCGGTATTGCACGGATGCAGGCGACGTTCGAGTTTGCACAAGTGATGCAGCACGTGCGCGATACCGTGGGCAGGATTGCGCCGCATGATTCGGTCGAGCGCTATCGCGCTCTCGGTGTCGATGTGATGACTGGTGATGCGCGCATCGTGTCGCCGTGGGAGGTGGAAGTGGACGGTCGCCGCCTGTCCGCGCGCAGCCTGATCGTGGCAACTGGTGCGCGGCCAACCGTGCCATCGCTACCCGGGGTGGAATCGATCGAGGTGCTGACCTCGGACAACGTCTGGCAGTTGCGCGAGTTGCCGTCGCGGCTGGTGGTGCTTGGCGGTGGCCCGATCGGGTGCGAACTGGGGCAGTGCTTTGCCCGCTTCGGCAGTCAGGTGACAATCGTTGAAAAGTACTCGCGTCTGCTCGTCCATGAGGACGCAGATGCCGCCGCGGTGGTCGAGGATCGCCTGCGCGCCGAAGGCATCGTGCTGGCAACCCGGCATACCGCCTTGCGCGTGGAATCGCTCGATGGGCAGTCGCGTCTTGTCTGCGTCATTGATGGAAGCGAGATCGCGCTGCCATTCGATCGCCTGCTGATCGCTCTGGGTCGTACGCCGACGATCGAAGGCTTCGGCCTGCGCGAGCTCGGTATCGAGATCAATCCGCACAATGCAGTCGACGCCGATGCGGCGATGCGCACCAACTTTCCCAACATCCTGGTCTGCGGCGACGTGACCTCGCGCTACCAGTTCACCCACGTCGCCTCCGAACAAGGCTGGCACGCGGCGGTGAACGGCTTACTGACTCCGTGGTGGAGCCTCAGGCTTAGCCAGAAGGCGATACCCTGGGCCACCTTCACCAGTCCCGAGCTTGCCCGTGTCGGATTGTCGGAAGACGAAGCCAGAGAGCAGGACGTCGCGTTTGAAGTCAGCAAGTTTGCCTTCAGCGACAGCGACCGCGCGGTCACCGATGCGGCCACCGAAGGCTTCGTCAAGGTGCTCACTGTTCCAGGCAAGGACACGCTATTGGGTGCGTGCATCGTGGGCGAACACGCCGGCGAGTTGCTCGCCGAGTTTGTGTTGGCGATGCGGCATGGGCTGGGCTTGGGAAAAGTGTTGAGCACGATTCATATCTATCCAACGCTGAGTGAAGCCAACAAGCGCGTTGCCGGAGAATTCAAGCGGGCACATGCGTCGCAGCGGCTGCTGGGCTGGGCGCAGCAGTTTCATGCTTGGCGGAGAGGCGGATGAACATGTCGACGGGTGGGCGCGCATGAAAGACGCGTCGCCAACTCTTGCCATCGTGATTCCGGTGGGCCCGGGCGATCTCGCTTGGCGCGATCTGCTGCCGCAGTTAGTGGCGCCGCAAGCGAGAGAAATCGCGCTGGTGTTTGCACAGGACGACGCCGGCAGTCGCGAATTGTCGCTCGACGGTGTCACTGCGATCATCGCTCCGAGGGGGCGCGCACAGCAAATGAACGCCGGTGCTGCCGCGACGGAGAGCGCATGGATCTGGTTTCTGCATGCTGATTCGCGGATGGCGCAAACCACGTTGCCGCGACTGCTCGAGTTCATCGGCCGAAAACAGCCCGTGCTCGGATATTTCGATCTACGCTTTCGCGACGATGGCCCGTGGCAGATGCGACTCAATGCGGTCGGTGTGTGGCTACGCAGCCGCGTGCTGGGCTTGCCGTTTGGCGATCAGGGTTTGTTGATGCCGCGCAGCGTGTTTGATGCGCTCGGCGGGTTCGACCCGGCGTTGCACAGCGGCGAGGATCACGCCCTGGTCTGGGAAGCGCGGCGCGCTGGCGTTGCATTGCGCGCGGTCGGTGCACCCTTGTTGACCAGCGCGCGCAAGTACGCCCGCGATGGCTGGTGGCGGACGACAACACATCATCTGCGGCTGACGTGGCGGCAGGCTCGGTTGTTTTCGCAAAGCGAACGCGCGCAATGAGCGGCGGACTGGCAATTTTCGTCAAGACTCCGGACTGGTCCCCGATCAAGACCCGGCTGGCCGACTGCATTGGCACTGCGCAGGCAGAAGCGTTCCATGGTCAATCAGCCGACGCGGTCGCTTCGGTCGCTCTTGAAGCGCAAGCCCTCGGTGGCGCACGCGTACATTGGGCGGTCGCCGAATGCGGCGCGATGCAGTCGGAGACGTGGGCCGGATTACCGCTTCTCGCGCAAGGGGAGGGTGGGCTCGGCGAGCGCATGGAGTGCGTGTATCACCAACTGCTGGATCGATACGGCGCTGGCCTGTTGGTCGGAGCTGATTCACCGCAATTACGCGCTAGTGAACTGCTGCGCGGCGCATGCTGGCTGGATTCGACAACACCGCGCCTGTTGCTGGGGCCGGCGTCAGATGGCGGATTCTGGTTGTTCGGCGGCAATACGCCATTGCCCCGCGCTGCGTGGCTCGAGCCGATCTACAGTCAGCCGCAGACGCGTCGGGACTTCGTGCAGGCGATGGATCCGTTCGGCGAATGGATGCAGTTGCAGACCTTGACCGACGTCGATCGCTTCGCGGATTTCCCCCGGGTTCGCGCTGATCTGGAGGCATTGCTCCATCCCACGCCAGAACAATTGCGTCTGGCGCACTGGTTCGCGCGCGTGGAATCGACCATGCAGGTGCACTCGTGACCGCATTCGCGATTGCACACGCGATCTGGATCAAGCTGGGCATCGGAGTGACGGTGCTGCTTGCACTGCTCGCATGGCAACAGGCGGCGCCGGTGCGCAAGGACGCGAGCCTCGCGCGCTGGCGGGTCAACCTGGGCGTGATTGCGGTGGCGACGCTGTTCAATGCGCTGCTGCTGCCGCTGGGTTTGGTGGTGGTCGCTTTGTGGGCGCAATTGCGCGGGTATGGCGTGTTCAACCAGTTCGCCATTCCATTGAGCTTGGAGCTCATGCTCGCGTTGGTCGTGCTCGATTGTGCGATCTACTGGCAGCATCGCGCCTTTCACGCGTGGCCGCTGATCTGGCGTGCACATCGGGTGCATCACAGCGATACCGGGTTCGACACCAGCCTTGGATTGCGTTTTCACCCATTCGAGATCGTGCTCTCGACCCTGTTCAAGATGGCGCTCATCGTTGCGCTGGGAATCGCGCCATTCGCGGTGCTTGCGTACGAAATTGTCTTGCTGGCAATGTCACTGTTTTCGCATGCCGATGTCGCCTTGTCGCCGCGGCTGGAACGCACGATGCGTTGGCTGATCATCACGCCTGACTGGCATCGCGTGCATCATTCGACGCATCGGGCCGAGACCGACAGCAATTTCGGCAACTGGCTGTCGATTTGGGACCGGATGTTCGGCACCAGCATCGAACAGCCGCGCGATGGTCATCGCGGCATGCACATCGGACTTGACGCATTTCGCGATTCCGCCGAGCAGACGTTGCGTGCAAGCTTGTGGCAGCCGCTCAGGTCTGGACCGGCAAGCGTCGCGGAGAACACCGATGCATGACACTTGGCCCCTGCTGCAATCCACGGATTTTCCCGCGTTGCGCCGCGCCCGGATCGACACGATGCAGCTCAATCTTGGCTATCTGTGCAATCTCAGTTGCATCCATTGCCACGTCAATGCCGGCCCGCGTCGAACCGAGTTGATGGATCGGGACACGATGCAATTGGCGCTGGATGTCGCCGCGCAATTCGGGGCGAATACGCTGGATCTAACCGGCGGCTCGCCGGAGATGAATCCGCATTTTCGCTGGTTGGTGCAGCGCGCGCGGGCTGACGGATTGCACGTGATGGATCGCCTGAACCCGACCATCATCGAGGAGCCGGGCTTCGAGTGGGTTGCCGATTTTCTGGCGGCGAATGCGATCGAGGCAGTAGCGTCGCTGCCTTGCTACAGCGCGGCGAATGTGGATGAGCAACGCGGCAAGGGCGTGTTCGAGGCATCAATCACGGCCTTGCAAAAGCTCAATGCGCTTGGCTACGGACGACCGGATTCTGGACTGGTACTGAACCTGGTCTACAACCCGAATGGTGCGTTTCTGCCGCCGAATCAGGAGGCGCTGGAAGCCGACTATCGCAAGTTGCTGGGCGAAGAATTCGGCATCGTGTTCAACCAGCTCTTCGCGATCGCCAATATGCCGATCCAGCGCTACGGCTCGTGGTTGCTCTCGAAAGGTCGCTTCGACGACTACATGACGACGCTGCGCGAAGCGCATCGAGACGCGAATCTTGCCACGGTAATGTGTCGCAACCTGCTCAGCGTCGACTATCTAGGCTATCTGTACGACTGCGACTTCAATCAGATGCTGGGGCTGGATCTAGGCGAGCGCGAAGGCAAAACCCACTTGCGCGACGTGCTCGACGGCCACGTGCCGCGCCGGATCGCGATTGGCGGTCATTGCTACGGATGCACGGCAGGGCAGGGATCGAGTTGCGGCGGTGCCCTCAGTGATTGAGGTCGAGCCTTCGTGTTGGCTGCCTCGACAGACGGATCTGCGCAACGTTTCGCCATTTATTCAATCTGCGCTTTTGCATATTCCTGATCAAGCTTCTCCATCGCGTCGTGGGGTTTGAGTTTGGTTGCCTGTTCGAATGCATCCGCTGCTGCGTCTTCCTTCTTGCTTCCGTGCAACAGCAAAAGGATGTTGGCTTGTTCGACATGCGCGATTGGTGATGTCGGGGTCAGCTTCAGCGCGGTCTTGATGTGGGACTCGGCAGCGGACGCCTTGGCGCCGTAGGTCAACCCGCCGATCATGGCGCCGACCTTGCTGATCACTTCGGCATGGAACACGCCCAGCGCGGTGTGTGCTTCGGCGTGCTTGGGCGCCAATGCAATGGTCTTGTCCAGCGACTCGCGCACCTTGCCGGCCAGGCCCATCGTCAACGCCTTGCCGATGCTGATGCCCTGGCTGTAACGCCCTAGCGCGAATGCCCGGCGGTAATGCGAATTGGCTTCGTCGGGCAGGGCCTGGATGGCGGCTTCGGCGAGCTTGGCGCCGGTGTCGAAGCGGCGCAGGCGCTCGGCTTCGTCATCCACCAGATACGTTGCATGAATGCCGATCGCCTTGATCGCAACCGAGGCGCCCAGCACGCCGAGCGATTCGCCGATGTTGAAAGCGTCTTCGAATTCGCCGTGATGGAATGCCCGCCATGCTTCCTGCAGCTGCGAAGCCAGGGTCGCGGCATCGATGCCCTTGGGCGGTTTGGCGAGCGAGGCCAGCAGGGCGCCGGCACGCTTGGCATCGGGAAACGGTTCGCAATCGCCCGCATGCAACGCGGACCAGAATTTTTTCAGCTTGTCGCCGCTGTAGTCGAAGCCCTTGGCCTCGTGCGGAAACGCCGCCCATCCAGATTTTTTCGCAGCCATTGCAGTCTCCATCGTCATCAGCACAAGCCGTGCGCACGCCATCAAATTCTTTGCGTGCCGGGCAAGCAGGGAAACGCAGCATGGAACGGCTGCGCCGCGACCGCAAGTTCGGGCGATCGGCAACGGCTAGTAGTGTGAAAGCTCGATCCAACACGTTGATAGTGTGCTCACGCTGCTGGCCACGTACAGCCTGCTTTCGACGGCCTACTTTCAAGTTGCGTGCATGGCCGGCAGCGCGCAAATTTCAGGCGGACAGGCTTGCAACCGTCGCGCGACTTCAACCCCAATCAACCCAAGGAGATTTTTATGAGCCGACAAATCAAGGCACGTCCGATGCGCAATCATGCGCAATACATTGGCCTGCGCGAGATCATGCTTGCCGGGTTTGGCGCTGCATCGCTGGCACGCAAGCAAGCGCTGAAGACGCTGGATCAGCTTGCAGTACTCGCCGCCGACCTGCCCGACCAATCCGAGGCGCTGCGTGAGCGCGTTAGCGAAACATCGCAGTCGCTGCTGGACCACGCCATCGTCGCTGCCGATGACCTGCGTATCCAGGCGATGCATTGGGCCACGCAGGCTGGCAAAGAAATTCAGTCGCGCGCTAAGCCTGTACTTGCCGATTTTGGCTTCAAGCGTGGTCGCACGTCGTACCAGCGTGCGACGGTTCGCAAGACCACCCGTAAGTCCGCTGGCAAAAAGACCCCGGCAAAGTCCCACGTCAAGCAGTTTGCTTGATGGCGCGCATCGACTGATGCCCGCGTGATTTGCAGCAGCGATCTCGCTGTTGCATCACCGGTAGAGAAATCATGTTGTGCATGTGAACGCCCCGCGAGTCGGGGCGTTTTTACGCAAGGGATCAGTGCAGATACGCCTGCGTCAGTGTGTGCAGGTGCAGGCGTTCGGCGTCACGCAGGAACGGCGCGATCAGCATCATGACCTGCACAATGCCTTGCTGGATCGCAGTATTCTCGTCGCGATCGCCGCGCACGCTGGAGTAGTTCATCCAGAACGTGGCGACGACCAGGATATTTGTGGCGGTGGCTTCGATCTCCGCTGCAGACGCGCGCATTGCATCGTTGCGCACCAGTCCGCGCATCACCAATGCTGCGTTTTCTGATGCCCGCCGCAGAATGCGTGCGAAGCGCAGCCGCAGCATGCGGTTTCGACTGAGAATCTCGACGATGTCGCGGTACAGAAACCGGTATTCCGAGATGCATTCGAACACCATGTGAAGTTGCAGCCACACATCCTCAAGCTCGGGCAGGCGATCACCAGGCGCGGCCAAGGCAGTGTCCATGCGCTCCTCGAAGCGCACGAAAATCTGCTCGATGATGTCGTCCTTGTTGCGAAAGTGGTAGTACAGGTTGCCCGGGCTGATCTCCAGCTCGTCCGCGATATGGTTGGTGGTGACGTTGGGCTCGCCCTGCGCGTTGAACAACGCAAGGCTGGCGTCGAGGATGCGCTGTTTGGTCTGTCGCGCCATCAGCTGCGCAGTGAATCGACAAGCGCCACGTATTTCTTCATCGCCTCGTCGGCCGACATGCCTCTCAGCTTTTCCCAGGCCTCGTATTTGGCGGTACCGACAAAATCGAAAAAACCGGGCTTGGCGCCGCTCACATCACCGTCGGCTCCCTGCTTGTAGAGGGCATAGAGCCGGAGCAAGACCTCGTTGTCCGGCCTTTTTTCCAGCGCCATCGCGTCCTTGGCAGCCTGTTCGAATTCGGTCTTGAGCTCGGTCATGGTGTCTGTCCGCTGGCAGTTGACGCCTGCAGGCGCCGTGGGGGTTCGTGATAGCACGCAGGCCGTGGGCGGTCAACGCCGCAAGTCTGCCGGCTGCCGATCGCTACTACGCGTCTGCTGCGCGCGTTGTCATCTGGCATCCGCTCTGGCACCGTAGGCTGCATTCGCCAGCAGCGTGCTGGCCGCCTGCCGCAGGAGTGAGCACATGAGCTATTTCGTCACCGGGGCCACTGGCTTCATCGGCCGCTATCTGATCGGTAACCTGCTCAAGCGCAAGGGCACGATTCACGTGCTGGTGCGCAAGGGGTCGGAGAAGAAATTCGAGAAGATCGCCGAGGACATGGAGTGGGATCGTTCGCGCCTGCAGGTGGTGACCGGCGACCTGGCCTCGCCGAAACTCGGGCTGCCGCCGGCCAAGCTGCGCATGCTGTCGGGCAAGATCACGCACTTTTTCCATCTGGCGGCGATCTACGACCTGACCGCAAGTGCCGAGAGCCAGCGCGTCGCCAATATCGACGGCACCCGCCACGCGATCGACTTGGCCACCGCGATCAAGGCCGGCTGCTTCCACCACACCAGTTCGATCGCGGCTGCGGGGCTGTATCCGGGCGTGTTTCGCGAGGACATGTTTGATGAGGCAGAGGGGCTGGACGATCCCTACCTACGCACCAAGCACGAATCGGAAGGACTGGTGCGCAATGACTGCAAAATTCCCTGGCGTATTTACCGCCCGGGCATGGTGGTCGGCGATTCGAAAACCGGTTTCATCGACAAGATCGACGGCCCGTATTACCTGTTCGGGCTGATCAAGAAAATGCGCGAGTTGCTGCCGCAATGGATGCCGACGCTGGGTATCGAAGGTGGGCGCATCAACATCGTGCCGGTCGATTTCGTCGCCGATGCGATGGATCACATCGCGCACAAGAAAGGCTTGGACGGGCATTGTTTCCATCTTGTCGATCCCGAGCCACAGCGCATCGGCGAAGTGCTCAATACCTTCTGTCGCGCCGCGCATGCTCCTGAGATGACGATGCGGATCGATGCGCGCATGTTCGCGTTCGTGCCCGGCGCGGCGCGTGCCGCGCTCGGCAACCTGCCGCCGATCAAACGCATCACCTCGATGCTGTTGCGCGATCTGAAGATCCCGAAGGCCGCGCTGAAGTTCATTACCTATCCCACGCGCTTCGACAATCGCGAAGCCGAGCGCGCGCTGAAGGGGTCGAAGATTACGGTGCCGGCGCTGGACGGCTACGCGTGGCGGTTATGGGATTACTGGGAGCGTCACCTTGACCCGGCGCTGTTTGTCGATCATTCGCTCAAGGGCAAGGTCAATAACAAGGTGATTGTAATCACCGGCGGTTCCTCAGGCATCGGCAAGGCGGCCGCCGAAAAGATTGCTGCGGCAGGCGCGAAGACATTGATCGTTGCGCGTGGTGAGGAAGAATTGCATGCGACGCGGGACGAGATCATCGCTGCCGGCGGCAAGTGCTGGGCGTACAAGGCCGATCTGGCCGATCTGGCCGATTGCGATCGTTTGGTCAAGGAGATACTTGCCGAGCACGGTCACGTCGACGTGCTGGTCAACAATGCCGGGCGGTCAATCCGGCGATCGGTGGAACTCTCGTACGACCGCTTTCACGACTTCGAGCGCACGATGCAGCTCAACTATTTTGGTTCGCTGCGCTTGATCATGGGTGTGTTGCCGAAGATGACTGAACGCCGCAAAGGCCACATCGTCAACATCAGTTCGATCGGCGTGCTCGCCAACTCGCCGCGCTTCTCGGCCTATGTTGCCAGCAAGGCCGCGCTGGATGCGTTCAGCCGTTGCGCGCAGGCGGAGTTCTCGGCCAAGAACATCGCGTTCACCACGATCAATATGCCGCTGGTGCGGACCGCGATGATCGCGCCGACGAAGATGTACGAATCGGTGCCGACGCTGTCGCCTGACGAGGCCGCCGACCTGATCGTGGAGGCGATCATCGAGCGTCCCAGCCGCATCGCCACGCGCCTGGGCATCTTCGCTGCCACCATCAACGCGGTTGCGCCGAAAATATACGAAGTGGTAATGAACACCGCGTTCGAGCTGTTCCCCGACTCGGCCGCTGCCAAGGGCATCAAGGGCATGCGCGAGCCCGCCGCAACACCAAGCAGCGAGCAGATCGCCTTCGCCTCCCTGATGCGAGGCGTGCATTGGTAGAAAGTCAGCGCTTGCAGACTGCCGGGGGCAGTCTGCGCGGACTTTCTGAGGAGGCATGGATTCCGACTGGAAGCGGACCATGGATGGTTACTTGCCCGAACTCAAACGAAATCAGATCGCCGGGGGCAGATTGAGCGGCTTTTCTGGCGAGCCATGGACGGCGAGGGGCAATGCACCAAGGACGGTTACTTGCCCGAACTTGAGCGAAGCCGGAATGCCCGGGGCAGATTGAGCGGCTTTTTCTGAGGAGGCATGGGCGAGGTCGATAGCGCCGAAGCACTGCTTCGGTCGACCGAGCGCCTGGCGCAGGCGGGACTTTTCATGCAGAGCGAATGCGGCGCATGAAAAGCGAGTGGAAGCCAACCACGCACGGTTACTTGCCCGAACTTTAGCGACGCCAAACGTTCGGGGCAGTCTGTGCGGAAAGCAGGCCGACTCTGCGAGGGAGCGAAGCTGGTGCGACGTCTTAAAACGTGCAGAGTGAATCGTGAGTCACCCACTCCAGCGCTGCGCGCCGACACCCGTCAACAGAGTGTAGAAGCAGCTGCGACGCTATGTCGTCTGTGCCCCATGCTCCTAGGTGTTGTTGCCTCCATAAAAAACGGCGCCAAAGCGCCGTTTTTTTAGTCTTAAAGGCTCGCCAGCCGGATGTCGAAAGGGGAGGGATCTCGCGAACAATCGCGGGCTGGCGAGCGCAGGCGGTCAGGCGCTTGTTGTCGGTGCCTGGTGCGCAGCGGACTTCTTGCTGGCTGACTTGCGTGGCTTCAATTTCTTCGCGACGGTCTTCTTCACAGCTGCCTTTTTCGCAGCGACTTTCTTCGTAGGTGACTTCTTAGCGGCAGCCTTCTTCGTTGCGGCCTTGCCTGCGGTTGTCTTTTTCGCGGTCGACGTTTTGGCGGTCGAGGTCTTGCGCGCAGGCACGCCAGAGAGCTTGCGCAATTCGGCGTTGAGCTGATCGACGCGATCGATCAATGAGGAAATTTCCTCGCGTGCCGGCACCCCAAGGCGAGTCAGCGAACGCTGCACGCGATCCTCGAACACCTTTTCCAGGCGATCCCAGGTGTCGGCGGCGCGTTCGCGGGCGCTGCCGACTGATTCTTCCATCGCATCACGCACGGCATCGACCTTGCCAGCAGCCATCTTGCGGGTGTTGCGTTCCAAGCTCATGCCTTCCTTGACCAGCGCCTCGAACATGCGGGTGCCTTCGGTCTGCGCGCGGGCAAAGGCGCCAACCCCGGCCGACCAGACTTGCTGAGCGGATGCGGCAATCGTGCGCGAAAACTGTTCGGCGCGAGCCTCCACGTTCGGTGATTGCGGTGCTGCCGTCGCTTTCGCGCGGGATGACTTGAGCTTGGCCATGGGATGTCCTTTGCGTTGAAATCGAAAGCGTGAGGGATGATGTCTTGATCAGCATTGCCGGTAAGCGCAATCCGATCCTGTGCGCACGATTGTGCGGACGCCGGCTAGAGTTTTCACACCACGCCGCGCACGATGCGGGTGCTTGTCAGCCGCCGAGCGCGCCACGTTTGCGTTGCTGGATCATGCTGTCCACATCGTCCAGTGCGCGTCGCAGCCGGGCGGTGGTCTCGGTCGGATGCGGACGCGACTGCAAACCTGCCACGAGATCGCGATCCGAATCGGAAATCACGTCCTCGCGCAGTGCCAGGCCGTGCCTGGCCAGCAACGGGGCGAGTTCCGCGCGACGCGCGCGCAGGTCCGCCAAGGTTGCGCGGTAGGCGTGCTGACACATGTGGGTGCGCGAGGAAAAACTGAAGACATTGGCGAAAAACATCTCGGCGTCGTCGGAGTCAGGTTCCAGCACCAACTGGTCGGTCTGCGGAAACTCCGTGGCATAACGCGCAATGCCGACTTGCGCGCGCGACTGCAGCAGCGTGCGGAAGGTTTGCGATAACACCACCGGTAAACCGCCGTCAGCGAGATTGACGCTGTGGCGCGTCGAGTGCGCCGCCTGCTCGGAATCGAACGGCACCAGTGGATTGATGCCCAGCAGCAGGTCGATGCCGTGATTGAGCGCGATAGAGGCATTCATCGTCCGTCGCAGTGCACCATCCACAAATTGGCGACCATTGATCTCCACCGGTGGATACAGCCCCGGCATTGCCGCGCTGGCCTGCACCGCGCGTGAGATCGGCACATCGCGCCAGTCCTCGCTGCCGAATGTGACGAGTTCGCCACGATTCAAATCCACGGCAACCACGTACAGTGGTCGCTCGAGCTGGCGAAAATCGTTGCTGCGGCCACGGATGGTGAAGGCATCACGCAGGAAGCGTTCGATCTCCGAATTGTCGAACAGGCCGGTCGGCACCAGACCGCCGAAACGCGTTATCGCCTCGCCCAGGCTCGCGCTGCCGGGGCGCATCAAGAGGTCGCGCCACCACGCCAGCAGCAGCGATGGGAAACCGGCGGCGCGGCGCATGTATTCGATCATTGCCGGCTTCAAAAAAGCCTCGGGACGAAATTGCAGGCGGTCGTCCTGGCCGGTGATGAAGATCCGGCACATCTCCTCGGTCGACATCCGATTAGCTAGCCCTGCAGCGAGAAACGCGCCGGAACTGACGCCGACATACACCTCGACCCGGGTCAGGTCGAGTCCGTCGATCGCATCATCGAGCGCGCGCAACGCGCCCAGCTCGTACATGCCCCCGATCGGGCCGCCGCCGGCAATCGCCAAGCCAATGCGCGAGGTGCGGGCTGCGGGCTTGGCAGGGGGTTGGCTAGCGGGCTGGATCAAAAGCATGGCATGAGGTCAGTTGGCGATCAGGCGGGGGTGTGAGATACCGCATTCGTGTCGATTGCAGGCAAGTTGATTGAATGCACCAGCGGGCGATTGTAGCCTCGCCGAAGATGAAACAGGCTCCCAACGCCCACCGAAGACCTGCGCAAACGGTAACGAATGCTCAGCACCAGTTGCCGTCAGCGCGTAAACCGCCTGCGTCTGCGGCGCGATCGCAGGACGAATCCAAGCGAATGCACAGCCTCGTTCGCCGGCGCCTGGTCTGGTTACAGGCGATCAACGATCCCGCGCGTGAGCCGCGCAATCGATCGCCGCGACTGGCGGAGTTGCGACGTTGGCAGATGCAGCGGTTGGCGGCGAGTTTTGCGCCCTTGCTGGAGGAATCTAATACACGCGCGGCAGCAGAGTTTTTTCTGAGTGACCTGTATGGCGATCGCGATTTCAGCGGGCGAGATCGCGACGTCGCACGCGTGCTGCCGCTGATGCTGCGGCTGCTGCCGGAGCCATTGATAGAGACCGTCGCAGATGCGCTTGGGTTGTCAGCTTTGAGCCACGCGTTCGACCTGCGCATGGCGCTGGCTCTGCATGACCTGCTGCCGCGCAGGGCGAAAATCACTGTCGACAGCTACGGTATGGCTTATCGCCGGGTCGGGCTGCCGCGGCTGCGCGGTGTGCAGATCGACTTGATCGCGCGCCTCGCACACGGACTTGAAGCGGCAGTGCGCAAGCCTGCATTGGGTCGATTGCTGCGTATGTCACGCCTGCCAGCGTGGGCAGCGGGACTTGGCGAGTTGCAATCATTCCTGGAGCGCGGCTTCGCTGCCTTCGCCGCACTGGATCAGCCAGCCTTGTTTGTCGACCGTGTGGTCAATCAGGAACGCGAAATTTCGCGGCGCTTGTTTGCCGATGCAGCCAACCCCTTTGGGCAGCCGGCAAGATCCGGTAACCGTTTGTAATGCAGGGTTGCTGCTGCCGACGATCAACAGGCAGTCGCCGGATC
Organism: Lysobacterales bacterium; assembly: GCA_038216155.1. Lineage (GTDB taxonomy): Bacteria > Pseudomonadota > Gammaproteobacteria > Xanthomonadales > Xanthomonadaceae > SZAS-103. The sequence continues at coordinate 15,618 of JBBQQH010000029.1, forward strand.
AACCGAACTCGCGATCCAGATAGCGCTGAATTTCGGATTCGATCGAGCCCTTGAACGCCGACAGCAGAAATCCGAGCGTCGCGGTCAGGTGCACGTTTTTCTTGCCCAGAGCGATGCGTCCGCTGACGCCCGAGCCTTCGAAGTCGAGGGCGTCGCCGCTCCATTTGTGACTGATGCCAAATTTCTCGGCGATCTTTTCAGCCACCCTGTCGACCGCCGCCCGGGCTTGGGTCTTGCTCTTGCCGTGTTCGCGCTGGATATCGATTTTGGCCATGTCGGCATTGTGCGGCTTGCGCGCAGTGCGTGCTAGAGTCCGGTCGGGAGAGTCCCCGGCAAGCGGGGAGGGAGTTCTGCAACGATGCGCCTGACGTTTCCCAATGGCGAACATCCCGACGTGGCCGATCCGGGCCGGCTCAGTGTTGGCAGCGGCAGCGAGAATCGCGTTCGCATCGAGGGGTTGGCCGATCGCCACGCGGTGATCGCGAACGATCGGCGCGGACTGTGGCTGGTGGTCGAGCCGGGTGATTCCGGGGCCCATGTCAATGCGCGTCCGGTCAGCCGGTTGGCGTTGGTGCGCCCGGGCGATGTGATTTCTCTGGGTCGCGTGCAGATGGTGTTGCATGGCGATCACGATCCGAAGCAATCCGTGTTGCCGCCTAGCAGCGGCGCCTTCCACGCCAACAGTTCGAACGATTCGATGGTGTGCGCGGCGCGCTTCGTGCTGCGCGGCGTTGGCGGGACGTTTTCCGGATGCAGCTTCAACCTGTGCGATCCGCTTGTCATCGGTCGCGGCAGCGACGCACAGATCCAGCTCGACGAGCCAACCTTGGCCGAGCAACACGCCCGCGTCGAGCTGCATGGCGATCGCGTAGTGCTTCGCGATCTGGCCGGCGAGGGTACGCTCGTCAACGGTGTGCGGATCAAGGATGCGTTGCTCAATTCCGGCGATCAGCTGGCGTTCGAGCAAAACCGGTTCGTGCTCGAAGCGCCTGGGCTGAGTGCGCCGCCGAGTCGTCACGATTCGACGCCGTTGCCCTCTGGCCAAGTGAACACGCAAACCATGAGCGCGGTGACTGCGCCATTGGCAACCAATCCGAACAAGGCGCCCATCGACGCGCCGATGGCGCAATCGAGTCGGGCCGCACGTTCGGCGAAGACAGTGTGGTGGCTGATTCTTGCGGCAGCGGTGCTCGGGGGATTGATCACCTTGCTGCTGGTGTACGGGCCGCGGCTGGGCGGCTGACCGGTTTGCCTCGAATGCGTGCGCGGAATGCCCACCACGCGCGCATCCCCAGCAACAATGCCAGGATCCCGGCATAGATCAGCGGTATGCGCAGATCGGATTTCACCAGCCACGCGTAGTGCAATACGGCCAGCACGCCGATCGCGTAAACCAGCTTGTGCAATTGACTCCAGCGACGCCCCAGTCGGCGCATCCAGCCGCCGGTTGAGGTCAACGCCAGCGGCGACAGCAGCAGCCACGCCGAAAATCCAACGGTAATGTATGGGCGTTTGAGGATGTCGGCCCAGATCGTTGACCAGTAACCGCGCAGGTCGAGCCCAAGATAGATGGCGAAATGCAGGCTGGCGTAAAAGAACGTGTATAGCCCGAACAGTCGGCGGAAGCGGATGAATTCGACCCGTCCGCTCAGCCCGCGCAATGGCGTCATCGCCAACGTGACCAGCAGCAGTCGCAAGGCCCAGGTGCCAGTGCGATGGCTGAGTTGCGCGACCGGGTCGGCGCCGAGCGCATGCGGCGCGCTGCCGCGCCAGACGCCCCACACATCCCACAACACCAACGCCAGCGGCAACAAGGCCAGCACGTGCGCGGCGAATTTTGTGACGATCAGCCAAGCCGGGGTGCGCACCTTGCTGCGGCGGGCAATCGTTGTGCGTGCATCGGGTGCGTTCAAAACCACTTGCGCAAATCCATCCCTGCATACATGTGGGCAACCTGCGCGGCATAGCCGTTGAACGGTGCAGTGGGCAGCCGGATTGCCAGTAGCTTGCTGGTGCTGCCAGCGATTCGGCGTTCGGTCTTCTGGCTCCAGCGCGGATGGTCCACTGCCGGATTGACGTTGGAATAAAACCCGTATTCGTCCGACTGCATCGCATGCCAACTGCTGACTGGCATCGACTCGACGAAGGAGATGCGCACGATCGACTTGATGCCCTTGAACCCGTACTTCCACGGCACCACCAGCCGAATGGGCGCGCCATTGGCGTTCGGCAACGCGCGTCCGTACAGGCCGACCGCGAGGATCGTCAGTGGATGCATCGCCTCGTCGATGCGCAAGCCTTCGCGATATGGCCAGTCGATTGCGAAGTAGCCCAGGCTCGGCATCTGCTGGCGATCGGATAGCGTGGTGAAGGCGATGAATTTCGCTTTCGATGTGGGCTGATAACGCGTCAGGATCGAGGCCAGCGGAATGCCGAGCCACGGCAGCACCATCGACCAGCCCTCCACACAGCGCATGCGGTAGATGCGCTCCTGCGCATGCAGGCCACGCCAGAAATCTTCCAGCGCGAAGGTGCCCGGTTTCTCGCATTCGCCATCCACGGTGATCGACCACGGATGCGGTCGCAGCGTGCCGGCATTGCGCGCGGGATCGGCCTTGCCGGTGCCGAACTCGTAGAAGTTGTTGTAGTTGCGGGCGTCGTAGTAGGTGGTCTGCGTCTCGGTGGTGCGAAAACCATCGGCGCTGATCACGCCATCAGGCTGCTGCAACGCGTTCTGGCCACGGCCACAGCCGCCAAACGTCGCCAGTACTGGCACCGCCAGTGCCGCGCCCAGCAACCGACGGCGCGCGTGATACACGGTTTCGGGCGTGAGTTGCGAGGACGGCGGAACGGGATAGTCGGGCGTGCGCATACGCGGTGTGGACGTGCTTGGCAGCAGCGAGGTCCCCATCCTCGCAAACGGGTCATTGCCCGTTCGTGAAAGCGGTCCTTGCATCGAACTGGCGTGCCATGCTGCACTGCGGCATCCGGACGTGCCGATGCGATCCGGCTATGTTCACGACAATCCGCAATCGGAGTCATCAATGTCGCGTGCTTTCAATTTCAGTGCCGGTCCCGCCGCGCTGCCCGAAGCGGTGCTCCTGCGCGCCCAATCCGAACTGCTGGAATGGCAGGGTGAATCGGCATCTGTAATGGAGATCAGCCATCGCAGCAAAGCCTTTGTCGCGCTGACCGAACGCATCGAATCGGATCTGCGCCGTCTGCTGCAGGTGCCGGACGACTACGCGGTGCTGTTTTTGCAGGGCGGCGCGACCCAGCAATTCGCGCTGATTCCGCAGAACTTTGCCGCGCCCGATGCCACCGCCGATTACCTGCTCACCGGCCATTGGGGCGTAAAGGCGCAGGCCGAAGCCAGTCCGTATGTGCACGCAAACATCGTGGCTAGCGATGCAGCGGGCAAGTTCACCACGCTGCCGGCGCGATCAACCTGGCAGCTCACGCCCGGCGCGGCGTATCTTCACGTAACCCCGAACGAAACCATCCACGGTGTCGAGTTCGATGAAACCGCGCTGACCAATCTCGATGATGTCGCCGTGATTGGCGATGTCTCCTCGACCTTGCTCTCGCGCCCGCTCGATGTCAGCCGCTACGCCATGCTGTATGGCGGTGCGCAGAAAAATATCGGGGCCGCCGGCGTCACCTTGTTGATCATCCGCAACGACCTGCTGGCGCGCCAGCCGCGACCGTTGGCTAAAATATTGACCTACGCCGCGCAAGCCAAGGAACATTCGCTGCTCAACACGCCAAACACCTTCGGCTGGTATCTCACCGGCCTGGTACTGCAATGGATCGATGGCGAGGGTGGACTGGCCGCGATCGGCGCGCGCAATCAACGCAAGGCAGCGATGTTGTATGCGGCGATTGATGGGTCAGGCGGTTTCTATTCCAACCCGGTCGATCCGCGCTATCGCTCGTGGATGAATGTGCCATTCGTGCTGCACGACGCTGGCCTGGACGCTGCGTTCCTCAGTGAATCCATCGCATCGGGACTGGTTTCGCTCAAAGGCCATAAGGCGGTCGGTGGCATGCGCGCGTCGCTGTATAACGCGATGCCCGAAGTTGGCGTGCAGGCGCTGGTGGATTTCATGGCCGACTTCGCCAAACGCAAAGGCTGAGCGTGCGCGTATGCAACCTCAGCATCCTCGCGCCCGTGCATCAGATCGGACGTGCCCATGACGGTTGATTCCATGGACTGGATCGCTGGCGCAGGAAGCCCCATCCGTGGCGAATGCACGGTGCCCGGCGACAAATCGATTTCGCACCGAGCGCTGATGCTGGCGGCGATCGCCGACGGAAGCAGCCATATCAGCGGATTTCTCGAAGGAGAGGACACGCGCGCAACCGCTCGCATCCTGCAACAACTCGGCGTGTGTATCGATGCGCCTAGCGATGGCCAGCGCGTCGTCCACGGGGTCGGCCTGCACGGTTTGCGCGAGAGTGCACAGCCGCTGGACTGCGGCAATGCCGGCACTGGCATGCGACTGCTGGCCGGTTTGCTGGCGGGGCAGGGATTTGCTTCGACGCTGGTGGGCGATGCATCGCTGATGCGTCGGCCCATGCGCCGAGTGATCGAACCGTTGCAACGGCTAGGCGCGCGCATCGACGCCGCCACGGACGGCATGCCGCCCCTGCGAATACACGCGAATAGTTCTCTGGAAGGGATTGAATACGAAGCACAAATTGCCAGCGCCCAAGTAAAGTCGGCGGTCCTGCTGGCGGGGCTGTACGCGGCTGGCACCACGCGAGTGCTGGAGCCGCAGCCAACTCGTGACTACACGGAGCGCATGCTCGCTGCGTTTGGCTGGCCGATCCGTTTTCGACCGGGTCTGGCCGAACTCGAAGGCGGCCATGCGCTGCACGCCATCGATTTCGCGATACCCGCTGACTTCTCCTCGGCGGCGTTCGGAATTGTGGCCGCCTGCATCGTTCCCCGTTCTGACTTGCTGCTGCGCGCTATCGGCGTGAATCCGCGCCGCACGGGTTTGTTGCAGGCCTTGCGGATGATGGGTGCCGACATCGTCGAACACAATCCGCGTGAACTCGGCGGCGAAGCTGTCGCAGACATTCGCGTGCGTGGCGCGGTCTTGCGCGGCATCGACCTGCCGCCGGCGCTGGTGCCGGAAATGATCGATGAATTTCCCGCGTTGTTTGTCGCGGCGGCCTGCGCCGACGGCGTAACCAGCATTCGCGGCGCGGCTGAATTGCGGGTCAAGGAATCCGATCGGATCAAAGGGATGGCCTCGGCACTACAAGCACTGGGCGTGCGCGTCGAGGAATCCATCGATGGCGCGGTGATTCACGGCATCGGACCGACCGCATCACTACGCGCTGCCGCAGTCGACAGCCTCGGCGATCATCGCCTTGCGATGGCCCTCGCCATTGCTGCGCAGCGCGCTGATGGCGAAGTGCGTATCCGCGATTGCGCGAATGTCGCCACCTCGTTTCCCGGGTTCGAGACGCGGGCGCAGGCGATCGGCATGCAGGTTCGGAGGGTGTCGACCCTGCCCTGATGACCAGCGCCGTCGTGCCGTTGTAATACATGGCCGGGGGTTTCAGCTGCTACTCAATAGCCGTTGAGGGTGAATTCGATCGGCAGTTCGAGCGTGGCCGGCACTGGCATGCCGCCTTGTGTGGCTGGCTGAAAATCCCAGTCGCGAATGGCGTCGACCGCTGCGCGATCAAGTGATCGCGAACCGCTGCGGCCAACCACGCGAACATCGTCGACGATGCCGTCAGCGCCGACCACGATCTGCAGATTCACCACGCCCTGTTCGCCATTGCGCAGTGCGTCGCGCGGGTAGTCGGGTTGCGTGCGCTGAAGAATGCGCACCGGAGTGTCGCCGTAAGCTGCTGTACCAGCATGCCGCGGCATGCCGATGCCGGACGGATCGGTTGGAAGATCTGCAATCGGCGGAACAGTTTGCAACGTGGTTGCGCGAGTCGTCGGCTCGATTCTTGCCGCGTCGCCGCCCGGGGTCGGCGTGCCCGGCGGAGGCAGTGCGGAGACGCCATTGATCTCGGGCGCCGGCAACACCGGACCCTCGACAGTCGCAGGCAACGTCTGCGCGTTGAAGAATCGATCCTTGTGCGGCCGCAGCGTCAATACCAGCGCAGTGACCAGCAAGCCGACCGCGAGCGCCGCGATGAACAGCGCCAGCGGAAACCAGTGATTGCCGGGTTTGATCGCGGCGCGGATGCGACGACTCAGTCGGGTGATGGCGTCGCTTCGGACGGCTGGCGTTGGGTCATTCATGGTTTGCGGACGGCAGAGGAAAGGGCGGAACGCGGTGCGAACAAGCGATAGTTTGCGGCGTTCTCGTTCTACCCGCGATAATGACAGACGTAAAGACCCACGGAGTGTTCCATGCTTGACCCCAACCTGCTGCGCGGCCACCTGGTGGCGACCGCCGAACGGCTTCGAAAGGAGCGGGGCTTCACGCTAGACGTCGGCGCATTCGAGTCGATCGAAACCGAGCGCAAAACCCTGCAGACCCGCACCCAGGAATTGCAGAACCTACGCAATACGCGCTCTAAATTGATCGGCATGGCCAAAGCCAAAGGCGACGACGTGGGCCTCTTGCTGGCCGAAGTTGCTGGAATCGGCGACGAGCTAAAGGCCAGCGAGGATCGCCTCGATACGCTGCGCGCGCAGATCGACGCGATCGCCGCAGGCATCCCCAACCTGCCGGATGCGTCGGTGCCCAATGGCGCCGACGAGCACGCCAATGTCGAGCAGCAGCGCTGGGGTACACCACGCGTGTTCGATTTCGCGGTCAAGGATCACGTCGAACTCGGAGCGCGTCACGGCGGTCTCGATGGAGATGCAGGTGCCAAGTTGTCCGGCGCGCGTTTCACCGTTCTGCGCGGCGGCATCGCCCGACTGCATCGCGCGCTGGCCCAATTCATGCTCGACCTGCACGCCGGCGAGCACGGTTATCTCGAGTGCAACGTGCCGCTGCTGGTGAATGCAGAGTCGATGCGCGGGACCGGTCAGTTGCCGAAATTCGAGGAAGATTTGTTCGCGACCATGAAGTCTGGCGACCAGTTTTTCCCCATCAAACAGAGTGTTGTTGAAGGGTCGATTTTGTCCTTAATCAGCCAAGAGCCAAAGTCGCCTGCGATGCTCGAGCGATTGCTCGGAGATATGCGAGACAAATATCTAATTCCAACTTCCGAAGTGCCGCTAACCAACATCGTGCGCGATGAAATCCTCGACGAGTCGAGCTTGCCGCTGAGAATGACCGCGCATTCGCCATGCTTTCGCGCCGAAGCCGGCAGCCATGGTCGCGATACACGCGGGATGATTCGGCAGCATCAGTTCGAAAAAGTTGAGCTGGTCAGCATCGCGCGCCCCGATCAAAGTGACGCCGAGCACGAACGCATGACGCGCTGCGCCGAAGCGGTACTGGAAAAACTTGAGCTGCCGTATCGACGCATGCTGTTGTGCAACGGCGACATGGGTTTCGCCGCACAAAAGACCTTCGACCTGGAAGTCTGGTTGCCTTCACAGGATAGCTATCGCGAGATTTCGTCGTGCTCGAACTGCGGCGATTTCCAGGCACGCAATATGCAGGCTCGATGGCGCAATCCGGCGACCGGCAAACCCGAACTTGTGCACACCCTCAACGGCTCTGGCGTCGCGGTTGGTCGCGCGCTGATTGCGGTGATGGAAAATTACCAGAATGCCGACGGTTCAATCACCGTCCCCGCCGCACTGCGGCCTTATATGGGTGGTATCGAAACCGTCGCATAGTGTTATTTGCGAGTTAAAGAAGGCCAGCTCGCCCTGCTCTCAATTGTTCGTAGTGAGCTGCGCCGCCCACGGATGGGCAAGTGCCGCGAGCGCATGGATGCGCTGGAGAGGGCGCCGCCCACGGATGGGCAAGTGCCGCGAGCGCATGGATGCGCTGGAGAGGCGACGCCCACGGATGGGCAAGTGCCGCGAGCGTATGGACGCGCAAAATAGGCCGCTGCCGACGGATAGGCAAGAGCGGCTCGAACCACATCAATCTCAACCGTTCGTGGTGAGCCTGTCGAACCACAACACCTTCGAGTTCTAAGCGACACAACTGTTCACCAAGCCGCAACGAGGTACCAGCATGCAAGACCTCAACGATCTGTACTACTTTGCAATGGTGGTCGAGCACAGCGGCTTTGCCGCCGCCGAACGCGCGCTTGGGATTCCGAAATCGCGTCTGAGCCGGCGCATCGCGCAACTGGAAGCCGACATGGGCGTGCGCCTGTTGCAGCGCTCTACACGCCGCTTCGCGGTGACCGAAGTCGGGCAGAAGGTTTATCGCCACGCGCAAGCGATGTTGTCGGAAGCGCAGTCCGCGCGTGAAGCGGTCGACAAGCTGAGCGCCGAACCGCGCGGGTTGATCAAGGTCAGCGCGCCGGTCGCGCTGGCCCAGCAACAGCTGGCTGAACTACTGCCCGACTTTCTCGAGAAATTCCCGCTGGTGCGTGTGCAGTTGCAGGTCAGCAACCGGCGCGTCGACCTGATCAACGAAGGCTTCGACGTCGCCTTGCGCGTACGCTCGCAACTCAATGACGATGGCAGCCTGGTGATGCGCAGTTTTGCGCAGATTCGCGAACTACTTGTTGCAAGTCCTGCCTATCTGGATGCGCGCGGTCGTCCCGCGATGCCGCAGGATCTCGCCGATCATCTGACTTTGAGCATGAGCGAAGACGAATCGCGTCAGCGCTGGGAGCTTCATGGCCCCGATGATGTCACCGTGCGTGTGGACATCCAGCCGCGCCTGATGGGTCACGATTTTCCACTACTGATGGAGAGCGCGCGCCGCGGCCTCGGCATCGCGCTGCTGCCGGAAACGGTGTGCGGAGAGTTCATCCGTCGCGGCCAACTCGAGCTCGTGCTACCCGACTGGTCGCTGCCGCAAGGTATCTGTCACGCGGTCTTTCCTTCGCGCCGCGGGCTGCTGCCGTCCGTGCGCGCCTTCATTGATTTTCTCGCCGAGCGCCTGCCACCCTCATTGGAAGCCTCCCGCTGCGGCTGCCGCAAGGACATTGCACAACCTCAAATCACCCAACCAGCAGCCGCAACCGTCTAAAATCCGACGTGCGCAACGGAGAGGTGGCCGATGGTTCAACACGGGTTTCGACAGGCTCAACACTCCTCACCCCGAATCGTGATTTGTAGGTCTTGACTGCGGAGGCATGGATGCCGGAGCGAACATCGCCTTATGGCGATGACCCGCAGGGCGAAGGGCACGAGCCCTGAGTACTGGATTGTCTGGAACGATCCAGAACGGCCGAAGGTCGGCCCCGAAGGGGCGGGGCAGGATAGCCCGAGTAAAACAAGCGAAAAATTCGCACACCCGTGGCAAACTGAAAAAAATGGGAGAGATGGCCGAGCGGTTTAAGGCACCGGTCTTGAAAACCGGCGAAGGATCAAACCTTCCGTGGGTTCGAATCCCACTCTCTCCGCCACCCAAACTTCAATATCCAGCCCCCGGAGGCGGATAGCCTGTTGTCTCTGGGTCCACGCTGCGCTTGTTTGATCCCTTGCGTGCCCGCCGCTGACTGTCAACTTCGCCGCCGCGGTCGCGGCAGTCTTGGCGCGTGGTGCGAATGACGCGACGCGCGCTGAGAAAGCTGGTGTGGCTGTCCAGACGCTTGATCTGGCCGGGAATCAGGCAGTTCACCTGATCGGATTGCTCGGGCGCGGACGCATTGACTCGATAAGAGGAGGCGGCGTTGGCAGCAGACCATGGCAGTGCGGCTAGCGCGGTCGTGAACATAGCGATGCGCAAGACATGCAAAGATCCGGCAGGTGCGGACATGACGAACTCCGTCGATAGTGGCGATGCGGGCGCATTGTGCAACGGTTGCATGCGGATTACTGCGCACTGGCCCACACCCGATCGCCCTTCCGACGATCGGCAGCCGCTGGCCGACAAGCAAGCTTTCGCGCTGAACGCTTGCCAGCGCCGTTCGCCGCCGCGTACCCTCAGCGCATACGTTTCGCATGCAAGGGGACAACATGATCCGGGTGTTTCTGGTCGACGACCACGATTTGGTGCGCGCCGGATTTCGCATGATTCTGGCGAACGAGGTCGATATCGAGGTCGTCGGTGACGCCGCCAGTGGCGAGGATGCGTTGCCGCAGATACGCAAGCTCAAACCCGACGTGGTGTTGTGCGATCTCCATTTGCCCGGTGTGAGCGGGCTGGAGATCACCAAGAAGATCGTGCAGGGCGACTATGGCACGCGGGTGATCATCGTCACTGTGCAGGAGGATGGCCCGATGCCCAAGCGGCTGCTGGATGCTGGCGCCAGTGGCTATCTCGGCAAGGGCTGCGCTGCGGTCGAACTATTACGCGCGGTGCGCGATGTCTCGCGCGGCAAGCGCTATCTCGGCAGCGATGTGGCGCAGAAGCTGGCGTTGGATCGTCTGACCGGATCGGAATCGCCGTTCGATGCGCTCACCCGACGCGAGTTGGAGATCGTGATGCTGGTCTGCCAGGGTTTGCGGATGGACGACATCGGCAAGCGAATGAACGTCAGCGCGAAAACAGTTGCAACGCACAAGTACAACGCGCTGACCAAGCTCGGGATCAGCGATACGCTGGCGCTGCAACGACTGGCGGCGCAGTACGGACTGATCGAGTCGCACTGACTAGGCGAGGCACCCTTGCGACACGTGCAATCAACGATTGCACGTGCATCCAGATCCAGGCATCCAACAGATCGGATGGCGCCCCGAATGGATGCGCCCCGATGTCTGCAACAGCCTTACGGCGTGTCGCTTCTGCTCGCCCTGCTCGATCCATCTGTATTCGCATCAGGCACCGGCGGACGCGGTATTGGCGGCAGCGGTCGAGGCGGCGGCGCGGTCGCAATCGATCCGACGGTTGGTGATGCTGGTGTCGGAGCAGCAGGCTTGACCGGTGCAGTTGCCGAACCGTTGGTCGTCGCGGTGGGTGGCACATTCGTCGCCACGGCGGGACGTAACGGCGGCGGGGAAGGCGCTGTCACTAGGTTGGGCCGCGCTGGCGAGGCGATCGGTGCCGGCGACGTCGCTAGCGGTGTCGATGCCACCTTCACCACATCAGGCTTCGCAGGTTCTGCTGGCGCAGCCGGTGAGGCAGCAACAGGTACCGGGCTCGCGGCTGGCACCGGCTTCGACGGCGTAGTCATGCCGAGACTGATCGATGCGCTGATCGCATCGCTCAGGTTCATCGGGCCGGGTGACGGCAGTGGCATCGGCGGCGCCACCGCACGCACTGGTGCAGCAACCACGGGTCGCGGCGGCGCGGCAGGCGATGCAGGCGATGCAGCGGCGGTCTGTGTGGTTGGCGCTGCCTCGACCGATCGCGGCACAGTCGCGCTAGGCGGTCCACTGGCGGGCGCTGGGCTGATCGCGGCGGTTGCCGTGGGGTTCGGTGCAGAGGTCGGTGCCGCTGCAACGACGACAGGTGCTGCCGTTGCTGGCACTGTCGAAGCCGCTGCAGCGACTGGTGTCTGCGGTACAGATGCAGACGCGGCCACTACCGATGCCGCCGGTGTCGAAGGCGTCACCGTTGCTGCGTTCTGCGGCTCGGCTCGCTGTGAGTTCGCGGGAGACGTGGGCACGGCAGCGATGACGGGGGCCGGCGACGCAGGCGCAGATCGAACGGATGCATCCGCTGTCGGCGTTGACGGGGCGGGCGTCGCGGTCGCCGACGCTGCTGATGCCGCGATCGGTTGCCGTGCTGTGGCAGGCATAGTCGTTGCAACTTCGGCAGGCGGCTGCGTCGATGCGGCAATCTGCATAGCATCAGTCGACAATGGAATCGCAACTGTCGTGTTGGACGCAGGCAGCGACGTGGCCTTCACCAGTTCTGCTGGCTGAGTCGAAGCAGCATCAACCGGAACTGAAGCCTGCGCCGCAGGCCGTGGCCGCGACGCTTTGCGCTCGTTGGCGACGGGCTCTTCCTCGTCGAAATCGATCGCAGATTGCTGCTGGCTGTTGTCCTCTGCGCTGGCTGCAGCGTCATCGGGCTTGCGACGGCGACGACCGCCGCGGCGGCCACGGCGACGGCGCGCCGGTCCAGTCTTTTCGTCGCTGTCGTCGGTAGACGGCGCGACATTCCCTTGGACTTGCGTGGTGCTGCCGGGCTCGACCGCGGTATTGGCGGCACTGTCGACGCGCAAATCGGGCGCCTCGTCAGCAAGCGGCTTGGCGACGGATTGTGCTGCAACGGGTATTGATGGTTCCCCGGCGCTGTCGGCGGCTCGCGTTTCCGCAGCGCGCTCCGGACGTGGCGTGCGCGCAACGGGTTCGTTCCTGGTGCGCGGTTCGGATTGCCCACGGGCCGGTTGGCTTGGCTGCTTCGCTGCAGTTTTCTGCTGGTTGCTTGTTTGCGCATTGCCGGATTGAGCTTGACGCGAAGAGGGCGCCGCGTTGCTGTTGCCGCGCGCGTTCTGGTTACCACGCGCATCGCGGCGCTCTCCGCGCTCGTTGCGCTGTTGTGGCGCAGTGCGTCCGCGACTGCTGTCCTGGCGCTGTGGACGCGCTTCGGCGCGCGCCGGTTCTTGCTTCGCGTCCGTGTTGGCAGCGGGCTTGGGCGCGAGAAATCCGAACAGTCGCGCCACCAGTCCGCGCTGTGCCGGTACCGTCACAGGCACGGCAACCGGCGGCGCTACCGGTGCAACATCCGGCGCAGGTTCACGCACCGGTGCAGGACCCACCGGGCGGATATGCGTCACCGCCGGCATATCCGGAATGTTGAGGTTGGACTTGGTTAGCGCGTGGGTTGCCAGCTTGCGCGGAGTGCCGCGGTGATAACTGGGCTTGGACGATTCTTCGCCCATCTCGTTCTCGCGCAATCGCGTCACGTGGAAGTGCGGCGTATCGAGCGCGTCGTCTGACACGATCACGATGGGCGCTTCGTGCCGACGCTCGATTTCCATCAGCGCCTGGCGCTTTTCATTGAACAGGAAGTTGGCAATGTCCGGCGGCACCTGCACCAGCACCTGGCCGGTGTGTTCCTTCATCACCTGTTCCTCGACCAAGCGCACTATCGACAACGACAGCGATTCCACGCTGCGCATGCGGCCGTGGCCTTCGCAACGCGGGCACACCACTTGGCTGGATTCGCCCAGGCTCGGGCGCAACCGCTGACGCGACATTTCCAGCAAACCGAAGCGCGAAATGCGTCCGATCTGCACGCGCGCACGATCGTGCTTGAGTGCGTTTGCGAGACGATTCTCGACCTCGCGCTGATGGCGATTGGACGACATGTCGATGAAGTCGATCACCACCAGTCCGCCAAGATCGCGCAGGCGCATTTGCCGCGCCACTTCATCGGCGGCTTCGAGGTTGGTGTTGAATGCGGTTTCCTCGATGTCGCTGCCCTTGGTCGCGCGCGCCGAGTTGACGTCGATCGCGGTCAGCGCCTCGGTCTGGTCCATCACGATCGCGCCGCCGGATGGCAATCGCACTTCACGCTCATACGCGTTTTCGATCTGCGACTCGATCTGGTAGCGATTGAACAGTGGCGTGGTGTCTTCGTAGTGCTTGAGCTTGCGCAGGTTCTGCGGCATCACCTGCTGCATGAACTCGCGCGCTTCATCGAACATTTCCTGGTTGTCGATCAGGATCTCGCCGACGTCCGCACGCAGGTAATCGCGCAGAGCGCGGATGATCAGTCGCGATTCCTGATAAATCAGGAACGGGGAGGGCTTCGACAGCGCGGCGTCGGTGATCGAGCGCCACACCTGCAGCAGGTAGTCGAGATCCCATTGCAGTTCTTCGGCATCGCGGCCGACGCCGGCGGTGCGGATGATGATTCCCATGTCTTCGGGAATCGTCAGGCAATCCATTGCTTCCTTCAGCGCTGCGCGATCGTCACCCTCGATGCGACGTGAAACGCCGCCGGCATTGGGCGAGTTCGGCATCAGCACCATGTAGCGACCGGCCAGCGAGATGTACGTTGTGAGGGCAGCGCCCTTGTTGCCGCGTTCTTCTTTCTCGACCTGCACCACCACTTCCTGACCTTCGCGCAGAAGTTCCTTGATCCCGGCCTTGTCGGGGTTCAAGCCTTCTGTGAAGTAGTCGCGGGAGATTTCCTTCAGCGAGAGAAATCCATGGCGATCGCCGCCGTACTCGATGAATGCCGCTTCCAGCGACGGTTCAAGGCGGGTGATTTTGCCCTTGTAGATGTTCGACTTCTTTTGTTCCTTCGATGCCTGTTCGATGTCGATGTCGTACAGGGTCTGGCCATCCACGATGGCCACACGCAATTCTTCCGCCTGCGTGGCGTTGATCAGCATCCGCTTCATTGTCGTATCCTCGCGCGCTCCAACCGCGAGGCCTACCGGGATCGCACACCGAGAATCCGCCCACCTCCGTGGCCTTTCGGGCAGCGGGAGGACTGAGCGGATGATTCAGCGCTGCTACGACCACGGGCGAGCCCACGGGAGCGCTTGTTGCATTGTTGGGGTCCGCCGGGATGGATTCCTGCGGGCTGGCCGGACGCCGAGGCGCCGGGCGATAGTCGTCTGTTCGGGTTGTCGTACCATGGCTGCCTTGCAGGCGGCCGGCGACGGGTTGCCGGGATGCGCGGGGTCTGTGGTTTGTTAAACCCTGCGAAATCAGGACTTTCTCGCTGGGTTTGAGTGTATCAGATTGGCTTGCCTATAGTTAATGTGTGCGGATGGACGATTCGGGAATGGGGAGCAAAGCGACAAGTCGTTCATAAATCTAGAACTGTTCGTGGTGAGCCTGTCGAACCACAACACCGATGAAATCTGCCACACAGAATCCAACATCGATGAATTACACGTTGCGCCCGCAATGACGACGCCCATCTCCGCAGCAGTGCGCACCGTCACCGTGCCCGACGATCGCGACAACCAGCGGCTGGACAACTTCCTGCTCGGCCAGCTCAAGGGCGCCCCACGCAGCCTGATCTACAAGCTCGTGCGCAGCGGTCAGGTGCGGATCAACGGCAAACGCGCCAAGCCCGACTCGCGGTTGCAGGGTGGCGACATCGTGCGCATTCCGCCAGTGCGTCTGGAACCCTCGGGCGAGCCGGGCAAAGTGCCGCAAGGCTTGCTCGACAAACTAGCCGCCAGCATCGTGTTCGAGGATCGCTGGCTGCTCGCCCTGAACAAACCGTGCGGACTCGCTGCGCACGGCGGCAGCGGCATCTCGTTCGGGGCGATCGAAGCCATGCGGGCGCTGCGCCCGGACGAATCGCTCGACCTCGTTCATCGGCTCGATCGCGATACCAGCGGCGTGCTGGTGATCGCGAAAAAGCGCAGCGCGTTGACCCAGATGCAGGCACTGATGCGCGAGGAAGCGGGCGATGGCGTCGACGGCATCCGCAAGACCTATCTTGCGCTGCTGGTAGGACGCCTGCCAGACGGCGTGATGACGGTCGACGCGCCGCTCGATATCGGCCTGCGCCAAGGCGGCGAGCGCCACGTGCGCGTTGCGCCAGGCGGTAAGGAGTCAGTCAGCCATTTCCGCGCAATCGAGCGCCGTGGCGGCCACTCCTTCGCTGAGGTCCGCATCGAAACTGGCCGCACCCATCAGATCCGTGCCCACGCCGCGCACATTGGTCATGCGGTTGCCGGCGACGACAAATACGGCGATTCAGAGATCAACAAGCGTCTGCGCGATCAGATCGGCCTCAAGCGCATGTTCCTGCACGCCTCCGCGCTGGAGTTCACGCTCGACAATGGCCAAGCGCCCTATGTGCTGAATGCGCCACTGGCGCCGGAACTGAGCGACGCGCTGGATCGATTGCGTTGACACGGTGAACGCCATCGCACCGCTTGGCCTGGTCAAAACGTGCTGCGATTGCCGGCACGCCCGTTGACTTGATTGATCGAATCGAATCCTTCGGCGTCGCCACACAGCTTCGACGAACCCGCCTGGAGTTTCGTTATGGATTCTCTGCTACGCGCCTGACCAGGCAGGAGAAACAACCGCGTTTGGCATTGTGCAGATGAATGTAGCTGACGAGCGGGTCGCGGAACTGTCGCTCGATTTCTGCGCCGACCACCTCGCCCGCACAAACCTCCGCAGCCACGATCATGTGCGATCGATCGTAGGCGCGCAAAGAGATTTGGCGGGTAGTGACGTAGGCGGGAAGCATTCCCGGATCAAGCGTTCGCTGCGTTGCGCCGGCCCTGACATAAATTGGACCTGAGGCTCTGTAAGGCGAGTGTTCGGGCTGGTGCTCGAATGACAGCAGCAGCAGATCCTCGTCAGGCTCTGCGTCGCGCAAGCTCACGCGGCAAGGAAATCCGGGGTTGACGTCGGCCGTGACGCGCACGATTCCGCGTTGCGCGAGATCTTCAGGCGATAGCGCAAACAGTGGCTCGAATGGCGCAGCCGAGAGGCCGACAAGCTGGAAGGATGGCACGGGCAAGACTCTTGTCTGGGATCGTCGCCATCATGGCCAGCAGATCGAATCGCCGCTCGCCGAAATCGGACATTGAACTACTTCGGTACCGCCTCGGGGGCAAAAAAAAGGGCCAAAGCAGATTCCTGTCCGGGCGTCAAAAAACGCCAGTCAAAGTAGATTTCTGTTTGAAGCACTAATTTACGCTGGCCCTTTTCGCACGGAACATTTGCACCGCATCGCACCGACGAAAGAAGTGGACGGCAAGACGGACAACCGACAAGCAAGCAAAGGCCAAAACCTCAAGGCCAAGGCGTCATGCGCCCGGTGTTGACGGGAAACTCCGTACGGAATTGTCAGGCGGTGGTCCCACACTGTGATCCCCGACATTCACGATGGATGGAAAATCGAGAGCAGGATCTGCCTGTAGTGAATTGCGAATGTGTGCCAGCCTAGGGTTCCCCAAGCAAGAGAAATAGTGGTCTGCGCGAAAAGGAGCAAGGCGGTGCCGGCGATAGTGGCTGGATGCATACGCTTAATCGACAGTAAATCGTAGATGAGCATCGGAATCAGCAAAAATGCGTCCAGATATAACGCCGGCTTCCAATAGGCCGTAGCGGTAAACGGCAACCAGTGCATGCGTTGCACGGCCGCCTGCAGGGCTAGAAATATCGTGAACACCATCAAACGCTTGTGCCACGCCGGCAACTTGCGCATGTAGGTCGCGGCCGTGAGGTAGGCAGGAAACAGCGAATAAATGTATACACCCGGCAACAGCTGGTCATAGTCGCTCAGACTCGAAATGGGATATACGATCATCCCGCGCATCTCCACGACTACCATCGACACCCAAACAACGTACCCGAGCGCGATACCGTATGCGCCTACTGTCCTGTGCAGCGCCATTTTTCCTGTTGCGGCAAATCCCGACTGTGCGACGAACAACAACAGCCAGGAAGTCATCAGCGCGCCGTGCACATGTAGCACCCAGACGAGCGGGAATGATCCTGAGGCGATTCTTACGAACTCGGGACCGAATGGGATCAGCGCTATAAAAATAGCGAAAATGCCCATTGCGACGAAGAAGTAGCGATCGATTGACCGCTTGGGCCGTCTGCCAGTTACCGAGGCATGCGAACGCTTACGGCCAGGGGCGACTTGGTCTGCTGGTTGTTTGTCCATGGGTTGCGAAAATCCTTGAAAGCCATCTAACTCCTATTCGGCTTCACTTTGCAGTGTAATCCTGTGGTGTAACAACGGATTGTGATCGGTTTGAGTTGGGAAAAGCTTTGTGAAATCAAGTTGTCCAAAAAAACAGGAGTCATCCGGCCGCATAATCCTGCCGTCTACTTCGGGTACTGACCAGCTATGAAATTTGGGCTGGATGGATCCAAACAGCATGCTTCCGACGAGGCGGATTGGTAATGTGGGTGGTGTATGCGCATCTCACGACGACGTGTCGTTCCAGCGCAGGTTGTAACTCACGTCTTTGAGCTCGTCGCGTTCGCTCTCGAGATCGGCGCGGGTGAGGGGATGGGTGTCGAGCCAGCCAGCGGGCAGGGTAACGGTCAGGGATTTCTCGTTCACTTGCAATCCGATCGCAGGCAGCGGATCGCGGTCGTGGCCGCGATGCAGCAGCACGGCCAGGCGTAGCAGCAATGTGCAGCGCAAGGCTGGGAGGATCATGCGTTCGGGCAATGCGTTGATCACTGCCATCGGCAGGCCACGACGCTGGCAGCGCACGATCGCGGCCAGCATTTGCTGCTCCTGTCGCGAAAAGCCGGCGATGTCGGAATGCTCCAGCAGGTAGCTACCGTGGATGTGATGCTGGCTGTGTGCGATGGCCAGGCCAATCTCGTGCACGCGCGCAGCCCAAGTGAGCATCCGGCGCTCGTCGGCATCGAGGATCCAGGTGCTAGCGACCTGATCAAACAACGAAAGGACGGTGTGCTCTACGCGCGCGGATTGTTCGCGATCGATGCCGTATCGCGTGACCAGCGCATCAATCGAAACATCGCGCAGATCCTGGTCGCTGGCGCGACCGATCATGTCGTACAACACGCCTTCGCGCAGTGCCGACTTGCTCGGTTGCATGCGCTTGATGCCGAGCTCGTTGAACGCGGCCTGCAACACCAGCAAACCGCCGGCAATCACCGGTCGGCGGTCGGATGACAAGCCGGGCAACACGATTGAATCAATGTCGTCGAAAGCCAGCAGCTTGTCTGTCAACGCATCCAGCCCGCTATCGGTAATCGCACCGCGGCTGAGCTTCATCGCCAGCAAAATTCCGGCAACTTCCTTGATCGTGCCGGACGATCCGATCACATCCTGCCAGCCACGCGAACGGTAGTTGGCGACGAATTGTTGAAACTCGGCCGAAATTTCGGTGAGGCCTTCCTTCCAGCGTTTTCGCGACAGCTTGCCGTTGCCGAAAAAACGACGCGTGCTGGCGACGCAACCCATTTGCAGGCTTTCGCGCTCCAGCGGCTGGTAGTCCTGGCCAATAATGAACTCGGTCGAGCCGCCGCCGATGTCGATCACCAGCCGACGCTTGCCGGTCGGCGGGCTGCCATGGGCCACGCCGAGGTACACCAGTCGCGCTTCCTCGCGCCCGGAGACGACTTCGATGGCGTGGCCGATTGCGGCTTCGGCAGGCACCAGAAACGCGCGCGGATGGCGCAACTGGCGAACGGTGTTGGTAGCAATGATGCGCACGCGGTGCGGTTCGATCGTGCGGATACGCTGGCCGAAGCGCGACAGGCAATCGATGGCGCGCTCCAGCACTGGCTCGGCCAGACCGCCGCGGCTGTCCAGGCCCTCAGCTAGACGTACGGTTTCGCGCAGGCGATCGATCACGCGCAACTGCCCCAGCACGTAACGCGCCACCACCATGTGGAAACTGTTGGAACCCAGATCGACCGCGGCCAGCAGTTCGCCATCGCGCAACTGGCTGCGGCGCATGGCGTTGGCCGCTGTGGTATGCGCGTCGACGGAATCAATCACTTGGCGTGCATCGTGAGCGAATGGCGGGCGCAAGCTTCGATGCGATCAGCCCACAGTGCAATTGGCCAGCAGCGCGGTTTGCGCGCAGTACGGCAATGTGTCGTTGGCCGGTCGCAACTGGTCATAGCTGCCATCCTCGCGTAGTTCCCAAGCCTGGGTATTGTCGCGCAGATAGTTCTCCAGTTCCTCAGCGAATACGCGCGCGGCCAAATGTGGGCGCAACAGCGGAAAGCAGACCTCGACCCGGCGCAGCAGGTTGCGCTCCATCCAGTCGGCGCTGGAACACCAGGTTTCCGGCTCGCCATGGTTGGCAAACCAGAATACGCGGCTGTGTTCGAGAAAGCGCCCGACCACCGAACGCACGCGAATATTTTCCGACACGCCGGCCACACCGGGACGCAAGCAACAGGCGCCGCGCACCAGTAGTTCGATCGTGACGCCTGCGCGGGAGGCGGCGTACAGGGCGTTGATCACGCCGACTTCGGTCAGCGCATTCATCTTGGCGACGATGCGCGCAGGTTTGCCGGCGCGAGCGTGACGAGCCTCGCGCGCAATCTTCTTGAGCAACGCCTTGTGCAGCGTGAATGGCGATTGCAGCAGCCGCTTGAGCTTGGTCGCCGGCGCCAGGCCCGCGAGTTGCTGGAACAACTGGTGCACGTCCTCGCCGATTTCCTTGTCAGACGTCATCAACCCGATGTCGGTGTAAGCGCGCGCGGTGCCAGCGTGGTAGTTGCCCGTGGCCATGTGCACGTAGCGCTGCAGGCGTTTGCCTTCACGCCGCACGATCAGCAGCATCTTGGCGTGCGTCTTGTAGCCGACCACTCCATAGACGACCTGCACGCCGGCTTCCTGCAATGTGTCGGCAAGGCGGATGTTGGCCTCCTCGTCGAAGCGCGCCCGCAGCTCGACCACAACTGTGACGTCCTTGCCGTTGCGCGCGGCTTCCACCAGGTGCTGCACCATGATCGAATCGCGGCCGGTGCGGTACAAGGTTTGCTTGATCGCCAGCACGTTCGGATCCGTCGCCGCGCATTTGACCAGGTCGATCACGCTTGCGAACGAATCGTAGGGATGGTGCAGCAGGATGTCGTCCTGGCGAATCGCGCCAAAGATCGAGAGGTCGCCCAGCGCTGGCATCCGCGGCTGGAACAAAGGGAATTTCAGCTCGGGTCGATCGACCAGGTCGTACACCTGTGTTACCCGGTTGAGATTGACCGGGCCATCGATGCGATACACCGCGTTGTCGGGCAATTCAAAATTCTTCAGCAACGTCTTGACGATGGAATTCGGACAATCCGCGCCGATCTCCAGTCGCATCGCGCGCAAAAACCCGCGACTGGCCAGCTCGTCCTTGAGCGCATGCGCCAGGTTTTCAATCTCGTCCTCGTCCACCAGCAACTCACTGTTGCGGGTGACCCGAAACTGGTACGCGCCCTTGACCTCCATGCCCGGAAACAGCTCGTCGACGAACGCGGCCAACACCGAGGACAGCAACACGAAATCGTTTTCGCCGCCGGAGACATCTTCCGGCAGGCGGATAATGCGCGGGAGCGAGCGTGGCGCTCGCACGATCGCCATGTGGCCCTCGCGACCAAATGCGTCGCGGCCTTCCAGCACCACCACGATGTTGAGCGACTTGTTTAGGATCCGCGGGAACGGGTGCGATGGATCAAGCCCGAGCGGCGAAAGCACCGGCATGATGTCGTCGCGAAAATAGTTTCGCAGCCAGTGTCGCTGGCGCTTGTTCCATGCATCGCGGCTGAGCACGCGAATTCCGGCAGCGGTCAGCTCCGGACGCAGCACTTTATTCCAGTGTTCGTATTGACGCCGCACCAGGCCAGCGGCGCGATCGTGGATCAGCTTGAGCGCAGTGATCGGGCCGATTCCATCCGGGCCGGTAGCGCCACCAAAGGTCAGCTGATGGGTCACGGCCGCAACGCGTACCTCGAAAAACTCGTCCAGATTGGTGCACGAGATACACAGATAGCGCAGGCGCTCGAGCAGGGGCACCGAGCGATCCTGCGCCTGCGCCAGCACGCGTTCGTTGAATGCGATCTGCGACAGCTCGCGGTTGAGATACAACGACGGATGCCGGTTGCCATGCACATGTTTGTCGCCATCGGTTGGCGCGATCGGCACCGTCGCAGTGGTCGAGGCGTGTCGGCGCTTAGACTGCCGTGATGGCTTTTCCGGCGTTGTGGGTTGGGCACTCATCTTGTCTCTGCCGGGTTTGCGGTTCGATTGAACAACGGTCGATCGTGGATTCTGCTATCGAGCGGGCGAAGCCATGCAGGCGATCGACCATTGGTAAGGGCCCGTCGCACACATGCGCTTCCGCGAGTAGATAACAGTTTAATGACCCGGATGTTACCAACGCGGGTCAATTGCAAGCGCGGGGATTCAGAACGCAGTTGCCCCGGGGGCCAGTTGCCGCTCGCGATCGGCGTCCTGCGCGCGGATGCCGTACTTTTGCAGTTCCAACACGATCGGCGTCATCTCGGCGATGCGTGCATCGATGCGTGAGCGTTGGTAGTAGTCGATGCCGTCACTTTTCTTCAAGCGCTCAAGCTGGTTGAGCGCGTCCTCTGCGCGACCGTTGAGGAAGGCGGCTTCAGCATAGGCTTCGCCGGCACGGAAGGAATCGCCCGCCAGCTCGGACGCGCGCGCGAAAGTCTGCTGGAACACGGCATCCTCGCGGCTGTTGTCCTGCAAGGGTTTGAGGATTTCCTGCGCGCGGCGTCCGGCCTGCGCGGTTCCGATCTCACCCAAAGCTTGCGCGTAGCTCAGGATTACCCCGCGATTGTTTGGCATCCGTGCAAGGATGGCGTCGTAACGACTGCGCGCGGCAGGCAGGTTGCCAGACGCGCGCTCGGCATCGGCCAGCGCCAGATCGACCCAGACGTTGTCCGGATGCTTGTCCAACATGGCTTGCAGGCCCAACTTTGCGACTCCGGTTTCGCCATTGCGCATCTGCGCCAGTGCGGTGCCGTAGCGCTGTGCATCATTGAACTTGTCCGCATGCAGCGACTGGATCTTGCGGTATTCCGACAGCGCCGCGCCCGGGCTGTCGGCGCTGAGTACGCGCAGTCGTTCTTTTGCCCAGTCGAACTGGCGGCTGGCGCCTCGCGCATCGGCGCGCGGGGCGAGCACGCTGGTGGAGACGAACTGAGGCAACAGCGGATTGGCCGGCGCCAGGTTGGTGTCGAAATGCGTTGGTGGCGGATCGCGCTCGAGCTGGCGTGCGCGCTCGGTGGCCTCGCTGATGCGGGTGGTGGTGACCGGATGGGTTTGCAGAAAATCCGGCGCTTGATAGCGGCTGTCGCTGCCGCGATCGCTGCGCGTGGCTAGTTGCAGCCGTGCAAAGAAGTCGGCCATCGCGATCGGCTGGTAATCGGCGCGGGCAAGGGTCTGGATGCCGATGCGGTCGGCCTCTGCTTCGTTGGCGCGGGTGAAGTCGATCTGCGTTTGCTGCAGCAAACTCTGTCCGGTGGCGATCGCGGCCTCGGTTGCATTCGCGCCGCTATTGCCGCCAGCCTTCTGCGCCAGCACGATCGCGCCCAGCATGCCGAGGATGATTGGCAGCGCGGCCTTCTTGGTGCGCTCTACCGCGCGCAGGATATGGTTTTGGGTGACATGCGAGATCTCGTGCGCCATCACCGCAGCCATCTCGTCCTCATCCTGCGCGGCCAGGATCAAGCCGACATTGATGCCGGAGTAGCCGCCCAGCGTGGCGAATGCGTTGATATCGCGCGAACGCATCAGAAAGAACGTGAAGTGCAACGACGGTCGCGGGCTATTCGCCACCAGTCGATTGCCGACGTTCTGCAGCCAGTCGTCCACCAATGGATCGTCCAGCACATACCCGAGTCGACGCAATTCGTGCAGCGTGTAGGCGCCGTATTCTTCCTGCTGGGTGGGCGTGATCGCCTCGGCCGCAGACGATCCGATGTCCGGCAGCGAGGATTCGACCTGCGCCAGCGCGGGATGCATCGCCGGCGTGCTCAAGCCAAACGCCAGCGTCAGCGCGGCAAGAATGAGGGCGGAATTACGCATGGATTGATGCCTGTTGTGGGTCTTGCACCGAATGTGTGAGCGCGGCACTTTGAGTATGAGTTGTGCGCCGCCATAGCATGCCGCAATCGCACGGCCTGCCGCACATGTCAGACGAAATAACCAATCGCACGGTCGTCGCCGTTCACGATCTGGAAATCCGACCGCGTCGCCCGCATAGTGGGTCCCTCGCACTTGTGTGCATCAACCACCGGAGCAAGCCGTGGCAGAGTCCTCCAGCAACGCCATCCTGATGTACACCAGTGGCTGGTGTCCGTACTGCATCGCGGCCAAGAATCTGCTCAAGAGTAAAGGCGCAGAGTGGACCGAAGTGCGGATCGACACTGATTCCGCGCGGCGAACGGAGATGCTCGAGCGTACCAAGCGTACCAGTGTGCCGCAGATTTTCATCGGCGATTTGCATGTCGGTGGCTTCGACGACCTGGTCGCGCTGGATCGCAATGGCGGCCTGGCGTCACTGCTGGAAGTCGGTGCATGAGCATCGAAGACAATTCGTCATCGGATGACTCCCCCGTCGACCGCTTGCAGGAGTTCACGCAGTTTCGGCAGCGGATGAACGAGCGCATTCTCGGTCACGACAATCAGGTGATCCGCCGTTTCTTCGCGCTTGATACGCAAACCTACAAGGACGGCGCACTCGATCTGAAGACCAAGGAATTGCTGGGCCTGGTCGCCTCGATGGTGCTGCGCTGCGACGACTGCATCAGCTATCACATCGCGCAATGCAAGGAGGCAGGCGTCAATCGCGACGAGTTTTTCGAGACCTTCAGCGTTGCGCTGGTTGTCGGTGGCAGCATCGTGATTCCGCATTTGCGGCGCGCGGTGGATTTTCTGGATCAGCTGGAAGGCGACGGAATCCACGCAGCGGCTGCGCCAGCGCATTCGCATGAGTGAAGTGGGGATGGCTCGCAGCCTTCGGGCATAATGACGCGCTGACTGCAGCGCCCGTGCTGCGCTCCATTGTCCTGACAGACCCTATGACACAGACCATTGCAGTCATCCGCGGCGACGGCATCGGCCCGGAAATCATGGATGCGACGCTGCACGTACTCGACACGATGGCGCTGGGCCTGCAGTACGACTACGTCGACGCCGGCATGGCGGCGCTGGAGAAGCACGGGGAGTTGCTGCCGCGAGCGACCATGGACTCCATCCGCACGCACCGGATTGCATTGAAGAGCCCACTGACCACGCCGGTAGGCGAAGGGTTCTCGTCGATCAATGTCGAACTGCGCAAGCGCTTCGACCTGTACGCAAACGTGCGTCCGGCGATCAGTTTCCCTAATACCAAGGCGCGCTACACCGATATCGACATCATCACCGTGCGCGAGAACACCGAAGGCGCGTATATCGGTGAAGGTCAGGCGATTTCGGCCGACGGCAACACCGCGACGTTGCAACAGAGGATCACGCGCAAGGGTTCCGAGCGCATCGTGCGCTATGCCTTCGACATGGCGGAACGCACCGGTCGCAAGAAGATCACGGTGGTGCACAAGGCCAACATCCTGAAGACCACGTCGGGCCTGTTTCTGAAGGTCGCGCGTGAAGTGGCGAAGAGCTATCCACAGATCATCTGCAACGAGATGATCGTCGACAACACCTGCATGCAACTGGTGATGAATCCCGAGCAGTTCGACGTGATCGTGACGACGAATCTGTTCGGTGACATTTTGTCCGACCTGTGTGCCGGATTGGTGGGTGGCCTTGGCCTGGCGCCGGGGGCGAATATCGGCATCGATGTCGCGATCTTCGAGGCCGTGCACGGGTCGGCACCGGACATCGCTGGCAAAGGCATCGCCAATCCCTGCGCGCTGCTGCTGGGGGCGGCGCAGATGCTCGACCATCTCGGCAAGCCGGCCGACGCTGTACGCTTGCGCCGGGCCATCCGCGCGACGCTGGAAGCGCAAGACGCACTCACCCCCGATCTGGGCGGAACCGGCAACACGATGGGGTTTGCGCAGGCGATTGCGTCGCGGGTGTGATGTTCGCTGGTGCAGCAGGCTAGCAGTCAGGCGCCTTGTTCGAGCAGCGCAAGTAAACCGTCGGACGTGATCCAGTGCGGCCCACAGATGTAGCGGGGCAAGTTCCAGCGTTCGCTGGATTGCGTGATCGGGCCGGTGGCGTCGCCGAATGCGCCAAGCAGGCCAAGTCGCTCGGCATTCACCGGCAGATACTCGTCGCGTAGATAAGGTGTGACGTGGCCGTATGGGTAGCAGAACAGGCGACAGGCATCGGGCAGAATGCGTGCATTGATGAATTCGATGGCTTGATCAATTTCGAAGCGAGCGCGGTCGGACGTGTCGACGCTATGGAAACTTCCGCGCGGCATTTCAGTGTGCGGCGCCGCGACGCGCTCAGCGCCGAGGATATCGGGCGCAGCACGATCGACTAAGTTTGCGTCCGCTGAGTCAGGTGCAGTGTCGTCGAGGCACGCGTGGTTGTGATCCCAGCTATGGCATTCGATTGACAGCAACTGATTACGTTGCGCGGCTTGCCACCAGTCATCACCCATCCATCCTTGGCCGAGCAGGCAGGCGGCGTCCATGCGTTGGCGGGCCTGCGGCGAGGCGATCACGAAGCAACTCAGGTGCAGGTCGGGCTGTGCATCGCGACCATGTTGGTGTTGGAATTTCAGCAGGATATCGCGCATGCCCGGCTTGTGCCCGCTGCCGGGCCAGTCGACACCACGCCAGTCCAGGTCGGTGCCATCGTCGCAACTCAACGCCACGCAGCGGGTGAGATCGCGTTGCGCCAGGGTCAGATGCTGTTCGACTACCCAGCGCAAAGGCACCACGCGCCAGCCGGCCGCATGCAGTGCTTCCAGGTCAGCCGCGAATGCGCTTTGATCGTCGCGCGGATTGTCCGGTCCGGCCAGATTCGCAGCGTGGTAGGCAAGAACGGGAACGTGCATCCAGCGTAGGGCCTCCATATTGATGCCGGCCGACATCGGTGAACCAGTGTGGCGCATCGCGAAGGTCGCTAGAATAGGCGTCTTTCCCTGGCGTTGGCGAAAATTCCCATGGCAGCTGCTTCCGGCAAACCGGCACGACTCAATCCGCTCGACCTGTACGACATCCGCTCGCTGCTTAGCGAAGAGGAGTGCGCGGTGCAGGATACCGTCGCCCGCTTCACCGACGAGCGCGTGCTGCC
>JBBQQH010000030.1:0-40357 GCA_038216155.1 Lysobacterales bacterium
GACAACATGGCACTGACCAAAGCCGAGATGGCCGAAAGGCTGTTCGAGGAAGTGGGCTTGAACAAGCGCGAGGCGAAGGAATTCGTCGACGCCTATTTCGATGCCCTGCGCGAATCGCTCGAACGCGGCAAGCAGATCAAGCTGTCGGGCTTCGGCAATTTTGAATTGCGCCGGAAGAATCAGCGGCCGGGACGCAATCCGAAAACGGGCGAGGAGATTCCGATTTCCGCGCGCACAGTGGTCACCTTCCGCCCCGGGCAAAAGCTCAAGGAGCGGGTCGAGGCATACGGCGGAGTCGAGCATGCTCGATCCGGGCAGTAACCGAGAACTACCGCCGATCCCGGCAAAACGCTATTTCACCATCGGTGAAGTCAGCGAGTTGTGCGACGTCAAGCCGCATGTGCTGCGCTATTGGGAAACCGAATTCCCCAGCCTCAAGCCGGTCAAGCGTCGCGGCAACCGTCGCTATTACCAGCGCCACGACGTGCTGATGATTCGCCAGATTCGCGGCCTGCTGTACGAGCAGGGTTACACCATCGGCGGCGCTCGTCAGCGCCTCGACGGCGACGGCGCGCGAGCGGAGAGCACTTTGTCGATCCAGATCATCAAGCAGGTGCGGCAAGAGCTGGAAGAAGTACTGCAGTTGTTGCGGCGCTGAGCGTTAGCTCCCTCTCCCTG
Organism: Lysobacterales bacterium; assembly: GCA_038216155.1. Classification (GTDB taxonomy): domain Bacteria; phylum Pseudomonadota; class Gammaproteobacteria; order Xanthomonadales; family Xanthomonadaceae; genus SZAS-103. The sequence goes on from JBBQQH010000030.1 coordinate 679, forward strand.
CGGGAGAGGGTTGGGGTGAGGGGTAAATCGAGACGGCATGTTTCCGGGATCCCAAATCGATTGCTTGCCGATAAAGCCGTATAATCTGCGTCCCGCATGCCACGCATGCGCGGCATCGTCCTCGTCGGGGCGTAGCGCAGTCTGGTAGCGCACCTGCCTGGGGGGCAGGGGGTCGTGGGTTCAAATCCCGCCGTCCCGACCATGTCTAAGAGCGAAGCCAAGATTTTCGCCCAGCTCATTCGCTTGCTAGATATCCGATCTCAAACGAAGAGAGCTTGCTAGATATCCGATCTCAAACAAAGCGTTTCGGGCTAGATATCCGATCTCAAACAAGGCGTTTCGCGCTCGATATCCGATCTCAAACGAAGCGAGCTTGCTCGACAGCCGATCTCGAACGAAGCGATTCGCTTGCTTGATTCCCAAAGTCGAACGAAGCCACTAGGTTGATCGATACCTGATCCAAAGCAAAGTTGCTCAGCTTTGATCATCCCTGCGGGCGCAAACCGGCGCTGCGAGCTATGACGTGTAATCGCGCCGCGTTGGCGTGGCGGTACACTCTGCTTCCGTCAATGGCTTCCAAAATCCCATGCGCACCCTCTATCCCGATATCGAGACCTTCGACCACGGCATGCTGCCAGTCGACTCCCGACACACGCTGTATTACGAGCAGTGCGGCAATCCCGATGGCAAGCCAGTGGTGTTGCTGCATGGCGGGCCGGGCGGCGGTTGCAGCCCGAAAATGCGGCGCTTCCACGATCCTGAAAAATATCGCATCGTGTTGTTTGACCAGCGCGGAGCCGGGCGGTCGACGCCGCATGCCGATCTGATCCACAACACTACGTGGGATTTGGTCGCCGATATTGAAACCTTGCGCGCGCATCTTGGCATCGCGCGCTGGCAGGTATTCGGCGGTAGTTGGGGCTCGACTCTGGCGCTTGCGTATGCGCAGACGCATCCGCAGGTGGTGACCGAGCTTGTGCTGCGTGGCATCTTCATGCTGCGGCGCTGGGAACTGGAATGGTTCTACCAGCAGGGATGCTCGCGTCTGTTTGCGGATGCGTGGGACATTTATCTGGCCGCGATTCCGCCGGTCGAGCGTCACGATCTGATCTCCGCCTATCATCGACGCCTCACCAGCGATGATGAAGCGACGCGATTGGCAGCGGCGCGCGCGTGGTCGGTGTGGGAAGGCAGCACCAGTTTTCTGCATCAGGATCCGGGCTTCATTAACGCGCATGAAGACGCGCAATTCGCGCTCGCATTTGCGCGAATCGAATGCCACTACTTCGTCAATGGCGGATTTTTCGAAGTGGAGGACCAATTGCTGCGCGATGCGCATCGCATCAAGGACATCCCCGGCATCATCGTGCAGGGCCGCTACGACGTGGTCTGCCCAATGCAAAGCGCTTGGGAGTTGCACAAGGCCTGGCCCAAGGCGGAACTGGCGATCAACCCGGCGTCCGGGCACTCGGCGTTCGAGCCAGAAAACATCGACGCCTTGGTGCGGGCGACTGACCGCTTTTCTTGATTTGATTGAGAGAGCTTCACGGGGAAGCTGCTGGCTCAGTGGGCCTTTTCAGCAGCGTTGTGCGGAAAGAAAAATATGCACGCCACGATCAGGCCAAGTATCGCCGCCGATGCGGAGTAGCGGCTGAGTTCCAGGCCACCTTTCGCGACTGGTTTATCCAAGAAGTCGCCAACCACCGCGCCCAGTGGCCGGGTCAGGATGAAGGCCGCCCAGAATAGTGCTGTTCGGTTGACGCGGGTCAGGTAGTACAACGCCGCGACGACCGCGAGCATTGCGGTGAATACGAGTGCGCCGCCGCCGTAGCCCAGTCCGAGCCCTGCCGGAATTTCGGCCCGCCCGGCCGCGAGGAAGTCGCCGAGGGCGGTGCCGAGGGTCTGGGAGAACATGATGGTGACCCAGTAGAACGCCTCCGATTTAGGCGAGCCCACCGTGTCTACCGCCACCGAACCAAGCGTCCGATACCAGATGAACAGGGAGGCCATTAGCAGGGTGAACAGGAGCGCAGTCCCTCCCGTGTAGCCGATACCCAGCGAACGATCCGCGTAATCAGCCATCGTCGTGCCGACCGTGGTCGTTGCCACGATCGTTGTCCAGTAAAGCAGTGGATGAAATAGTTTCGCCCTGACTTGGACGATGACAGCAATTATGAAAAGCGCGGCAAAAATCGCAGTACCGACCAGATATCCAAGATTCATCGACATCGACACGGCATCGCCGCCGGTTTCGCCCAGCGTCGTCGCCAGAATCTTGATGATCCAGAAGCCCAGCGTGATCGCGGGCACCTTGCTGAGCATCTCCTGTAGTTCGGTGTTGGTATTCATGGCCGTCCTCATGGCAGATGCGTCAGATGATTGGTGATCCGTCGGGGTTGCGCTCGAGCAGCCACAGTCCCGCCCACAGCTTTGGGTCCATCTCGTAGCCTTCGGCCATTTTCGCCGCCAGCCAGCGAGGCGCATCGTAGCGAGGGACTTCATGCACGGTGATGTCCTCACTGTCGTTTCCGCCGCCGTCGTGGATTTTCTGCAGCCCGCTGGCGCGCACGAAGGCGATCCGTTCGGTGCTCATGCCGGACGAGGTCGGCCCGATCATCAGCACTTCGCAATGCGCCGGACGCCAGCCGGTTTCCTCTTCCAGCTCGCGCGCGGCGGACAATTCGATCGACTCGCCGGCATCGATGTCGCCAACCAGCCCGGCCGGCATCTCGATCGTGCGCGACTGCAATGGCACCCGGAATTGTTCGACAAACAGGATGTTGTCATCGGGCGTCACCGCGACGATGATCGCGGCGAGGCCATCGGCGTGCGTGCGTTCGGCATATTCCCAATGTCCGCGCACGCGCAGACGCAGGTATTTGCCTTCGTAAACGGTCTCGGCGTTATTGTCGTCCATACGCGAATGCTAACCGGCTTGCGTGAGCAAAAGCATTAAACGATGCGAGGTTTGCAGCAGTAAAGTCGTCGAATGTACCGCAGGCCACGCCATGCCATTTTTGGGCCGTGCGTACAACGTGCGCTATGCAGCATCGCCAGCCAGCTCGCTGAAACGACGCCGCGTCATCGGGCCGAAACGCAGGTGCTCGAATAACGGCTGCAGTGCCACCAAGTCGGGTGCGCTGCGGCGACCGTCGCGAAATGTGTCCGGCAGCGGTGCATCCAGCGCGATGGTGGCAAGTTGGCGCGACAGCAATGCGATCTCCCGATGCAGGCGCAGGCGTTCGCCGGTCTGCGCCGCGCCGCGCAGGCGCAGGAATGCGACTTCCGCTTGGCGTTCGAGCAGCGCGTCGAGGCTTTCGAAGTGTGCAAGCAACACAGCGGCGGTTTTCGCGCCGATGCCGGGCACTCCGGGAATGTTGTCGACCGCATCGCCAGTCAGTCCGAGAAAATCCGCGATCTGATGCGCGTGTACGCCGTAGCGTCCCTTGACGCCAGCAATATTCCAGCGTTGGTTGCGCGCGTAGTCCCATTGCACGTCGTCGTCGCGCAGGAGTTGCGAGAGATCCTTGTCGGCCGACACGATCACGCCGCGCAACCCTAATTCACGCAGCCGTTGCAACGCGGTGCCGATCAGGTCGTCGGCCTCGTACTGCGGATCGACCAAGACGTCCAGGCCTAGCGCGCGGCACAGTGCCTGACAATGGCGAAACTGGCGATGTAATTCCTCCGGTGCGCGTTCGCGATTGGCCTTGTAGGCGGGATACAAGTTATTGCGGAACGAGCCTTCGAGCGATTCGTCGAACGCGATCACGATGTGCCGCGGTCGCACGCGCTCGATCAATTCCAGTACGAAGCGTGCAAACCCGTGAACGGCGTGCACCGGCCATCCGTCGGCATCGGTCATCGAATCGGGCAGCGAATGCCAGGCGCGAAAAATATAAATGCTGGCATCGACCAGATACGCCGGCGTGCGAGTGCTGACTGGGATATCGATCATCGATTCGTCCACGCCTTTCAAGACGAAGCGGGTAACTGATTGGTTGCGTCCGCTTGCGGGCCGCTCCACTCGCTGAGCAATTGCTGCGGATCGGGCCGCTCGCGTTCTTCCGGCGGCGATGGAATGGAGCCGATATGGATGAAGCCGAGGACCGATTCGCGGTCGACCAGTCCCAGCAGCGCCGTAATCTGCGGATCGTAAGCCATCCAGCCGGTCAGCCATTGGGCGCCGAAGCCCATGGCCTGCGCCGCCTGCAACAGTGAAAAACAGACGCAGCCGCCGGACAGAACCTGTTCGATTTCCGGAATCTTGTGATCAGGCGTGAGCTTGGCCACGACGACGATGATCAAGGGTGCAAAGGAAAATCGCAGGCGTTCTTTTTCCAGCGACTTTTCTGCAATGTTGGGATCGCGCTCGAGCGCGCGCGCCACCAGTGCGTCTCCCAACAGCTGCCGCGCTTCGCCGCGGATCACGATAAACCGCCAGGGTTGCATGCGACCGTGATCGGGCACGTGCACTGCCGCGGCGAGCAACACGACCAACTGCTGGTTGTCGGGTCCGGGAGCGATCAGCTCGCGCGATCTGGCCGAATGCCGTCCAAGCAGAAAATCCACTGCGTCAGTTGAAGCGTTTGCGGGCGAGGATTGCATGTGGCCGATGAGCTGATAGATGATGTCAAAAGCGCGATGCGGGTCACAAACCGCATGCGACTTGCACGGTCATAGTATGCAGGGGAGAAATTGTCTGAACTTGGTTGATCAATCAGGGTTGATCAATCAGGGTTGATCAATCAGGTTGAGGATCTCCGCCCCATCGTACCCGAAGCCAATCCCCCGTGGTTTTCAATGACATCGATGACGACACGATTTTCGCCAGGCGCATCCGCCGTTGCACGCACGCCCGAAGGCGTGCTCGAACACTTGCGGCAACTGGCCATGCCGCGGCTGGAAGTTGCCTGTCTGGAAACCCTGAGCAAGGCCGACGATGCTTTGTTCGACTTGGCCCAGAACGCGCGGAATAACGCCGCCCAGCAGGGTTACTTCGATGCAATGCGCGAGGTGCGCAGAGAGCACGGAACGATGGAGCGCGTCTTTGGCGAGTATGCCGACGCCGGTTTTCACGAGTTTCGCCAGCCCGACGGCATTCGCCGAACCGAGCCGCACCAGCGTAACGATCCGTCGCTGACACTGCTGGCGCAGGAAGAACTCGAAGAACAACTTGCGGCCGAACAGACTGCCAGCGTGCTGCATCGTCGCTTCAAGCAGGTGCTCGAGCCAATGATGCGCAGCTTCGCGATGCTTTCGAATGCACAGAAGTTCGAGGCATCACTCACGCCGTTGAGTCCGGAACGCCTGGCTATGGCCTTTCGCGTCGCCCTAGCCGGCTTTGCGGCCACCACCGAAGTCAAGCTGGTACTGTTCAAGTTGTACGAACGGCAGTTGATGCTGGCGCTGGAAACCGTGTATCCGGAAGCGCTACGGGCGCTGGTCGATAGTGGTTTTGCCACTGGCCAGGCCGCGCGTGCGGCGATGCCGGTGCGTCAGGTTGACCCGGACGTGTTCGATGGCAACAGCGTGCCGCAACGCGAGTTCGCGCAGCCGCCGGTGCACGACCAGTCCAGCGCACATGCGTCGCAGGCGGGCTCGTATCCGTTGTACCCGCAGGGCGAGATCGTTGACAACGGCATGCTCAGCAGCTTGCATGAGCTGCTGCAAGCTTGGCGTAAGGTCCACCCAGATGCGCCGGCTGCGTCGCAAGCCCAGGCCGTCTCCAACATCCCGACCGCTCCGCCATTGAGTACGCGCGAGATGATGTCGGTGCTCTCGCTGTTCCAGGCGCAGTTGCCGGACGGCGTGCGTTCGGCGTTGCAGTCCAGCGACAACTCGCTCGCCCAGCAGCTCAAGCGTGAATTGATCACCGGTGCGGCCGCGCTCGGCATCAGCAGCGCCGATGCACATCTGGGGCCGGCCGAGGAAGATGCCGTCGATGTGGTCGGGATGATGTTCGAGGTGTTTCTCGACAAGCGCGACATGCAGCCTGATACCCGCGAGATGATCGCGCGGCTGCTGGTGCCATACATCAAGGTTGCGCTGCTCGATCGCCGCCTGTTCATGCACAAGGCGCATCCCGCGCGGCGGTTGCTCAATGCGATTGCCGAAGCCTGCGAAGGCAACCACGGCGAAGGTCCGCACGAACGCGAGCTGTTGCAGCGCGTGAGCTCTGCAGTGGATCGGCTGGTTGGCGAATTCAACGAGGATCTGGCGATCTTCGAGCTGCTCGAACACGAGCTGCGGTCGTTCATCGAGCAATACCGCAAGCGCGCGGAGCTTGCCGAGCGTCGCGTCGCCGAGGCGCAGCGCGGCAAGGAGCGACTTGAGGAATCACGGTTGCGCGCAGAAACCGTGCTGGCAGAAAAAATACAGCAGGGCCGCAAGATTGCGCCGCTGGTTCAGGATGATTTGCGTCGCTACTGGGTGCATCACTATTCCGTGGTGTTCCTGCGTGAAGGCGAGGATTCGGTCGGCGTGGGCGATGCGTTGCGCACGCTCGACCAGATGCTGGGCCTGGCCGATGTCGCGGCGATCAGCGGTGGGCTGACGCCGGCGGCGGAAACGCTCACCCTGCAGCCGGGTCTGTTGACGATGCTGGCAAGTTCGGGCGTGACTGGCGATTCGGCAATCGAATGCGCACGAGTGATGGCCGAACACCTGATGCATCCGACCGCGCCGGAACCCGCGGTGATGCCGGCAGCCGTGCTGGCGGCGGTGCCGGAACCTGCGCCTGGCACAGTCATCGAGTTGCGGCCGGCTGCGCAACCCGTGGATGAAGCGGTGGCGGCGATGCGTGTCGTTGGCGGCACCGCGACGCTGGATTACGAACCAGCCGACGTAGAACGCGTCCGCGCGCTGACCGTTGGCACCTGGGTCGAGTTTGTCGACGATGAAAGCCGCATGCAGCCGGCGAAGCTGTCGTGGGTCAGTCCGATTTCCGCGCGCATGTTGTTCGTCAATCGGCGTGGCGCGCGCGTGCAGGTGGCATCGCTGGAGGAACTTGCGGCGATGATGAAGACCGGCGCGTTGCGCTTGCGCGTTGCCGACACCGCGTTCGACGAGGCAATGCACCAAGTGCTGGGTCGCCTGCGCGAGGGTGGCGGGCGCGAGGCCAAAGGCTAGGTCGACAGAAACACGCCGAGGTGTGCGGCGCCTTGCGCTACAAGCCTGACCCATTCAAGCGCAACTGCGCGCCAGCGCCGAATTGATTCCCGAACACGCGGGCGCATCTGAACTCGACGCCAAGTTTCGATTACGATGCAGCGAGACTTCCTATGGAGTAGCGCATGCCGCTGACTGTTGCCGCCATCCGCGAAACCGCACCAGGTGAGCGCCGCGTCGCCATCACGCCCGAGACCTGCCGCAAGCTGCAGGCACTGGGCGCATCGGTGTTGCTGCAAACCGATGTCGGCGTCAGCGCGTACTTTCCGGATGCCGCCTACGACGGCGCCGAGTTTGTTGGCTCCGCAGACGCAGCGCTGCAGCGCGCCGATGTGTTGTTGTGCGTGCAGTCGCCATCCGCGGCGCAACTGGCAGAGATCAAGGACGGCGCGGTGTTGATTGGACTGCTCTCGCCGCAGGCCGATCCCGCGCGTGTCGAACAATGCAATGCACGCCACGTCAGCATGTTCCCACTGGAGCGTTTGCCGCGCACCACGCGCGCGCAGGCGATGGACGTGCTGTCTTCGCAGGCAGGCATGGCCGGTTACAAGGCGGTGTTGATCGCGGCGCTGCAGGCACCAAAATTTTTCCCGATGTTGACCACGGCGGCGGGCACGATCCGGCCATCGAAAGTGTTGGTGGTCGGTGCTGGCGTGGCGGGCTTGCAGGCCATCGCTACCGCGCGGCGGCTGGGCGCGCAGGTGGAAGGGTTCGACGTGCGTCCGGAAACGCGCGAGCAGATTGAGTCGCTGGGCGCGAAGTTTCTGGATTTGGGTGTCAGTGCGAAGGGCGAGGGCGGTTACGCGCGCGAACTCACCGCCGAGGAGCGGGCCGCGCAGCAAGCCAAGCTTGCCGAACATCTCAAGGGCGTGGACGTGATCGTCACGACCGCTGCGGTGCCCGGGCGTCCTGCGCCGAAGATCATTTCGGCAGCGATGGTCGCGGGCATGAAGCCCGGCAGCTTGATTGTCGATCTCGCTGCCGAATCCGGCGGCAACTGCGAACTGACGCAGCCTGGCGAGACCATGGAGAGCAATGGTGTCCGCGTCATCGGCCCAACCAATCTGGCCAGCCAGGGCGCTATGCACGCCAGCGAGATGTACGCACGCAACCTGCTCAACTTTGTGCAGTTGCTGATCAAGGATGGCCAATTGGTTCTGGACTGGGAGGACGAGCTGATTGCCAGCACCTGCTATGCGCATGCTGGAGAAGTGCGCACTGCGTTGTGATGGTTGTGTCAGCGCCTGGCTGCTGACTCATTCGATCCTGAATTAGCGTTCGCTGTCGGGTAGCTGTCCGGGAGCTGTCCGAACCGGCGACTCATTGCCGCGCTGGCCGTGATTTTTTGCGCTGCTCTCGCCAGCGTTGCATCAACTCGCGTCGCTGCTGCGGCGGCAATGTCTGGAAGCGTTGCCAGGTTTCCATCAAGCGCTTGCGATCGGTCTCGGGCAGGTCGCGGAACCTGTCCGCGCCGCGCATCGCCTGCTGACGTTGCTGGCGATCCATGCCAGCCCAGCGTCCAATACGAGCACTTACCATGGCGCGTCGCTGCAGCGGCAATTGCGCCCAGTCCTGCGCCCGCATGGCCAGATGCTGCTGGCGCCTGGCCGGCATGCGGTTCCACTGCTGGTGCAACGGTGCCAGCACTTGGCGTTGACCCGGCGACAACTGCGACCACCGCACTCCGCTGGCATCAACGTCGTGCTGGCTGCGCCGGCGCATCGGCACGTCTTCGTTCGTCGCAGATTCGATCTCGCTTATATCTGCGTGCGCTTGTCGCGCTGGCGCGATCGGCGCGGCGGCGTGCGCATTGAGCGCCGTTCCCATCGAGAACGCCAGCGCGACGGCCAGGATCCCAATCCGATGGGCAAGCCGAATGGTCACCCTCAACCTCCGCTCGCCTGCATCGCTGGCTGTGTTTCCAGCCAGTCATAAAACGCCAGATTGCCCAGCAGCTCCGGATCAGGAGCGTTTTCGCTTAACAGCGCGTCGTTGAGATCGATGTCGGGCGGATTGCTGGCGGCCAATGCCGGCGACGTTGTATTGACCGCAACAGCCACGTGATGCGGCGCGCCGGGCGACTGCACCGCGCGCGGCCAGACCAGCAACACAGCCACCCCGATTGCAGCAGCGCTGGCAACTGGGATCATCCAGCGTCGCGTGGTCGACGACGCAGACCTCTGCTGCACGGCGTGCAGGCGCATATCGCGTAGTCGTCGTGCGCTGTCCGAATCCAGCCGTGCCACGCTGGCATTGAACACCGCGCGCGTATGCACCGACATCGCATCGTTCGGCGCAGCATTGGTATGCCAGGCGTCGTCGCCAAAGCCATGCCGATCGAATCCGTTGCTGTTCATTGCCAGTCCTCCAGAAGCCTGCGCAGCGCATCCATCGCGCGCGAAGTGTGGGTTTTCACGCTGCCTTCCGAGCAGCCCATCGTGCGTGCGGTGTCTGCAACATCAAGTCCTTCCAATACACGCAGCTGGTAGGCCTCGCGTTGACGTCGCGGCAGCGATCGCAACGCGCGCGACAGCGCGCGGTAACTTTCGTGATCGGTGTGCAGCTGCGCTGGGCCGGGCGCCGGATCGGGCGGTTCCCAAGCTGGCAGTTCATCATCGTCTCCACCGCCATAGCTCAACCAGCCAACCATGATCGAACGCACCCGCCGTTTGCGCCTGATGTCGGCGATCCGGCTGTGCAGCACACGCCAGAACAGCGGCGGCCATTCTTCGGGGGCATTTTCGCTGTAGCGCTGCACCAATTTGAGCATGGCATCCTGCACCGCGTCGAGCGCGTCCTCGCGGTGCGATAGCGCGATCTCGGCGTGGCGAAAGGCGCGGCGTTCGATTGCCGCGAGGAACGCCGGCAGGCTCTGCTCGCAGTTGCTCGGAGTCTGTAACGAGCCATCCATCGGGGTCTGGATCAAATGGCGAATCCGTCAACGTTCAACCACCATGGCGCCGTGAGTGGTATCGATTGAAGCGTGCTACGCGCCGATCAAGTCGATTGTCAATGCGATCGCCGCGGTTGTCGAGGCGGTTTTCGATGCGATCGCCGCGCGCATCCAGTCGATCATCGATGCGGTCGCCGCGCCGCTCAAGCGCATCCGCGCGCTGGTCGTGACCGAGCGACTGCTGGTGATCGGCACGTGCGTCGAAACGGTTTTCGATCCGATCGCCGCGAGTGTCCAGGTGGTTGTCGATGCGCTCGCCACGGTTGTCGAGTCGATTGTTTATATTGTCACCGCGAACGTCCAGTCGATGTTCGATGCGATCGTCGCGGTCCGGACGGGCAGAGGACTGTGCGCAGGCTTGTGTGGCGATGCTGCTCCACGCGACCAGCAACGTCGTGATCAGGATACGATTCATGTGCATGCTCCAGATGAGTTTGGGTATTGCTGACAGATGAAGATCGATCCGGTTCGATCAGTTCGATGGGTTCGATCGGGGCGGAGTGATCAGTGCCTGATCCCTTTCAACGCATGGCTGCCCGCGCGGTTGACACGCGCGCCTGCTGTCGCAGTTATGATGGCCCGACGCAACGGGGATTAGGGGAAACGCAATGGGCGACGGCTTCTTGGCGCTGTACATCTTCATGCTGGCCGCGATTGCCGGGCATGTGATCATTTCGCGCGTGCCGGTAATCCTGCATACCCCGCTGATGTCGGGTTCGAACTTCGTGCACGGCATCGTGCTGGTCGGCGCGATGGTCGCGCTCGGGCATGCCGACACCACGCCGGAGAAGATCATCGGGTTCATTGCGGTGCTGCTGGGCGCCGGCAATGCCGCCGGCGGTTATGTGGTGACCGAACGGATGTTGGAGATGTTCAAGCGCTCCAAGCGCCCGGAGGTCAAATGATGGCCGACTGGCTGATGATCCTCGTCAAGGCCAGCTACCTGCTGGCCGCGCTGCTGTTCATCCTCGGCCTGCAACGGATGGCTTCGCCAGTCACCGCCCGCAGCGGCATCCAGTGGGCCGGCGTCGGCATGCTGATCGCGGTGCTGGCGACGTTCTTGCTGCCAGGTCTGCACAACTTGCCGTTGATCCTGGTCGCGGCAATCATCGGCACGTTGCTGGCGTGGGTGTCGGGCAAGAAGGTCGCGATGACCGACATGCCGCAGATGGTGGCGCTTTATAACGGGATGGGTGGCGGTTCGGCGGCAGGCATTGGTGCGGTTGAATTGATCAACTTCGCCGCCGGCGCGCCTTCAACAAAAACGCAACTCGTACTAGGCGTAATTGGCGCCTTGATTGGCTCGATCTCATTTTCCGGCTCGTTGATCGCATTCGCCAAGCTACAGGGCTGGATGGATCGACGCTTCGTGTTTCCGGGCCAGCAGGCGTTCAACGCGCTGGTGTTCCTCGGCGCGATTGCGCTCGGCGTAGCCGTCGTGGTCTGGCTGCAGCAACCGATCATCGTCGGCTTCTTCATCGCCGCGCTCGCAGTCGGCTTGCTGATGACGCTGCCGATTGGCGGCGCCGACATGCCGGTGGTGATCTCGTTGTACAACGCGCTCACAGGCTTGGCGGTCGCGTTTGAAGGTTACGTGCTGGGCAATGAAACGCTGATCATCGCCGGCACCGTGGTCGGCGCGGCCGGCACCTTGCTGACACAGCTGATGGCCAAGGCGATGAACCGTTCGCTGGCGAATGTGCTATTCGGCAATTTCGGCGCAGCGGCGGGCGGCGAAGCGAAGGAAATCAGCGGATCGCAAAAGCCGATCGATGCCAGCGACGTGGCCGCGATGATGGCGTTTGCCGAGCGCGTGGTGATCGTGCCGGGCTACGGCATGGCGGTGGCGCAGGCGCAGCACAAGGTGTGGGAGTTGACTCAGCAACTGATGAAGGGCGGGGTCAAGGTGAAGTTCGCAATCCACCCGGTGGCCGGACGCATGCCCGGTCACATGAACGTGCTGCTGGCCGAGGCTGGCGTGCCATACGACTTGATCGCCGACATGGACGACATCAATCCGGAATTCCCGAACACCGATGTTTCACTGGTGATCGGCGCCAACGACGTGGTCAATCCGGCGGCAAAAAACGATCCCGCCTCGCCGATTTACGGCATGCCGATTCTGGACGTGTCCGCGTCAAAAAATACCATCGTGATCAAGCGCGGCAAGGGCGCCGGTTTTGCCGGCGTCGAAAATGCGCTGTTTTACGCGGATAACACGCGGATGCTGTACGGCGATGGGGCCGAGATGGTCGGCAAGCTGGTCTCAGAGTTGAAGGCGCTGGACGGCGGCCACTGACTCAGCCGTTTATTCAACGGGCCAGCCACGCCGCCAGCGGCATCGCGAGTGCGGTCAGCGTCCAGTCGATCGGCGTCGACCCTAGGCGCGTCAGCGTCCACGCCAGATCCGGCCCCATGTTCCCGGCCGCGATCCACGGTGGCTGCCCCATCATCGCGCCGATCGGTAGCACTGCAAGCAGCCACAGGCCGGCGAAAATGCCGAGTGCGGATCCGGTCAGCGCAATCGCGACGCGCGAAGGTTGTCGCGGCCAGCCGCCGATCTTCAGGCTCAGCGCGGAGCAGACTGCTATCGCCAGCACCATCCAGATTTGGCGTTGTCCTGAAAACCAGGCGAGGGTTTCCCATAGGGCCAGCATGGCGAGCAGCCACAGCAACATCAGCGCGAACGCCCATGCGCGGCGAATGACCGGTGCGGCGGCTTTAGTCGGCTCCGCCTGTTCTGCCTGCCGCGCTCGCGCTAGTTTCATCGGGTGATCGTAACTGGTTCAATTGCATTCTTTGCCGATGCTCTGTGTCCCACCGCCGCGACCGCTACAATGTGCGCATGTACAGCCGCAACAGCGAACCCTTCAAACTCGAACGCGACTGCAGTGCCGTGCTGGTGCCGCAAGGTGATGTGGTGACGTTGCCGGCAGGCAGCATCGGCTATATCACGCAGGCGCTGGGCGGCAGCTTCAGCGTGTTTGTCGAAGGAAACCTGTTCCGCATTGCCGGCGAGGACGCCGACGCGCTGGGCAAGGACCCAGTGGCGTCGCCCGAGTTGCCGCCAGAGGCCTCCGATGGCGATGTCGAAACGCTGGTGTGGAAGCAATTGCGCACCTGTTTCGATCCGGAAATCCCGATCAACATCGTCGAACTGGGCCTGGTCTACGACTGCGACGTGCAGCGCACCGACGATGGTCAGCGTCGGGTCGAGATCCGCATGACCCTGACCGCGCCCGGCTGTGGCATGGGCGAAATCCTGGTCAGTGACGTGCGCGACAAGGTCGAGCGCATTCCGACCGTGACCGAGGCCGATGTCGAGCTGGTGTTCGACCCGCCCTGGAACCAAAGCATGATGTCGGATGCAGCGCGGCTGGAAACGGGGATGTTTTAGCGCGAAGGCGTCGGTAGCCAAGTAAGCCGACTGCTCAATCTTTCGACAAAAAGTGCGCACTTGCGCACATTTTTGTCAGCTGCCTTCTCAAGCAGAAATCGTCGCCCTCCATACCTCGGCGCACGGCATGCTGCACAACGGTAAAAATGGAGGGGCCGCCGCCACTGGTGATTCGACCTGTTGGCGTGCGCGAATGACTATTTTTGGTGCGTTGCAACAGCGCACTTCTCGGGCAAAAGTCTTCTGCATCAAACATTACAAAGTCGTAATGTCGTGAGGGAAAATCGCCTGCTACGGTCGGTCGCTTCGCGGGTCGGGCTGCTCGCGAAATCCCGACCGAATCTGCACAGACATGCTGCCTCAGATGCGGTGCAATCAGCTACGCCATTGCCGCAGGGCAACGGATCGTTGATTGGAGACGGGAGTGACGGACGAGGCCCGATGCGGTAGCACCGTGATCGGTGCTGCTTTCCACGTCACTTACCGGGGTTACGCATGAACTCAACTTCTGCTCGAGGGTTTCAACGCACCGCGCTCGCAATCGCTGCACTGACGGCATTTGCCGGCACCGCCGCACTGCAATCGACGGATGCATTTGCTGCCGGCACTTCTGCCGCCATGCCACTAGTGGCCCACGCCACCCAGTTGCGCCAAGGCGACATGGTCAAGGGCGTGTTACCCGACGCTCAGCCGATGCATATCGTGATTGCGCTGAAGATGCGTAATCGTACGCAACTCGACAGTTTGATCGCTTCACACCAGATTTTGGCACCGGGCCAATTCGCTGCTCAGCACGAGCCGACCGCGGCCCAGGCAAACGCTGTAGCGCGGTACCTGACGCTGATGGGCTACAAGAACGTGGTGATCGCACCCAACCGCATGCTGGTTAGCGCGGACGGCAATGCTTCCAATGCCCGCGGCGCGTTTCTGACGACGTTCGCCAGCGTGCAGAAGCAGGACGGCCGGATGGCCTTCGCCAACAACAGCGATGCACATATCCCGGCCGCGTTGCAGGGCAGCGTGCTGTCAGTGGTTGGCCTGCAGAATGTGCACACCTTGCACACGTTTGCGCGGGTGCAGCCGAGCAGCGGCGCGCACATCCAAGCGGTCACCGGACACCTGCCCAACGAGTTTTCCTCGATCTACAGCGGCAATGGCGTAGCCACCGCCGCCGGCGTGACCGTGGGCATCATTACGCAAGGCAAAATCACCCAGACCATCACCGACCTCAACACCTTCACAAATGCGCACGGCTTCGCCACTGTCACCACGCAAACGGTGGACACAGGTGGTACGAGCACGGACGCGAGCGGCGTCGGCGAGTGGAACCTGGACAGTCAGGACGTCGTCGGCATGGGTGGCGGTGCGGTCGGCAAGATCATCTTCTACAACGAACCAACCCTGTCCAACCCCGATTTGACTGCGAATATCAATGCCGTGGTCACCGCCAACGCGGCCAAGATCATCAACATGTCGCTGGGCGAATGCGAGACCTCCGCCCAGGCCGACGGTTCTGCCGCAGCCGATGACCAGTCGTTTGCCATCGGCGTGGCACAGGGCCAGACCTTCTCGATCTCTACCGGCGACTCCGGCGCGGACGAGTGCGCTAATGGCGGCAAAACGCCGAGCAGCCCCGCCAATTCACCTTACGTGATCGCCGTAGCCGGCACCACGCTGAACGCGTCGACCACCACGTGGAGCAGTGAGACGGTGTGGAGCGGCAGCGGTGGCAGCGAGAGCCTCTACGAACCCAAGCCTAGCTGGCAGACGCTGTGGTCGGGCAGCCATCGCGGTGTGGCCGACGTTGCTTTTGATGCCGACCCAAGTTCTGGCGCCAAGGTGTACGTCAACGGCGCGCTGCAGCAGATCGGCGGCACCAGCCTGGCGGCCCCGATCTTCGCCGGCATGTGGGCCCGTGTGATTGCTGTCAAGGGCACCAGCGTCGGCTTTGCCGGCCCGCTGATTTATCAGTTGCCGGCGTCGGACTTCCACGACGTGACATCTGGCAGCAACGGCATTCCAGCTGGGGTCGGTTACGACCTGGCCAGCGGCCGTGGCAGCGTCATCCTGAGCAGCGCGATTAACCATATTGGTGGTGCGAGCAACGCGCCGCCGACGGCCAACTTCAGCTTCACCACCAGTGGTCTGACTGCGAACTTCACCGATAGCTCCACCGACAGCGACGGTTCGATCTCGTCGCACGCCTGGACCTTTGGCGATGGTGCTACGTCGACCGCGACCAACCCGAGCCACACCTACAGTGCCAGCGGCACCTTCAGCGTGACCGAAACGGTGACCGACAACGGCGGCGCGACCAACAGCAAGACGTCTTCGGTGGCGGTATCCGGCGGCGGTGGCGGTGGCGGTACCGTGCTGACCAACGGAGTGGCTGTCACAGGCCTTGCGGCCACGGCCGGCAATTCGCTGAACTACACGATGGTTGTTCCGGCCGGCGCGACCGGCCTGAGCTTTGTGCAGTCCGGCGGAACCGGTGATTCGGACATGTACGTGAAGTTCGGCTCCGCGCCAACTGACACGGTTTACGACTGCCGTCCCTACGTCAACGGCAATGCTGAAACCTGCAACATCGCCACGGCGCAGGCTGGTACCTACTACATCCGTCTGAAGGCTTACTCCAGCTTCACGGGCGTGTCCATCAAGGGCAGCTACACAGCAGGCGGCGGTGGCGGTTGCACCCCGAGCGGCACCGTATTGTGCAGCGGCACACAGGTGGCGCTGCCGACAGTGGCAACGGGTGGCGTTTCGTCCACGTACTCGATCGTGGTTCCGGCCGGCAAGACCAGCCTGGTAGTCAACATCGCCAGCGGCTCGG
Source organism: Lysobacterales bacterium (assembly GCA_038216155.1). Taxonomy (GTDB): domain Bacteria; phylum Pseudomonadota; class Gammaproteobacteria; order Xanthomonadales; family Xanthomonadaceae; genus SZAS-103. The sequence goes on from JBBQQH010000030.1 coordinate 17,032, forward strand.
GTGACGCAGACTTGTACGTGAACTTCGGCAGCGCGCCGACCACCTCTACGTACACCTGCCGTCCGTACACCAGCAGCAGCACCGAGACTTGCACCATCAGCTCGCCTGCAGCCGGTACGTACTACATGAATGTTCGGGCGTACGCTGGATTCTCGGGTGAAACCCTGAAGGCCACCATCAACTGAGGCAACAACACGAAGGCCACCCGGTCGCTAGTGCGACGGGACTGGCTCTCAGAGGCGGAAATCTGGCCCCGGTGCGCAAGCCCCGGGGTCTTTTTTTGCGCGTCGTTCTGGGATCAGGCGCGACGCCTTCGCGAAGGCAAGGCGGGACTTCGGTCGGAACCGTGCAGGGCACTGGCCCACTTTTAAGCTTCAGCGCGGTTGATCTTGCTAGCGGTTCGCTCGGTCAAATCGCCTGAAGCTAGCGACTGCCGCCCACACCGGTTTTCCTTCAGGAATTCTACGGTGCAATGTTGGTCGGCGAGGTTGAGTGGTGACAATTTGCGCACATTTTTGCGCATTTGTGGCAAATCGTCTTTTGAGCGCAGCCCGCCTCCCTGAAACTTGACCGAACGCTGTGGTGCAGCGCACGAAAGAGTAGGCAGCTCAATTGGCATTAACTCCGTGTAATGAATTGGCCATCTTGAGTGATTTTGGTGCGGCGCAACAGGCGCAATACGTTGGCGCATGGAGGCTTTTGCAGATTGTTGTTGACGGGGCAGAAGGCAGCACTTAGCGTCCGGCAGTCGTGTAAAGCATGACTTTAGTCACGGTTTGATTGTGTCATCGGTCACGATCTTTCGGATCTGCCCGGTCAGATTGCTTTCGCCGCACTACGCGGCTCACTTCACTTTCATTTTTGGGGGGGGTCCATGTCGGATATTTCCAATCGTTTACGTTTGCATGCGCTCACGGTCGCAACTGCGGTCGCCTTGTCGTCGATGATTGGCGCACCAGCCTCAGCGGCCGGCCGGGTAAATCTGGGTGGCCTGCAGGCCCCGGGGCAGTTCGATCGCTTCATCGTCAAGTACCGCGACGGTACTGCACTGAAAGGCAATCCGGCCTTGATGAAGGTTGCGCTCGACACCGCGGCACGCAAGCAACCGATGCTCAACGGGCAGCGTCTGGGCATCGCCCATGTACGGCGACTGGCGGTGGGCTCCGACGTGATCAAGGCAAACCGCAAGCTCAGCCGCGCGGCAGCGGAGTCGCTGATGCGCCAGATTGCAGCGGATCCAGACGTGGAATATGTGGAAGTCGACAAGCTCAACAAGGCGACTTTTACCCCAAACGACACCAACTTTAGCCAGCAGTTCGGCTTTGGCACCGGGGCTGGCGGCACCTACGCGACGCAGGCGTGGGACATCACCAGTGGTGCCGGATCGGTCGTCGCGGTACTCGATACGGGAATCACCACCCACAGCGATCTCAGCGCAAACATCCTGCCCGGTTACGACTTCATCATCGACACCGCGGTGTCCAATGACGGCGACGGCCGCGACAGCAATCCCGCCGATCCGGGCGACTGGACGACTGGCCAGTGCGGCGCGGCCAGCAATTCGAGCTGGCACGGCACCCATGTCGCCGGAACCATCGCTGCCGTGACCAACAACGCCAAGGGCGTCGCAGGCATGGCGTACAACGCCAAGATCGTGCCGGTGCGCGTACTCGGCACTTGCGGCGGTTATGACTCGGACATCGCCGACGCGATGATCTGGGCGTCGGGCGGCGCCGTCAGTGGCGTTCCGGCCAATGCGAATCCAGCGGAAGTGATCAACCTGAGCCTGGGTGGTACCGGCGCGTGTGGTGCGACCAGTCAGGCCGCCATCAACAGTGCGGTCTCGCGCGGCACGGTTCTGGTCATCGCCGCAGGCAATGACAACGCCAATGTGTCGGGATCATCGCCGGCCAACTGCCTTAATGTCGTCGCCGTGGGCGCAACCACCAGCACAGGTGCGCGCTCGAGCTTCTCCAATTACGGTACCGGCGTCGACGTTGCCGGTCCAGGTTCCACCATCATGTCGACCATGAACGCCGGCAGCACGGGCCCAGGCTCGGAAACCTACGTCAATTACAGCGGCACCTCAATGGCGACGCCACATGTCGCCGGCATCGTGGCATTGATGCAGTCGGTGGCAACCACGCCGAAAACACCGGCCGAGATTGAGTCGCTGCTCAAAAGCACGGCGCGGGCATTCCCGGTTGCGCAGACACAGCTCAATGGTGCCGGTATCGTCAACGCCAAGGCGGCGGTCGATGCCGTCAATGGCACACCACCGCCACCGCCACCACCGACCGGTGGCACTCTTACCAATGGCGTGGCCAAGACCGGCATTTCGGGTGCAACAGGTGCGTACGTCAAATATACGATGGTCGTCCCTGCAGGCGCCACCGGCCTCAAGCTCGTGATGTCCGGCGGAACCGGCGATGCCGACATGTATGTGAAGTTCGGTAGTCAGCCGACCGACTCCGTGTACGACTGCCGTCCTTACGCCAATGGCAACGCGGAGACCTGCACGATCGCCACGGCGCAAGCCGGCACCTACTACATCAACCTGAAAGGTTACGCAGCGTTTTCCGGAGTCAGCCTGACCGGCAGTTACACAGCAGGCGGCGGTGGCGGTTGCACCCCGAGCGGCACCGTGTTGTGCAGCGGCACACAGGTGACACTGCCGACCGTAGCAACGGGTGGCGTTTCATCGACCTACTCGATCGTGGTTCCGGCCGGCAAGACCAGCCTGGTAGTCAACATCGCCAGCGGCACGGGTGATGCCGACCTGTACGTGAAGGCCGGCAGCGCGCCGACCAGCACGAGCTACACCTGCCGTCCTTACACCAGCAGCAGCACCGAGACTTGCACCATCAGCTCACCAGCGGCCGGCACGTACTACATGAATGTTCGGGCCTATGCTGGATTCTCGGGTGAAACCCTTAAGGCCACCATCAACTAAGACAGCTATAACAGGGGCCGCCCCGTCGTGAATGCGACGGGACGGACTCGAAGAAGGCGAATCTGCTCCCCGGTGCGCAAGCCGAGGGGATTTTTTTTTGGGCGTCTTTAGGGAGCCTGTTCCATGACCGTGCAATAGTCCTCGGGCACGTACAACAAGGCCTTCTATCTGCTGCCGAACAAGTGCGGCTGAAGCTCGTCGAAAACATTCTCGGTATTCGCGAGCGCCATCGGCATGCGCACTGTACTCAGCAACCGCGCGGCCGCCACCAGGTGGTCAGCGCGCGGCGTCCGAACAGACCAGCGCGGCCGTATCCTGGAATCCAGCCGCGCACGACGGCCTGTCCGGGCTTGGCCGGCCCGTCGCAGGCAGAGAGTCCAAACTCGACCTGAAACCACAGCTCCGGTCCGACCGATTCGCTGCGATTGATGCGGAAGGTGCGGCTGGGCAGGGCCACCGTGCGACAAGAATCCACGCTCTTGCGCTCGCACACGCGCCCATCCCATGCCGGCAACAGCGTCGGCTGCGTGAACAAGCCCAGTCGCCCGTAATCGTGCAGCGCCGCGCCGGGCGGCTGGGCCAGCCAGGCATCACCATTGCCGAGCAGGATGCGGATCCAGCCCGAACGCTGCTCGATCGCGATCAAGCCGGCGCGGCCCGGCGCAAACTCGCGCATCGGAACCGGCGCCGGCCACGGATCACCCGCCTTGCGCACGTGTGGAACCAGCCCATCTTCCGAACAGGCGTTTTGACCAGCCGGCAGCGCCTGCGCTTCCAGCGTGCCGATGCTCGGGGCCGCGTTGCTCGGCGTGGCACGCAGCACATATTTTGCGCCACTGCGCTGAGTGCATGCGCCGGTACCCAGCAGCGCCGGCACGTCCAACAGGCCAATCGTGCCGTCTGGCGGCAGGCTGCCATGGGTGTCGGTTGCGAACGCCGCCGGCGCGATCGCCAGGACGCACAAGGCAACTTGCGAAAGGCGACAAAGCACGCCTGAGGAAATGTTCATGAGATCGCCTCAAAGCGGTTGGCATCGACATTCTTGCGCACGCGCGACGGATCCCAGATGCGTCCGTTCATCGCGATATACACGCCGGGTGGAAGCGACTGCACCGCGCCCACCGCGGCGCCAATGTTGAACTCCGCGTCCGAACCGCGAAAGCGTGCCGGGTTCAGCGCGCCGGTTAGCACGATGGTCTTGTCAGGAATACTGGCCAGCACCCGAGCGGTCTCGACCATGCTGTCGGTGCCGTGCGTCACCAGCACGTGCGCGGCTGCCTGCGCGGCGATGGTGGCGCGCAACAGTTCGCGATCGGCGTCGGTGATGTGCAGGCTGTCCTTGCGCAGGATCGAAATGACATTGAAGCGGAAGGCGACGCCGAGTTCTTCCAGGATGCGACTGATCTGCGGATCGCCTACCTGGAAATCCGACTTGTCGTCGAAATAGATCTTGTCGATGGTGCCGCCGGTGGTGACGATGCACAACTGATCCATGCCGGTGCCTTGCTGTGATGGGTGCATTGCTTGCAGGCGAAATGCTACTCCGCCTGGATGGACTTTTTTCGGAAGCGCCCGCGCATGCCGTCCCAACTGGCGGCCACGATGATGATCACGCTCAAAGCGATTTCCGTCAGTGCCAGCGTGCGCTGGGTGGCGGCGCTCATCGCTTCCATCACGCCGTGGGAGAAATAGATCAATGCTGCAATCGCCGCGACCAGTGCCGCAACCCGCGATTCGCGCGAGAGTAACCACAGCGCAGGCAGCATTGGCAGGCAGAAGAATCCGGCGTAAAGCCAGCCGGACACTTCGCGCGGCGGCGCCAGCACGGCGTGCCAGAGAATCTGCAACAGCAACAGCGCGCTCACCGCGAACCATGCAAGTGTTTTCGAAGTCATACCGGCATCAGCCGCGCTGCAATCTGCGCCACGCGCTTGCCCAACGCGCGCGCCAGCAATTTTTCATCCTCACTCAGCGGACGCTGATTGTCTGCGCCTGCGACATGGCTGGCACCGTAAGGAGTGCCACCGGTGCTGGTGCTGGTCAATGCCGGTTCGGTGTAGGGCAGGCCGACGATCAGCATGCCGTGATGCAGCAGCGGCAGCAGCATCGACAACAGGGTCGATTCCTGCCCGCCGTGCTGGCTTGAGGTCGACGTGAACACCGCTGCGGGCTTGCCAACCAGCGTGCCCGAAGCCCATTGCGCACCGGTGCTGTCGAGAAAATGTTTCAGTGGTGCCGCCATGTTGCCGAAGCGGGTCGGGCTCCCCAGGACCAGTCCCGCGCATTCGGCCAGATCGTGTTTCTCGACGTACGGTGCGCCTTCGTCGGGCACCTGCGGCGACGCAATCGCGGTGGTGATTGCCACCGGCGGAACCGTGCGCAGTCGCGCGGTCATGCCGTCGACTTCGGCCACGCCGCGCGCAATCTGTCGCGCCAGCCCGGCCACGGAGCCGGTGCGGCTGTAATACAAAATGAGGATCTCAGACATGCCGACAGCCTAACGCCAATCCAGACAATTGGCTTTCGCGGGCGCGATGTTTTGCACGGACGTTGCAGCGGGCTTGGGCTATCCTTCGGGCATGTCGCACCCCAGCCCCCTCATCCGTCGCTTGCAAGAGGTCGATCGCGAACGCATTCATTCGTTCCTGCGCTTCCTGCTCAAGCGTTTCTTGGCTGACAACTGCTTTGAGACCGCCGGCGCCCTGAGCTTCACCACCATCTTCGCGCTGGTGCCGCTGACCGCGACCGTGCTCGGCGTGATCTCGATGTTTCCGGTCTCGCAGCAATGGGGCGATTCGTTGACGCGTTTCATCTTCACCAATTTCGTGCCGCAGTCCGCGCGTGCAGTTGCCGATTACCTGCGCGATTTTTCCTCCAGTGCCCGCGGCATGACTGGCTTCGGTGCAGTCGGCGTGCTGGTGAGTTCGGTGTTGATGATGTGGAGCATCGAAGACGCGTTTAACCGCATCTGGCGGGTGCCGACGCATCGACGCTGGCTGTCGCGTTTTGGCATTTACTGGGTTGCGCTGACGCTGGGCCCACTGTTGGCGGTACTGAGCCTGGCGATGTCATCGTACTTTTTTTCGCTGCCATTCCTGGCTGACGCCGAACAGCAAAATGGTTGGAAGTCGCTGATCGGCCTGACCCCAATCTTCATGGAACTGTGCGCGTTTACCGGCGCCTATTTCATCATCCCCAACCGGCGCGTCGGCCTGCGCTTTGCGCTGGCTGGCGGCGTGCTGGCGACGCTGCTGTTCGAGCTGGCGAAATTCGGTGTAGCCTACTATCTCACGCGCGCGTCCTACCAACAGATCTACGGCGCGTTGGCCTCGATCCCCATCCTGATGTTGTGGATCTGGATTTCGTGGCTGGTGGTGCTGCTGGGCGCATCGTTGGCAGCATCTCTGTCTTCGTTCCGCTATCAACCGATGTCGGCGCGACTACCGGCCGGCTTCGAGATATACGCGATGTTGCGCGTGCTGGGCCGCTTCGCCGAGGCGCGTGCGCGCGGCGAAGGGTTGGGAAGCGAGCAATTGCACGCACTGGAACCGATGCTGACAGACGACATGTTGCAGGACATGCTGGGAGCGATGAGTCGGATCAATCTGATGCAACGCAAGGAGTCCGGGCAATGGCTGCTCGCGCGCGATCTGTCGGCGGTTACGATGGCGGAAATCTACGAAGCCGCCGGCTTACGCGTGCCTACCCGCGAAGCCAAGCTGCCGTGCTGCGACGATACGCTGGGACGCGCAGCGGAAGCGGCGCTCGATGAGCTGCGGCTGCCGCTGCGACAAGGTCTCAAGCGCAAGCTGGGTACCATCTTCGAACCCCATGGAGAAACTCCTGTATGCCATCCGCCATCCGTCTGAGCCAGCCGCTGCTGTTGATCGCATTGGTGTTGCTGCTGCTGGCCGCGTGCTCGCCGCAACCGGCCGCAGATCCGGCAAGCGCAACAGCGCCGGCGCCGGCTGCGTCGACCGCCGCCGCGACGCAAGCTGACACGCAATCAAGCGCGCCGGAGCCCAAGGACCAGACGATGCCTGCGCTCGTGGTGACCACGTTTGATGGAAAGCGATGGACTCTGCGCGAGCAACGCGGGCATTGGGTGCTGGTGAACTTCTGGGCGACCTGGTGCGGGCCGTGCCTGGAGGAAATGCCGGCGCTGTCTGCGTTCGATACCAAGCGCGAAGATGTCAGCGTGATTGGTCTGGCGTTCGACGATATCGATCATGCCGGGATGCAGGATTTCCTGAAGCAGCACACCGTCAGCTATCCGATCGCGATGATCGACACGCTGCACCCGCCGCAGGATTTCGACACACCGCGCGGCCTGCCCACCTCATACCTGATCGCGCCAGATGGCAGGGTGGCGAAAAAAATCATCGGTCCGCTGAAGATCAGCGAATTGGAGCAGGCGATTGCGGCGACGACGGTATTGACCCCGGCGAAACAGTGACGACAATCGTGGCGGCGTCGTGATTCGTCTTCACCGATCCCATTGACGGTGGACTTCGCGGTGCGCTTCCTGATCAGCGGCAGGGTGCAGGGCGTGTTCTTTCGAGCCTCCGTCCACCAACAGGCGCTGGGTCTTGGCCTGCGTGGTTATGCACAGAACCTTGCCGACGGACGCGTTGAAGTGCTCGCCATCGGCGCGCCAGATGCCATCGAATCGTTGGCGAACTGGTTGAGCCACGGACCGCCGATGGCACGCGTCGAACGGCTGGAGCGCGAAACCATCGATGCCGATCCGCAGGTGCGTGCATTCACGACTGGTTGATCGCTGCCCGCGGCAACTATGTCGCTTCCAAACGCGCACGGATCGACTTCAGTTGGTCCGCCCCGCGCGCCTGCCGAACAGCATGGTGACGTTGATGCGACGGTTTTCGTAGCCTTCACGAAAACGGATCGTGTCGGTGCGGTGGAACAGGTCGGAGTTGAACAGCACGGCGCGATTTTGCCGATACGGCACGCGCACGGCGCGGGCACCAGAGCGCTGCAGAAATTGCGTGATTCGTGCTTGACCGGCAACGGTGGAGGTATTGAATTCGTCGAATCCCCACTCCAGCGGCGCGGCCTTGTCCCACACCACCAGGCCACCCGATTCCGGATCGGTGTTGGCAGCGTCCGGCGTGATCCAGAAGTTGAGATTGACCGCGGCAATATCGGCATGCAGTTCGATGCCATCCAGTCGACTGTCGTATTTGAAGGCCCAAAGCTGCGTCAGTGGCTCGTCGCGAAAAATCCGCGGAAACCTCGCACGCAATTCGCCGGCAATTTGCAGCAGCAGCGGCGCGGTGAATCCGTCCTCGAAAAACGCGCCGAGATAGCCGTTGACGTGCTCGGCATCGAACCAGAGCGTGTTGGCCAGACAATAGCGGTGCAACAAAGCGAGCGCTTCGGGGCGTAGCAGATTGTCGATCCAGCCGATTTCGGCGCCCGGATTGGCGCGGTAATCAGCTTCGATTCGCGCGGCATCCAGCGCCGGATTGAGCGCGCCGCCAGCCAGCGCATCGGGCTGGCTGCAATGGTGCAGCCGATTGAATCCACCATCGAGTCTATCCAGCACCGCCGCTGGCAAGTCGATCGACTTCGCCTCCGGCACGTCGCTCGGCATCATCGCCAGTGCTTCGACGTGCGCGGCCAGCAGGGCGTCGTTGCGCAGCAGATCGTTTTGCGAAAGCCATTGCAATTGATCGATATCGTGTTGCAGTTTTGCGCGCGAACCACGACGCAACTCGCGCAATGCCGGCACCCCGCTGCCGCCGGGGGCAAAGCGCGTCCGCGTGGCCACGAGAAAATCCTCCGCGGCGGGCGCCAGTCGATTCTGCATCTGGTGGATCAATGCGCGCGCTTTCAGTGCTTCGGCTTGATCGGGTTCGAGTTGTAGTGCGTTCTGGACCGCTTCCAGCGCCTCGTCAAGTCGACCCAATCGACGCAGCGCCGCCGATTTGCGCGTCCAGGCCAGCGCCAACGTGGGATCGATCGTGATGGCGGCCTGCGCCTCGGCCAAAGCGGTGTCGGCCACGCCGGCATCGTAGGTCAAGCTGGACAGGCGCACGTGCAGATCGGCATCGTCTGTCGCGAGATCGAGCGCGCGTCGATAGGCGACTTCCGCGCCCAGATAATTGCCGCGCGCGTGCTGGGTTTCGCCAAGTCGCAGCCAGGCCTGGCGAGATTCCGGCGCGAGATCGCAGGCGCGTGCAAACGCCGCAATCGCAGCGTCAGGACGGTTGAGTGCGAGTTCAATCAATCCCCGATTGAAATGATTGTCGGCATGCCGCGGTGCCAGCGCGATCGCGCGCGTGGAAGCTGGCAACGCTGCATCAAACTCGCCGCAGCGATAAAGGCACAGCGCCAGATTGGCCTGCACCGCGGGCGAGTCAGGTAAGCCCGCTGCTGCCAGCGTCAGCGCTTGCTTCGCACGCTGCGGTTGATCACGAATCAGCCACCGCAGGCCACGCAGGAACTGGGTTTGTGCATCGGATTCACCATCCAGTTCGGCCAACGCGGCTTCCGCTGCCTGGTGTTCACCGCTTGCCAGCAGCGACAGGATTCGCGAGTGCGCTGAGCTGCGATGATCGGCCGCCATCGCAGTTCAGTCCACGTCGAAATTCGGAATGGGCTTCACCGGGCCGCCGAAGTGTTCTTTCTCCGGCTTCGATTTCAGCGGCGGCAATTTGACTTCCGGATTCGGCAGCGCGGTGTCGGGCAAGGTATCGAGCAAGTGGCGAATCAGAGTCAGGCGTCCGCGCTTCTGATCGTTGAAATCAACCAGCGTCCACGGTGCGTTGGGCGTGTGCGTGGCCAGCAGCATCGCGTCGCGTGCGCGCCCGTACTCGGCATAGTCGTCGCGCGCCTTGATGTCGATCGGCGACAGCTTCCAGCGCTTGAGCGGATCGTCGGCACGTTCGGCGAAACGCTCCTCCTGTTGCGCTTGATCCACCGTCAGCCAGTACTTGAGCAGCAAGATGCCATCGTCGGTCAGCAGCTTTTCGAACGCCGGCGCCTGCTGCAGGAAGGCGAGGTATTGCGCATCGGTGCAAAAATCCATCACATGCTCGACTCCGGCGCGGTTGTGCCAGCTGCGATCGAACAGCACGATTTCGCCGGCAGCGGGCAGATGCTGCACGTAACGTTGGAAATACCATTGCGTCTGTTCGCGGTCGTTGGGCTTGGCCAGCGCCACCGTGCGGCACTGGCGCGGATTCAGCACGTCGGCTACGGCCGAGATCGCGCCGCCCTTGCCAGCGGCATCGCGGCCCTCGATCACCACCACCAGCCGCTGCCCCGTGTGTTCGACCCAGCGCGCCATTTGCAGCAAATCTGACTCAAGCGGCTGCACCAGTTTTTCGTAATGCTTGCGCTTGAGGTGCTTGTGCTTGTCGTTGGGGTCGCTCATTGGGCTGTGCTCATTTTGATCTGCCTATTTGGATGCGTCGGATTGCCTTGCCGCCACCATGCCTCGTGCCACTTCCAGCAATGCGCCGCGCTGGCGGGTGGTGAGTTTGCGGTAAGCCGACAGCAGCGATTGCTCGCCCTGCGTGCGCGCTGGATCCAGAGTGCTGGCCAGTTCGCCCAAGAGTGCGGCAGCCGGTACGCCGAACGCTTTGGCCAGCGCATCGAGTTGATCCCGACCCGGCAGCTTCTCGCCGCGCAACCACGCCGAAACGGTGGCGGCGCCGGCGCGCGGAATCGCAGTTGCCAGATCGGACACGGTTAGCCCGCGTGCGCGCGCCAGCATTCGCAATGTGGTGCCCAGTGACATGCATTACTCCTTTAGGCGTGGTCGCAACGTGGCCAGGTTGCAGGGTTTGGTTTCAGCATCGAGCTGGCTGCGGATCAACTGCTCCCACGCCGTGCGGCAAGCCGACGTCGAGCCGGGCAGGCAGAACACGAAGGTGCCGTTCGCCAGCCCGGCAAAAGCGCGCGATTGCAGTGAGCTGGTGCCGATCTCAGTGAAGCTGATCGCGCGGAAAATCTCGCCGAATCCCGGCATCGTCTTGTCCAGTAGCGGCAGCAGCGCTTCAGGTGTCGAGTCGCGACCGGTGAAGCCGGTGCCGCCAGTGACCAGAATGCCATCGACCTCGCCGTTGGCTATCCAGCGCGACACCAAAGCGCGCAACTGGTAGCGATCATCGGGCAGGATAGCGCGATCGAACAGTCGATGGCCTGCGTCCGTCAGCGCCTGCACCAGATAATCGCCCGAGCTGTCGTTATCCTGCGCGCGCGTGTCGGACACCGTGAGCACGCACAGGCCAAGGGAATTGTTGCGTGGGTTCACGGGGTGGATTCCGGCGCGGCGACGGGAAAATCGAAATGAAAATGCAGGTTGCCATCCTGCGACCAACCGGCGCTGCGATACAACGCCTGCGCAGACACGTTGTCGCTGCCAGTTTCCAGTTGCAGACCGAGCGCGCCGCTGTCGCAGGCGAAATCGGCGGCAGCCGTGAGCAAGGCGCGGGCGACGCCGAGCTGGCGCGCAACGGGCGCGACGAATAAGTCGTTGAGAATCCAGACGCGACCCATGCGCACCGACGAAAACGTCGGATACAACTGCACGAAGCCGACAGCCTCGTCGCCATGTTCCGCAACCAGCAGCACGGACGCGTTGCCTGCGAGGCGCTCAGCAAGGAAAGCGCGCGCGCCTGCAACATCGCTGCGTTGCCGGTAGAACTGCCGATAGCCATCGAACAACGGCGCGATCGTGTCGAGATCTTGCTTGACGGCGCGACGCACTTGGATGGTCATGCGCCCTCCGTCAACAGCTTGAGCTCGTCCGCCTGGTTCTCGCGGGTCAGGCGATCGACCAGATCGTCAAGGTCGCCTTCGAGGATTTCCGGCAGTCGGTACAAGGTCAATCCTTCGACACGGTGGTCGGTGATGCGGCCTTGGGCAAAATTGTAGGTGCGGATGCGCTGGCTGCGATCGCCGCTGCCGACCTGCAGTCGCCGCGCCGCCGCCTGTTCCGCATTTTGTTTTGCCCGCTCCGCGTCGAGCAGCCGCGCCTTCAGCAACGACAGCGCGCGGGCGCGATTCTTGTGTTGCGAGCGTTCGTCCTGGCACTCGACCACCATGCCGCTGGGCAAATGGGTGATGCGGATCGCCGAGTCAGTTTTGTTGACATGTTGCCCGCCGGCACCGGAGGCGCGAAAGGTATCGGTTTTCAGATCGGCCGGATTGAGTTCAATCTCGTCGATTTCCGTTAGCTCCGGCAGAATCGCGACCGTCGCCGCCGAGGTGTGGATGCGGCCTTGGGATTCGGTTTGCGGCACGCGTTGCACGCGGTGGGTGCCGGACTCGAACTTCAGCCGCGAATAGGCGCCACGGCCTTCGATGCGGGCGACGATTTCCTTGTGGCCGCCGTGCTCGCCCGCGCTTTCCGACAGGATTTCCACCTGCCAGCGCCGGCGCTCGGCGTAGCGCGCATACATGCGAAACAGGTCGCCGGCAAAAATCGCGGCTTCATCGCCGCCGGTGCCAGCGCGCACTTCAAGGAACAGGTTGGCTTCATCGCGCGGATCGACCGGAATCAGCAGCAATTCCAGCGCGTGCTCGACCGCTTCGATGCGCTCATCAATCAGCGGCAATTCCTCATTCGCCATCGCGGCCAGTTCCGGATCGGCGCGCATCGCCAGTGCGGCGTCGCGATCGGCCGTTGCGCGGGCATGCTCGGCCAACGCATCGCTAATGGGTTGCAGCTGCGAAAACTCGCGCGATAGTTCGCGAAAGCGCTTGGCATCGCTCGCCACATTTGGTTCGGCCAGCAGCCGAGCCACCTCCTCGTGGCGCTCGCCCAGTGATTCGAGTTTGCGCAACAGGGTCGGTGTCACGCGTCGCTCGCGTCGTCTGGAGTCCCTGAAGCGAGTGGGGAAGCGCTGACGCCCGACGCGTGGTCGCTCGCAGATTCAATCACCGAAAAATCGGCCAGCGCATCATCATCAACTTCTCCATCTGCAACTGCGTACAACCGTGCTGCCGCATCCAGCAATGCCGCATCGCCGCCGAACGCCGCCGTCCGCAGCGCGACGCTGGGCGCGTGCAGCAACTTGTTGGTCAGTGCGTTCGCCAGCGTCTGCACCACCAGCGCAGGATCGCGGCCCTGCGCGAGTTGTTCGCGCGCCCGCGCCAGCAGCCGGTCGCGATCGCGTTCGCTGCGCGAGCGCAACTGCCGCAGCGTGTCCTGGCGACGACTTCCGTGCCACCACGCCATGAACTGTTCGACTTGCAATGCAACCAGCGTTTCGGCCTCGTCGGCAGCGGTCTGGCGCGAGCGCCGATTGTCGCTGATCACCTGATCCAGATCGTCGATGCTGTAAAGAAAGACGTCGTCCAGTGTGCCGACGTCGGGATCGATATCGCGTGGCACTGCAAGGTCTAGCAGGAACATCGGTCGCCGGCGGCGCTGGCGGATCGCAGCGTAAACGCTGTCACGGCGCAGCACGAAATCGCGGCTGGCGGTGGCGCTGATCACGATGTCGGCCTCGCTCAAGTGGCGATCGAGATCGGACAGCGGCAGCGCGACGCCGCCGAACCGTTGCGCCAATTGTTGCGCGTGCTCAAGCGTGCGATTGACCATCAACAGTCGCTGCGCGCGCGCATCGCGCAGATGTCGCGCTGCGAGTTCAATGGTTTCACCAGCGCCGATCAGCATCACCGTCGCCTGGTCGAGTTCAGCAAAGACTTGCTGTGCCAGTCGCACCGAGGCATACGCCACCGATACCGGATGTGCGCCGATGCGGGTGTCGGTGCGAACGCGCTTGGCGACTGCGAAACATTGCTGGAACAAGCGATCCAGCGGCGTCTTCAGCGCGCCGGCGCTGCGTGCGATCTGCCACGCCTGTTTCACCTGGCCGAGAATTTGCGGCTCGCCCAGCACCAGTGAATCCAGACCGATCGCGACCCGGAACAAATGCCGCACCGCTGCTGCGTCGGTATGCCGATACAGATAACTTTGCAACGCATCGCGACCGAGTCGGTGGTGCGCCGCCAGCCAGTCGAGCACAGCGGGTTCGGCATCGGTTGCCAGCTCCAGATACAACTCGGTGCGATTGCAGGTCGACAGCAGCGCGGCCTCATCCACACCGGGCACCGCGCGCAGCGAGCGAACGGCGTCGGCCAACATCTCGGGCGCAAACGCGATCTGTTCGCGCAGTGCGACCGGAGCGGTCTGGTGATTCAGCCCGAGGGCCAGCAAGGTCATGCGTTCAGAAGCCGAGGTGCGGGGATACGGTAAGCTGCCGGGCCATCAGCGCAACGGCAGACCGCAATTCTAGCCGCTGCCGGCCATCAGGCCCAATCCGATCGGTCGCGCATGATCCGGATCACTCACCAGCCACGCACCGACGAGCGTCTATCAGCGATGAAGAAGCCCTTGGCATGAATCCAAATGTGTTGCGCTGGATGACTGTCGCGGGGGTGCTTGCCTGCATGGGTGTTGCGCGGGCTGATCAGCGCGCCGATCAGCGCGCCGATGTGCAACTTGCGACACAGGCCGACACCCGCACCGATGCCGCCGCGAGTGCTCTTGCGCCGACATTGGATGGTGAATTTGCGCTGCAAGCAGGCGATTACGCGCGCGCCGCCGACTGGTATCTGCAAGCTGCGCAGGCTGCGCCAGATCCGGCATTGGCCGAACGCGCCACTGGAGTCGCCCTGCTGTCGCATCAGGATGCCGTGGCGCGGCGGGCATTAGCGCGCTGGCGCGCGCTGGCGCCGGACGCCGACGGGATTGCGACCGCGGATGCGGTGCTGGCCTTGCGTGGCGGCGAAGGCGATCGCGCACGCGCCGTGCTGCTCGGCATCGTCGCGCGCAATCCGGAAGGCTGGAAGGACGCGATTGCAGCGGTGATCACTGCGGGTGCGATCCCGGCAGCGGAACAGGTCACGCGCGATCTGGTCGACAGCGATCGTTGGCCAAATCGGATCGATGCCTGGATTGCCCTCGGCGGGCTGGCTCAACGCTTCGCTGATGACGCGCTAACCCGGCGCGTGGTCGCGGAAGTGGTGAGACGGTTTCCTTCCGATCCGCGCGCACGCCTTCTGCAGGCCGCGCAACTGCGCGATGAGGGTGATTCCATTGGTGCGCGGCGTGCGATTGAGCGCGCGCTGGCTGCGCCCGGCATTGATGCGAGCGCACGTGCTGCAGCAGCCGAGGAACTCGCAAGTCTCAGCGATCCAAAAGCGGCTGCGGCAGCGCTCGCGCTTGGCCCACAGACCGATCAGACCTGGGCCGCGCGCGCGGCATATCTGGCGCGTGCAGACGATCGCGCCGGACTGCAGAAACTGTGCGACTCGCTCGAATCGAGCAAGGACAGCGCGCTGCAAAGTCGCGAGCTACTGCTGGGCGAGTTGGCTGAGTTCCTCAAGCGCGACGATCAGGCACTGATCTGGTATCGCGGCGTGCCGCGTGGTCCGCAGCGGTTGCAGGCGATCACGCGCAGCGTGCTGGTGCTCGACCGGCAAGGAAAAATGCCGGCCGCGCTCGCGTTGTTGCATGGCCTGCAGCAGGATCAAAACGAGTCCGACGACGTCCAGCGTTCGAGCTACATGCTCGAGTCGCAGTTGCTGTCCACCCACAAGCTCGACGAAAAAGCAGTGGGTGTATTGACGCGGGCACTGACTGCATTCGATGCCGACCCCGACTTGCTATACGCCCGCGCTTTGCTGCTGGAAGGCATGGGCCGGATCGCCGCCGCTGAGGCCGATTTGCGCGCGATCCTTGATATCGATCCGGACAACGCTGAAGTAATGAACGCACTGGGATATACGCTGGCCGACCGCACCCAGCGCTTTGCTGAGGCGCGCGCCTTGATCGAGCGCGCACTGGTACAACAACCCGATGCGCCGGCGTATCTCGACAGTTTGGGCTGGGTGCAACATCGGCAGGGCGACGACGTCGACGCGGTGCTCAACCTGCGTCGCGCGTTCGCCCTGCAAAAGGACGCCGAAATCGCCGCGCATCTGGCCGAAGTGCTGTGGCTGGGCGGCGACAAGGACGGCGCGCGCCGGATCTGGAAGCAGGGCCTGCTGCTGGAAAAGGACAATTCCGCGCTTCAGCGCGTCATCAAGACCTACGGACCATGATTGATCGCCCGATGGATTTATCGCGCGCACGGGATTTGTCGCCAGCACGTCCCAACCCGTCGAACAGATGCACGGCAATGCTGTTGTTGGTTGCGTTGCTGCTGCTGGGTGCCTGCGCGCGCACGCCGATCCGGCGCAACGCCGATGCCGGGTTACTGGCGCAGCAGGCGGCGCGCGAGACGTTGCTGGCGGCATCGCCGGATTGGTCGCTGAGTGGCCGCATCGCCGTTTCTGACGGCCAAGATGGCGGCAGCGGCCGCATCGACTGGATCCAGCACGGGCTGGATTTCGATATCCGCCTGAGTGCACCGATCACCCGGCAGAGCTGGCGCCTGTCGAAACAAGGCAGCCTGGTCCGGCTGGAAGGCCTGGATGGAGGGCCGCGCGATGGCACCGACGCGCAGACGCTGCTGCAGCAGGCGGTTGGCTGGGTAGTGCCGGTGGATGCGTTGTCGTCGTGGGTGCGCGGCGCACGCGGGCCATCGCCGGCGGTTCTGCAATTTGACGCGGTTGGATTGCCGTCGCTGCTGGATCAGGGCGGATGGGCGGTCGATTACCGCGCTTGGACAACCGACTCGCAGCCTCCGTTGCCGAAAAAAATCTACGCTGCTCAGGGCGCCTCGCACGTACGCCTGCAAGTGGATCGCTGGGGCGGTGAGTCCGGCGTGCCCGATTTGCCGCTCGACGCCGATGCCGCGAATCGCGTTCCGGTCGGCAACTGACCCGGTTCCATGCGTACCAATACCGACTGGAGTGAGTGGCCAGCGCCGGCCAAGCTGAACCTGTTCTTGCGCATCACCGGTCGCCGCGCCGACGGCTATCACACCCTGCAGACGGCATTCCGGCTGCTGGACTGGGGCGATACGCTGCGGCTGCGCGTACGCGATGATGGCGAAATAGGTCGTGTTGACGGCGGTGGCTACGGCGTTGCGGCCGAGGACGATCTCGCTGTGCGTGCGGCGCGTACGCTGCAGGCGGCTTCCGAAAGCCGTCTGGGCTGCGAGATTGATGTCATCAAACGCATTCCGCTCGGCGGCGGCTTTGGCGGCGGATCCTCGGATGCCGCCACTGTGCTGGTCGCACTCAATTGTCTCTGGAATGCTGGCCTGGATACGGCCGAGCTGGCCGCGCTGGGCCTGCAGCTTGGCGCCGACGTTCCGGTGTTCGTGCATGGCCACAACGCCTGGGCCGAAGGGGTGGGCGAAATCCTGCTACCGCTGCCGCTGGCGGCGGCGTGGTACCTGTTGGTCGACCCCGGCGTGCACGTGCCGACGGCCGCATTGTTCCAATCGCCCGATTTGACCCGCACGGCGGCGCCAGTGACAATAGCCGACTTCGTCCGCGATGCCGCGCCCGGATCGAGCCTGAAAAACGCATTTGAACCGCTGCTGCGCCGAGATCAACCGGCAATCGCTGCGGCGTTGGACGCGCTTTCACGATTCGGCCCAGCGCGCGTGACCGGCAGTGGTGGTGGCTGCTTCGTCGAGTTTTCCAATCGCGAGGCGGCGCAGGCAGCATTGGAAGCCTTGTCGGGCGATTGGCGGGCGTGGATCGCGCGCGGCGCGGAACGCTCGCCGCTGCTGGATCGACTGGACGCGATGAAGATGGACGCAAAGGATTGAAGCAAGACGCTCAAGCAAGGCTGGTTTGATTCAAGTCCGTTGGATCAGGACGATCGGTCAACAAGATTGAGCGGGCCGGCGGTGAATTGACCGGCTGCAAGCAGCATCGTTGGGGCGTCGCCAAGTGGTAAGGCACCGGGTTTTGATCCCGGCATTCGCAGGTTCGAATCCTGCCGCCCCAGCCACTGGTTTGGCCACGTTGTCGTTGTCGGGTTTTCGCAAGCATTCACGGGCGCATCGCGATGAGCAACAACAACGAGGAACTGCTGGTTTTTACCGGCAATGCCAACCGCCCGTTGGCGCTGGAGGTATGTCGGCAGTTGGGAATACGGCTAGGCAAGGCGCATGTCGGGCAGTTTTCCGACGGCGAAGCGCAGGTCGAGATTGAGGAAAACGTCAGGCGGCAGGAAGTGTTCGTGATCCAGCCCACCTGCGCGCCGACGGCGGAAAACTTCGTCGAGCTGCTGGTGCTGATCGACGCGCTCAAGCGCGCATCGGCATCGACAGTAACGGCGGTGGTGCCGTATTTCGGTTACGCACGACAGGATCGACGACCGCGTTCGGCGCGGGTGCCGATCACAGCCAAGGTGGCGGCAAAGATGTTCAGCGCGGTTGGAACCGATCGCGTGCTCACAATTGACCTGCATGCCGATCAGATCCAGGGTTTTTTCGACATGCCGGTGGACAACGTGTACGCCTCGCCGGTGCTGCTGGCCGACATCTGGCGGGCGCAGGGCACCGACAACATCATCGTGGTGTCGCCGGACGTGGGTGGCGTAGTGCGTGCAAGGGCGCTTGCCAAGCGGCTGGACGACGCGGACCTGGCGATTATCGACAAACGCCGCCCGCGCGCGAACGTATCGACGGTGATGAACATCATCGGCGATGTGTCCGGCAAAACGTGCGTGCTGGTGGACGACATCGTGGACACCGCAGGCACCTTGTGTGCGGCGGCGGCGGCGCTGAAAGGCGAAGGCGCAACCAAGGTGGTGGCGTACTGCACGCATCCGGTGCTGTCGGGCGCGGCGATCGACAACATCACCGGATCGATGCTGGACGAGCTGGTGGTGACCGACACGATTCCGTTGTCGGATGCGGCCCGCAAGTGCGATCGCATCCGCCAGCTGGGTGTTGCGGAATTGCTGGCCGAGACGATTCGCCGGATCGCGTTTGGCGAGTCGGTCAGTTCGTTGTATGTGGATTGAGTGGATGAGTTTCGAGGTTTAGTCGCTGGAATGCACACTCTCGAACTAGAGGAATTAAGAGAAAAAGCCACAACTGCTTTCAAGAATGGCAATTTCGAGGAAGCTTTAACGATTTCTCAGCGACTCAGTCAATTCAATGTTCCAGAAGCGTTATTCACTTGCGGAGTGATCTACGAACGGATCAAAGGAAAAGTAGATTACGACCAATCGTATAAGTATTACGATCGGTTGCGAAAATACGATCTAACGGAAGGTTCGACTGGTTGTGTAAGAGTTTTGCTGAGGAAGAAATCTTTCGATGGTGCTGCCATGGCCGAGCGTTTATGTAACGACGCAATCAACGAGACCAAAGATGGCTTTGCGTATTTTCTGCTTGGTCGAGTGCTTGAAGAGTTAAAAAATCCACCGGACTTTAAGCGCGCCAAGAAAATGTATTTGCAAGGAGCATTGCGCGGTATCCCTTGGGGCTACCGACATCTGGCCAACCTCGAACTGAGGCAAGGAAGCAAGGTTTTGGGGGTGTTGATTCACGTAATTGCTACTATTGTGTTTCCTTTTTATAGAGTTTTGCTCGGGGCAAAGTCGTTGCGCGCGGGCTAGAGTCTTTTAGCTTCGCGCATCAAGAACGCCTTGCCGTGAAATATTTCGTTGCAGAACGCGGGGCATTTGTCCCCCATATGCTCTCTTGGTCGCGGGAGAGCACCTTCCACCGCAAGGTGGGTCATGTAGTACCAATGAGGTAGAACAAATGTCCGATCAACACACCATCAAGGCCGAGAGCCGCGAGATGCAGGGGAGCAAGGGTGCGAGCCGCCGCCTGCGTCGCGAAGGGTTCATCCCGGCCATCATTTACGGCGGTCACGCCGAGCCGAAATCCGTGCAGTTTGCGCACAACCCTATCTGGCTGGTCTCCCAGCACGAGTGGTTCTATTCCAGCATCCTCACGCTGGATGTGGACGGCGCGTCGGAGAAGGTGTTGCTGCGTGACATGCAGCGGCATCCGTTCAAGGCGCTGATCATGCACATGGACTTCATGCGCGTAAGCGAGAACGAAGCAATCCGCATGAACATCCCGCTGCACTTCATCAACCGCGAGACCTCACCGGCCGGCAAGATCAAGGGCGTGGTCATCACCCACGAGCTCAACGAGGTCGAGATCAGCTGTCTGCCGCGCGACTTGCCGGAATACCTGGAAGTCGATCTTGGCGCGATCGAAGTGGGCGACATCATCCACCTCTCGTCGATCAAGCTGCCAAACGGCGTGACCATTCCCGAGCTCAAGCTGGGCGATGAACACGACCATGCGGTGGCAATTGCCAAGTACGTGCAGGAAGAGGTCGAACCGGTTGTTGAAGGTGAGGGCGACGTACCTGTCGTCGGTGCTGCTGCGCCGGCTGCGGACGACGAAGAGAAGTAGTTGCTTGGGAAAAAGCGCACGGTGCGTCGACCAATGTCGTTGCCCGGGCCATGGTGCTTGTGCTTGAAAGCCGTCATTCCCGCCTGCGCGGGGATGACGGCCTGATCTGGACGCGCCCGGCCTGCCACGCTTCCCTTGCGAGTCTTATAGCCAGCTATGCCAGCACTTCGACTGATCGCCGGCCTGGGCAATCCCGGGCCGGAATACGCCCGCACCCGGCATAACGCTGGGTTCTGGTTGATTGACGCGTTGGCGAATTCGCTGGGCCTGCGCTGGGGCAGCGATTCCAAGTTGCAAGCCGACAGCGCCAAAGCGCGGATCGGCGACGAGGATGTGTGGCTGCTGCGGCCGCGTTGCTACATGAATGAAAGCGGGCGGGCGGTCACTGCGGCATTGCGTTACTGGAAGATCGAACCCGAGCAAATGCTGGTCGCCCATGACGACTTGGACTTGCCAACTGGCACCGCACGCCTGAAATTCGACGGCGGCCACGGTGGCCAGAACGGCTTGCGTGACATTATTGCGCTGTTGGGGCACGGTCGATTCAACCGGTTGCGCATCGGCATCGGTCATCCTGGCCACAAGGACAAGGTGACGCCGTGGGTGCTGGGTCGTCCCGACGTCGGCGATGAAGCCGCAATGCGTCGCGCAATCGACGATGCGCTGGCGGTGCTGCCGTTGGTGGTGACCGGCGACTTCAACGAGGCGATGAAGCAGTTGCATACGGCTCAGCCGTGAATGGTCAGTCCTGATTCTTGAATCGAACCAGCCTGCCTGATTTGCTTCCCTCGAACTGCGTATGCATTGATCCTTCGCTGTTTCACCAAGCACGATTCCCTACTCACGATCCCCGGTCCCAATCATGGCAATCAAATGCGGCATCGTTGGCCTGCCAAATGTCGGCAAGTCGACTCTTTTCAACGCACTGACCAAGGCCGGAATCGCCGCGGCGAATTTTCCGTTTTGCACGATCGATCCCAACGTCGGCGTAGTGCCGGTGCCCGATCCGCGGCTCGGCGAGCTGGCCGCAATCGTCAAGCCACAGAAGGTGATCCCGACCGCGGTCGAGTTTGTCGATATCGCCGGTCTGGTCGCGGGTGCATCCAAGGGCGAAGGGCTAGGCAACAAATTTCTGGCGCACATCCGCGAGGTCGACGCGATCGCGCACGTCGTGCGTTGCTTCGACAATGGCGACATCGTGCACGTGGCCGGCAAGATCGATCCGCTGTCGGATATTGAAACCATCGATACCGAGCTGGCGCTGGCCGACCTGGAATCGGTCGAGAAGGCGCTGAACAAGGCCGAGCGCTCAGCCAAGGCCGGCGACAAGGAGGCAATCGCGAGGCGTGACGCGCTGGTGCCGCTGCTAGCCGCGCTCAACGAAGGCAAGCCGGCGCGCGCCGCCGGGCTGGACGATGAGGCGCAGGCACTGGTGCGCGACTTGTTCCTGTTGACGCTGAAGCCGGTGATGTACGTCGCCAACGTGCAGGAGGACGGCTTCAACAACAATCCGTATCTGGATCGCGTTCGCGAACGTGCAGTTGCTGAAGGCGCGCAAGTCGTGCCGGTGTGCGCGGCAATCGAGGAGGAAATGGCGCAGCTCGAAGACGCCGACCGCGACGAATTTCTGGCTGACCTCGGGCTCGAAGAGCCGGGCCTGAATCGGGTGATCCGCGCCGCTTACGTCTTGCTGGGCTTGCAAACCTATTTCACCGCCGGGGTGAAGGAAGTGCGTGCATGGCAATACCCAAAGGGCGCCACCGCGCCGCAGGCTGCTGCCGTCATCCACACCGATTTCGAGCGTGGCTTCATTCGCGCCGAGACGATCGCGTTCGATGATTTCATCAAGTTCAAGGGCGAATCTGGAGCGCGCGATGCGGGCCGACTTCGACTGGAGGGCAAGGACTATCTGGTCAAGGAAGGCGATGTGCTGCACTTCCGCTTCAACGTTTGAAACAGGAGCAGGCATGACCGATTCGCGGCGTGAGGTGACATTACGCTTTCTTGCCGAGCCGACCGATGTCAATTTCGGCGGCAAGATGTTTGGCGGCGCGGTAATGAAGTGGATCGACCTGGCCAGTTTTGCCTGCGCCAGCGGCTGGAGCGGCAGCTATTGTGTGACGGCTTATGTTGGCGGGATCGGGTTCGAGCGCCCGATCGCGATCGGCAGTCTGGTCGAGGTGCGCGCGCGGATTGTGCTGACCGGCAGCAGCAGCATGCATATCGCGGTGGATGTCTACAGCCGCGGTCTGCGCGAGGCCGACTGGACCCGCACCACCACATGCCTGACTGTGTTTGTGGCGCTGGACGAGTCCGGCAAGCCGCATCCGGTACTCGCTTGGGTGCCGGAAACAGACGAAGACCGCCTGCTGGCCGACTACGCCGATGACATGAAGGCGCAGTCACGCGAGATGGAAGCGCGCCGCGCACACTGGCTCGCGCCAACCGGCGACGCGGGTCGAGATCGCGATTCCCGTTGACAAACAGCCCGCTGGGCAGCAAAATCACTGGCTCTTTTGCTTGATTGCAAGGTTTCCGTTCGCCCGGTTTCGCGGCTGGCAATGGATGTTTGCATCGTGCGGCTCCCGCTGATGCTGTGCATGGACATTTGAACAAGAACTTCGGAGGGATACCCAAGCGGCCAACGGGGGCAGACTGTAAATCTGCTGGCTCACGCCTTCGGTGGTTCGAATCCACCTCCCTCCACCAGTTTCAGCAGTGCGAAGTAGATAGTTGGAGGTGGTGAGGCCGCCGATGTGGTTCGACAAAATCGTCAGGAACGATTTTGAACAGCCGCAGGCTGGCCCGTAGGGCGAAGGGCAGGATGCCCTGAGTCATCCACCTCCCTCCACCAGTTGCAAAGTTGTTGCAAAAAAAAATCGCAATTCGAAAGAACCAAACTGCACCAAACCGTGTCACAGCCTACTCAGCAGCTTCGATCAGCGCGGGAGTAGTTCAATGGTAGAACATCAGTTTTCCAAACTGATTACGAGGGTTCGATTCCCTTCTCCCGCTCCATTGCACTGTTCCTTGCGGCCTTGAAGAC
>JBBQQH010000031.1:0-40049 GCA_038216155.1 Lysobacterales bacterium
TGATTGACCAGCGCAAGCGCTGTTGAAAACCGGAAACCGGTCCAAATCGGTCACGATCGACCGAAATCGTCGGTCACACCTTAGCGAAATGACCGGTCACGCCTTAGCGAAATCGGCGGTCACGATCGACCGAAATACGCAAGCACACGGAATCTTGCGGTCTCCCTCGTCACTCTCGCTCGCGCCGTAATCCCTGCGCTCGAGCATCTTGAACCAGAGCACGGGCGTTCCTTTCTCGCCCTTGCGCACGCACGCGCCTTTTTCGGCCCACTGCTTGAACGACGCCCAACGGTTCTGCGTATAGCCCGCTTCCTGCGCCGTCAACCACAGCATCACGACATTGGTGCCGCGATATTTGTGCCCCGTGACTGCATTCACCGGCATGGTCAGACCCGCACCTGCCCACGGACGTTCGCCTGGCCCGCACGTCGCCAGCGCGGCAAGAATTGCGTCGGTAACGGTTTGGTAGGTGTCGCGTTTGCATGATGGCTTCACGCCTTCGTTTTCAACTGCATCGCTAGATGCGTGAGCCGGCTGTTGCTTCGGCTGGTGATCTGGATCACGGTTGACCATGTCATTTCCTCGCTGTTGGTGGTGGGTGGAATTGCTTCGCTGAGTGCCTTCGCCGTGCATCGCGTGGGCGGGCAGGCGGAGAAGCGGCCACGCAAGGGGAAACAGCGCAGCGTCCCTTGCGTGGCTGCGCGCCTGACCTAAATTGCAGCGATGGCGAAGTACTCGGCGCATCCACTCGAGGCGCTCTGCGAGCAATGGACATGCACCCGGTTAGGGCGACGGCGGGGCGCCGTGCCGCGCTCAATGTGTCGCGTCAGCGACGCGTGCCCTAGCTCCAGCGCGAGGCAAAAAAAGGGCGGCTTTCGCCGCCCAGAATGAAATTACCGCGTGCCCTATTCGGCGGTGTCGTCTTTGGGATCGCGCTTCTTCACGATCACGACCATTTCGCCATCGGTGGCGACCGGAATAGCGCGCAGGCGGATGTTGAAACCGCCCACGGTGTTCGGAAATGCGCGGCCGACCCGAAGCCATTCGGTGCGCTTCTCGCCGTTGACCGTGTACTCGTGCGCAGCCAGCGCATCGAAGCGGTCGGTGTTGGGTTCGTTCTGGGCCTGGACTGTGGCTTGGGTTTTGTTTGACATGGTGATTCTCCTGGGTTGGTGGGAATGCGCTGTTGCGCGAGTCCGGCACGCCGATGCGAACAAACCGGTGCTTGCACCCAACGGGCCGCAACGCAGAGGAGGACTGCGTAGCAGTTGCAGTCCCGGCGCGCACCGGATGCTGCGCGAGTGATAGGCATCAGCGCCCATACAACACAGAGCACGTGGCACGTGGCAAATTCGCGCGGCCATCCAGATGCGGCGCCAATTGATGGGCTGCCAACACCATTGGCTGCGGATCGGCCGTGTGCTTTTTGGAAACGACTTCAGCCTACGTGGCACGCCGAACTTGAATTGGATCGGTGGGTTCTCGTTCCTGCGCCGAACACGGCAGCATCGTGAGAGGTTGCGCACACAGTGGGAACGTGGCCTCGCGGCACTCGGCCGATGGACTGCGCAACGGGGCAGATCAAACCGCATGGCCGAGTTGCTGCGCGGCTACGACACGCGCTTCATAATCGGTTGCGGCGACGACGAATGGCGGCTGGGGCAACTTATCGCTTCGCCCCCCAGACCTGTGCATTCAAAGTAATTTTTAAAAGATGGCAGCCATCGCCAACTCATATTCCTCATCAACTTTGAGCACCCATATCTTGGCGGATGAATCGTTGGCGTCTATTCGGGTGGCTCCGGCGTCGTTTTTTTCTTGGTGCAGTCGCAATCCCGTCCAGAGAAGGACTTCAACAATCCGGCGTCGGATGGCGGGTGCATGGCTTCCGATCCCACCAGAAAAAACGATGGCGTCAATGCCACCGATGCCGGTTGCCATCGAGGCAATGCCTTGAGCCACCCGTATAACGAATTGTTCCACTGCAAGCCTGGATAACGAATCAGACGCGTCCAGTAATCGCCGCATATCTCCGCTCAGACCAGAGACCGCCAAAAGACCGCTTTCACGCCATAGGATGCGTTGGATGGTTGCGGGTGACATCGCCATTTTCTGCTCCAGGTACAGGATCACACCAGGATCCAGCGACCCCGACCGGGTGGCCATGGGCAACCCTTCCAACGGCGTCAGGCCCATGGTGGTATCGACACTGCGACCTTGGTCGACTGCGCACAGGCTGCAACCGCTACCCAGATGCGCCAACACGACACGCTGCTGGTCAGCCGTATCGTCGAGCGCCTGCAACTTGCGCATCGCCGACTGGAATGCAAGCCCATGAAAACCGTAACGTTTGATGCCGGCGTCGTGCAGGCTTTGTGAAATCGGTAGTCGGCGACTCCAGTCAGCCAACGTTTGATGCCAGGTGGTATCGAACACGGCCACGTGTCGAGCAGTGGGCCAACGGATACGCGACGCTTCAACCAGCCTGAGCGCGGCGGGCTGATGGAGCGGCGCCATTGGCGAATAGTCGGAGAGCTCGGCAACCACCTCGTCGTTCAGCAGCACCGGTCCCGTGCGCGCTCCTCCATGGACGATTCGGTGGGCGACCACATCGGGCGCAGTGGCATCTGCAGGCAAGGCAGAGACGACCTGTTCTAGCAGCGCGGCTTCGTCTTTTTCGCCATCGGCTTCAGCAGCGATGGATACTTCAAGACGATCGGCGTGCGGGAGCAATTCTCCAGAATCACTATCCTGCCGATACAGGTAGCGCGCCGCCTTGAGCGTCGCAGAGCCGAGGTTGAGCGCGAGTATTTGCAGCACGGGCTTCATAGGTGTTTGATCACATCTGCTTTTCGTTCCACTTCCAGTTGCGGATCTCCGGCATGTCCTGCCCATGCTCGTTGATGTACTGCCGGTGCTCGACCAGCTTGTCCTTGAGCTGCTGCTTGAGGTAGATGCCATGCTCGCCCGCTTTCGGTACGCGGTCGATCACATCCATCGCCAGATGAAAGCGATCCATGTCGTTGAGTACCGTCATGTCGAAGGGTGTGGTGATGGTGCCCTCCTCCTTGTACCCGCGCACATGGATGTTGCCGTGGTTGGTGCGGCGGTAGGTCAGGCGGTGGATCAGCCACGGATAGCCGTGGAAGGCGAAGATGACCGGCTTGTCACTGGTGAACAGTCCATCGAAGTCAGCATCGCTCATTCCATGTGGATGCTCGCTCTGCGGCTGCAGCCTCATCAGGTCAACAACGTTCACGACCCGGATCTTCAGCTCGGGCAACTGTTCGCGCAACAGCGCCACGGCGGCGAGCGTTTCCAGCGTGGGTACGTCGCCTGCGCAAACCATCACCACATCGGGCGCGGCATCCTGATCGTTGCTGGCCCAGGGCCAGATGCCAGCCCCCTGTGTGCAGTGTTTGACCGCTTGATCCATCGTCAGCCACTGTGGTGACGGATGCTTGCCCGCGATCACAACGTTGACGTAATGGCGGCTGCGCAGGCAGTGGTCCATCACCGACAGCAGGCAGTTCGCGTCCGGCGGCAGGTAGACGCGCACGACCTCGGCTTTCTTGGTCATGACGTGGTTGATAAAACCGGGATCCTGATGGGTGAAGCCGTTGTGGTCCTGCCGCCACACATGCGAGGCCAGTAAATAATTCAGCGAGGCGATCTTGCGTCGCCACGGCAGTTGCGCCGTAACCTGCAGCCACTTGGCGTGCTGGTTGAACATCGAATCGATGATGTGGATGAAGGCCTCGTAGCAGTTGAACAACCCGTGTCGGCCGGTCAACAGGTAGCCTTCGAGCCAGCCTTCGCACTGGTGCTCGCTGAGCATCGAGTCCATCACGCGTCCGCTGGGCGCAAGAAATTCGTCGTTGGGTGCGGTGGCGGCATCCCATTGGCGATTGGTTGTTTCAAACAGCGCGCCCAGTTTGTTGGAGAGCGTCTCGTCCGGGCCGAACACCCGGAAATTACGCGCCTCCTGGTTCAACTTCGCGATATCGCGCAAGAAGGGTCCGAGCACGCTCGTGTCGCCGATACCCAGAATTCCCGGCGTCAGTACTGCAACGGCATAGTCGCGAAAATCCGGCATTTTCAAGTCGCGCAGCAGAATGCCGCCATTGGCATGCGGATTGGCACCCATGCGCCGCTCACCTACAGGGGCGAGTTCGGCCAGCTCGGCTTTGAGACGACCATTTTCATCGAACAGCTCGTCGGGACGATAGCTGCGCATCCAGTCTTCCAGCAGTGCGAGATGCTCGGGATGCGTGGCCGGATCTGACAGCGGCACCTGATGAGATCGAAAGGTACCTTCAATCTGCAGGCCGTCGACGATCTTCGGTCCCGTCCAGCCCTTCGGGGACTTGAGCACGATCATCGGCCAGCGCGGGCGAGTGAGGTCGCCGTCGACTCTGGCCCGTTGCTGGATCGCCTTGATTTCAGCGACGACCGTGTCGAGTGTTGCGGCCATTGCCTGATGCATCAACGCTGGATCGTCTCCCTCGACGAAGTGAGGCGTCCAGCCGTAGCCGCGCAGCAACTGTTCCAGTTCTTCGTGCGTGATGCGCGCCAGGATCGTCGGGTTGGCGATCTTGTAGCCGTTCAAATGCAGGATCGGCAACACCACGCCGTCCGTTGCGGGGTTGAGCAGCTTGTTGGAATGCCAAGCAGTCGCCAGCGGTCCGGTTTCGGCCTCGCCATCGCCGACGACACAGGCAACGATGAGATCGGGATTGTCGAATACCGCACCGAATGCGTGACTGAGGGAGTAACCGAGTTCACCACCCTCGTGAATCGAACCGGGCGTCTCCGGCGAAGCGTGGCTCGGAATGCCGCCGGGGAACGAAAACTGCTTGAACAGCTTCTGTAGTCCGGCCTCGTCCTCACTGATCTCGGGATAGACCTCGCTGTAGGTGCCTTCGAGATAGGTATTGCCGACCACCGCCGGACCGCCATGACCGGGACCGGAAATGTAGATCATGTCCAGGTCGTATTGCTTGATGATCCGATTCAGATGTACGTAGATGAAGTTCTGTCCCGGTGTCGTTCCCCAGTGGCCGAGCAGCATTTTTTTCACATCAGACAGCGCGAGCGGCCGTTTCAGCAACGAATTGTCGCGCAGGTAAATTTGCCCGACGGAAACATAATTGGTTGCACGCCAATAGGCGTTCATTTGCTCCAGCAGTTCCGGCGTCAGTGCGTTAGATGGGCTTCTCATGATCGGATTTCCTCGGTGGCTTCCTTTGCTCCGCGAAAGCCGAGCCAGCAGCGCGAAAATTAGTGAATGAATAGAGGACCTGCTTAGAGGTACTCAAACCCAGCGCCCGCCTTCCATTGAGAAGCAAATGCCCACGCCATATAGCGCCACAGAAATGGAGCATGGCGTCCAATCAAGTTCAGTTGCAGAAACACAGCATTGAATTTGCGGCGCACGCGCGTCTGTACGCTGCCGTACGTAGCGCGCTAGCAGCTCAAATTGGCGTGTCGGTTGTGGCGATCTGCGACTGGACGTAGACCGGCGCAAAACCGCCGCCCGGGGTACGGAAGTTGGTGGTCTGGCCTTGGTACAGGCGTGCGCTCAGCCACTGCACCATGCCGTCGTAAACATAGTTGCGCAGATCGAATTTCAACGACTGCTGTGGAATCTGACTCGAGATGACGCGTTGGCCCGGCGCGACAATCGCCTGGGCCACATAGTCGCCCGCCAGAATCTCCTGCCAAACGCGGCGGGTGAGCTTATCGCCACGGTATGCAGCGCGGCTGCCGAAGCCCGTAGCGGGCTTGAAAAACAACCCGCGCCGCCGGGCCCACAATCGCTCGGCGTCAGCGGGATCGACGCGCTCGGTGGCGGGAATTCCGGCCAGCAGGATGTCGCGCGTAGGTTTGGGCACGCCAAGTGCTTGCAGCTGTCGATCGTCGCTCAGCAGGGCCAGATTGCGCTTGTTCGCGTATAACGCGTGCGCTTGCGGATGCGGCGTCAACACTGCGGCGTGCTGAAGGTAGGCTTCGCGCAGCACGGCATTGGCGGGCTCGTGCAGCGAAAAATCCGTCAACCGATTATAGACCAGGTCCACGGTCGAGTGCCCGTGCCAGAGCACGCCGTCGCGCAGGGACAACTCAGAAGGATCCGCGATGATCGCCTCGAGGCCGTGACGCCGAAAAAGGTCCTGGAACAGCAGGAAGTCCGGATAGAGATATTGCTGTTGCGGCGCCTCATCCACGATGGCGATACAGCGCAGCGGTCCGCTGCGTTTGCTTAGCTGCCATTCCCTGTGAAACATGGCGACGATGGCGTCTTCCATCGCCGTCGCAGGGACCGTATCGAGCAGCGGACCGCAACAGGCGCGCTGCGCACGCCTCAGCGCGACGTTGAGCATCGCACCACCCGCATTGGTATTGATTTCGATCAGGCCCAGCCCACCCTCGGTGACATGAAAATCGTAGCCAAAGAAAACACCGAGGGCGCCACCGGGATCATGTCGTGCGATCTCAGGTGCGGAGGCCAATACGGCTTCTCGATACGCTGGTAGCGCCACGACTGCGGTGACAGCGCGAACGATTTCCGCCATGCGTTCGCGATGGTCAGGCGTAATGAAGACCGGATTGGCGGCAAACAGGTGAGGACAGCGCTCTTCGATCAATGCGAACAGATCCGGCTGCTGCAGTTGTGATTGCAATGCGTTGCGCAGCGCTTGCTTGTCGAGCGTGATGCAGAAGCATTCGCTATTGAGCGATTCGGTCGCACAGCCGGCTGGCAATCCAGAACAACAGGCGGAAGAGGCAGGTTTCACGACTGAACAATCCTTGTCATTTGAAGCCCTTGGGCTGAGTGCAGTTTCAAGTATTTTGTTGATCAGGACCCATCCGGGGCGCGGAGGCGATTTCGACGATGAGTGCGATAGCCCACCACCACGACACTTGGGATCACCCTACGCTGCTTCCAACCAAAGCGCGCGATTCCCAAGAGCATGCCGCGCCCGATCGGCTAATCGACTCGCCAGGCATGGAACGGTTGCCAGTTGCATAACAGCGTACTGTTGTTTGGCCGCGACGGCTTCAGCCGCGTCTTTGCCAGTCATAGGCCACGCGCTTTGCCGCCTGAGCTTGACAGTACACACCGAAGTTTCTGTCATCACCGATGCACTACGTTCCGGGAGAGCGATCATGCTGGAAGGAATCATGCTGCTCTGGTTTCTGCTCACCGGGTTGTCGGTGCTGTATGTCGCCATCGACATCCAATCGACGCCAGAATCGCCAGTACTTAAGTGGGGTTTCGTCCTGCTTACGGCATATACCGGTCCATTGGGCGCCTTTCTTTATGTGCTGGGCTGTCGCGAGCCGCTACCGGGGCTGCATGCACGCTATGTCGCGGTCCGTTGGCGGCAAGTGCTCGGCTCGACCATGCATT
The DNA here is from genome assembly GCA_038216155.1 of Lysobacterales bacterium. Lineage (GTDB taxonomy): Bacteria > Pseudomonadota > Gammaproteobacteria > Xanthomonadales > Xanthomonadaceae > SZAS-103. The sequence goes on from JBBQQH010000031.1 coordinate 7,412, forward strand.
GTGTGGCGGGCGATGGTGTCGGCATTCTTGCGGGAGCCGTCATTGCCAGCATGCTGCATTTGTCGGGCGTGCTGGATGTCGCACTGGAATATGTTCTCGGCTTCGGTTTCGGCTGGACGATTTTCCAAGCGTTGTTCATGCGTGGTGAGGCTGGCGGCTCATACGCGACTGCGCTGCGCAATACTTTCTTTCCCGAGCTGCTCTCGATGAACGTGCTGATAGCCGGCATGGTTCCGACCATGATGGTGGCGATGATGCGTCTGCCTCATGCACACGATCCTGCGGGACCCACGTTCTGGTTCGTGATGTCGATGGCGTTATTGGTGGGGTTTGTCGTGGCCTATCCGATGAACTGGTGGCTGGTCTCCCGGCATTTGAAGCACGGCATGATGACCGTGCGTCCATCGAACGAGCACGAAGACCACGAAGTGAACGATAGCTCGCATGCCATAAGTAACACCGCTTCAGATACGGCTGCTCCAGCCGCGCACGCTGAGAGTGGATCAGCGTCGCGCAGCACTCTTGCGGGCATGACGCTGCTGTCTCTCCTGTTGTTTGCCGTAGGACTTGGTATCACGGCATACCTTGGCGGTTTTTCATGAATCGTCGGGCCCAGGCGATCGGCCGAAGCTGCATTTCGGTTAGCTGCGCTTGCTTGGTCTGGATCACGCGGATCTTCTCCACCACAGCGTCATCAACGACGCGGCATCCGTTTCCGCGAATCACCGTGGAGTAGGCACTCTTTCGGAGTCCAGTGCGGCAAATCATCGCGCGTCGTGTATTGCTCACCCACCGGGCGCACGTGACCGATCACCGAGCTGACCGCAACGACTGCACTCCGCGTACCCCAACTGACCGGACACAACAGCAATGAGGCATCGGGACAAAACAACACCCGCCGCTGGCCAGTCTCCAGGCGGATGCTCCGACGGTCCGACTCCCATCGCAACCAAGCTTCAGCGCCGGCTGCGATGGGCAGCCGCATCGCGCCGCATGCAACCACACGAGTTGCTCTGGTTGGCGCTCGCGCTTGTCTTCAATCTCGCTTGGGAACTCGCACAACTCGACTTTTACGACCTGTCCGCCACGCATACCAACATCGCGTATGCGGTAGTCCACTGCACGCTCGGCGACGGTCTCATTACGACGGTTGCGTACCTGATCGCGGTCGGTGTAACGCGCGCTCGGACCTGGCCATATACGAAGCCGTGGGCGGGGATGGCGGTCATGCTGGTCTCGACCGTCGGCTACACGGCCTTGAGCGAATGGCGCAGCGTCTATCTCTTGCATCACTGGGCCTACGCGCCATCGATGCCGCTCATCGGCGGTATCGGCGCAGCACCGTTACTGCAATGGATCGTGGTTCCAGTTGCGGTCTTGATCATCGTGCGCCGTTTCAAGCCATAGCGCGCTGCCGCTCACAAGTAAGCCCTGGCACATTTGCTACGGCGCAGACCCATGGTTTCGCCAAGTACAACAGCACTGCCATGCCGCATCAACGCGCGGCATCAGTCCAGGTCGTGTTTCTTTTCCTCGAACTCCTGCTTGTCGATCTCGCCGCGCGCGTAGCGTTCTTTAAGCACGTCCAGTGCTGATTTGGAATGAGGGAGTGAATGCGGCCCCGATCCGGACGTCCATCTGACCAGCACGACGATGCCGACGATGACAAGCACAACCATGCCGAGCATGCCGAAACCCATGCCCCATCCTCCACCATAACTGCCCATGTCATGCCACATCGCACACCTCCGGTCTGTTGACTCAGGTTTTGGCGACCGCGCCCAATCCCGTAGCCGAACCGAGTTCGGGCGAAACTCGCCAGGGGGCGCCACCGACCAACGCCAAAACCGTGATGAGAGCACCACCGAACACCTCCCTGGTTTTCGTCTCTATCATCACAGCCCTCCTCGTCGATTGCGGGGCAGACTGCGACCAAGCCTGGGGCGGCTGCGCTGCGATATCACCACGGGATTGCGAAGAGTCGGCTTTACCAATGGTTGGCTGTAAGGGTCATCGCTGCGCGCGGCTCGCAAAAAAGTTGAACAACGGCCCGAAGATCAGCGCGATGTACCAACCGTAGGCGTAACTCTCGACCAGACCGAGCAAAAAGCTCGGCCACGTGAGCCAACTGAAGCCAGGCAGGAGCCGTAACCAGGTCTGGTACATGGCTTGACCAGGAAATAGCAGATCGAAGCCGACGCAAAGCGTGTAGGTGATCGCAAGGAAGAGCCCGAGACTCATCCCAAAAGCGATCACGGGGATTGCGGGTGCCCGCGTCGAGGTCAACAACGTCCCAGACTTGTTAAATTCAGTTTGTGTTGTTGTATCAGCCATGAGGGTTCTCCTGTTGCCTTGGTTGCCCGCCGTGCACGGAAGCGGGATAGATGCGAGATGTCGCCTCAAAGCGCTCACGGCTTTCGCTTGAACAGAAGTAGTAAACCGTGCCGTCGATCACCGCGGATTTGGCTGTGCCCGTCTGTACTGTCATGCCGCAGACCGGATCGACATTGGTCTCCGGGGGCACCCAGCCCGATGGTCCGGCATGCGGCGGAAGCTTCTTTCTGTGGCTGCCGCGATGCCCGTGGCCCATGATGTGCGCGCCGCAGCCGTACCGCATCATCACGAAGATCAGGCCGGCCCAGAAGATAAAGTAGAGCAACGATTCCATCGCGATTCCTCCTCGATCAGGCTGACCGCATCCTGCCCGTCAGTCGCGTAACCGCATCGTCCTGCGCCGTTGCTGCCGGCCTGATCAAGCACCGCGCCGAAGGATGCTGGCGATCACGTTGGCTGTTTACTTCGCCTTGCCAAATGCATGGTGCAGATACAGCAGGACGGAACGAATGTCTTGCTTGGTCAGGTTGGCGTTGCCGCCCTTCGGCGGCATCGCGATGGGTACGCCGGGGGTCTGCTTCCCGTTCTCAATCGCAGCCGCCAGTGTTTCATCCGGCTGACTGAGGACTCCTTTTGGATCGGTAAAATTGGGCGCGCCCGGAACCGATCCCTTGCCGTTGGCACCATGGCAGGCCACGCAAGTCTGCTGGTAGATGGCAGAGCCCGCGGCGAGAGGATCTGTGGATGAATCACCGGTAATGGCGGCAGCCGTCGCCGCGGGCATGGAGGCGGAAGCAGGTTGCGACGGTGTTGCGACCTTGGCGTTGCTCGCCTTCAAAAACGCAGTGATGTCTCGGGTCTGGGCTGCAGTCAGCCCGGCCCTGACGCGCATTTGTCCCATTGCCACTTCCCATTCGGAATTACTGAGTTCCGACGGGCTGCGCAAGTTGTGGCACGAACCGCAGACAAGCTGCCACTGTTTTGCTCCGCGGGCGAATTGGGTGGCATCGGGAGCAGGACTCTTCGCATCGGGGCCGCCACTCGCTGCCTGGCTGCTGGCGGAAGCCGTCAGCATGACGGATGCGACGATTGCAGACAGGGTCACGGAAAATATATAGGTACCGGCCCTATTGCGGCGCATGGGTGATCGATCAATAGAGTTCACGTCATTACCCTCAGGTCAGAAGCCAAAGACCAACTGCATTCGCAACAGGTTGTCGGTCGTCAGGTATTCGAAGTTCTTGTGCTCGTAGGCAATCTTTCCTACAAGCGTGGGACTCCACCAGTAGTTCAATCCAACCGTTACGCGTTTCTCGTTGCTCATTCGCCAGTCCATGCTTCCGCCCGAGACCTTGTTCTGGCTCACGCGAGAGACGACCTCGAATTTACCCAAGGTGGGGTTGTCTGTCATACCGGCAAACCGGTAGGCGCCTTGCAGGTACCACAACCTCCAGGTCGCGGTCGCCAGCAGGCTGGGATCGTCGCCGGAACTATCATCGAACCAGACCGGCTGCAGCCGGCCATGGATGTACTCGCCGCGGATATCCACGTTCGGTGGCGTGTACGAGAAGTCGAAATCGTACAGGTCATGCGAAGCGCTGGACCCGAACATCCCCGGCATGAGCATTTCAGCATTGCTGGTCACCTTGGAATGCATCGCGGATACGCCGATGTCGAGGTGGTCGATAGGCCGCAGGCCGAATCGCGCACCGAACGACTTGTTGTTGTTGTTGTCGTGCGAATTGCCTTCCAGCGCCAATCCTTCTTCGCCCAGTTGCGGGCCATTGCCCGCAAACACTGCGTAGTCCGCAGTCATGTTTCCAATCGGAAACGCGCCACGGACCTGCACGCCGACCTCGCTCAATGGTTCGCCACCACCGCCCTCGACAAAACCAGCCGGCCGATCGGGCAACTTGTTGACCCAAGCTGGATGCAAGCTTTGTTGGAACTGGCCGATCGGGCTCAGGAATTTGCCGGCGACGACGGTGGCCCAGTCGTTGAGAAACAGGTCGATCTGGGCGTACTCCAGCGACGTGTGGGTCTCGCCGCCCATGTTCATGAACTCCAGGTGCGCTTCGATTTCCGCCAAATCTTTGTACTTCAGCAGAAAGATCGGCATGAATGCGCCGCCCGTGAAAGTACTGTTGGAGCCGGTGCCACCCGGGGCCATCGACATCCCCTGCGATGCATGGCTCGATACCCCGTAATTGGCCACAACCGCACCAGCGAACCTGAATTTCACATCCGCATTTTCTGGCGCCTCGATCGCAGCCAGTGCATTGGTGTTGGCCGTCAGTGCAACGCTGTTGGCTTGGGCAACACTGTCGTGAACGGCTTGCACCTGCTGGTTGGCATTCGCAGCCTGAGCCAGCGCGTCGTCGACCTTTTGCTCCATTGCCTGCAACTGTTGTTTGAGCTGTTCGACCTGTTGCTGCAGCGCCTTCAAGTTAGGCGAATCCGCAGCGCCGGTAGCGGAGGCAGGGGTGATCACCATCATTGTCAGCGACATCGCTGCCGCAATCGCCATGCATGATCGCGCAGTGATTGTGTTGTCAGTGGGCATGTTGTCCTCCCTTGTGCCTACAAAAAATGCGCGCCCATGTGTATCTGTCGGACTTGGCCTCGAATGGGGTCCGACATTCAGCCCAATAAAAATGGAAGGCGTGGCCATGAAGCATAGTGGTTCTCGCCTTGGCCGTCTTGACATAGATCAACCAACCGCACTGAGGCCGAAGGCATGGCCCGACGATCAGTCCTTTTGGGCGGTCGGACCCTTCGCTTATCGCTAAATCCTTCGTTGCGAAGGTGCGCCATGCCAAGACTGCAGTCTGTGCGTTAGCGAACGCTGTCTCAGATCACCGCCGGGTTGCGCAACAACAAGATTGCGGCCCTTGTGTTTCCTGCTGCGCAACTCGCGTCTTGAAGGCGTCAGCTTGCGAGCTGCCGATTGGGGCTATCATCTGGCACATGCGTCATTCCCTTCGCCATCGCTCAGCGATCATTCTGGTCGTAATCGCTTGCCTGCTGTTCCAGCAGGTGGCGATGGCCGCCGTTGTCTGCACAATGACGCAGATGCCGACCGAGTCCGCAGCGATGGCACAGGGTTGCCAATCCGTGGCATCAAGCCATACCCATCAGTCGAACGGGATCTGCCAGAAGCACTGCACGCCCGACCCGACCTCGGCTAGTACGCAGAACCTGCTGGGGGTGCCGGCGCTTGCGTTGCCGCCAGTCATGTTCGGTCTGACGGTTATTCACGGACGCGACCAAGCAGCGTCTGTTGCGGACATCGCATTCGCACGCTGGGATCCTCCACCGCGCCTGCGCTACTGCCGCCTGCTGATCTAGAACTCCGCATCACATCCACCGCCCGTTGCCCTGCCCTGCAGTGGTGATGTTTTCGTGCTTGTGTGATCGGAGTTCTCATGAACGCTTCATGCCTGACTGCCCGTGCGCCGTTTGTCGCGCGCCTGCGGCAATCCTCTTTCAAATTCCAGATCGCTACGTTGGCGATGTTGGCCTTCATGCCAGTGTTGCCCGTGATCGCAGCCGACAACGCGCTTTCGCTCGACGAGGCCGTGCATCAAGCCGTCGAACGCGCGCCAATGCTGCTGGCCCGCAATGCCTCACGCGTGGCCGCATCCGAAGAACTCGTGCGCGCCGATGCGCTGCCCGATCCGAAGCTCACTTTCGGCGTGCAGAACGTTCCGATCGCGGGTCCGGATGCATTCACCGTGACCGACGACCGGATGACCATGCGCCGTGTCGGCATCAGTCAGGCCCTGCCATCTCGGGCCAAGCGTGATGCGAGACGTGAGATGGCGCAGGCGCTGCTCGCACAATCCGATGCCCAGGTGCTCACCACCACGCTCGATGTCAAACGCGCCACCGCCAAAGCTTGGGTGCAGCTATGGGCCGCGCAGAAGGAGCGATCCCTGCTCCGCGAGTTGCGCGACCAGGCCGGCTTGGCCGTGCGCGCGACAAAAGCACGTCTGTCCGGGGGCGCTGGCTCGGCCAGCGATGCCTTGGCCGCGCGAGCCACCGAGCTGGTGTTGCAAAACCGTATTGACGATGCCGACGCGCGTGTCGACCAGGCGCAGGCGGGTCTGCAACGGTGGCTTGGAGAAGTGCCAACAGGGTCAATTGCATCGCCGCCAGACTTTGCGAACGCACCAACTTCGGAAGCGCAGCTACTAGCCAACCTGGACCGACAAGGCCCGCTGTTGAGCTGGGACTCGCAAGAGCAATCGGCCGACGCAGCGCTGGCCTTGGCCCGCGCCCAAAAGCGGCCAGACTGGAGTGTGGGCGGCGGCTTCGCGCGACGCGGCGCGGGGGCGTCGAATGTGGTCTGGCTGGAAATCGGGCTCGACCTGCCACTGTTTCCGGCCAATCGCCAGGATCGCGGAATCAATGCCCGCAATGCCGACCTGGAAGTCGTGCGCGCGACCCGCGAGGATGCCCGTCGCATGCAGGCCGAGGCCGTGCGCAAGGCGTTCGCGCGCTGGCAGGGGATTGGCCGACAAGTAGTCCGCTCGCGCGACGCTTTGCTGCCGCTTTCACGCGATCGCAGCCGCACTGCGCTGGCCGCCTATTCAGGCAGCGCTTCGCTGCAGGAATGGCTGGATGCGCGCCGCGATGAAATCGATGCCCGCCTCGCTTACGCCGACCTGCTGGCCGCCTGGGGACAAGCCTGGGTCGAGCTGGCGTATCTGCTGCCCGACACCGACCCGTCCAACCGCCGCACTGCACGCAATCTGGAGATCGCACGATGAACCGCTCCCGCAAACACTCCGCGGTTCTCACCACAGCAATCGTCGTTGCGCTGGCGCTGGTCGGCGGCGGCGGCTATTGGCTTGGCACACAGCATGACGCCGCGCCTGCCGCAGTCGCATCCAGCGACAAACCCGTCTTGTATTGGTATGACGCGATGCAACCTGACAAGCATTTCGACAAGCCGGGTAAATCGCCGTTCATGGACATGCAACTGCTGCCGAAATATGCCGAAAGCGGCAGCAGCGACACAAGGTTGGTCAGTGTGGGTGCCGCCACCCAGCAGAATCTCGGAGTACGCACCGCGAAGGTCGAAGTCGGCACCCTGTCAGCAGGCGCACATGTGCCGGGCAGCATCGCCTGGGACATGCGCTCGGCCTACGAGATCAATGCGCGGGCCGATGGTGTAGTCGAGAAATTATTCGTGCGTGCGCCCTACGAGCCAGTGCTTAAAGGCCAGGCGCTGGCCGAGCTGGTCGCGCCCGAGTGGAGCGCAGCGGCGCAGGAATATCTGGCGCTTGGACGCGCCGACTCTGCGGATGCCCGTGCCCTGCAGGGCGCCGCGCGCAATCGCCTGCGCGTGCTGGGCATGGACGACGCCCAGATCGGCAGCCTGCGCGGCGGCAACCCACGTGTGACCCTGCGCGCGCCGGCCGATGGCGTGGTCAGCATGCTTGCGGTGCGCCAAGGCCAGCGCGTGCAAGCTGGCATGCCGTTGATGACGGTCAATGGATTGGACAGCGTCTGGGTCGAGGCCGCCATCCCGCAGGCACAGGCCGCCGGCATCGTGCCGGGCATGAAGGTTCAAGCTAGCGTCAGCGCCTTCCCCGGCGAGAGTTTTTCGGGCGAAGTCGAGTCGCTGCTGCCCAATCTGGATGCAGGCACCCGCACCCAGATGGCGCGGATCGTGCTCGACAATCCAGGGCATCGACTTGCGCCTGGCATGTTTGCGGACTTGCAGTTTGCAGGCGCTGCTGGCGCCAGCCATCCGCTGGTGCCCGAAGAAGCGCTGATCGCCACCGGCAGCGATGCGCGGGTGATCGTGGTTGCGGGAGAGGGTCGTTTCCGTCCGGTGCGCGTAGTCGCAGGGCGCTCGGCAGGCGGCAAGACTGAAATCCTGAAAGGATTGACGGGCGGCGAGCGGGTCGTCGTTTCGGGTCAGTTCCTGATCGATTCGGAAGCCAGCTTGTCCGGCGCATTGGATCGATTGTCGGGACCAGATGCCGACCCGAAAACTGCCAACACGACGCAGGACGATGGCATGGCGGGTATGGACATGTCGAAATCCGAGACTGGTGCCGACAAAGCGCAGCCGGAGCAGAAACGATGATCGGCCGCATCATCCACTGGTCGATCGGAAATCAGTTCCTGGTGCTGCTCGGGGCTGCGGTCCTGGCCATTGCCGGTGTGATTGCCATCTCGCGCACGCCATTGGATGCACTGCCCGACTTGTCGGACACCCAAGTGATCCTGCGCACCAGTTGGCCCGGCCAGGCCCCGCAGATCGTCGAGGACCAGGTCACCTATCCGCTGGCCACTACGATGATGTCGGTGCCGGGTGCGACGACGGTGCGCGCGTTTTCTTTTTTCGGCGACTCTTACGTCTACGTGTTGTTCGAAGACGGTACCGACCCGTATTGGGCGCGTTCGCGCGTGCTCGAATACCTGAGCCAGGTGCGCGACAAACTGCCCGATGGCGTCAGTCCGGCGCTCGGCCCGGATGCCACCGGGGTCGGCTGGATTTACGAATACGCACTGGTCGATCGCAGCGGCCAGCACGATCTGGGCGAACTCCGCGCGCTGCAGGACTGGTTCCTGCGCTACCGGCTCAAGACCGTGCCCGATGTGGCTGAAGTCGCCAGCATCGGTGGCATGGTGCGAGCGTGGCAGGTGGTCGTCGATCCGCAGGCGTTGGCCGCGCGCGGCCTGACCGTGCAGCAGGTCGAGGCGGCAATCAAGGACGCCAACGGCGCCAGCGGCGGTTCGGTGATCGAACAGGGCGAAGCGGAATTGATGGTGCGCAGTGAAGGCTATCTCGCGTCGCGCGAGGACTTCGAAAATGTGCCGATCCTGACCGGCAACAACGGCGTGCCAGTGCTGTTGCGCGATGTCGCCCAGATCCGTCGCGGACCGACGCTGCGTCGCGGGATTTCGGAGCTCGACGGGCAAGGTGAAGTGGCCGGCGCCGCGATCATCTTGCGCTCGGGAAAGAATGCGCTGACCGCCATCGATGCGGTCAAGGCGCGCTTGAAAGAACTTCAGAGCAGCCTGCCCGAGGGTGTGGAGATCGTGCCGACTTACGATCGTTCGCTGTTGATTCGTGCAGCAGTCGACAACCTGTCACAAAAGTTGCTGGAAGAGTTTCTGGTCGTCGCACTGGTGTGCGCGTTGTTCCTGTGGCATCTGCGCTCCTCGCTGGTCGCGGTGATCACGCTGCCACTGGGCGTGCTGGCGGCCTTCATCGTCATGCGCTGGCAGGGCGTCAGCGCCAACCTGATGTCGCTGGGCGGCATCGCGATCGCGATCGGCGCGATGGTCGATGCAGCGGTGGTGATGATCGAGAACACGCACAAACACATCGAAGCCTGGCAACTCGCGCACGCGGATCGCGCGGAGCCTACGCCTGCCGAACGCTGGGATTTGGTCGCTACGTCGGTCGCTGAAGTCGGCCCGGCGCTATTTGTCAGCCTGTTGATCATTGCGCTGTCCTTCCTGCCTGTTTTCGCACTGGGTGCGCAGGAAGGTCGGCTATTCAAGCCACTGGCCTACACCAAGACCTACGCGATGGCGGCAGCTGCAGGCTTGTCGATCACCCTGATCCCGGTGCTGATGGGTTACCTCGTGCGTGGCCGCATCCGACCCGAGCACACCAATCCCGTGAATCGGGTTCTGACGGCCGTGTATCGGCCATTAATTGCTTGGGTTCTGCGCACGCCAAAGACTGTGTTGATAGCGGCAGGATTGGTGCTGATTTCTGCGGTCTTGCCGTGGAGCCGCCTGGGAAGCGAATTCATGCCGCCATTGAACGAGGGCACCCTGCTGTACATGCCGACCGCCCTGCCCGGCTTGTCCGCCGGCAAGGCATCGCAACTGCTGCAGTTGACTGATCGCATGCTCAAGACCGTGCCCGAGGTCGATCACGTCTTCGGCAAGGCCGGGCGTGCGGACTCGGCGACCGATCCGGCGCCGCTCACGATGTTCGAGACCACGATCACCTTCAAACCAAAAGACCAATGGCGCGCGGGCATGACCATCGAGAAGCTCAAAGCCGAGCTCGACGCAGCGGTCAAGGTGCCCGGCATCAGCAACCTGTTCGTCTATCCGATCCGCAATCGCATCGACATGTTGGCCACCGGGATCAAGAGTCCGATCGGGATCAAAGTGCTGGGCCCGGATATCAATCAGCTCGAGAAACTCGCTTCCCGGATCGAGGCCGTTGCCAAGAGAGTCCCGGGCGTGACCTCGGTGATCTCGGATCGTGCCGCGGGCGGACGCTACGTCGACATTAAGGTGCGCAGGGAGGCGGCTGCACGCTATGGATTGAGCCAAGCCCGCGTCCAGTCCTTGATCGCCATGTCGGTAGGCGGCGCGCCCATCGGCCAGACTGTCGAAGGCCTGGAGCGCTACCCAATCGTGCTGCGCTATCCGCGCGCACAACGTGATTCTCTGTCGGCGCTGCGTGCGATGCCGATCGTGACGTCGAGTGGAAGCCAGATCACGTTGGGTCAAGTGGCCGACATCGGGCTCAGCGGTGGTCCGCCGATGCTCAAGAGCGAGAACGGTCAATTGGCGACGTATGTCTATGTCGACACCGACAGTCGCGATCTGTCGGGACAGGTCGCGGCGCTGCAGGACAGCATCACCAAGCAGGTCAAGCTGCCGGTCGGCTACACGCTGGCGTGGTCGGGACAGTTCGAGTATTTGCAAAGCGCGCTGAAGCGGTTGCGACTGGTGGTGCCGGCCACGCTGGGCATTGTGTTCCTGCTGATCTACCTGCTGTTCCGGCGCGTGGATGACGCATTGATGATCATGTTGAGCCTGCCGTTGGCCCTGGTCGGCGGCCTTTGGCTGATCTGGTTGCTGGGCCATTCGATTTCGGTGGCGACCATGATTGGCTTTATCGCCTTGACGGGCGTGTCTGCTGAATTCGGGGTAATCATGCTGCTGTATCTGCGCCAAGCTTGGCAACGGCAACTCGAAATCAACCCGCAAGCTGGCGAAGTGGAACTGGACCTCGCAATCCGCGAAGGATCATTGCTGCGCGTTCGACCCAAAGCGATGACCGTGGCCGTGATTTTGGCCGGCCTGCTGCCGATCATGATCGGCACCGGCGCTGGATCGGAAGTCATGCAGCGCATCGCCGCGCCGATGGTCGGCGGCATGATCACGGCGCCGTTGTTGTCGATGCTGGTGATCCCGGCAGCTTTCAGGCTGTTGCGCAGACGCGAGCTGGCGCGGGCGCACGCGCCTCATCAACTCGTCGATCCGGTTGCTGAGCGCTAGGTTTTATGGGCGTCCGCTCAGCAACGGGGCGCCCTGATTGCGACGTTATTGTGCAGGCACCGGCGCGAGGTCGGGCGCGCCGGTCGGTACAGGATGGGCTTGCAAGTCGCTGATCAATTGTTGCATCTCGCCGATCTCGCGCACCTGCGCCTGGATGATGCCGTCGGCCAGTTTACGCACGCGCGGATCGCGGATGTGCGCGCGACTGCTGGTGAGTATCGCGATTGAATGGTGCGGAATCATCGCCTTCATGTAGGCCACGTCGTCGACTGTCTGTTGACTGCGCACCAGCCACAGCGCGATCGCAAACACGCCCACGCTGCCGATCAGGATCGATGCATTGATCTTTTTGTTGTCGTACATGCCGAGCATGAACAGCAACATGACTACAGCCATTGAGGCGCCCATCACGAACGCCATGAAGAAGCGGGTCTCACTGAAATAGTTGTGGTCCACGCTGTAGGAGTTCAGGTACATCAACCCGAACATCACGACCGTCGAGGTGGCGATCATTGCGGCGAATTTTGCGTACTTGTTCATTCTCATATGTTCCTCCATCAGGATTGCCAGGGTCGATCAACAGCGTCTTTCTACTCCGGCACGCCAGCAAGCGACGTTGCAGTCGTCAGGCCCGCGACAGGCCGATCGCCAATATTCGCGCGGGCTTGCCGAGCGTGAGGTGCCGTTTTAGATCAATGCGTGTGATCGTCATCCTTGTGCGGCTCGGTTGCAGTCGCCGGATGATGGTGTTCCATTGTCCCGTCCGCGTGCATGTGCATGTCGCCTTCCGCAGCGGCCGGTTCGTCGTGCGCGGCGTCTGCAGCATGGTGGTCGTCTGCGCCTGCATGATGATGATCCGACCCTTCGTGCATGTGCTCGTCTGCGCCGGCATGATGATGATCCATGCCTTCGTGCATGTGATCGTCATCCTCAGCCGGCAGCTTGCCACCCAGCTGCACGTACTGGGCAGGCGTCATGCCGCGCAACTTGTGAACGAAGGCGACCATGTTCCAGATCTGTTCGTCGGTATGCGTCTTGCCCCATGCGGGCATCGCGGTCATCTTGATGCCGTGCTTGATCACCCAGAAAGTAGTCTCAGGACTATCCAGCGGTTCCGTGGTCAGATTGGGCGGCATCGGGTACAGGCCCGGTCGTATCTCAGTGTCCTCGACACCCGGCGACAAGTGACAGCCAGTGCACATCGCACTGTAGCTCGCCGCACCGAGGCGGATACGCGCTGGATCGTCGAGGTTTGGTACTTTGATTCCGTCCAGCCGCGACTGGATTGATCGATCGCGCAAGGTTTCGATCATTGTGTGGGTGACGCTCCAATGCGGACTGTCGGCGCCAATGTTGTAGGCACCCGCCCATACAAACGCCGCGGCAGCGCCAGCGGCCACAGTGCCGAGAACGATGGTGGTGAGCAGGACGTGTTTTGTAAGCTGTTTCATGGTGCTCTCCTTCAGAACCAGATGCGGAAGCCAGCGACTAGCTGAGTCTCTTGATTATCGCCACCGATTGCACGAGCGTAGTCGGCGGTTTGTCCAAATTTGCGATTCCAGACAACACCCACATACGGAGCGAACTTGCGGGTAATTTCGTAGCGCAGACGCAGGCCTACATCGAGGTCGGACAAGCCGGAGCCGATTCCGCGCGCAGGGTCATTCTTTCCGTAGAAATTGACCTCGACATCCGGCTGCAGAATCCATCGCTGCGTCAGCAATAGCTCGTATTCCGCCTCCACGCGCAGCGCGGTGCGTCCGGATTGGCCAAGATAGGCGGTGGCTTGCAGGTCGAACCAGTACGGCGCAAGTCCCTGCACGCCGAAAGCCGCCCAGTTGCGGGTCGGTCCGTCGCCCAGATCGTGACGCACGCCAACTTGCGAACCCCAATACGTTGCGATCGCGTGGTTCCAGAGTGCTTCGGTTCTAGTAGCGTCCAAGTGGCCATTGCTGCGCTCGCCGTCGAGCTTGAGCCATAGCTTGTTGTGATCGCCGCCATACCAGGCTTGCGCATCGACTGTTTGCGCATTGCCATCGCCGGAGTGCCGATACTCAAGGTTGTCGAACATCACATACAGGTGCTTGGCGTCATCGGCCATATCCATCCCGCGCATCGGTCCATGGTCGAGGCCATCGGAATAATCCGGATCGCGGGCGTCCGCCGGTGGCGGTCCTCCCTGCATGTTCATCGAGCTCATATCCATCGAACCCATGTCCATCGCGCCCGCATCCTTGCCACTCATGTCCATCTGGCCGTGATCCATTTCCATCGCGGAATGATCCATGCCTTTCATGCCGTCCATGCTGGAGGAATCCGTGCCCTGCATGTTGGAGCGATCCATGCCTTTCATGGCCGGATCCATCGCCTGCATGCCGGAATGGTCCATGCCCTGCATGCCTTCCATTCCGGACTGCTGCGTTTTGGAATGATCCATTGCAGGCGTCGTCGGATGCTTCACCGCCGGCATCTTTGAGTGATCCATCTCGGGCATCTTTGAATGATCCATGCCGTGCGTGCCGGATGCATCCGTGTGCTGCATCTTCGAATGATCCATAGCCGGGGCTGCAGTGGCCTTCGCCCCCTTTCCGGTTTGCTTGGGATGCTTTTTGCATTGCGCTGTGTATTGCTTGCTCGCCTGTTTGCCTTGGGCCGCGAGTTCCTTGCAACTGGGCTTTCTGGCGTTCGCTGTGCTCGTGGCGTTCTCCGTCGGCGCTGGCTTTTTCGTCGCTGGCTGCATTGGCATCTGCATGTCCGGCATCGATTGCATGTGCTGTGCATGGTCGGTGGTCTGTGCAGCAGCCAACGACGGCTGTGCCAGCAGAAACAAGCTGGCGAGACCCAAGGTCAGAGTCGACGCGGGCTGTGATTGCGATGCGAGTTTCATGACACCACCACCTCACGGAACATGCCCGCTTCCATGTGATACAGCAGATGGCAGTGGTAAGCCCATCGGCCGAGCACATCGGCGTTGACCAGATAGCTGATGCGCTGCGCCGGCTGCACCATGATCGTGTGCTTGCGCACCTGGAACGCGCCGGTGGGGCTTTCCATCTCGCTCCACATGCCGTGCAAGTGGATCGGGTGCGGCATCATCGTGTCGTTGGACAGGATCACGCGCACGCGCTCGCCGTGGCGAAAGTGCACGGGCTTGGCGTCGGAAAACTTCTGCCCGTCGAACGACCACATGTAGCGCTCCATGTTGCCGGTCATATGCAGCTCGATCTCGCGTCCTGGACCACGCGGATCCAGCGGACCGCCGATGGTGTGCAGGTCGGCGTAAGTCAATACGCGACGGCCGTTAGCGCGCAAGCCAATGCCAGGGTCGTTGATATTCGTGCGCGGCATGTCCACCCGCATATCGACGCCTGGCCCATATTCCGTGCGTGCGTGGCGGGCATTCGCCGTTCCTGGCTTTCCGGGTTGCACACCTGCAAGGGCACGATCCTCGTCCACGCCCTTAGGCATGCCCGCGTGCTTGCCGTGATCGCCGCCGGACATATCCATCCCGCGCCTGTTCATTGCGCCCTTGTCCATTCCGGGTTTTTCCATGCCACCCATATCCATCCCGCCCATATCCATGCCGGACATGGTCATGGTCATCGCGCCCATCATGTCGGTCATCGTCAACCACGCAGGCTTGTCCACGGCTGGAACCTCTGCCTGCAGGCCAAGCCGTGGCGACAGGGTGCCGCGTGCGAAGCCCATGCGATCGATCGACTGTGCGAACACGGTGTACGGTCGGTCACCATCGGGTTCGACAATCACGTCGTAGATTTCAGCGACCGCGATCCGGAATTCATCGACGCTGACCGATTCAACGTCTTGACCATCAGCCGCGACCACGGTCATCTTCAAACCAGGAATGCGCACATCGAAGATACTCATCGCCGAGCCATTGATAAAGCGCAGCCGCACTTTTTCGCCGGGCGCGAACAATCCGGTCCAGTTGCCGCCCGGCGAAGTGCCATTGATCAAGTAGGTGTACTCGTGCCCGGTGACATCGGCCAGATCGGTCGGGCTCATCCGCATCCGGTTCCACATCCGGCGTTTGGCCAGCGCCTGCTGCACGCCCATGCGTCCCACGTCGCGAGTGAAATCCGCAGCGGTGGGTTCGTTGAAATTATAGAAATCGGACATCTTCTTGAGATTGGCGAAGATAGTTTCCGGGTTCTGGTCCGACCAGTCCGACAGCATCACCACGTAGTCGCGCTGGGTCGGGAAACGCTCGCCGCCGCGCGGTGTGACGACGATCGGGCCATACAGTCCCGACTGCTCCTGGAAGCGGCTGTGGCTGTGATACCAGTAGGTGCCGCTTTGCTTGACATCGAACTGATAGACAAAGGTTTCGCCTGGCGCGATGCCATCAAAACTCAACCCCGGCACGCCATCCATCGCCGCCGGCAGCAGAATCCCGTGCCAGTGGATCGAACTGGTGGCGGCAAGCGTGTTGCGCACCCGCAACGTGACCGTGTCGCCTTCGCGCCAGCGCAACAGCGGCGCAGGCAGCGCGCCGTTCACGCCTATCGCGCTACGCGCGCGGCCGGTGAAGTTGACCGCAAGCTGCCCGATCGACAGATCAAACTGCGTGCCTGAAAGCTCGTTGACTGTTGCCGATGACGGCGACGCCCAGGCCCGTCCGGCCCAACCTGCAGTGGCCGCCAATGCGCCGCCTGCGGCCAATCCCTGCACAAAGCGCCGACGTGAAGGCAAGTGCAGCCCGTCATTGGGACCTTCGATGAAATATTTCATGTGAACTCCGATCTGACGTCATTGCCTGTAACAGGCAACGCATTGAGTAAATGCGCGGAATACTTCTCGCGCGCGATCAAACGGCGCCGACAGCGCCGCGGATCTCAAACGATGGGAGGTCGGATCAGCGGACTCGCTGTCGGCGGTATGTGTCCTGTGTGCAGGACGGACACCGCGTAAATGCTGACCAGAGTCATGCCGCGAAACTCCACGGTCGTGGAGACCAGTGGCATCGCTTGCATGCAGGCGCAGTGACAACCGCCATTGCGGCAGCAATCAGGTACTGCAGGGGCCGGCGCCTGGCGAGAAGCACCGCCAACCGCATGGACTGGCACGCCGGCAACGTTGGCCACCTCGTGACAGCCCTTGATCGCGTGCGCGACTATCAGCGCTGGCGCACCATGATGCGACGAGCCGGTGCTACCGGCAGACATGTCCATACCGACGATCATTGGCGACGCAAACGCCGAGCCATTAAGCAGCAGGCTGAAACTCAGCAGCAGGCGGAACAGGAATGGGCGCGTCAGCATGTCGTCAGGATAATACCCAAGCCAACACCGAGCCTGAACGCGACTTCACACTAAGTCAGCAACGTCCGGTCGTTCCTATGTGGTTGCGGGCTTGACGACTTTCGCTGCATTTGTGAGCCATTCGCTCCGCTACTCCTTCGCTAGCAATCGCGCCATAGCGGGCAACCGAGTCTCGGCGAAATTGGTGTAGCTATGTGCGTCGACGACGCGTTCCGCATGGTCCTCGCCTCTGCGCTCGCTCGGTTCTCCGCCAGTATCCTTTTGCCATGCCAGTCACTCCATCGCGGGGGCGCCCCACATCAGCCGCCCAGGAAATCCTTCTTGCCGATTTGCATGCCGTTGTGGCGCATCAGGTTGTACGCGGTGGTGTAGTGGAAGTAGAAATTGGGAATCGCGAAGTTCAGCAAATACTCGGCGCCGGTCATTTCCAGCGTGCCTTCGCGCATTGGAATCGATATCTGTCGCGTATCGGCGTCATCGAACTGATCGGCAATGAAATCCGAAAGATACAGCCGCGTGCGCTCGATGCGGGCGCGCAGCTGCGGTACGGTCGTCTCGTTGTCTTCGAGTTTCATCGGCTCCTTGCCCGCCAGTCGCGCGACTGGGCCTTTCGCAAAATCGGTGGTCAACTGGATCTGCCGGCACAGGTCGAACATGTCCGGCGCGAGGCGACATTGAAGCATCACTCGCGGCTCGAACCCGCGCGACTCCGCATAGCCCGTCATCCGCTCAAGCATTCGATCGAGGTTGCGCAACATCTTGATCGGGGTGGTGACGACAGCATCGTAGACGGCAACGGACATGGGCAGCTCCTGATACAGATCGGGTGGTTAGTAGCGCGAGGCCCGCTACGTGGTAGGCGTCATCATCCCACAAGCCTGCGCGTGCGCCGTGTGCCGGGTCGCGCAACGTAAAGCTGCAAACACGCCAGCCGTGGGCTGATCGCGTCGCGCCGCATCGCCAAGGCTGGTGCGCCTTGCAAGCCGATCACCGACTTCAAGGCGGATTCTTGCGATAATGGCCGGTCAATGGCCCCGTAGCTCAGCTGGATAGAGCGGTCCCCTCCTAAGGGACAGGTCGTGCGTTCGAATCGCGCCGGGGTCGCCAAACGGAGTCTCGATCGCCACTGACACAGGTTCGCTGATGTGCCATGACAGGAAACCTGTTGTCCGCAGATCTGGGCACGCGAGTTAACTGATTTCTGCGCAGCCATATTGGCTCGTCGCAGATTGATCTTCCTCAATTTCAATCCACTGCATCAAACCAGCGAGTCCGCTCGCAGCAACCTGGAGTTTTTTTCAATGTCGCAATCCAATTCCGCCGTCCATCCCGTCCTTGCCGCGCTCAAGCTCGGCGCCACCGAATCGGGCAGCTATCTGGGCCAGGGCGAATGGTCGAAGACCACCGATGCCGGCGTGATCGAGCCAACCAATCCCGCGACAGGCAAAGTGCTGGGGCGCGTGCATGCGTCCTCGCAATCAGACTACGACACCATCCTCGAACGTGCGCAGGCGGCATTCGCAATCTGGCGCACTACGCCGGCGCCGCGTCGCGGTGAGGCAATCCGCTTGTGCGCAAACGCACTGCGCGAGCACAAGTCGAAACTCGGCGCCCTTGTGGCACTCGAGATGGGCAAGATCAAGGCCGAAGGTGACGGCGAAGTACAGGAGATGATCGACATTGGCGATCTCGCAGTCGGCCTGTCGCGGCAGTTGTATGGCCTCACGATGCATTCCGAGCGCCCCGGCCACCGCATGTACGAGCAATACCATCCGCTGGGGATCGTCGGCATCATCAGCGCGTTCAACTTTCCGGTCGCCGTGTGGGCGTGGAATGCGTTTCTTGCCGCAGTCTGCGGTGATATCTGCATCTGGAAGCCGTCGCCGAAGACGCCGTTTTCCGCAATCGCCTCGATGCGCATATGCAACGAGGCATTGAACGACGGTGGCTTTCCCGACCTGTTTTTCCTGTTCAACGATGCCGGCACGGATCTGGCGCAGACCTTTGTCGATGATCGCCGCGTTCCGCTGATCAGCTTCACTGGCTCGACCCACGTCGGTCGTCAGGTCGGTGAACGTGTTGCGCGCCGCATGGGCCGCTCGCTGCTGGAGCTGGGTGGCAACAACGCGATCATCGTGGACAAGACTGCAGACTTGAAGCTGGCAATCCCTGCGATTGTGTTCGGCGCCTGCGGCACCGCCGGTCAGCGTTGCACCAGCACGCGTCGTCTATTCGTGCAGCGCGAGATTCTGGATGACGTGGTCGAAAAACTTGTCGCTGCCTACGCGCAAGTGCAATCCAAGATCGGCGATCCCAACCAGGATGGCATCCTGATGGGCCCACTGATCGATCACGACGCCGTCAGTCGCTACACCGATGCCCTTGAGAGGGCGGGGGCAGCAGGTGGCAACATTCGCACCGGCGGCAAGACCATTGAAGGCGACGGCAACTTTGTGCAGCCAACCATCATTACCGGCATAACGCCCGACTCGGCCGTGGTCCAGACTGAAACCTTCGCGCCTATTCTGTACGTGATGCCGTTCGATACCCTGGATGAAGCGATCGCGCTGCAGAACGATGTGCCGCAGGGACTGAGTTCGTCGATCTTCACCCGCGACGTGCAGTCGGCGGAATTGTTCCTCGCCGCCAGTGGTTCGGATTGCGGCATCGCCAACGTCAACATCGGCACCTCGGGTGCGGAGATCGGCGGCGCGTTCGGCGGCGAGAAGGAAACCGGCGGCGGTCGCGAATCCGGTAGCGATGCATGGAAGATCTACATGCGCCGGCAGACCAACACCATCAACTATTCCAACGACCTGCCGCTGGCGCAAGGCATCAAGTTCACAGTATAGGGTTGCATCCCCGAAAGGCTCCGCGAGGGATCAAGCCGTCGTCCTGTGCCTGCTAGGCCTGCACAGTTCCGTATGAGCGAGTGAACAGGCGAGGCGCCGAGAGGAAGGCGCGCGGCGCTCGTCATTCCACGGTCATCCCGCTGTCATCGAAGCTGAACATGGGGCAGACACACTCCGCACAACCTGCGGGGTGCGCATGCGTTTCACGATCGTCAGCGAGACCTACCCACCGGAAGTCAACGGCGTTGCGCTGACGGTGCATGCGCTTGAACGTGGCCTGCGCAATCGCGGTCATCAAGTCGGCGTGGTGCGACCCCGACAACCACCGACCGCCACTGACGCGTCGGTGGCGAGCCGATCTGTACAAGATCCGCTCGGGATGCAAGCCGTTGGCGACAAGCAGGTACGCGTCGCCAATAGCGATCTGACTACGCAAGCCGGGCAACATTTGCTGGTGCGAAGCGTGCCGCTACCGCGCTATCCGGGCCTGCGCATCGGTCTGCCATCTGGTGGTGCGCTGCTCCGGCTCTGGCGCGAGCAGCGACCGGACGCGATCTACGTCGCCACCGAAGGTCCGCTTGGCTGGTCGGCCTTGCGCACCGCCCAGCGACTGGGTATTCCGGCAACCACTGGCTTCCACACCCGCTTCGACGAATACATGCAGCGCTACGGTGTCGGCTTGCTGACGCCGCTTGCGTTTGCGTGGATGCGTCGTTTCCACAATGGGGCAGATTCCACCCTCGTGCCTACAGAGGAGCTGGCGGACTATCTGCGCGCGCGTGGTTTTCGCAACGTGCAGGTGTTGCGGCGTGCGGTTGATACGCGCATGTTCGATCCGGCGCGCCGCGACATTGAACTGCGCCGCAGTTGGGGTCTGGCCGACGACGCACTGGCGGTCAGCTACATGGGACGGATCGCTGCAGAAAAGAATCTTGATCTCGCCGTACACGCGTTTCGCGCGCTGCAACGAATGCAGCCGGATGCGCGGTTTGTGTGGATCGGCGACGGCCCGACACGGGCGGCAATCGCAGCCGCGAACCCGGATTTCGTGTTCACCGGTGTCCAACGCGGCGAAGAATTGGCACGACACTTCGCCAGTACCGACATGTTCGTATTTCCCAGTACCACCGAGACTTTTGGCAACGTCACTCTGGAAGCAATGGCCAGCGCGATCCCTACTGTCGCGTTCGACTACGGCGCGGCGCGCCAGCACCTGCGCGATGGCGAACATGGCGCGGCAGTGCCGATCGGCGACCAGCAGGCATTTATCGACGCGGTGTTGCGGGTTGCCGGCAACGCCACTGCTCGGCGTGCAATGGGGCTTGCGGCGAGACGCGCAGTCAGTGCGCTCGATCCGGATTCGGTAGCGGCGTGTTTTGATGACATTTTGACCAGCGTTTCGCGTCCACGGTGCGCAGCGTGAACACGCTGGGATTACTGCACCGCGAATCCCGATGGTGCCTGGTCGCCAACCGCTGGGGTCATCGCAATCGGGTGCGGGGGGTTTTCGCACTGATCAGCCGATTGGGCGATGGCGTATTCTGGTACGCACTGATGGGCCTGATCGTGCTTTTTCGCGGGGTGGAAGGCGTGTTTGCTTCCGCGCACATGGCGGCGACCGGCGCAGTCGCGTTGCTGGTCTATCGCACGTTGAAGCGTTCAACCCAGCGGCCGCGCCCGTTTGCCAGTGATGCGCGCATTCACGCGTTGGTGTTGCCGCTGGACGAGTACAGCTTTCCATCCGGGCACACGCTGCATGCAGTGGCATTCACTCTGGTCGCGCTGGGTCACTATCCGATGCTTGCCTGGTTGCTGCTGCCTTTCACAACAGCGGTTGCAGCATCGCGGGTGATCCTTGGGCTGCACTATCCGAGCGACGTGCTGGCTGCAATCGCGATTGGCACCGGAATCGGTTCCTTGTCACTGTGGCTGATACCTGGCGCGAGTCTGTGGAGTTGATGATCACCGTACCGACTTGCGGAAGGTGATCGTCTCCTCGACAAAACCGGTGCTTTCGCACAGCGCATCGGCTGCTCGGTTTTTCGCAAACAGTTGGATCGTCAGCAAGCGATAGCCGCGCGCACGGGGCGCGTCGACCGCAACCAGGATCGACGCGCCGGCGCGCGAGCTGGCAAGGATGCTGCCGAGTGTCTCGGACTCTGCGGCGACGATTTGACCTGGATCGCGCCACGGAGGCGGACCGAACTCGACCAACAGCGTGACCAGCACCAAAATGGAATCGCGATCGGCGGTCACCGCTTCGCGCACGTGAATCGCGGTCGAGGCATCGTCGCAGCGCGCATCCTCACGACGCGCAGCACTTGCATCCGCAGATCCGAAACAACTTGCATGCATCTGGATCATGACGCCATAACCGCGTCGACGCTCTGTTGCGACAGGCGATACCAGTCGATGCGGCGGGTGATGATCATGATCGCTGCGAGAACCGCGAACAACAAAAACGATCCCAGCAGTAACGCGTTGTCCTCGGAGATCAGTAGGCCATAGAGAATTCCGTAAAGCGCGGTCAGCATCGCCGCAAAACCAAGCCCGCGACTCAAACTGCGCAATACATACGTCAGATAAAACCCGAGCAAACCAATGCAGCCAGCACTGGCGGCAAGGTACGCCCACAAGAACGGAATATGTTCGGAAAGACTGAGCAGCAACAGGAAAAACAGCGCCAGCGCCAAGCCAACCAATAGGTACTGGATCGGATGGATGCGCAGTTGCTTGATCAGCTCGAACATGAAAAAACCGACAAAGGTAAGCACCACGAACAACACGCCGTACTTGCTGGCGCGATCGATCTGCGAATACAGATTGACTGGATCAACCAGAGTCAGCTCGATCAAATCCAGCCCATCGGAGTTGGCCGCCGCGCCGCCCAGATATTGGTTCTGCGTGTTCGCCGCCAGCGCCGACACCTGCCACAGCGCATGGAATCCGCTGGCACCGACTTTCGGTGTGCGCGGCAGAAAACGACCTGCAAACTGCGGATGCCTCCAACTGGACGCAAGGTCGATGCGGTTATCGTCGGCGATCGGTGCAATCGCCAAGCGCTCGGTGCCGCCAAGCGAGAAATCCAGCGCGACTTCCAGCGTGAGGGACTGTCCCGCCGCCAGCGCCGGCAGATCGGCATGGATGCCCGCACCCGGGCGGCCCGCGCCTGGGCCTTGCTGCAAACTTGCCGAGCGGTGATCAATGTTCAGCTGCGAACGGAACAAGCCGCGGACATCGTTCACGCCTACGCTGACAAATGGCGTTCCGATGCGGAGCAGCCGACTGCCACTGACCTCCGTGGGAACGGTGATCTCGAAGCGGCTACTTGCCTTGCCGATCAACTCGTACACCCGCACGTCAAACAAGCCCTTGTGCCGCACAGACGGATTTACGCTGCCGCTGACCTGCAGCGTCTTGGGAAAGTAGACCCACTGCCGCGATTCGTTGTGGGTGACGGCATGCGGCGCGCCATTCTCGTCGTTGCGCACGGTCTGCACTTCAGCAAGATAAGGAACCACCAACACCGGACCGACCAGTGTTTGCGGCCCCGCGTAGCTTTCGGCGACCGCATTGACCGCCTGCTGACGATACGACTGACGCTCCGCGATCGTGCCGCGAATCATGTTCAGCGGGATGAGAATCGCCAGTACGAGGATGGCGACGATGATGGCCTTGAACAACAACGGACGCTGCATGGCGGGGATTCCGGCTTGGTGGTGCCGACATCCTCAGGCCGGCGCGTGCGCTGACGACGAAGTCTTTGTGAAGTGAGTGAGAAGTCGCCACCCATGTTGGCGATGGAGTCAGCCGATGGAACGGGGGCGATCAGCTCAGGCGCGAGGCAGGCGCAGGCTAGCCAATGCGCCGCCGCCATCGGCGTTCGCCAGATCGATGCTGCCGCTGTGCAGCTGCGCTACTTCGCGCACGAAACACAGGCCCAAACCGCTGCTGCGACTGCCACCTTCGGGCCGTGGCAGCGAATAAAAACGCTCGAATAGCCGATGGTGCGCAAACTCTGGAATCCCCACGCCATGATCGCGCACGTTGCAGGTGACCCATTCGTCATCGACGGCTAAGGCGACAGCCACTCTCGATCTGCGCGATGAAAAGTCCAGCGCGTTCTGCAACAGGTTGCGTAACGCTTGACCGACCAAAAATCGATCACCCAGAACGATTGCTGACGAATCGCTTTCCTGCATGTGCAAGGAGATGCCGGCCGTTACAAACAGGGATGCAAATTCGCCAACAAGCTCGTTCAACACCTCGCGCAGGTAAAACACGACAGGTGCGACCAGCGTCTGGCGATGCTCCAGTGCCGCCAATGCCAGCAACATGTCGATCATCCGCGCCGTGCGTTGCGAATGCTGCACGATATTCGCGGCAAACCGTTGCCTGTCCGCGTCCGGCAATGACTCTTGCAACAACTCTGCGGCGCTGTGGATTGCCGCCAGCGGGCTTTTCATCTCGTGGGTCAAGCTGTGCACGTACTCCTCGACGTACTGCTTGCCGTCGAGTCTGCCGCGCATGGATTCCAGCGCTTGCCCCAGTTCGCCAAACTCGCCTGCGCCGCGCGGTGCGGCCACTTTTTCGCCGGCGGTCACCGCGCGTGCATAGCGTTGCAACCGGGCGATCTCGCGCGCAAACCACACACTGACCAGCAATCCGACCGCAAACGCGATGCCCAGCAACAGCGCGCCCCAGCGCACGATGACATTCTGGCTGGCAGCAATGAATGGCGCGATCGTCGAATTGGGCTTGGCCACCGTCAGCGAGCCGATGATGCGACCGTCGTGCAGGATCGGCGCCGCGACGTGCATCACGGTCGAGTTCGGATCGTTGGCATCGCTGCGTGTGGAGCGCGCACCATATCGACCATGCAGGGTGAGATAGACATCGTTCCAGCGCGAGTAGTCACGCCCGAGATCGCGACCGCTGGAATCGAATACAACGATGCCCTTCGCGTCGGTGATGTACACGCGATAGTCGAGCGAGTCCTTCTTGAAACCCGAAATTCGCGCATGCACGTCGCGCTGCGACAGATCGCGTAGACGTCGCACGAACGCGCCATCCTGGAGTCGCCCGCTGGCCATGTCGTCGCTGGCCAGCAGCGCCATCACGTTGGCGGTGTCGACCAGCGTGTCCTCCATCGCCTGGCGTACGCCTGGCTTGATCTCGCCGACGAACACGCGCAGCACCAGCCACGCGGCGATCGCGACAATCAGGAAATAGCCCAGAAAAATGCGCAGGCCAAGCTTCATTGCAGCACCTGCAACAGCGATGCGCGAATTTGCCTGCAAGTCACAAACTTGTTCATGGTTCCAACGAGTAGCCAACGCCGCGATGAGTGCGTAGCGGATCGGCATCAACGCGGACCGCGTGCAACTTTGCACGCAGTGTCTTGATATGCGCATCCACCGTGCGATCGACGCTGTCGGCCGAATCACTCCAGACCGCATCCATCAATTGCGAGCGGGTGAACACTGCTCCTGGCCTACCCAGCAACAGCGCCAACACGCCGAACTCATAGCGCGTAAGTACCAGCAGAACCCCGTGATAGTGGATGCGGCGCCCGCCGGGATCGTGGGTAAATGCACCGCGCTGCTGCCAACCCTCACCGCTCACCTCATCGCGTTTGATCGACACGGCGCGGCGCAACCGCGCACGTATGCGCGCGATCAACTCGCGCGGCGAGAACGGCTTCACCATGTAATCGTCCGCGCCGAGTTCCAGCCCGACAACCCGATCAACCTCGCTGGCGCGCGCAGTCAGAAAGATCACCGGGACCTCGCTGGTCTTGCGCAACTCGCGGCACACTTCAAAGCCGCTGCGATCGGGCAAGCCCACGTCGAGCACCACTAGATCAAATCCGGCGCCCGCCAGCAGCGTCAGCGCCTCAGAACCGAGCAGGCAATGCGTCGCCTCATAGCCTTCACTGCTCAACGCATACAACACCGCGTCGGCAATTCCGGCTTCGTCTTCGACCAACAAAATGCGATGCATGAGGTGTTACCAATATTTCCCAACGCGGATGGGATCCCAGGAATGCGATGCATTACGTGCGACCGCAACTTCCAACGCAAGTCCACAGCGATATTAACGAATCCACCCGTTACTCACGCGACGGTTTCCGCTGGACTGCTCTCCCTTGGTGAGAACGTGGTCGGGGAGAGGGTGATGCTTTCGACTTCACGCACCGCGATACCGGTTAGGCTATCGCCCTGCCCTACGATCGCCTTCGATGAATTACCGCCACGCCTTCCACGCCGGGAACCACGCCGACGTCTTCAAGCACGTATTGCTGATCGCGCTGCTGCAAGCAATGCGGCGCAAGCCGGCGCCCTTCGCCGTGCTCGATACACATGCCGGTCGCGGTCGCTACACGATGGACAGCGGTGAGGCGCGGCGCACAGCCGAGGCCGAGGGCGGCGTCAAGCGATTGTTGTCCGCACAGCAGAGCGCCGAACCCGATGCCCTCGTGTGTTATCGAGAGACCTTGCGCTCGCTCAATCCCGACGGCGCACTAAGGGTGTATCCCGGATCGCCTCTGCTGATCGCGAAAATGCTGCGCGATCAGGACCGGCTTGCCTGTTGCGAGATGCAGCCGGTGGAAGCCGCAGCCCTGGCAAATGTGTTCGATCGGGAATCCCGAGTCGCCGTGCATCAACGCGATGGCTATGCCGCGATCAGCGCGCTGCTACCGCTGAAGTCCAACGGCAAGGCAATCGCGCGCACGCTGGTGCTGATCGATCCACCGTATGAAGCGCAGGACGCAGAATTCGACCATGCCATCGCTGCCCTCAAAGGCGGGCTGGCGCGTGTACCGCAGGCGGTGTTCGCACTGTGGTATCCGATCAAGCAGCGGCGCACCTTGCACAACTTCCTGCGCCGCGCCAGTTCGCTGCCAGCAAGTGACAGCTGGATCGCCGAACTGCTGATTCGCCCGGACGACTCACCGCTACGCATGAACGGCAGTGGCCTGCTGGTACTCAATCCGCCGTGGCAACTGGACGCTGAAGTCAACGCGCTTCTGCCGTCGCTGCAAGCCGCTTTGGGTGAAGACGGCGCCAGCACTCGGCTGAATTGGCTCAATCGAGGTCAGGTTTCCTAATGGGCAACCGCATGCGATCGCAGCACACTTCGAAATGACAACAACTGTGCGGGAGCCAATGCCGCACGATCAAACAACCAGCGACCGCCCGACGGCGCAGCGCGTATTGATCCTCGCGACGCTGGTGATGGTCGCCTTCGCTGGCAACTCGCTGCTGTGCAGGGCCGCGCTGAAGCATTCGGCAATCGACGCGGCAAGTTTCACCTCGATCCGCATTGTGTCGGGGGCGCTGATGCTGTGGTTGATCCAGCAGCTACGCGGACTGCCGCGCAAACGCGCAGGCAACTGGCTCTCGGCGCTTGCCCTGTTTGCCTACGCGGCATGCTTCTCGTTCGCATACAACGGCTTGTCGGCAGCCACCGGTGCGTTGCTTTTGTTCGGCGCGGTGCAAGCCACGATGATCGGTGTGGGATTGCAACAGGGAGAGAGTCTGCGATGGCTGCAAGTCATCGGGTTGGCAATCGCCCTCAGCGGCCTCGCCGCCTTGCTGCTGCCGGGTGCCACCGCCCCACCTGCAAAGGCAGGCATCCTGATGCTTGCCGCAGGCTGTGCATGGGGTCTCTATTCGTTGCGTGGAAAGGGCCGCACCGACGCACTTGCCGAGACCACCGGCAATTTCCTGCGCGCCGTACCGATGACCTTGCTGCTGTGGGCGCTTGCACTGCCGTGGGCGGCACTCGACCACCGAGGTGTCTGGCTTGCCGTGGTTTCCGGCGCGTTGACCTCGGGGGTCGGTTACGCGATCTGGTACGCGGCATTGCGCGGTTTGAATGCGACTCGCGCAGCCACTATTCAACTTAGCGTTCCGGTAATTGCTGCAGCCGGTGGCGCGCTGCTTCTGGATGAACCGGTCGGTTTGCGGTTACTTCTCGCTTCGGCGGCAATCCTGGGCGGCATCGCGCTGGTCATCGCAAAGAGAAAATCGGCGTAGTTCAGTCGCTGTCGTCAGGCTCGAAAAACAACCACTTCACGTCCGGAAACCGGTTGCGCATGTCGGCTTCAATGACATTGACCTGCGCCACCATCGCGCCCGCGGTCTGCGTCCAGTCCATGCCTGCCTGCACCGCGACCATGATGTCTGGCCCGAGTTGCAGCGTGATCACGTTGTGCACGGTCTCGATTTCGGGCCGGGCCTGCAGGAATTCGCAAATCTCAAGGCGCCGTTTCGGCGACACACTCTGGCCGATCAGCAGCGCCTTGACCTCGATCGCGACGAACACCGCCACTACGACCAGCAGCACGCCGATACCCAGCGTGCCGATGGCATCGTAGTCCGGGTTTCCGGTCACCATGGTGGCCACGACCGCAGCAAGCGCCAGAATCAGGCCAAGCAGTGCCGCGAGTTGCTCGCCATAGATCACGATCAACTCGCTCTGGCGGGACTCCCGAAACCAGCGCCACATCGTTCTGCCTTCGCGAACCTTGTTGACTTCCTGCATGCATGCCCGCATCGACATCCACTCCAGCGCCGTGCTGATCACCAGCACCCCGATTGCCAGCCACGGCTTGGAGATCGGTTCGGGATGGAGCAGTTTGTGGACGCCCTCATAGATCGAAAATGCGCCGCCAACGGAGAACAGCATCAACGCGACGAGGAACGACCAGAAATAGATTTCCTTGCCGTAACCCAGCGGATAATCGGGCGTGGGCGGCCGCTTCGAGCGTTTGATCCCGAGCAGCAGCAGGCCCTGGTTGCCGCAATCGGCCAGCGAATGGACTGCTTCGGCCATCATTGCCCCGGAACCCGTAGCCACAGCGGCAAACAGCTTCACCACGAAGATGCCAATGTTGGCACCGAGCGCGTAGAAAATAGTGCGGAGCGAATCGGCGTTGCCGGCCATGGTGCACATTCAAGTCAGGACGGCGGCGATAGTAGCATCGGCGCGCTGGAGCCCAGCGACATCGCACTGCGTTAGTCTGAACACAATCCGCCACTGCAGGCTGCATTGGAGCCCGGACTCAATCCTCGGATGGCATTGTCTGCTCATGAACAAGCCAGCAACGTATCGCCGCATACCGCTGGGCTCTCCCTGGCGCGAGCAGATCATGCTCGACGACGGCCGTTCGCTGCTGTTGCGACCGGTAGATCCCGCCGATGCCGAGCCCATGCGCGCGGGCTTTGCATTACTGAGTGCAGAAGAAAAGCGCTCACGCTATCTGCATCCGGTCAAAGAGCTGGACGAAGCCTATTTGCAGGCCCTGACCCATCCGCGCCCCGGCTGCGAATTCGTGCTGGTGCTGGCCGAACCGCTGCCGCCGGGCGAGGCGCTGATCGGCGGAACCGCACGGTTGGTACAGCGTCCTGGCACCCGGCAGGCCGATTTCGCCATTCTGGTATCGCGCTTTCTAGCCGGCCACCACCTTGGCCGACTGTTGATGAAGAAACTGATCGCGCACGCCCGCCGTCGCCGCTTGGACGAAATCATTGGCGACGTACTCGATGACAACGTGCCGATGCTGAAACTGGCGCGAGAACTGGGTTTTCGGCGCGAACCAGGCGAGGACCGCGGGCTGGTTCGCATCCGCCTTTCCTTGCGGGACGAGGCCACACCGTCGCTGCCAGCACTATCCGACGAACCTGCACTGAACCGGGTGGGCTAAACTGCGCTCCTAACGATGTTGCCAGCACCGCTTCGGAATGGTTTGTGCAGTTGATGGGTTTTCAGTTGATGAAAGTCTGCAATCGATGACTGCGTTGCAGACGCAGACTTCACCGCTTCCAGCGCCACCGCTGCCCCGTTCCGGGCACTTGCGGGCGTATTGGCGTGCGCCATCGAGCCAGAGCGCGTTGGCGCTGGCCTTGGTGCGGAGCGCTCAGACACACCCCGGGCTTGTACTGGCCATCGCGCGCGACAGCCAGCAGGCGCAGGCGCTGGAGGCAGACCTGCGTTTTTTCGCCACGAGCTCTGACGGGGCTGAGCTCGAGATTCCGATCCTGCATTTCGCCGATTGGGAAACCCTGCCCTACGACCAGTTCAGTCCGCATCCGGACATCATCTCCCAACGCATCTCGGCGCTGAACCGGTTGCCATCCACGCAACGCGGCGTGCTGGTGGCACCAGTTGCCACCCTGATGCAGCGGCTGTGCCCAACCGATTACATCGCCTCGCATTCGCTGCTGCTGTCACGCGGTCAAAAACTCGACCTTGTGCTCGAGAAGCGTCGCCTCCAGGCTGCCGGCTATCGCAACGTGCCGCAGGTGCTCGATCCTGGCGATTTTGCGGTGCGTGGCGCGCTGCTCGACCTGTATCCGATGGGCAGCGCGCAGCCCTATCGCATTGAACTGTTCGATGATGCGATCGACACCTTGCGCAGCTTCGATCCGGATACGCAGCGCTCGCTGCAGACAGTCGATTCGATCCGGCTTCTGCCCGCGCATGAGTTTCCGCTAGGCGCACGCGCCACCGCCGGAGTGCGCGAGGCGCTGCGCGAGCGTTTCGATATCGACCCACGCCGCAGTGCGCTGTACCAGGATCTGACCGAAGGCACCGCGCCGGCCGGAATCGAGTATTACCTGCCGCTGTTTTTCGAGCACACTGCGACGTTGTTCGATTATCTGGCGCCTGACACATTGCCGGTGCTAACCGTCGACGCAGTCAGCGCCGCCGATGCCTTCTGGGCGCAGACCGGCGAACGCTATGAGCAACGTCGGCACGACATCGAGCGCCCATTGCTCGCGCCCGTCGAGCTGTACCTTTCGCCGCAAGGGTTGCGCGAGCAACTCAATGGCTATCGCCACATCGATGTGGTCGCCGCGAGTGATGCGCGACATTCCAAGGCAAGCGCACTGGGCGACACGCCGGTGCCCGACCTGCCGCTGGCGCAGAAGTCCGACACCAATGCGGCGGCGTTGCACGGCTTTTTACAAACTTACCCGGGTCGGGTGCTGATTGCAGCGGATTCCGC
Source organism: Lysobacterales bacterium (assembly GCA_038216155.1). GTDB lineage: Bacteria > Pseudomonadota > Gammaproteobacteria > Xanthomonadales > Xanthomonadaceae > SZAS-103. Next base: position 38,170 of record JBBQQH010000031.1, read on the forward strand.
CGGTCGTCGTGAAGCGTTGCTCGACGTGCTGGCCGCTGCCGATCTCAAGCCCGAGGTGATCGATGACTGGCCGACGTTTGTCGGCTCGACCGCGACCGCCAATGCTGCGGCGCCCACGCGTTTCGCGATCACCGTCGCTGCGCTGGACAACGGCTTCGGCATCAGCGATCCGCCGCTGGCGGTTCTCACCGAGCGCCAGTTGTATCCAGAACGTGCCGCGCACGCGCGCAAGCGTCGACGCGAGAATCGCGATGCCGAGTCGATCGTCCGCGATCTTTCCGAACTGTCGATTGGCGCGCCAATCGTGCACGAGGATCACGGTGTCGGTCGCTATCAGGGCCTGGTCACCCTCAAGGCCGGCGGCAGCGCCAACGAATACCTGCAGATCGAATACGCCAAGGGCGACAAGTTGTATGTCCCGGTCGCGCAACTGCAACTGGTCAGTCGCTACAGCGGCGCCTCTCCCGACACTGCGCCGCTGCACGCGCTGGGCGGCGAACAATGGGAAAAAGCCAAGCGCAAAGCCGCCGAGCGCGTGCGCGATGTCGCCGCCGAACTGCTCGAAATCCAGGCGCGCCGACAGGCACGCAAAGGGTTAGCGTTGCCGCTTGACCGGTCGATGTACGAGCCGTTTGCGGCAAGTTTTCCGTTCGAGGAGACACCCGACCAGCAACTCGCGATCGAAGCGGTGCTGCGCGACCTGGCCGCGCCGCAACCAATGGATCGCGTGGTCTGCGGCGATGTCGGTTTCGGCAAGACAGAAGTCGCAGTACGCGCCGCCTTCGTCGCCGCCACTGCTGGCAAGCAGGTCGCCTTGCTAGTGCCTACCACCTTGCTCGCGCAGCAACACGGTCAGAGTTTTCGCGACCGCTTTGCCAACTGGCCGATCCGGGTCGAGATCATTTCCCGCTTCAGGACGCTGAAAGAGATCAAGGCAGTGCTGCAACAGGTAGCCGAAGGACGCGTCGACGTCGTCGTCGGCACCCATCGCTTGCTGCAGGCCGACGTGAAGTTCAAGGACCTGGGTCTGGTGATTGTCGATGAAGAGCAGCGTTTTGGCGTGCGGCAGAAGGAGGCGCTGAAGAAGCTGCGCGCCGAGGTCAATCTGTTGACGCTAACCGCAACGCCAATTCCGCGCACATTGAACATGGCAATGGCTGGCCTGCGCGACTTGTCGCTGATCGGCACTCCGCCGGCGCACCGACTGGCAGTCAAGACCTTCATCACGCCGTGGGATGGCGCGCTGTTGCGCGAGGCGTTGCAGCGCGAACTCGCGCGTGGTGGACAGATGTATTTCCTGCACAACGAGGTGGATAGCATCGAGCGCATGGGCCGTGAGCTGGCCGAGCTGGTGCCGGAGGCGCGCATCCGCATCGGCCACGGACAGATGCCCGAGCGCGAACTCGAGCAGGTGATGCTGGATTTCCAGCGCCAGCGCTTCAACGTATTGCTATGCACGACGATTATCGAATCGGGCATCGATATTCCGAATGCCAACACGATCATCATCAATCGCGCCGATCGCTTCGGCCTTGCGCAGTTGCACCAGTTGCGCGGTCGCGTTGGCCGCTCGCACCATCGCGCGTATGCCTATCTTGTGGTGCCGGATATGCGCGCGCTGACCAGCGACGCCGAGAAGCGATTGCAAGCAATCGCGTCGATGGAGGAGCTCGGCGCCGGGTTCACCCTGGCCACGCACGATCTCGAAATTCGCGGCGCCGGTGAACTGCTGGGCGACGAACAATCCGGGCAGATGACCGAAATAGGATTCTCGCTGTACACCGAACTGCTCGAACGCGCGGTGCGCTCGATCCGTTCCGGGAAGTTGCCCGGACTGGAAGACGATCCAGCCGATCGCCATGGCGCCGAAATCGAACTGC
>JBBQQH010000032.1:0-35987 GCA_038216155.1 Lysobacterales bacterium
ATTTCTACACCGCGCGGCGCGTTCGGAAATCCCGAATGACGTCTGCCTGCCTGTCGCTCGACCACGATCATGCTTCCATCGTGCAAGCGAACCTCCTCAGTCCAATGGGCTTTGTCGACACCGTTGCAGGCGGCGAGATTCGCCAGGGTCATCACCAGGATTGCTGTCAGCAACATCCGGCGTGCGTTTGAAGATGCGGCGTTGGGCATGGCATGAACCTATGTGTTTGATTTGACTGCGACAACAATCGTGGGAATACCACGATTTATTTATGCAGTAGGCGAGCGGAACTGGTGTTGTGGTTCGACAGGCTCACCACGAACGGTTGGGGATGCGGAGACGCGTGAAGCGCGTTTGTGCGCAGTCGCGGACTCAGACCGGACTTTGTAGCATCGCCCTCTCACTTCACAACCCTTCCGCCGCCTGCGCCACTGCACGAAACAGCGCGCGGCCTTTGTTCATGGTTTCGTCCCACTCGGCTTGCGGATCGGAATCGTGGACGATGCCGGCGCCGGCTTGCACGTGCAGGCGGCCGTCCTGGATGACGGCGGTGCGGATCGCGATGGCGGTGTCGGCGTCGCCCCACCAGCCGATGTACCCGATCGCGCCGGCGTAGATATTGCGCTTGACCGGTTCAAGCTCGTGGATGATTTCCAGCGCGCGGATTTTCGGGGCGCCGCGTACGTTGCCGGCGTGGAAAGCGGCCTTGAGTACGTCGGCATAACTCAAGCCTTCGCGCAACGTGCCGGTGACTTCGCTGACGATATGCATCACGTGCGAATAGCGTTCGATCACGAACTGCTCGCCGACCTTGACGCTGCCGGGCTCTGCAACGCGACCAACATCATTGCGACCCAGATCGATCAGCATCAGATGCTCGGCACGTTCCTTCGGATCGGCCAGCAGTTCGGCTTCCAGCGCGAGGTCTTGCTCGTGCGTGGCGCCGCGCGGACGTGTTCCGGCAATCGGCCGCACGGTTACGATGCCATCGCCCTGATCGTTGTGTTGCAGGCGCACCAGGATTTCCGGCGAACTGCCAACGACCTGGGTGCCGTCGAGATCGAGAAAATACATGTACGGCGACGGATTCATCGCACGCAAGGCACGGTAAACATCCACCGGACGCGCGTGAAACGGAATCGACAATCGTTGCGAAAGCACGACCTGAAAAATATCGCCGGCGCGAATATATTCCTGCGCGGCTCGCACCGCGGCCTTGTAGCCCTCCTCGCTGAAACCTGATTCGAAATCGGATTCGGACACTTGCGAGGGCGCGAGTACATCGGGATAACTGCGTCCGGAATGGCGCAGCCGATGCACCAGTTCATCCAGCCGGCGCCGCGCCTTGGCGTAGGCCTGCGGCACCGTTGGGTCGGCATGCACGATCAGGTACAGCCGGCCCTTGAGGCTGTCGAACACCGCGACTTCCTCGCTCAGCATCAGCAAGGCATCTGGCGTGCCGAGTTGGTCTGGCTTGTCGTTTGCCCGCAGGCGCGGCTCGATCCAGCCGATGGTCTCGAACCCGAAGTAACCGACCAGCCCGCCAGTGAATGCAGGCAACTCTGGCATGCGCGGCACGCTGAATTGCGCGCGCAGCAATTCGACTTCGGCTAGCGGATCGGCCAGCTCGCGAATCTCGATCAGCTCGCCATGCTCGCGCACTTCCAGTGTGTGAGCACGAATGCTGTAGACGCGCCGCGCCGGCAAACCGATGATCGAATAACGTCCCCACTGTTCGCCACCTTCCACCGACTCGAACAAATACGTGTGCGGCCCATCGGCGAGTTTCAGATACACCGACAGCGGCGTATCCAGGTCGGACAGCACCTCGCGCACCACCGGAATGCGGTTGTGGCCGGCAGCAACAAGTTGATTGAAGCGGTCAAGATCGATCACGTGGCGCGCCGCGACGAAGGAAGCGCGAGTATGCCAGCGGCATCATCATCGTGTTGTCATCTGCGCATGCGAATCTGCGTTCGGCGCCAAGGCGCGCGGTCATCGCAAGGACGAAAGACGGGCATGGATGCCCAATTTGATTCATGCAACAAAAGACTTTCGAGCCGCGTACTTCACTTGCCGAGCATGTACAGCTGCCAGCGATCACGTCGACTCATGTGCAGCAAGGGCTGCAGCGTGCGCAAGCCGGTTGGACCGATGCTTCGTTCCAGATACCGGATCTCCTCGAGTTTTTCGTCGATCTGCGCATCGGCGGCAACCTCGATCCCGTTCTCGCGCATTATCAGGATGCCCTTGGCGCGCAAAGCAAGCTCCACGCATAGACGCAAGTAGCAAACCATGTCGGCGATCACGGGGCCGGTAAATCGCTCACGCAATCCATGCAGGTATTGGCCGGTTGGCGATTGCGAAAACGTGCCAGAGTCGAGCAGTTCGATCAGTTCGCGATCGTGATCGAAACCGGTTCCGATCCAGCCCTCGAGCGCGCGTTCGCTGCGCGCAAACACCCACAGCATCAGCGACGGCAGACTGATCAGCACGAGCAGTGTCTGGTAAACCGGCGGCAGAACAAAGTGGTTGAACGCCGAATGCACCAGCACCGCCAGGATGAGCGGAGGAGCCACCGCGCCAACGTCCATCGCGCCCCGGCGATCGGTGTTGGCCAGCACCATCGCCGCGAAAATCGCTTGTACCCCTCCGTGCAAGATGGCGGTGCCGAAGCCGCGCACGATCCAGATGGCGGTGCGGTGATCGGTCAGTTCATTGAGGTAATACAGGTTCTCGATCAACGCGAAGCCGGCGCCGATGGCGAATCCGAAGATCGATGCATCAACTAGAAATCCGATCCGATGGGTTCGAATCAGCAACAGGATCGCGATGCCCTTGAGCGTCTCTTCCACGGAGGGTGCGCCGTATTGCGAGTAAGCACGGAAATCCAATTCCAGCCATCGGATCGCGGCGAAGTTCACCAGGTAGCTGGCGCCGGCGGCAATGCAGCCGATCACAATGACGGATACGACCATGCGCAAGCGCACCAGCTTGTAGCTGTCCAGCATCAACAGCGCAGCAAGAAAGCACAGCACCGGCAACAAGCCGATCGCGGCGCGGATCGCCGTGGATGCATCAATGATCATGCGCGGCGTTCTGCGTGCACGGCGGTTGCAGCCATCAATGCAGCACTTTCAGCGAAACCATCCACTCGCTGTTGTGCCCCGGCTTGCCGTTTTCGAAACCGAGCGCTGAGCCGACCGAAAGCGTCATTTCCTGGTCGTGCATGACGTTGAACTGGAAATCGACCTGCACTCCGAGATCCTGCAACGTGCGCCTACGCGCCGAATCGTTGGGGTCGGTGATCAGCACGCCAGCGAACAATGCCGGACGCGCCCAGCTCAGATAGTTTGCCGGTGTGCCGATGCCACGAAAACGCACCGGCGGCAGGTTCCATTCGAGGATCGAACGCACGTAACTGCGGCCGAACAGTTCGTTGATCTCGAATCCGGGGAAACTGAAATGGTCGCGGTAGCGTTTGACTTCGCCTTTGTCGACATAGTTGTTGCCGAAGCCGCCAAAGAAAAAATTGGCATACGGATCGCTCGCCTTGCCGCTGGCCAAGCCGGCCGAGGTGCGCAACCACAGTGAGGAGTGGTCGAACAGGAATGGATGACCGAAATCGATGCCACCGTACAGAGCGGGAACCGTCTTGCCGTTCGCGGTATAGGTTTCCAGGTTCAGATTCCAGCGGATGCCCTTCTCGTCATCGACCTTGCCGAGCGAATTGATCACGTAGCCATATTCCAACCGGGCCGCCGCGGTGACCAGCTTGCGGCTGGGAGCGGCAACGTTCTGGAACGCAGGCAAGGTATCCAGACCGTTGAACGCCTCGATCGACAGATCCAGATCGAGCGCGCGGGGAATGTCGAAAATCAGCGGCTTCTGATAGCCGAACAGCCAGCTGTTGCCACGCCGGCTAACCTTGGTTGGCCCGAATAAATCGTAGAAGTTGGCCGCGTTGTGCTTGTAGCCCAAGCGCAGGCCGCGATGCTGCCATAACGCATCGATGTGGCTGCGCTCGTACCTCGGCAGCGAATGGTCGGGACTGTAGCCCGCGGTGATGTTGATGCGATCCAGCCCAATCGGATCGGACCAGGTGCCATGCATGCCGATGGCCCAGCTGTCCCGATAGCCCTCCACCACCGGATACAGCGCCTGCCGGGTGATTTCATGGATCGAGTCGTAGCTCCCTTTGCTGACGGTGACTTTTTCGAGATCGATCTTCGACGGCGAACCGACATTCCAGTCCTTCACGATCGGATGCTTGTTGACGATTTCCGCGCCGAGAAACGTGATCGCTGCCAGATCCTCGCGCGGCGTTGGATCGATGAAACCCGGCACCAGGCCTTGGCCGGTGTAGTCGAATGCGAGCAGGCGACCATCCGGTAGCGGCAACGGTCGGAAGAATCCGGTCTGCGCGTTGGACAACCCCTCGATCTTCTTGCTCGCGATGTCGTAGCGGTAGATGTTGGAGACGCCCGTGTAATACGAACTGCCGTACAACGATTTGCCATCCGGGGAAAACACGAAGCCCTCGGGCACCGCCGTGCCGAAATCGAACGTCGCGATCGGCGCCGCCTCGCCCGCGAGCAGTGTCTCCATCGGGATCAAGTGCAGCGCTTGATCGCCGTTGACCGCGGTGTGCGACAGGCTGAGCAATTTGCCGTCCGGCGAGATGTCGATGTCGTAGGCGATTTCACCGTACGGCCATGAATAGACCTGGTGGTAGGTGTTGTAGGGATACGGCATCTGCACCATGGTGACGATGCCGTTGAGATGGCGGATTCCCCACAGCGAACGGTCGCTGTGGTTGAACACCAGGTCGCCGATGCGGGCGTCCTTCAACAACATGTGTGTCTTGCCAGTGACGGTATCCAGCGACATCACGTCGCGATAGCCGCTGTTGTTGTCGGTGGTGTAGAAGGCGGTCTTGGTATCCGGGTCGTAGGCGAGCGCGGTCACCCGATACAGCATTGGTCCCTTCACGTCGACCAGCGGCTTGATGGTGCCGTCGGCAAGCGACATCACGCCAATGTAGGCGTTCACTCCGGGATAGCGGAACCCGGCAATCATGGCATTGCGTTTCGGGTCGTAGAACGCACGCGAAATTGAACCCAGGCCCTTGTGCGACAGCGGCTGGAGTTGCGAAATCGGATACTTCGCGATCTCCGCGAGGTTCGCCTGCTGGAAGCCCCGCTCCCAAGAGATCCAGTCGGCCCATGCAGCTTCCATCGACTTGCCGAACACCTGCTTGAATTGATCGGCGTAGTAACGTTTGCTGCCTTCGTGGCGGCCGGCCCAGTCGACGATCTGTTCCGGCGAATATTTCAACGCCAGATAGGAAATGAAACGCGTGCCATAAAGATAGTTGTTCACGCCGACCTGAAAATCGACCTTGGTGCCTTCCGCGGCGAGCCCGGCCGGCGTGTAGAACCGCGCGTGGTCGCGGACCATCGCCCGAAAGACCATCTCATCGTAAGCACCCTGCGCGCGACCACGGCCGCCGGCCATCCAGGTCTCGAAGAACACCGCGACGCCTTCCAGATACCAGCGCGGAACCACCGTGCGTGGCACCGTCAGGTAGTGGTAGGCCAATGTCTCCGGATGCTCGGGATCGACCTGGATCTTGCCACCGAGAAATCGACGCCAGCGCATGTCGGTTTTTGTGCCTTGATCCATGTTCGCGACATGCACCAGCTCGTGGTTCATCAGCGAGAACATGCGCTCGCTGGCAACGAAGGTTTCGAATGAGAACGAGAACGGCGCGATGTCGACGATCAGCGCATTGTTTGGCGTCGAGCGCGCGCCGGCATTGCCGTAATCGCCGAAGTCCTTAAGCAGCAGGTTGACCTTGCCGTCAGGCGTCCAGCCCCAGATTTTCTTCTGGAACGCCATCGAATTCTCGAAACTGCGGGCGACGTGCGGCGCCAGATAATCCTCGGCCGGATGGAACCAGACGAGCTGGAGATCGTCGGTCTGCAGTTGCTGCAATTGTTCGGCAGCATTGGCGCGTATCGCCAGAAGACTGGCGCACACGATGCAAGCCATCGCCATGGTACGTCGCATCGATCTCTCCCCAAGAACGCGGACTGAAGCACGATAGCTCAAAAAAACGAGGGCCGGATACCTTTCGGTAGCCGGCCCCGTTTCAGGCAGGGAAGTGGATCAGCGCTTATTGCTCCGACTTCAACATCGCGGAGAATGCAGCGTCATGCAACAGTGCGGAGAACTGTGCGTTCGAGGCTAGCGCCTGGAAGTCTGCATTGCGCGACAAGGCCTGGAAATCGGCATTGCGCGCCAGCGCCGAAAAATCCGCGCTCGATGCAAGCGCTGCAAACGCCTGCGGATCCTTGGCCATCGCCGAGAACGCCTGCGCGTTCGAAGCCAGGGCCTGGAAATCGGCATTCTTTGCCAGTGCGGCAAAATCGGCATTGTGCGCCAGCGCCGAGAAATCCGCGCTCGAAGCCAGTGCCGCAAACGCCTGCGGATCCTTGGCCATCGCCGAGAATGCTTGCGCGTTCGAAGCCAGCGCCTGGAAGTCGGCATTCTTGGCCAGTGCGGCGAAGTCGGCGTTTTTCGCCAAGGCCGCGAACTGCGCGTTCTGCGCCAGCGCTGCGAAGTCGGCGTTCTTGGCCAGCGCCGAGAATTGTGCGTTGCGCGCCAGTGCAGCGAAGTCAGCACTGCTTGCCAGCGCCGCAAACGCTTGCGGATCCCTGGCCATCGCCGAGAACGCCTGTGCGTTGCTGGCCAGTGCCTGGTAGTCGGCACTCTTCGCCAGTGCGGCAAAATCGGCGTTCTTCGCGAGGGCTGCAAAGTCGGCGTTGCGGGCAAGTGCGGCGAACTGCGGATTGCGTGCGGCCGCCATGAAATCCGCACTCTTGGCGAGCGCCTGGAACTGCGCGTTCTGCGCCAGCGCGACAAACGCCTGCGGGTTCTGCGCGAAGGCACTGAACTGCGCGCTACGCGCCAACGCCGCGAAATCCGCATTCTTGGCAAGCGCCGAGAATTGCGCATTGCGTGCGAGTGCCGCGAAATCGGCGTTCTTGGCCAACGCCTGGAACTGCGCGTTCTGCGCCAGCGTCTGGAACTGCGCGTTATGCGCCAAGGCGGCGAAATCGGCGTTCTTTGCGAGCGCCTGGAACTGGGCGTTCTTCGCCAATGCCTGGAACTGCGCATTGTTCGCTAAAGCCTGGAACTGCGCATTGCTGGCCAGCGCCGCGAATGCAGGACTGCGTGCAAGCGCGAGGAACTGCGGATTGGTCGCCATCGCGCGGAACTTGGCGTCATTTACCAAACGCGTAAAGGTATCGGTCTGCATGAGCTTCGGAATCGACTGGTCGCCGAGTTGCACGCCGGTTTCGTCGATGGCTGGTGCGCGATAGCGCTGCGCTGGAGCGATGGTGCCGGCGACTTGCTCATTGCCCGGCGGATAGTCGAAGCCGAAGTAGGCGACCGCGATGATGGCCACCGCCAATCCGCTCAACGCCAATGTCTTGGAGCTTTTCATGATCGTCCTTCCTCGTTTGTGAAAGCGTGGTGTTTCCGTTGCTGCTTGCGCGCGACCGTGTGTTGTCCCCGTGGAACTGCGCGTATGACTGGAATACGAGCCAACCGCAGAAAAGTTGGTGCGCTGGGCTGTATTGCCTGTTTCTGCACTCCTGCTGCGCCCTCGAAACAAGCGCTTTGGCCCGTACGACGGAGCCGCTATCTCTCTGGGAATACTTGCAATCAGGTCTTCGTGAAGCTGGATCGGCATTGCGACCGCAGCCATCTGTTCCAGCGATTGCACTACCTGCTGCAAATCCTCGCGCATGGCGCGCGCTTGCGAGTCGTCCTGCAGGCGACGCTCAAGTTCTGCGCGCATCGCCGCGTCGAGCTCGCCATCGATCTCGGCATGGATCAGTTCGAGGGTGGTTTCGTCGATCATTTCAGAGCTGTCCACGGGCTGCGAGTGCATCGCGCATGGCCTGGCGCGCGGTGAACAGACGCGACTTCACCGTCTTCACCGGGCAGTCGAGAATCTGCGCGATCTCGTCATAGCTGCAATCCTGCAAGTGCTTGAGCACGATCACTGTCCGATAATCAATTTTCAGGTCCATCAACGCGCGCTGCATCACTGCGTCGTTCGCGTCCTTCGTTGCGATCGCATCGGGACCATCCTGCTCGGTGGCCGTCTCATCGGACAACGGCGCCGAAGGTCGGCGGCCACGCACCAGATCGAGCGCCTCGTTCACCGCGATGCGATACAGCCAGCTGCAAAAATTCTGCGCCGGATCGTAACGATCAAGGTGTTCGTAGGCACGCAGGAATGCAGTCTGGGTCACGTCCGTTGCGTCCTCGCGATGGTGGAGAATCCGGTAGGCCGCCCCGAAAACCCGACGCTCATAGCGCGTCAACAGGATTTCGAAAGCGTGACGATCGCCGCTTCTACATTGAGCAACCAACGCGGCATCGGAGTCGTCAGTCATCAATACGGCCGTGGGCGCAAAAGGTTGGAAACATGGCCTCAGCCTCCTGAGCGCTCCACTTCGAACACCTGGTCGAAGCCCGAGTAGCGAAAGATGTCGTGGATGTGGCTGTTGACGTTGACCAGGCGCAACCGGCCGCCATTGGCCATCAAGCGCTTGTGCGCCTTCAGCAGGACGCCGAGGCCTGCGCTGGAGATGTATTCGAGCCCGCCGAAATCGAACGGCAACGAGGCTTCGGCCGTATCCAGGAAAGCCTGCGCCTTGCCGCATTGCGCGGCATCAAGCCGACCCTTGAACGCGATGACCCCGCCATCGCCATATCCGATTTCGAACATCACCCGCTCCCCAGCGTCTTGCGAAAGGTGATCCGGCTGCGTCGACCAGAGTAGTCGTACTCGATCGAATCCACCAGCCGCCGGATCAGGTGCAGTCCCAGCCCGCCGGGGCTGCGCTGCTCGATCGGCATGTCGATGCCGGCATCCGGCGCCTCGGTCACGTCGAAGCGATCGCTGTCTGGATCGGTGAGTCGACACACCAGTTCGTTGGCATCGCACGCAATCGAGAGATTGATCCTGCCGCCACCCGCAGAGTTGTACTTGACCATGTTGGTGAACAGTTCTTCCGCGGTGAACTTGATCGCGTAATGCACGCTCTCGCCCGCTCCGCATGCAGCGAGTTGTTGCTGGATGAAAGCGAACATCTCCGCCAGCGCATCGAAGCTGCGTGCGAAGTAGCGCTGAGCGGTCTTCCATTCGCCCTTGCTCGGATCAGCCGGCGGATCGGCACGACGCCTGATCAACACCACCGTGATGTCGTCCAGTTGCGGCGCTCCCCGGGCGAATTCCGAGAGGGCTTGCTGCAATCGATCCAGCACCTGGGAGAGCGGTCGATCATGATGCGCGCGCAGCAAATCGATCACTGCCTGCTCGCCAAATAATCGACCTTGCGCATCGTGGTATTCGTAAACGCCATCGGAAATCAGCGCAAAAATATCTCCGGGAGCCATTGCGACCTCACTTGGCGCACGGAGCGCAGCGATCGGCATCGCACCAAGCGGAAACGTCGTCGGCGCACGCACGTCGCATTCGCGTCCCGCTGCCCGGAAATGCAGCAGCGGCCCCTGACCTCCCGAGTGATAGCGCAAGACATGCTGCACTGGATCGAGGCATCCGAGGAATGCCGTCACGAAGCGATCCTCGGGCAAGTCATCCACCAGCTGGTCGTTGATGTGCCGGAACGTATCCTCCAGCCCTGCGCCCATCCGTTGCGCCAGGCGCAACATCGCGCGCACCTGGATTGCCGAGAGCGCGGCGCCGATGCCATGTCCGGTGGCATCGCCCATCAGCAGCATCAACTCGCCTTGTGCCGTCGTCACGAAATCGTAGATGTCACCGCCGGTGTCGTCGGCCAAGCGAAACAAGGAAACAAAGTCGTAACCCGGTATTGATGGCAGTGTTTTCGGCAACGTTCCCTGCTGGATGTCTTGTGCAACCGCGATTTCCTGGCGCAGCTTTTCCGAACGCAGCAGCTGCTCGGTCATCCGCACGCGCTGTAGTGCCACCGCGCACTGCGCTGCCAGTGCGCTGGCCATTGCCTCATCCTCGGCGTCGAACACGCCGTAACGACGATTGACCACCTGCAGGACGCCGACCAGCTGATCGTCGTGGCCAAGCAAGGGAAGCGTGAGCATGCAGCGTGTCCGGTATCCGCTGGTGCGGTCCACGTTGCGATCGAAACGCGGATCGGCGTAGCAATCCGGCACGTTGATCAGCGCGTGTGTGCGCACGCATTCACCGACGATGCCGCGATCCGACGGAACGCGGATCGCATCCAGCCCGCGCGCGACGCACATCTCCACCACATGATCGTCCGGGAGATATTGCCAGACCGTGCCACCTTCGGCGTCCAGCAATTCCTTGGCCGCGTCGACGACCTGGTACAGCATGCTTTCCAGTTCAATCGGTCGCGCCAGCTCGCGCGTAACCTCGAGGATGCGCGCTAGCCGACCCGGCTTGAGTTCACTGGACTTCGAATGCCCCGGCATACGCGTGAGTCCCCGATCGCAGAATCCCCGCGGTATCGTCCGGCCGCAGCGTCAATGAGTCAAACGGGCATCAACCGGGGAAAGGACAACAATCCGCGCAATGCGCCGTGGTCACACCCGCGATTGCTGCACCGCTGCGCGCATCGGCTTGGCTTCAGCCGCGCACCGCATCCACAGCGGCGTGCATGCGGCGGATCACGTCGGCATGATCTTTCGCGCCGAAGATCGCCGAGCCGGAAACGAACGTATCAGCCCCCGCAGTGGCGATTTCGCCGATGTTGTCGACCTTGACCCCACCGTCGACTTCCAGCCGGATGTCGCGACCGCTAGCGTCGATCAGGGCGCGCACACGGCGGATTTTTTCCAGCGCGTTCGGGATGAAACTTTGGCCGCCGAAACCCGGGTTCACCGACATGATCAACACGAGGTCGAGCTTGTCGAGCACGAAGTCGAGGTAGTCCAGCGGCGTGGCCGGATTGAACACCAGTCCGGCCTTGCAGCCCGAATCATGGATCAGGCCGATGGTGCGGTCGATGTGCTCGGTTGCTTCGGGATGGAAGCTGATCGAGGTGGCGCCGGCTTGCGCGAAATCCGGCACGATGCGATCGACGGGTTTCACCATCAGGTGGACGTCGATTGGCGCGGTGACGCCATGCTTGCGCAGCGCCTCGCACACCAGCGGGCCGATGGTGAGGTTGGGCACGTAGTGATTGTCCATCACGTCGAAATGCACCCAGTGCGCACCGGCCGCGAGCACGGCATCGACTTCCGCGCCCAGGCACGCGAAATTCGCCGACAGAATCGACGGCGCAATGACGGTGGATTGCGCACGCGAAGGCGGGCTCGACGTGCTATGCATCAGCGCTTGCTTGGCGTGCGCTGGCGCAGTCCGCGATACGCTGCATTGATTGCTGCCGCACGCGCAGCAGCCGCATCACGATCGGCGGCGTTCGAACCGATCAAGCGATCCGGATGATGTTGCGCAATCAGCCGCCGCCACGCAGCTTCGATCTGCGCCGGGCTCGCGTTGTTACCGAGGTTAAGTACCTTGCGAAAGGCGGGGTCGGCGCGTCGCTGGCGCGCGCGCAGGGTATCGAACACCCAGCCCAGCAACAGACCGAGCAACAGGCCGTGCGGGCGCCGGGTCAATACCAGGCCTAGCAGCGCGCCGATCAGTTTGCCGTCGGGTTTGATGGTGGAACGTTCCATGTGGCTGCCGTCCTTTGCGATCGATGCATCGATTCTAACGCATGCATTGCAACCCACGATGACGCGCCATTCATTCGCGAGAAGCCCCGTGCTGCGCGGCGGCGACGCTACAATGACGCATTGCCGCCAGCGCCGGAGTTCGCGTGAGCACCACCCTGTTGCAATCCGATCTGCCCGGCCTGGATCTGATCCATCGCGGCAAGGTACGCGATGTCTATGCGCTGGACGATGGTGAGCTGCTGATGGTGGCCAGCGATCGCCTTTCGGCCTTTGACGTGGTGCTGCCCGACCCGATTCCCGGCAAGGGTGAGATGTTGTGCCAGATGTCGAATGTCTGGTTCGCTCGCACTGCGCATCTGGTGCCCAATCATCTGACCCACCGTGCGGTGGAATCGGTATTGCCGGCGGGGGTTGATGTTGCGCTGTACGCGCAGCGTTCCGTGGTGGTGAAGCGCTTGCGCGCGATTCCGGTGGAAGCCATTGCACGCGGTTATCTGATTGGCAGCGGCTGGAAGGATTATCAGGCCAGCGGGCGTCTGTGCGGCTTGAATCTGCCATCGGGATTGCAACAAGCCGAACAATTGCCCGAACCGATCTTCACGCCATCAAGCAAGGCCGCTGCAGGTGCGCACGACGAAAACATTTCCTTCGACACGATGGTCGAGCGCATCGGTGCGCAACTTGCAGAACAGGTGCGCGACGCCACCCTCGCCATCTATCGCTACGCCGCCGCATTCGCTGCCGAACGCGGCATTTTGATCGCCGACACCAAGTTCGAGTTTGGTCTGGACGATGACAATCGGCTGCACGTGATGGACGAGATGCTGACGCCCGATTCCTCGCGCTTCTGGCCGGCTGACAGCTACCGCGTCGGAACCAGCCCGCCGAGTTTCGACAAGCAGTTCGTGCGCGATTATCTGGAAACGCTCGACTGGAACAAGACCGCGCCGGGCCCGTCGATTCCGGCCAGCGTGATTGAGGCCACCCGAGCCAAGTATGCAGAGGCGTTGCTGCGGCTGGCGGATATCGCGCCGGATGCGGTGTAGTGTGGATGCAGTCGTGATGGATGCACGAGCGTCGAGGAGAATCCGATGACCCCGCTGAGCACGTGGTTCGACAACTACTCGGGCGACCATCGCAATGCGACCAATCAGCGCGTGCATGTGATTTGCGTGCCAGCGATCCTGTGGTCCGTGATCGGCTTGCTGTGGACGATTCCGGTGCCGGAAGGCATTGGGCGCGCCGGCTTGTGGGCCGCGCTGGCGATAGCCGCAGCCTGGCTGTTCTACTGGAAACTCTCGCGCCGGCTGGCGCTGGGGATGCTGCTGGTGTTCGTAGCATTTGGCGCCAGCTGCGAGGCAATTCGCATCGTGTTCGGAATGCACACGCTGTTGTGGATCGCGATCGGCGTGTTCGTGCTGGCTTGGATTGGGCAATTCGTCGGCCACAAGATCGAAGGTCGCAAACCGAGTTTCCTTACCGATCTGTCGTATCTGCTGATCGGGCCGCTATGGGTGTTGGCGAAGGGCTACCGCAAGCTCGGCTGGGGCTATTGAGCTTGGTGATGGCGGTCCCCGTGTATCGATCGCATTCTTCGTAATCGCTGATTAAGTTCACTACTGCGCCGGGCCAAACATTGCCGCGTCGCACTGGAACGCGCGCGGCGCGTAACCGAAATCGCGATGCGCCGGAGCAGCATCGAACACCAGATCCTGATCAAGCCGATCCATAACTCCGCGGCCGGCATCACCAATCGCACCCATTGCGTTTGCGACCCGAACAGTGGCGCGAAACAACCAGTCCGGCACTGTCAATAGCCGCGGCTTGGGCTGCAGCGAACCCAGCACGCGACTGACCATATCGCGGTAACCGACGGCTTCACCGCCCGGCACGTCGTAGGCGCGGTCGGCGCATTGCGTTTGTCTCGCACACGCGACCGCTGCCGTCGCAAGGTCATCGACGTGCACCGGTTGCCGCAATCCAATTGCGCTGCGCGGCAGCATGAATACACCGTGCCGTCGCGCCAGCGCGGCAATCCGACTCAATGTGCGATCACGGCCGCAGCCATAGACCAGCGTGGGCCGCAGGATCGATACGGCAATCCGGTGGCGGGCGCCAAACGCCATCAAGCTGTCTTCAGCCGCGCGCAAACTGGTCGCGAGTTCGCGCTCGGCTTGATCAGTGGAAGCATCCTTGGTGCGCACGCTCGTTGAGCCAAAGGCGACCACGCGCGGTGCGATCGGACCGGCGCGCTCCTGCCAGCGCGCGAATGCATCCAGCGGACCGAGGCTGAAGATCACGTCGCAATCGCGTGGCAGCGGCGCGCAGCCTTCGGTGCGCTCGGACTCGTACGATTCCGCACTGTCCGAATTGGCCTGGTCGAGATTGGCCTGTTCAAGATCGCTGCGAATCCATTGCAGACCCGGCGCATCCGCAGCCGGCTGTGATCGGCGCGAGACGGCACGCACGGCGACCCCTTCGGCGTGCAACAGCGGCAGCAATGCAGCGCCGATTTGGCCAGTCGCGCCGAACACCAACGCACGGCGCAACGTATGCGACGGTTCATTGGCGCGCCCAAGTCGGTCAGGATCGTGCAGATCGCGATCGTGCTGGATCGAATCACTCACGGCTGGATCGTCTCGCCGGCCGGGTCAGGAACAGCCTTCGACGTAGTCCAGCGCCGGCGGAAGTCCAGCGCGATAGGCCAACACGGTGCCGTTGGCATCGGTCTCGAAAATCAACCCGCCGCTGCCGGATTTTTCGCCTGCCACTTTTAGCAGGCGCGCGTTGGGATCGTACTTGCCGGGTTGCTCGGTCAGGTGACCTGCGTACAAGGTGCGAATCTCGTCGATTCCCATGCCGACGCGACCGCCGCCATCGGCCAGCACGCCGGGTGTGCGCACTTCGATGCGCATTAGCTTGTCGCCTTCGAACAAGTAGCTGATTTCGGGCTGGCCCGCGCGATGGGCGATGTAACAACTTTTGTCGCTGGGGGCAGCGCTTTCCAATGCGCCACCGGCCGCCTTGTCCGCATCCTTGCGACTCATGCCGTAACGCAGTGCACCAAATGCGTTCGCGCCCACCGTATCAATCGGCGGCGCACCGCTGCCGGGCACCGGCACGTCGGTGGCGGAGGGCTGCTTGATCGGCTCGGCAGTGGTCAGTTTCGTTGGCGGCAATGGCGCGACTGCCGCGATGTCCTCGGCGGTGGGCGCGGGCGTCGAGTCGGAGTCGGTCGACGGCTGGCACGCAGCCAGCGTCAGCAGCACGAACAAACCAATGAGGGATCGACGCATGATCTGTCCTCTGCAACAAAATGGCATTGTCGCGGCACATGCTGCAACAGCCCGTTGTTATCCTCGCATACCGAATGTGCAGAAATTGTTCAGCGCCGTGCGCAACCCTCAGGGGATCAGCGCTGCGGGATCTGGAAATGCTTCCTCAAACCAGTCCAGCAGTCGTGGTAGTCGCTCTGCAACTGCGACGACTCCAGCGCCTGCAGGGTTGGGCGGATGACGCGTCGCGTCTCAAACATGAAGGCCATGGTGTCAGTGATGTGATCGGGTTTGCTGGTATCAGCGGCACTGGCTTTCTCGAAGCTGGCCGCGTCCGGACCGTGCCCACTCATGCAGTTGTGCAGTGAGGCGCCACCGGGCGCGAAGCCGCCAGCCTTGGCGTCGTACTGGCCATGCACCAGGCCCATGAACTCGCTGGCGACGTTGCGATGGAACCACGGCGGCCGGAACGTGTGCTCGGCCACTAGCCAGCGCGGCGGGAAGATTGCGAAATCTATATTCGCAGTTCCAGGCGTATCCGATGGCGAGGTGAGCACGGTGAAGATCGACGGATCGGGATGATCAAAGCTGATCGAGCCGATCGTGTTGAAGCGCGACAGGTCGTACTTGCAGGGCGTGAGGTTGCCGTGCCAGGCGACCACATCCAACGGCGAATGATCAATGGTCGCCTGCCAAAGCGCGCCCTGAAACTTCGCGATCAGCGCGAAATCGCCTTCGAGATCCTCGTATGCAGCGATCGGCGCCAGAAAATCGCGCGCATTGGCCAGCCCGTTCGAGCCGATCGGCCCAAGCTCGGGCAGCCGCAACGAGGCGCCAAAGTTTTCGCACACGTAGCCCGACGCAGTTGCATCCAGCAGATCAACTCGAAAGCGCACGCCGCGCGGGATCAACGCAATCTCCAGCGGCGCGATCTCCAGCACGCCCATCTCGGTCGCGACCCGCAACCGCCCCTGCTGCGGCACGATCAGCCATTCGCCATCGGCGCTGTAAAAATAGCGATCCTGCATCGAGCGGTTCGCAGCGTACAGGTGGATGCCGATGCCGGTTTGCTCATTCGCCCCGCCATTGCCGGCGATGGTGAACAGGCCATCGATGAAATCGGTCGCTTCAGTCGGCAACGCAAACGGATTCCAGCGCAACTGATTGGGCGTTGCGGGTGCTTCTTCGAAACGATCGTGGAAACGCGCATGCGGCAGCTGCGCGAACGGCGCGTGCACCGCAGCCGGCCGAATTCGATACAGCCAGCTTCGCCGATTCTCCGCACGCGGCGCGGTGAACGCGGTTCCGGAAATCTGTTCGGCGTACAGGCCATGCGGCGCGCGCTGCGGCGAGTTCTGCCCGACCGGCAAGGCACCGGCAATCGCTTCAGTTGCGAATTCGTTGCCGAAGCCGGATTGGTAAACAAGATTTGCAGAAGTGGTCATCGATCGCGCTCGTTGCGTCCCTCTCCCGGTGGGAGAGGGACTTGAACAGTTTGCGTCACAACACGCCGCGCTTGATCTGGTCGCGCTCAATGCTTTCGAACAGCGCTTGGAAATTGCCTTCTCCGAAGCCTTCGTTGCCCTTGCGCTGAATGATTTCGAAGAAGATCGGACCAATCGCATTGGTGGTGAAGATCTGCAACAGCTTGCGCTGTTTGGTCTCGGGGTCGGCGTCGATCAGGATTTTGTTCTCGCGCAAGCGCGGCACGTCTTCGCCGTTGTTTGGCACGCGCAGATCAATCACGTCGAAATAGGAATCTGGCGTGTCCAGAAATTCGACGCCCTGCCCGCGCATCGTCTCGATTGTCGAGTAAATATCGTCAGTGAAACAGGCAATGTGCTGGATGCCCTCGCCTTTGTACGCGTCGAGATATTCGTTGATCTGCGACTTCGGATCATTCGATTCATTGAGCGGGATGCGCACGACGCCATCCGGGGCGGTCATCGCCTTCGACACCAGGCCGGTCTTGACGCCCTTGATGTCGAAATAGCGAATTTCGCGGAAATTGAACAGGCGCTCGTAGTAATCCGACCACTTCTGCATGTTGCCGAAATGCAGGTTGTGAGTGAGGTGGTCGATGAAGGTCAGGCCAAAACCGCGCGGATGCTGGTCGGCACCTGCGATCGGCGCGTAGTCCTCGTACATGTGACCCTTGTCGCCATAGCGATCGATCAGATACAGCATGCAATCGCCGATGCCCTTTACCACCGGCGCATCAACTGCCTTGCTCGCTTCCTTGTGCGTGATCGACTCGCCGCCGTTGCCGAGCACGGTCGCCAGCACATCGGCGCCGGGCTTGCTGAAGCGAATCGCAAAGCCGCAGGCACATGGTCCATGTGCCTTGGCGAAGTCGGCGGCAAACGAATCGGGATCCTCATTGAGCAGGAAGTTCACGCCGCCCTGGCGATAGATCGTGATCGCCCGGGACTTGTGCCGGAGCACGGCGGAAAATCCCATGCGGACGAACAGATCGTGCAGGAGCGACGCATCCGGCGCTGCAAACTCGACAAATTCAAAGCCGTCGATCCCCATCGGGTTCTCGAACGTGGTCGGCTGCATGCCGAGATTGGGTACGAATTGATCGGGCTGCGCGTTCATGACGGTCTCCAACGTTGCGACGACGGCCTGACAGGACCCCGGCAGGCATTGAGCTTCAGTCAGGCATAAGGACTTCAGAGAGGCATTGCGCGATTATATCGCCTGATGCAACGCCCACGTTGCCGGCGCATTCATGACCGAGACCGGATCCATCACAAGCAGCGCCGATCTGCTCGCTGCAATGCGCGCCGCGCTGACCTCGCGCGATGCCGATCGCGCCGAGCGCATCGCCGAAATCATTTCCGTGCGCGAGGCAGGGCAAGAAGATGCGGTCGGCCTGCTGGTCGCGCGCGCGCTGGCGCGTGGCGAACACCTGCGCGCCTTGCAGGTCGCGCGCGGCGGCGTGCTCGCGAAACCCCGATCGGCGCGCCTGCAATTCCAGCTCGGTCTCGCCCTGCTTGCCGCAGGCCAATCCAGCGACGCATTGCGTGCATTCGCCAGTGCGCGCGACTGTGATCCCGAGATGCTGGCCGCGCCGCTGTGGCAAGCGGAATGCGAATACGCGCTGGAACATGACGACGATGCCCTGCGCAGCCAATTGCAGGCTCTCACCCTGGCCGAGCGCGCTGGGCTGCTGGCGCGCATGGATACACTGGCCGCGCCCATCCGTCAGCGTCTGCAGCAGGCGATGACCACCGTGCAGCGCGCCCGCAAGGCCGCGATCGAACCTGCACTGGCCGCCCTGCGCGCGCGCGTTGGCACGGATGCAATCAAGCGGATTGATCGCGGACTGGCGCCTCTATACGGCGAACCCGCGGCGCAGCCCATACATTCGTTGCAACAACCCAGTTTATTGTTCATTCCCGGACTGCCCGACCAGGCATGGTTCGAGCGCGCGCAGTTTCCGTTTCTGGCCGCGCTGGAAGCGGGCACCAGCGTCATTCGTGAAGAATTACTCGGCGTGCTGGCCGGCGACAATGGACTTCTGCCCTACGTGGACATGCCCGATACGGCACCGGCCGCGGTGATGTGGGGCGAGCTCAATCACTCGCCGGCATGGAGCGGCTATCACCTGTATCGTCACGGCGAACGCGTCAAAGCGCATTGCGCCCGCTGCCCGCGCACCATGGCCCTACTCGAATCGTTGCCGCTGATGCGGATTGCCGATCATTCGCCGGAAATCCTGTTCTCGGTCTTGAGACCGCACACCCATATCCCGCCGCACACCGGGGTGATCAATGGTCGCCTGACCGTGCACCTGCCGTTGATCGTTCCGCCCAACTGCGGCGCGTTACGCGCGGGCGACGAGCAACGCGAGTGGCGCGAAGGGGAGTGCCTGATCTTCGACGATTCATTCGTGCACGAGGCCTGGAATGACAGCGACCAGACCCGTGTCGTACTGATCATGGATGCGTGGAATCCGCATCTGCGGGATGCCGAACGCGACGCGCTGTCGATAGCGATCAGCGAACTGGGTAAGTTCCACCGACATTACGACAGCGAAGACGTGACGCGCGAAAGCTGAGGCCCGAATGTCACACGGCGATCACAGTCGCCGCGTCCATCCTGGACATCACCAATCGGCGAGCGCCAGTGCATCAAACCGGCTCAGCACACCTCAGCGCACTGACCCGGGGCGACGACTCTCCGCCCCTACTTCACGCCATGCATCAGCTTGTTCACCAAAGGCGCAGTCAGGAAATAGACGACGCCGATGCCCAGGCCGAGCCAGAACAGCTGCATGAACACCACCGAATACTGCGCGGCACTGCCGGCTGCTGCTTCCCCGCCGCCGCCAGTTGCAATCGAGGCAAACACGCCGGCCATGTAATTGCCCATCGCGATCGACAGGAACCAGCCACCCATCGCCAGCCCCACTTCCTTCGGTCGCGCCAGTTTGGTCACCATCGACAGGCCGATCGGCGACAGGCACAACTCGCCCATGGTGTGCAGCAGATAAGTCAGCGTCAGCAGCGACCACGAAATCTTGCCGCTTGCGTCGGCCATGTGCCCGATTGCAAACACCAGCACGTAAAAGCCCGCCGCTACACCAAACAATCCCAGCGAGAACTTGCGCGGGATCGACGGATTCATCTCGCGGCGCGCCAGTGCCGGCCAGGCCCAGGCGTAAATCGGCGCCAGCAGCAGGATGAAGATTGGATTGACCGACTGGAACACGGTGAAATTCGGTGTCCAGCCGAAAAAGCTCGGCATCGTCACGTAGTCGCGGGCTAGAAAATTCAGCGATGAGCCTGCCTGCTCGAACAGCGACCAGAACAACATGTTGGCGACAAACAGGATCAGCATCGCGATATAACGATGCAACTGCACCTTGTCGCGACTGGCGAATCCGCTATAGAGGAAATAAGCCACCAAGCCGATCATCATGAAGATGAGCAAGGTGCCCAGCAGTGCACTTTTGCTCAGCAGGAAAAACACCGGCACCACGAGAATTGCGCCACCGATTAATACCTGCAGCAGCGGTCCGAAGCCCTGTTTTTCTGGCGGTGCGGTTCCAACATGACCGAGCCAGCCCTTGAGTGTCTGGAACACGGTCAGCCCGAGGATCATGCCGAGGCCGGCAGTGAAAAAGCCCCACTTGAAGCCATAGGTAGCACCGATCCACACGCTGCAAATCAGCGGCGCAATCAGCGCACCGGCATTGATGCCCATGTAGAAGATGGTGAAGCCAGAGTCACGGCGCGGATCGCCAGGCTTATAGAGCTTGCCCACCATCGAGGAAATATTCGGCTTGAACAATCCGTTACCGACCACCAGCACCGCGAGGCCCAACAGGAAGGTGGTGAGATCCGGCGCCATCAACATGAACATGCCGACCGACATCATTGCGCCGCCCAGCATGATTGATCGCTGGTAACCAAGGATGCGGTCAGCAATATAGCCGCCCAGGATGCCGGTCATGTACACCATCGAGGTGTAGCCGCCGTAGGTCAGGCTCGCCTGCGCGTCGGCCTTGTCGCCCAGGTGCGCAAAAAATTGTGTAGCCACGTACACCGCGAGCATCGCCCGCATGCCGTAGTACATGAAGCGTTCCCAGAACTCGGCGCCAAACAGCATCCACAATGCTTTGGGATGCCCGAGAACCTCACCCGGAGGCGGCGGCACGAATTCATCGTGAACCATGATCGATGCTTCGGGCGGCTCGGGTGCGGGCGAACTGGGCGGCACGTTTGCGCTCATGCAGGATTCCTCCGGGGCGACACTGGACGCCGTGTCGTGGCGCTGGATTGATCTTCGCGCAAACCGCCGCGATCAAGCAAAGGATGGTGTACCTGTTTGCCGCACCTCGCGTCAAACATTGGCGGTGCTGCAGCGCAGCATTTCAGCCGCCGTCGGGCGAGAGTTCCAGTTCGGTGCGGATCTCGAACAGCTCGGGGAAAAACGTCAGCGACAACGCCTGCTTGAGGAATCCAACGCCAGAGCTGCCGCCAGTGCCGCGACGGTAGCCGATGATGCGCTCGACCGTCTTCATGTGGCGAAAGCGCCAGTGCTGGAAGTTGACTTCCAGATCGACCAGTTGTTCGCAGAAGTCGTAAGCCAGCCAGTGCTCGGAGGTGTGCTCGTAGATGCGCTTGAACACCGGCAGCAATGCGGCTTCGCGCTGGTGCGGACGGGTGAAGTCGCGCTCGAGGCACGCTTCGGGCACCGCGTGTCCGCGACGCGCCAACCAGCGCAGGAACTCGTCGTACAACGATG
The DNA here is from genome assembly GCA_038216155.1 of Lysobacterales bacterium. Classification (GTDB taxonomy): domain Bacteria; phylum Pseudomonadota; class Gammaproteobacteria; order Xanthomonadales; family Xanthomonadaceae; genus SZAS-103. The sequence goes on from JBBQQH010000032.1 coordinate 21,261, forward strand.
GTTGCTCCAGCACCGCGCGCAATTCGGCCTGCGCGTCGGGTTTGTGCGCAAATGCGCGCAGCATGTCTGCGTTCTTGTTGCCCAACAGAAATTCGACGATGCGGTACTGCAACGATTGGAACCCAGACGATGGCCCGAGGATGTGGCGGAACTGCAGATAATCGCTGGGGGTCAACGTTTCCAGCACCGACCACTGCGACGTGAGTTGATCCTGGATGCGCTTGATCCGCGCCAGGATCTTGAAACACGGATCGAGCTGGTCGGCGCGCAGATGCGCAAGCACCGCGCGCAACTCATGGATGAACAATTTCAGCCACAACTCGCTGGTCTGGTGCTGGATGATGAACAGCATCTCGTCGTGATGCGGCGGTTGCGACTGCGGCTGCTGCGCCGACAGCAGCAGGTCCAGTTGCAGGTAGCCCGCGTAATCGAGTTGGCCGTGCAGGTCCAGGGTCATGCCCTGTTCCAGCGCGCGCTGGTTGTCCGTGGTCGTCATGGGTCCTCCGTGCGACAATTGTAGTCGCCCCGCGCTTGCATGCGCCGCGGCGGTGTTGCCACGATGCGATCCGCGTTTCGATCGCTGGCGATACCCGCCGCCGGGCGACCCATTGACCATTTGCGAGTTTAGCCATGACCACAGCGGCAAGCTTCGAAATTGAATATCTGCAATACATGGATGCGTCCGGCAAACTGGTCGGCAAAAAATCCGACCTGCCGGCGTTTGCGAAAGACGGCAAGCGACTGGTCGAGCTGTTCAAGCAGATGCTGTTCGTGCGCGTGTTCGACACCAAGGCGATCGCGCTGCAACGCACCGGCAAGCTCGGCACCTACGCCGCATCGCTCGGCCACGAAGCCACGCATGTCGGCATCGGCGCGTCGATGTTGCCCGAAGACGTGTTCGCGCCCAGCTATCGCGAATACGGCGCGCAGTTCATGCGCGGCGTGCTGCCGCGCGAAGTCCTGATGTATTGGGGTGGCGATGAACGCGGCAATGATTTTCAGGGACCGAAAAACGATTACCCGTGGTGCGTGCCGATTTCCACGCAGTGCCTGATGGCTTCCGGCGCGGCGCTGGCTTTCAAATTACGCAAGCAAAAGCGCGTGGCGGTTGCCTGCTGCGGCGACGGCGGTTCATCGAAAACCGATTTCTACGCCGCGCTCAATTCGGCCGGCGCTTTCACCTCGCCGCTGGTGCTGTGCGTGATCAACAACGGCTGGGCGATTTCGGTGCCGCGCAGTGCGCAGACCGGCGCGGAAACGCTCGCGCAGAAGGGCATCGCTGGTGGCCTGCATTGTCTGCAGGTCGATGGCAATGACCTGATCGCCGTGCTCGAAGCGATGCGCCGCGCCACCGAGCGCGCCCGCAACGGCGAAGGCGGCAGCGTGATCGAGTTCATGACCTATCGCCTGCACGATCACACCACCGCCGATGACGCGCGTCGTTACCGCGGCGAGCAGGAAGTAAAGGATGGCTGGGCGCGCGAACCAATGACGCGCCTGCGCACGTACCTCACCAACGAAAAGTTGTGGGACGAGAAAAAGGAAAAGGCCTGGGCTGAGGAATGCGGCAAGAAGGTCGATATCGAAATCGACGCCTACCTCAACACCAAGACCCAGCCGGTCGAAGTGATGTTCGACTTCCTGTATGCGGAGCTGCCGGCGGACCTTGTTGCGCAACGCGACGACGCCATCAGTTGGGAGAAGCGCTAATGACCGCGATTACCCTGATTGAAGCGATCACCCAAGCGCTCGCCTACGAACTCAAGCACGATGATTCCGTGGTCGTGCTGGGTGAGGATGTCGGTATCAACGGCGGCGTGTTCCGCGCCACCGCCGGCCTGTCGCAAACATTCGGTGCCGAGCGCGTGATCGACACGCCGCTGGATGAAACCACGATCGCCGGGCTCACCGTCGGCATGGCCTCGCAGGGCATGCGACCGGTGGCCGAAGCGCAGTTCGACGGCTTCATGTACCCAATGGTCGATTTCCTGGTCTGCCACGCCGCGCGCATGCGCTACCGCACGCGCGGTCGACTCACCTGCCCGATGGTGCTGCGCGTGCCCTGGGGCGGCGGCATCCGCGCGCCGGAACACCATTCCGAAGCCAACGAAGCGATCTTCACCAACGTGCCCGGCCTGCGCGTGGTGCTGCCATCCTCGCCGCAGCGCGCGTACGGATTGTTGCTGGCCGCGATCCGCGATCCGGATCCCGTGATCTTCATGGAACCCAAGCGCATCTACCGCCAGTACAAGGAAGACGTGCCGGACGACGGCGAAGCGCTGCCGCTGGACGTGTGCTTTGTGCTGCGCGATGGCAGCGACGTGACTTTGGTGACTTGGGGTTCGCAGGTCAAGGAAACGCTGGAATCGGCCGACGCACTGGCGAAGGAAGGCATCAGCGCCGAAGTGATCGACGTCGCCACGCTGACGCCGCTCGACTTCGACACCATCAAGGAATCTGTACAGAAGACTGGTCGTTGCGTGATCGTGCATGAGGCGCCGCGCACCGCAGGATTTGGCGCCGAGATTGCCGCTCGGGTCGCCGAGGAATGTCTTTACGAATTACTGGCACCGGTGCAGCGCGTGACCGGTTACGACACCCACATCCCGCTGTTCCGGCTGGAGATGAAATACCTTCCGAGCGTCGAGAAGATCGTCGCGGCGGTGAAGCGGACGCTGGCGGTGAGCTGATGCAGCATGCCCGGGTCATTGCGACGCATCGCGCACCCGATCGCCCGGCGATCCAGGTGGCGCGCGGCGAGACGGTAACACTGGGCGATCGCGATCACGACTGGCCCGAGTTCGTCTGGAGTACGCTGGCAGGCGGGCTGGGCGGATGGATTCCCGAGTCGGTGTTCGATGTCGATCGCGAGGTAGCGATTGCGAATAGTGATTACGACGCCCGAGAGTTGAACGCCGATGTGTCGGATGAATTGCTCCTGCATCGCGAACTGGCTGGTTGGTGGTGGGCTGAAAAAAACGACGGTGCGACCGGATGGATTCCGGCGCGCGCAATTGAACTGATCGACGAGGACAGACATGGCTGACAAGAAAACTTTCATCCTCCCCGACTTGGGCGAAGGCCTGCCGGACGCGACTATCGTCGAATGGTTCGTGAAAGTCGGCGACATCATCAAGCTCGACGAGCCGCTGGTGTCGATGGAAACCGCGAAAGCGGTTGTGGAAGTGCCATCGCCGTATTCGGGCAAGGTGGTGAAGCTCGCCGGCGGCGATGGCGATGTCATCGTCACCGGCAGCATGCTCGCCGAAGTCGAACTCGATCCGAAACTGCCGCAGCGCGCCGAGGCACAGGACACTGGCCACCATCACGGCCCGTCGCATGCGCAGCCGTCGAAAGGCGCGGGCGCGCCCGCACCGGATGGCGGCGATGAAGTGATCGCGTCGGACGAAGGCGGCGAGATTCAAGAAACCAATCGCACGGTCAGCAAGGCGTCCGTCGGCGATGCACCCAAACGCGAAGCCGATGCCGGCACCGTGGTCGGAGCGATGCAGAGTTCGGACGCGATACGTAGCGAGGCAGCGCTGGCGATCGGCGGAGTCAAGGCCGTGCCCGCTGTGCGCGCGCTGGCAAAGAAGTTGAAAATCGATCTGTCGCGCGTGCGACCCAGTGGCGCCGATGGCGTGATCACATTGAAGGATGTGAAGGAAGCGGCTGCCAATGGCAGCGCTGGTTTGCTTCCCTCTCCCGGCGGGAGAGGGACCGAGGGTGAGGGGAGAGGCTCGCCACGCACGCTCCCCTCATCCGCCCTTCAGACACCTTCTCCCGAGGGGAGAAGGGAAGAGCAGCGCACAACCCTTTCGCAATCCGGCAAACCGATGCGCACACAACCACCGGGCGTGGTCGCTACCGGGCAGCCCGAGCAACTCAAGGGCGTGCGCCGCAACATGGCGCGGGTGATGGCTGATGCGCACAGCAAGGTGGTGCCGACTTCGCTCAGTGACGACGCCGACATCCACGCATGGGCGCCCGGCAATGACATCACTGGACGGCTGGTGCGCGCCATCGTCAGCGCCTGCAAGGCGGTACCCGCGTTGAACGCATGGTTCGATGGCGAAGCGCTCACGCGCACGCTGCACCGGCACGTCGACATTGGCATCGCGGTGGATACCGACGACGGGCTGTTTGTGCCGGTGCTGCGCAATGCCGACATGCTCGATGCGCGCGGCGTGCGCGAAGCGGTCAACCGGCTGCGCACGCAGGTGTCCGATCGCAGCATCCCGGCATCGGAACTGTCCGGCTACACCATTTCCCTGTCGAACTTCGGCATGTTCGCCGGTCGCTATGCAACGCCGGTGGTGGTGCCGCCGTGCGTGGCGATCATTGCGGCCGGCAAGGGCCGGCACCAGATGACGCCAGTGATGGGTGGCTTCGAATCGCACAAGGTGATTCCGTTGTCGGTCACGTTCGATCATCGCGTGGCGACCGGCGGCGAAGCGGCGCGATTCCTGAAAGCGATGCTGGACGATCTGGCGGCGGCGAACTGATGGCGTCGACCATTCCAGCGATGAGCAAGCGGCGGACGCGCGTTGCGGCGATCGCATTCGCTGTCGCGACAACGCTGCTGCTCGCCGCATGCAACAGGCAGTCCGACAACACCACATTCGCCAACACCCCGGCATCACCGGACGCACAAGCCGCTGCACGCAAGCTGGTGGAAAGCGTGCTGGCCGACTACGCGGCGGCGGGCAATACCGATCCGATAGGCTTCCTGTCGCGGCGCACCGATGTCGATACGACGATCGTATCCACCATGCAGCACGACATGAGTCTTGACCCTCGCGATCCGCTGCTGTGCGGCGCAGGTACCGCTGCCGATTTCCGCTTCGTCGAAATCAAGACCATCAGTCCCACCCGCCTGCAAGTAGAGATGCAGAACAAGGCTAACCGGCACATCGGTTACACCGTTGAACTCGGCCCGGCCGGCAAGTGGCTGCTGGCCAGCATGGAGTGTCAGTAGCTACCAGCTGCACATGGAGCGCGCCAGATGCACCATAGTCGCCTGAGCACGATCGTGATTGATTGCGAAGTCGACGAACTGGCGCCGGCCGCACGCTTCTGGAGCCAGGCGCTGGGCAAGCCGGTGATCACCGTCGATCAGGACGGCGACGGCAAATACGCCGAGCTCAAAACCGAATCGGACGAACCGATCATCCTGCTGCAAAAGGTCGAGCACGCACCACGCGTGCATCTGGATATGGAAACCGACAACCTTGAAGCCGAAGCAGCGCGCCTTGAGGCACTCGGCGCACGACGCATCGCCTTCGTGCGCGATCGCTGGTGGGTAGTGGAGGCGCCGACCGGGCACTGCTTCTGCGTCGTGCGAAAGCAACGCGGGGAGTTCGGGCCGCACCTCAACGCTTGGGATTGATTTTTCCTAGGAACAGGGTTCCTCAGCCCATCCGAACCGTATTGGCCGTTCGTGGTGAGCCTGTCGAACCAAAGCTTCAAGCACGTGCCAAACACCCAGGTCTCGCCAGTCGGGCGCATTGGAACGCTGGCATGGTTGGGGGTGATCCGGTCATGGTTACAGGCCTGTCCTGAGCTTGACGAAGGGCTCACCACGAACGGGTCACATGCGCGATTCGTCCAATCTGTGTCGCAACAAAGGGAGCCTTACGATCAACGCGATCGTCATCACGGCAAGAAAGATGCCGTAGGCAACCAGCGTCGCGAAAATCTGCTGCCACATCATGCCGACGCTGGTGTCCGCAGTTTGGTATGCCCAGCGCATGCCGATGAAACTTCCAACGCCTGCCAACGCAAGCGTTGCCAAATCGAAAATACGTCGTGCCGGCGTGCGCGGAACGCGCGGATAGATCACAAACAGCACGCCAAGGATCAGAAACCACGGCAGAAAAAGGATCAGAGCAAGATAGGGCATCTCAACTTGCACTCGCAATTTGCGCAACAGCCTGAAGGAATCGCTTGCATAGCAATTCACTTTCTTCACGCGAGGCGACGATCGGTCCGGCTCCGTATTTTAGAGTGCCGGCTTCCGGGTCACCAAAAGCAGGCTCTCGAATCTCGAATCGATATCCTTCAGCGTGTCCCATTGCCTCATATTCCAAAGTTGAGGACTCAAGTTCAGACCCGGCTCCAGCGCGCGTCAGACTCCGTATTTCAATCTCGGCCTCTTGCCCTGATGAAAAGCCGCAACTGATGAACAACAATGTTCCATCACCGTCGATCAATTTGAAATAAATCAGATCGTTCTCCCGATACCGCTTGAACTGCGGCAACGCGGCCTTTGCCTTATCACGCTTGATCACGGGTGCGGTTGTCGCGGCAAGACTGCGTAGCCCGACCGAGTCACGCAATTTCCCAAGCGATGGCTGCGCAATCGCACGCGCCTTCTCTGCGCCCTGCCGCAGCTGCTGTTCAATCTGAGCAGGCTGCGCGATCAGCGTTTCATAGCGCTCGCGCAAGGGCGCTATCTCTGCGTCAATGCGCTCGAACAATTGCTGCTTCGCATCGCCCCAGCCGATGCCTTCGGCGAACGCCTTGCGCATCGTCGCGGTTTCGTCCGCACTGGCAAACGCGCGATACAACTCGAACACGTTGGATGCTTCCGAGTCCTTTGGCTCACCGGGCATGCGCGAATCGGTGACGATGCCGGCGATCAATTTCTTCAACTCATTTCGGCTGCAGAACAACGGAATCGTGTTGTCGTAGCTCTTGCTCATCTTGCGGCCGTCGAGGCCCGGCAAGGTCGCGACGTGCTCCTCGATCTGCGCCTGCGGCAAAATGAAGTGCTCGCCATACAGATGATTGAATCGCGCGCCGATGTCGCGCGCCATCTCGATGTGCTGCACCTGATCGCGGCCGACCGGCACCTTGTCGGCGTTGAACAATAAAATGTCGGCGGCCATCAGCACCGGGTACATGAATAGCCCAACGGTCACGCCGGCATCGGGATCGTCGCCATCACCAACGTTGCGATCCACCGCCGCCTTGTAAGCATGCGCGCGGTTAAGCAGACCCTTGGCGGCGACGCAGGTAAGCAGCCAGGTAAGTTCCGGAATCTCGGGGATATCCGACTGCCGATAGAACCAGACCTTGTCCGGATCCAGCCCGCAAGCCAACCAAGCAGCGGCGATTTCCAGTGTCGAGCGCTGCACGCGCGCGGGATCGCTTACCTTGATCAGCGCGTGGTAGTCGGCGAGGAAATAGAAACTTTCCACGCCCGCTGCGCGACTTGCGGCGATCGCCGGGCGAATTGCGCCGACGTAGTTGCCAAGGTGCGGCGAGCCGGAGGTGGTGATGCCGGTAAGGATGCGCATTCGAGATGACTGTGAACGGGAGACAGGAGCAGATGATAGTGGACTGGTGCTGTCATCTGTCGTTGAGGCAGCAACCCCGTTTTCCCGTCACCGGCGTTTCACTCACTACCCAACCCGGAGAAGTGTCATGAAAACGCTGTTGAACCTGTTGCTGCTCGCGCTGTGTTGTCTGTCGGCTACCGCCTGCGCGCGTCCGTTGGTGAACCTGGCGGTCGTTGATCGCGATACCGGCGAACAACTCGCCGAATACGGCCAGTCCGGCCGTCAGTATGTCGCCGGCCAGCCCGGCCACCGCTATGCATTACGGCTCGCCAACCGCACTAGCCAGCGGGTGATGGTGGTGCTGTCGGTGGACGGCGTGAACGTGGTCAGCGGTCAGACCGCTGGTACCGGGCAGCCCGGTTACGTGCTCGGTCCGTGGCAGTCGACGGAGATCGCCGGCTGGCGCAAGAATTACGACGACATTGCGCAATTCGTGTTCACCGAGCTTGACGACAGCTACGCCGCGCGCACCGGGCGGCCAGACAATGTCGGCGTGATCGGCATGGCGGTGTTTCGCGAGCGCATACGGCAGCCTGTCTACAGTCCGCCGGTATATTCGCCATACGGATCGCGTGATGACGAACGCTACGAGCGCCAGTCGGGCGGCTATGCCCGCAACAAGGATGCGCCCGCCCCTTCAGCGGCAGCGAAAGCCAGCCGTACGCAAGGCGCAGCGGACGCGGCCGAATCCGGCGCTTACAACCAGTCCGGCTACGCCGGTGCGCCATACGAACCGACCGAGCAGCGCCTCGGTACCGGCCATGGCCAGCGCGAATACGCTCCGACCGAGCAGACCCAGTTCGAACGCCTCAGCGATTCGCCGCAGCAAGTGGTGACGCTGTATTACGACGCACCGGATCGGTTGGCGGCACGCGGCATCATTCCGCGTCGCTGGCTGCCCTCGCGTCAAATCGGTCCGGACCCATTCCCGGTTGGTTTCGTGCCAGACCCTCCGCGCGAGTGGTAAGTGCGTGATCGGACGACAGGCCGGAGCGATCCGGCCTGTCGTTTTTTTACTGAGACCGCATTGAGAACACTTACGAACGCATCAGTGTCGATTTACCGAACAGACTTTCGACCAGGTCCACCGCCAGTTTGCCGGTGCGATTGTGGTCGTCGAATGCCGGATTGAGTTCCATGATGTCGAGCGAACCCAGGCGACCGGTGTCGGCGATCATTTCCATCACCAGTTGCGCCTCGCGATAGCCCGGGCCGCCGGGTACCGTGGTGCCGACCGCTGGCGCGATCGAGGGATCAAGAAAGTCGACGTCGAAACTCACATGCAGATGCGTGTTTTCGTCGACGCCCTCCAGCGCTTCTTCCATCGCGCGCTTCATGCCGATCTCGTCGATGTAGCGCATGTCGTAAATATCAATGCCGTAATCGCGCACCAATTTCTTTTCGCCCACATCGACCGAGCGGATGCCAATCTGGCGCAGCACATCCGGCTGGATTGCCGGTGCGTCGTCGCCCAGATGCGTGAGCTCCTTCGGCCCGATCCCGCACAAACACGCCACCGGCATGCCATGCACGTTGCCCGAAGGCGTGACGTCCGAGGTGTTGAAGTCGGCGTGTGCATCCAGCCACAGGACGCGCAACTTCAGTCCGCGCTCGCGACAGTGATGCGCTACGGCGGTGATCGAGCCGACCGCAAGACAATGATCGCCGCCGAGCAGGATCGGCAGCCGACCGGCAGCAAGCTCCGCGCCGACCGCATCCATGACTGCGCGGTTCCAGGCGACCACGCCATCCAGATGCCGATACCCTTGTTCCGGCGGTTGCCACGGGTTGATCGGCCCGGACAGGTTGCCGCCGTCGCGCACGACCAGGCCACGCGCAGTCAGTGCTTCGGCCAGGCCCGCCACGCGCAGGGCTTCGGGACCCATCGAAGCGCCGCGATCGCCGGCGCCGATATCGGTGGGCGCGCCGATCAGGGTGACCTGTTTGGCTGCGTTTGCACTCATTTGCTGCTCCCGTTGCGATTCAGAGTTGAATACCTCCGGCCTCCATTCTAGTCGGCCAGCACTGGCATGGCATGATTGGATGCGGATCGCCGACGGCGAATCGCACATTGGGTCAAGCGATACGTCGCACTTCGGAGTCGTCATGCAGCCTTCCGCCACCGTCGAGCAGATGGCCGAACGTTTGGCCCGCCTCGAGGCGGTCCAGGCCGCGGTCCTGGACATTGGCCGCAGTGCCGCCAGCCTCGGCGACCTGGGCGAGTTCTACCGCAACGTGCACGCGGCCGTGGCGCGCTTCATGGCCGCACACAGTTTCTACATTGCATTGCTGGATCTGCAGCGCAGCGGCGTTCGCTATGCCTATCGCGTCGACGAAAAAGATGCCTGCCCCGATCCCGACACCTTGTTCGAGTTGCAATCCGAGGATCAGTCGCCGACGGCATGGGTGATCCGCCGCGGTGAATCCCTGTGCTTCACAATGGACGAGATCGCCGAGCGCAACGCGGGCAATCGGCGCTGGGGCGAGGGCGCACCGGCCGAACACTGGCTGGGCATGCCGCTGATCGGACACGATGGCACCACCTTCGGCGCACTGGTGACGCAGAGCTACGCGCCGGGCTTTCGCTACAGCGCCGAGGACATCGCGCTGTTCCAACTGTTTTCCGGACACGTCGCCGATGCGGTAGAGCGGGCGCAATTCGCCGCGCGCCTGGAGCACGCCATCAACGAACGCACCCGCAGTCTGGAAATCGAGATAGCCGAGCGCCGGCGTGGCGAAAAGCTGCAACGCACGCTATACGAGATTTCGGCGCAGTCGGTCCGTGAAATCGACCTGGACACGTTTTATACGCGCGTGCACGCACTGCTGGGCGCACTGCTGTACGCCCGAAATCTGTTGATCGCCCTGCTTGACGACACCGGCGAAGCGGTCCAGTTCGCTTATGACGTCGACGAGAAGGATCCGTCGCTACCGATCGGCTACCGCCGTCCCGCCAGCCATGGTTCCACCGGCTTCGTGCTGCGTACGCGCCGGCCGCAGCGCATCGACCAGGCGCGTTACCGGGCATTGGTCACAGCCGGCGACATCTATCAATCCATGGGCAGTCCCGACTTCAATGTCTGGATTGGCGCACCGCTGATCTACCAGGAAAAGCTGCTCGGCGCGATCATCCTGCAAAGCTACGACCCGGCAATCGGCTACGGCGAGCGCGATCTGGAATTGCTGACCTTTGTCGCCGACCATATTGCCGCCGCACTCTCGCGCAAACGCGCCAACGACGAGCTCGCGACCCAGCACCGGGAATTGCAACGCACGCTGGAAGACCTACAGGTCGCGCAAACCGATCTGATGCGGCAGGAAAAACTCGCCTCGCTCGGCGCGCTGGTCGCCGGCATCGCGCACGAAGTGAACACGCCGCTCGGCATCTGCGTTACCGCGGTCAGCCATCTGGCCGAGGAAACCCAACAAGCGCAGCGTGCGTTCAACGCGGAAACACTCACCCGCGACGCGCTGCATGAGCACTTCCAGGCCGCCGACGAAGTGTTGCGCATCCTGACTGCCAACACCCAGCGCGCCAGCGCCCTGATCCGCAGCTTCAAGCAGGTCGCAGTGGACCAATCCTCCGACGATGTGCGCGAGATCGCACTGGCCGAGTACATTGAGGAAACCCTGAAGTCGCTACGTCCCAAACTCAAGGGCACCCGGCACACTATCGAGGTGCAGTGCGATCCGCTGCTGCGCGTGCGCAGCGTGCCCGGAGCGCTGTCGCAGATCCTGACCAATCTGGTGATCAATTCGATCATGCACGGGTTCGAACATCTCGACGGCGGATGCATCGCGATCGACGTGAGCTGCGATGAATCATTCCTGCTCATCGACTACCGCGATGATGGCAGCGGCATGACCAGCGAGACGTTGCGGCACCTGTTCGACCCGTTCTACACGACCAAGCGTGGTCAGGGCGGCAGCGGCTTGGGCGCGAACATCATCTACAACCTGGTCACCGCCAAACTTGGCGGCAGCATTGCGGTGGATAGTGCGCCCGGCACCGGGCTGCATTACCGGATCATGCTGCCGCTGGAGCCGTCCCGTTTTGCGCCGGTGGCGCCCGACGGGTAAATCGACCGCGCATTACTCAGTCGGGGAAGCGCGTGTTGACTTCCAGCACCGCGTCCATGTTCGCCAACAAAGCTTCCACCACCACCGGGTCCAAGTGCTTGCCGCTGCCCGCGCGGATGTAGTCGATCACCTCTGGCATGGGCCACGCCGGCTTGTAGCAGCGCACATGGGTCAGGGCGTCGAACACATCGGCGACCGCGACAATCCGCGCATGCCGATGGATCTGTTCGCCCTTGAGTCCTTGCGGATAGCCGGTGCCGTCGACGCGCTCGTGGTGCTGGTGGGCGATGGTGGCCGCGGCATTGAGGATCGGTCGCTCGGACCCCTGCAGGATGGCGTGACCGATGCTGGGATGCTGGCGCATCACCTCCCACTGCTCGGCGTCGAGTTGGCCGGTCTTGAGCAGGATCGCATCCGGGATCGCAACCTTGCCAATGTCGTGCATCGGCGCCGCCAGCCGAACCAGATCGGCCTCCGCCTCGCTCAGGCCCAAGGCGCGCGATAGCAGATAGCTGACTTCAGACATCCGGCGCACATGATTGCCCGCTTCGGCCGAACGCGACTCGACCACGTTGCCTAGCTTGTTGATCAGTTCGGCCTGGGTGTCGAAAATCTCTCGATTGAGCAAAAGGTTCTCGAACGCGAGGGTGACGTGGGTCGAGAAGATGTCGATCAGGCGCATGTCCAGCTCGTCCACCGCCTCCACGCCATTGAGATACAGCAACGAGGCCGCCGCGCGCTGCGAGGGGAAATAACCGACGAAGGAACCATTCTCGATGACATGGTGTTTTGCCGCCTCGGCATGCTGCAGGGCAGCGACGATCTCCGGCACGATGCGTCCGTCTGCATCCAGGCAATCGCCGACGCTGGCCAACACTTCGTAGCGCTCGCTGTCGCGCACCGCGCTCAGTCGCACCAGCACGCCGCGATCGTCCAGGTGCAACAGCGAGGCCACCTGCTGCAGCAGGCCACTGGCAAAGTCGCGCATCGAGCGTTGCTCAAGCACATGCGCCGACGCCGCGATCACGGTTTCCAACCCGATCCGGAAGCGTTCCTGGTAGCTGCGCGCCTCATCGATGCGCATGATGTCGCGGTAGGCGCGCAACGCTGAAAAGACGGTGGTGAACAGCTTCTTGCGGTCGAGTTCGGTCTTTTCCTTGTAGTCGTTGATGTCGTATTCGACGATCACTTTCTCTTCCGGCGCCTGCCCAGGCTGGCCGGTGCGCAGGACGATTCGCGTGAAGTGGTTTTTCAAGTCCTGACGCATCCAGCGCGATAGCTCAAGACCCGCTGTCTCGTTTTCCATCACCACGTCGACGATGGCGAGTGCAATGTCCGGCTGATCCTGCAGTAACGCCCGCGCTTCGGCGGCGCTATACGCATGCAAAAATTCCAGCTTGCGGCCATCCAGCTCGAACCGCGCCAGCGCCAGCTTGGTAATCGTGTGCACGTCGGGCTCGTCGTCGACCAGCAACACAAGCCAATTGGGGGCGGCAGCCGACGCACCGCTTGCGGGTTGCTCCTGCGCAAACATGCAGATCCACTCCTGGTTCGGTCGCATCCGACTGGGGTACGCAAGGGACAAGCCTACACCGGCAATGCGGGTGCGGATTGCATGGCAAGTGAATCCTGCCGACTCGAGGCGATGCTCGATGGACGTGATCCAACGTCTGCCGCTGACGGCCCGCGTAACGAACCGCTCTGGCGTCGCAGCGAAAGCCTCTGGCACGCGAACCGGGGTCTGCCAATCCAGCGGCGCACGCCGCAGCATTCGTAGGAGTCAAATGCGGGTTGGTCAACGCGACTTGGTGCCCGCCGATGTCGCACACCGGGTTCCCTTGCTTGGCGTTGGAGCGCCGGCTTTGACAGCGCGACCTGTGATCGCCGGGCACGGGCAAGACCGATGAATGAGAGAGGCCTCCGGGCGCGGTTTTTACCAAGGTCCGGATCAGCAGCATCGATCCAACAAGACCGATTACGGAAATGCAGTCTGGCACCTTTGCACCGCATCGCACCGACGAAAGAAGTGGGCAGCAAGAACGGGAAGCTCCTTACGGAATTGTTAGGTGCCAACTGAGGGATCCACAAACGAGTACTGGCAGCCATCTAGCGGTATGAGCGTAACAGAGTGTGGCTCGAAACCGCCGTGTGATGCGGAGACCTGCATCTTAATTGCTGGCTCGCCGTTAACCATTGACCAAGTTACAGCGTCGACAAGATGACCTGTAGCTATCTCTTTTATTGGGACCGTGCACAGTACTTCCGGCTCATCTGGCTCAGAAGAAAGGAATTGAAAATATGACTCTGACCAGCAGTGCTCCGAGGAGCAAACCGAATAGATAAGAACTCGAGTCTCGATTTGTGTTGAGACTATTCCGAGCGTCGGATCAACTGCGTCAGGCATCGCGGCGGCGACTGCCTGGGAGGAAAGAAATAAGAAGACAGATCCGAGAATGAACTTTGACATTGGCAGCTAACGCCTTACGTCTTGATAGTTGAGTAGCCTAGTGGTCGAGAGCCCGGTTTGCGAGCCCGATAACGCCTAGGTGTCAGCCACCGTAATTTAGCCTGGGCCGCACACCGGATCTCACGTCCTCACGCCCGAACAGTTGCGCGAGTCGACACTCGCACCGGTAAGAAGGGGCTTGGACGTGACGCTCTCGACCTGTGCCTACTCTAACGGGAGTTCGTCATGCCTGGAATCGGGATCGATGTGAGCAAGGCCATGCTGGATGTGGCCGTGGATGGACAGACCAAGCTACAGCGCTACCCCAACACAGCGGCAGGTATTGGCCGCTTGCTGCGGATGCTCGCAACGCTGGACGAGGTGCGCGTGGTGGTCGAATCCACCGGCGGCTTTGATGCCGCAGTGACTGATGCGTGCGCGCAAGCCGGACTCTGGATCGCACGCATCAATCCCCGGCAAGCCCGGGACTTCGCCCGTGCCACCGGCCAGCTGGCCAAGACCGATGCGCTCGATGCGAACGTGTTGGCCGAGATGGCACGCGTCTTCCATGCCCGGCTGCGGCCCTACCAAACCCCACCGGCGTGGCAAGTCGAACTCAAAGCCTGGCTGCGTCGGCGCCAGCAAGTCATGGACGCCCTGCAACGCACGCGGCAGCAGTGGGACCTCGCCATCCCCGCGCTGCGACCATTGATGCGGCAAACACTGGCAGCACTGCGCAAGGAAATGAAAGCGATCGATGCGCATCTGGCCAGCCTGACCAAAGCGCACACCACACCGGCGTTGCAGTCAGCCAAGGGACTGGGACCAGTGTTTCAGACCACCGCCCTGGCACTGCTG